>NZ_CATKPU010000087.1:0-315451 GCF_949767825.1 Pseudomonas sp. IT-P258 | reverse complement strand
CTTTCAACTCCCTTTCGGCTTCGATGAACTGAAGCAACCTGCTGCCGAAAACTGCGTAACTCATTGTTTGCCAAGGAGTTTTCCGTTTCGACTGCGCCGGAAGTGGGGCGAATTATAGGCTTCCAGAATCTGCCGTCAACCACTATTTACGCCTTTTTGGCAGAAGAGCCCTTTTTAGCCATTAGACGCGGGATTCGACGCGCCAAAGGCGGTAGCCGCAGCACTAACAGTAATGCACCTGTAGATGCATAGATCACCCACTCCTTCAGGTCGGCGCGCACAATCCAGAGCATATGCAGTAATCCAAGCCCGAGAATGACATACGCCAAGCGATGCAACTTCTTCCAGCGGGCACCCAATCGTCGCTGACTGTATCGATTGGAAGTCACCGCCAATGCCAGCAAACCAAGAAAACCCACCCCCCCTACAATAATGTAAGGCCGCTTGCGCAACTCGACACCCAGCTGCGACCAATCAAACCCAAGTATGAATGCGCAATAACTACTGAGGTGGAGCAGCACATAGGCAAAGCACCACAATCCCAACTGTCGTCGCACGACATTCCACCCTGCCCAACCCGTGAGTTTCTGCAAAGGCGTCAAACTCAAGATGACGAGCAGCAGAACAAGCGCCCCCAAACCCAGCCGGTCGACCAGCACCTTGCCCGGATCCGGCCCGAGAACATCCTCCAGGGCCTGGTACAACCACAGCAGCGGCCACACCAGCACCACGACAAAGACACCGACACGCCAAAACGGATAGCGCATCAGTAGTTCTTCCTCAGGTCGAGCCCCGTATATAGAGAGGCGACTTCCTCTGAATAGCCGTTGAACAATTGCGTGTCGCGCACATTGGGCTTGAACAAGCCACTAGGCAGGCGGCGCTCACGGGCCTGAGTCCAGCGAGGATGATCAACGGTGGGATTCACGTTCGCATAAAAGCCATATTCATCCGCCGCAATGCTCTGCCAGGTGGTTTTCGGCTGCTCGCCGACCAGACTGATGCGCACGATGGACTTGATACTTTTGAACCCGTACTTCCAGGGCACGACCAGACGCAACGGCGCGCCGTTCTGATTTGGCAATACACGCCCGTACATCCCCACAGCAAGAATCGCCAACGGGTTCATCGCCTCATCCAGTCGCAGCCCCTCTATATAAGGCCAGTCGATCAAGGCAAAACCGGAGCGCTGGCCCGGCATGCTTTTGGGATCCTGCAGGGTTTCGAAGCGGATGAATCTGGCTTTCGAGGTCGGCTCTACCTCCTTGAGCAAAGCCGAGAGCGGGAAACCGATCCAGGGAATGACCATCGACCAGGCTTCCACGCAGCGCAGTCGGTAGATTCGCTCCTCCAGCTGATACGGCTTCATGAAGTCTTCGAGGGCATACCGCCCGGGCTTGCCCACCTCCCCATCCACCACCACAGACCACGGTTCAGTCTTCAGTGTGCCGGCATTCGCAGCCGGATCACCTTTATCAGTGCCGAACTCGTAGAAGTTGTTGTAGTGGGTCGCGTCCTTGAACGGCGTGATCGCCTCATCCTTGACGACAACTGCCCCCCACTTGACCGAGGAAAGTTTTTCGCTGAACCAGACAGGCGCCTTGCCTGGCTCGACATCCGCATAACGCGCCACATTGTCGGCAGCCGCCCACCGAGGAAGACCGCTCACGGCCAAACCGGTAACAGCAACACTCAATACATTGCGTCGAGAAAGATAGATGGATTCAGGCGTGACATCCGACTCATGGCAGTCGGATGCTTTAGTGACTTTGATCAGCATGGCTACTCCGCAGTATTGGAGAACAGATGCACCAACAGACTGCGGAGTATGGGGGAAATTACATCACTCGACGCTTTTACGCCGACGAAGATGTAACAGGTATTGAACCGGACCGGACGCGGCATAGGCGAGGAAGACCAGCAGCAGGATGCGCGGCGGATCACTGAAAACAACCGCGAACACCAACACTACTGCGAGGATCGCCACGAAAGGCACTCGCCCCTTCAGGTCCAGTTCCTTGAAGCTGTTGTACTTGATGTTGCTGACCATCAGCATGCCGGCCGCCGCCACCATCAGCGCAACCAGGAAAGACATCTTGGAACCCTGGATGCCGTAGTCGCTGAACGCCCAGACGATACCTGCAACCACACCTGCAGCGGCAGGACTGGCCAGACCGATGAAGTAGCGCTTGTCCGCGGTGCCGACCTGGGTGTTGAAGCGTGCGAGACGTAATGCCGCGCCCGCCACATAGATGAAGGCGACCATCCAGCCAACCTTGCCCATGTCACCCAAGGCCCAACCGAAAGCCAGCAATGCAGGGGCAACACCAAAGGCAACCATGTCCGACAACGAGTCGTACTCGGCACCGAAGGCACTCTGGGTATTGGTCATGCGAGCCACGCGCCCATCAAGACCATCGAGCACCATGGCGACAAAAATCGCGATGGCCGCGAACGCGAAATACTTGCTCGCATTGCCCGAGTCACCAGCACTCAAGGCCGCCTGGGCACTCATCGAGTTGATGATGGAATAGAACCCTGCGAACAGGTTCGCAGTAGTGAACAGATTCGGCAGAAGATAGATACCACGATGCCGGACTTTACGACCTTCCGCGTCATGCCCTTCTTCGACATGCTCATCGATGGGCAGCAGGCTTTCGGCGTCAGAAGCCTGGTTTGGCTCTTCGGGGCGTTCGCTCATGGACATTACCTTGCAACGGGGTGGAAAGTTTGGACAGGTGTCTGGGACGACGGTTCGGCCGCAAACGATGCAGCTTTATACCAGAACCGGCCCCCCAAACGAAAAAACGCGGCCTAAGCCGCGTTTTTCGTACAAGTGCGTGACTTAGTTCTTGGCTTTGTCGACGATCTTGTTGGCACCGATCCACGGCATCATGGAGCGCAGTTGCTCGCCGATGATTTCGATACCGTGAGCGGCGTTGTTACGACGCTTGGCGGTCATCGAAGGATAGCCGGTAGCGCCTTCGCTGATGAACATCTTGGCGTATTCGCCGTCCTGAATACGTTTCAGGGCGTTGCGCATGGCCTGACGGGATTCGGCGTTGATGACTTCAGGGCCGGTCACGTACTCGCCGTATTCGGCATTGTTGGAGATCGAGTAGTTCATGTTGGCGATACCGCCTTCGTACATGAGGTCAACGATCAGCTTCAGTTCGTGCAGGCACTCGAAGTAGGCCATTTCCGGCGCGTAGCCAGCTTCAACCAGGGTTTCGAAACCGGCCTTGACCAGCTCAACGGTACCGCCGCACAGAACGGCTTGTTCGCCGAACAGGTCGGTTTCAGTCTCGTCCTTGAAGGTGGTTTCGATGATGCCGGTACGACCGCCGCCAACACCGGCAGCGTAGGACAGAGCGACGTTCTTGGCGTTGCCCGAGGCGTCCTGGTAGATAGCGATCAGGTCAGGGATACCGCCGCCTTTCACGAACTCGGAACGTACGGTGTGGCCTGGAGCCTTCGGCGCGATCATGATCACGTCGAGGTCAGCGCGCGGCACAACCTGGTTGTAATGGATCGCGAAGCCGTGGGAGAAGGCCAGGGTGGCGCCTTTCTTGATGTTCGGCTCGATTTCGTTCTTGTACAGGGAGGACTGGAATTCGTCCGGGGTCAGGATCATGACCAGGTCGGCAGCCGCAACAGCGGAAGCAACGTCGGTCACTTTCAGGCCGTGGGCTTCAGCCTTGGCAACGGTAGCCGAGCCTTTACGCAGACCGACAGTCACGTCAACGCCGGAGTCTTTCAGGTTGCACGCTTGAGCGTGGCCCTGGGAACCGTAACCGATGATGGCAACTTTCTTGCCCTGGATGATCGACAGGTCGCAGTCTTTATCGTAGAAAACTTTCATGAATTTCCCCTATATCAGGCCGTTCAGGCCGTTCGCTAATTTGGTTTAGATGCTGAGTACTTTGTCGCCGCGGGCAATGCCGGTCACGCCGCTACGGACGGTCTCCAGAATCGAGGCGGTGCCAATGGACTGAATGAAGCTGTCGAGCTTGTCGCTGGTACCGGTCAGTTGAACGGTATACACGCTGGCGCTGACATCGACGATCTGTCCACGGTAAATATCGGTAGTGCGCTTGATCTCGGCACGCTGGGCGCCGGTGGCCTTGACCTTGACCAGCATCAGTTCGCGCTCGATGTGAGCACTCTCCGACAGGTCGACCAGTTTTACCACTTCGATCAGCTTGTTCAGGTTCTTGGTGATCTGCTCGATGACTTCATCGTGACCAACCGTGGTGAGCGTCAGACGCGACAGTGTCGGGTCTTCGGTCGGGGCCACGGTCAGGCTTTCGATGTTGTAGTTGCGCTGCGAGAACAGGCCAACCACACGAGACAGAGCACCGGGTTCGTTTTCCAGAAGCAAGGAAATAATGTGCCGCATGATTAGGTACGCTCCGTCTTGCTCAGCCACATATCGCGCATGGAGCCGTCTTTGATCTGCATCGGGTAGACGTGCTCGCTGGTATCGACCGAAATATCGATCACCACCAGGCGATCTTTCATGGCGAACGCTTCTTCCATCTTCGACTTCAAATCTTTCGATTCAGTGATGCGCACGCCAACATGGCCATAGGCTTCAGCCAGCTTGACGAAGTCAGGCAACGACTCCATGTAGGAGTGCGAGTGACGGCTGCCATAGCTCATGTCCTGCCACTGGCGAACCATACCCAGAACGCCGTTGTTCAGAATGACGATTTTTACCGGCAACCCGTATTGCAGACAGGTGGACAGTTCCTGGATGTTCATCTGGATACTGCCTTCGCCCGTTACACAGGCGACGTCGGCATCCGGGTAGCTCAACTGAATGCCCATGGCCGCCGGAAAACCGAAGCCCATGGTGCCCAGACCACCGGAGTTGATCCAGCGGTTCGGCTTGTTGAACTTGTAGTACTGCGCAGCAAACATCTGGTGCTGGCCCACGTCGGAGGTCACAAAGGCGTCGCCATTGGTCACTTCGCACAGGGTTTCGATCACGGTCTGCGGCTTGATCTTGCTGCCGTCGCCCTTGTCATACGGGAACAGGCCGCGATCACCGCGCCACTCGTCAACCTGCTTCCACCAGCTGGCAACGGATTCCTTGTTCGGGGTCTCGCCGATTTCCTTGAGGATCGCGACCATTTCGGTCAGGACACTCTCAACCGGACCCACGATAGGCACGTCGGCCTTGATGGTCTTGGAGATCGAAGCCGGGTCGATGTCGATGTGAATGATCTTGGCGTTCGGGCAGAACTTCGACGCGCCGTTGATGACACGGTCGTCGAAACGTGCGCCGACAGCGAGGATCACGTCAGCATGGTGCATCGCCAGGTTGGCGGTGTAGCTGCCGTGCATGCCGAGCATGCCGATGAACTGACGGTCGGTGCCAGGGAAGCCACCGAGGCCCATCAGGGTATTGGTCACTGGCAGGTTGAGCATCTTCGCCAGTTCGGTCAGTGGTGCGGAACCACCGCCGAGGATCACGCCGCCGCCCGAATACAACACAGGACGCTTGGCCGCCAGGAGCATTTCTGCCGCCTTGCGGATTTGACCGGAGTGACCGCGAACAGCCGGGCTGTAGGAGCGCAACTTGGCTTTTTTCGGGAAGATGTATTCGAACTTCTCGGCCGGGTTGGTCATGTCTTTCGGAATATCGACGACGACCGGACCAGGACGACCGGATTGTGCCAGGTAGAACGCCTTCTTCATGACTTCCGGGATTTCCGACGCGTGCTTGATCATGAAGCTGTGCTTCACGATCGGCCGGGAGATACCGATCATGTCGGTTTCCTGGAACGCATCGGTACCCACCATGGTGCTAGGCACCTGGCCGGAAATGATCACCATCGGAATGGAGTCCATGTAGGCGGTGGCGATACCGGTGATGGCGTTTGTTGCGCCAGGACCGGAAGTCACCAGTACCACACCGGCTTTACCGGTGGCACGGGCGTAGCCGTCAGCCATATGGGTAGCCGCTTGCTCGTGACGAACCAGGATGTGGGTCACTTCCGGTTCTTTGAACAGGGCATCGTAGACATGAAGAAGAGCACCACCCGGGTACCCGTAGATATACTTGACGCCTTCGTCACGCAAGAAGCGGACGAGCATCTCACCGCCAGATAAAAGCTCCACGTTGCTCACCTCTAAAACGCCAGAATACCGCCCACGAAAAATGGAACGGGTCTTAATAGGTTTACTTCTCGGCAGAGCATGAGCGACGGTGGTCGCCGACTACGTCAGCACTGACTGAGCAAGTATTGGGATCGTCCCAAGTGTTGCGGGGCTTTCCCACCCAGCGCGAGGTAACGCGTTGCGGGTGTAACAGGTCGACGCGGATATGCGCCTCATGATCTGCTGAGAGGGTCTGCTTCTGGCAGTCCCTGTACAGCGGACTTTGGATTCTTCTGTTTCGTCCTTCGCAAGTCAAGTCGTCTATGTGCTTTATTCTACTAAGCGCATGAGAACGCAAGAAAAAACCCGTAAATCAGCCCTGTGTTAGCTTCGATTGCGCAACTTTTAGCAAAAAATTGGCACGCGAATGCACTTACCCAGCAACGGCCGACAAAATAGACAGATATTGTGAACAACTGCCAGCGGACGCTGGCAGCTTCTGGCTCAGCGGGACGCGGTAATCAGCTGATCGAATTCTTTGAGCAGCACCTGCAACTGCCGATCCCTACCCTGGACATTGCGCCCGGCAAAGACCATTTCAGCCATTTCCTGAATGCCCGAAGCGTTGGGTAGCGGCAAATCCTGCTCGAGGATCATCTTCATGCGTGGCAGGAAGATCCATTGCAGCCATTGCTCGAAATCCAGTGTGTCGACCGAAAACGGCTCGACACTGGAAAGCGCTTCGGCAGAGGGCGAGACCTCATCCCACCATCCTTGCACCCGCAACTCGCGCTCGATCAACAACAGTTGATCGGCGATTTTCAGAAAGCGCGCATCCATCACAGCGTTACCTTGGCCTTCTGACGAGCCAATGCCGCGCCCTGGGAGTCACCCTGCTTTTCGCGCGCCTGGCCAATCAGCTCCCACAAGTTGGCCTGAAGGGCTGGACGGCCATTGGCAAGGGTCAGCCCACGGCGAGCGAACTGTTCGGCCTGGGCGGCATCGCCCTGAGACATGCGCACCTGGGCTAGCCGGTAAAGCACCTGCGGCTCACGCGGTGCAACGCGCTGGGCGCGTTCGAGGCTGGAGGAGGCACCATTAAGATCACCGCTCGCCTGTTGCTGTTGAGCGGTGGTCAGCAAAGCCAATACCGGGCCGTCCAACTGCTCGTCGGCAGAAAGTCCGCCCGAACTGGCCGATGGAATCCCGCTTGGCGACGACGGCATGCTGTAGCTGCCCTGATTGATCGGCGCCGATTGGACCGGCGACGTGTCAATCGGCCCCGGCGTGATCGGACCCGGCGTGATCGGCGTGGTGCTGATCGGCGTCGAAGTCGTTGCCGCGCCTGGCACCATCACCACTACGCCGCTGTCACCCTGCGCAATCGCCTGGGTCTGCGACTGCCCCTGCGCTGGGCGCTTGACGGTCGTCTGGCGGAAACCGCCATTGGCCGAGATCCGCTCACTGTTGGACACGGCGGTGCCGGAGTCCACAACCGGAATCGAGCCACGTTGTACGCTGGAACAACCGCTGAGCAAAGCTACGGCGGCAACCGCTGGAATCAACCACTTGTTCACTTGAAACCCTCTTTGCTTAATTCATCCAGCCTTTGACCCAGTCCATCACCGACTCTGCAGGGTTTTCACCACCGCAAGCGGCACCGGGAGGTGGTTCACTGCCGCGAATATACGGCATCTGCACGGCACCCGGGCAACCAGCATCAGAACCTTGCCCGGTTCGCGAGTCCACCCAGGCCTGAACGATATTATCCGGCTGCGGCATGTCCAGCGGCAACGGGTCGGCCTTGCGCATGAAACTGGTCCAGACCTGCAAGGCCCCGGTGGCGCCGGTGAATGGCGTCTTGCCGTTGTCGTCGCGACCCAGCCAGACCACCGCCAGCAAGTCCTGGCTGAAACCGGCAAACCAACTGTCCCGCGAGTCGTTACTGGTACCGGTCTTGCCCGCCAGGGTCAGGGTCCTTGGCAGCACGTTATAGACCGAGCTGCCGGTACCTTCACGCATCACCCGCTGCATGGCGCTCTGGATCAGGTAAATGGAGGCCGGATCGAAACGTTGCTGGATCTGGAATGGATAACGCTTGAGCGGCTCGCCCTCGGCAGTCAGCACGCTGCGAATCCCGCGCATCGGCGTATTGAAGCCGCCGTTGGCGAGGGTCTGGTACATGGTCGCCACTTCGATTGGCGTCATGCCGCCGGCCCCGAGCAACATCGACGGGAAGGCCGGGAATTCACGAGTCACACCCAGGCGCTCCACCGTTTTCAGGACGTTCGGCACACCCACCGCCAAACCGAGACGCGCGGTCGACAGGTTGTAGGAATGCGCCAGGCCTTGATAGAGGAACACTGTACCGTGAGAACGACGATCATAGTTCTGCGGCTTCCAGACCTGACCGTCCGCGCCTTTGACCGAAAAGGATTCGTCCGACAGCCAACTGGTCAGTGTGTACTGGCTTGGTTTCTCCAGTGCGGTCAGGTAAACCGCCGGCTTGATCAGCGACCCGATCGGCCGTACCGCATCCAGCGCCCGGTTGAACCCGGCAAAACTGGCCTGGCGACTGCCGATCATGGCCTGCACCTCCCCCGTCTCCGGGTTGGTCACGACCATTGCCGCTTCGACGTCATCGGAACCCTTGCGCCCAGCCAGGCGCTTGAAGGTGTCGTTGACCGAAGCTTCAGCCTTCATCTGCAGGATCGGATCGAAGCTGGTGAAGATGCGCAGCCCTTCTTCGGTCAAGTCTTCGTCGCGATAGTCTTCGCGCAGCTGACGCTTGACCAGATCGAGGAAGCCGGGGAACGAACTGTCCGCCAGACTGCCGCGCTTGGTCACGCCCAAAGGCATTTTCTTCGCCGCCTCAACCTGCTCGGCAGTCGCGACGCCCTGCTCTTGCAGCACATCGAGCACCAGATTGCGCCGCTCGAGGGCACGCTCCGGATAACGACGGGGGTTATAGGAAGAAGGCCCCTTGACCATGCCCACCAGCAGCGCGACTTGATGCAGCTTGAGCTCGGCCAGCGGCTGGCTGAAGAAGAACTGGCTGGCCAGGCCGAAACCATGCACCGCGCGCTGACCGTCCTGCCCGATAAACACTTCGTTGAGGTAAGCCTCGAGAATTTCGGGCTTGTCGTAATGCAGTTCAAGCAGCAGCGCCATCATCGCTTCGGTGAGTTTGCGGCTCAGGCTGCGCTCGTTGGTCAGGTAGAAGTTCTTGACCAACTGTTGCGTCAGGGTACTGCCGCCCTGACGCATGCGCCCGGACGAACCGTTGACCCAGATTGCACGGGCGATCGACTTCGGCGAAACACCAAAGTGATGATAAAAATCACGATCCTCGACCGCCACCAGCGTTTCAAGCAGGTACGGCGGCACCTGATCGATCTTGATCAGAATCCGGTCTTCGAGGTTTTTCGGGTACAGGCCACCGATCAACAGCGGCTCCAGGCGCACCACCGACAGCTTCGAGCCTTTTGCCCCCGCCAACTCGGCCACGTAATCGCCGGAGAAACGCACCCGCACCGGTTGTGCTTGCTCCATGCCTTCATAGAACTGGAAGCCGCGGGTGTTCAGGTCAACGGTATTGCCATTGACCGACGCCGCCCCCGGACCATTGGCCACGCTTTCACGGCGATAACCCAGGGCATCGAGTTCGGTCAGGAAATCATCCCGGCTCAGCTTCTGTCCGACGAACAGTTCGAGCGGGCGCGCGTAAACCTTGGCCGGGATGGTCCAGCGCTTGCCGGAGAACTTCTCCTGGACGATTGCATCAAGGTAAACGGCGAATCCGGCCAGCACCACAAGGGCGACCAGACTGAGTTTAATGGCCCAGCCCAGCCACGGGCGCAGGCCCTTGGAGGGTGGTTTTTTTGGGGTGCGGGGAGTTCGAGTACGAGTCATGGCGGCGGATTATACGCACTTTATTCATCCTCAACAGGAGCGCTCCGAGGTTTGCGTCAGGCGGACTTGCAGCCATAATGACGGCCTTGAATTTCCCAGACTCTGAAGGATCGCCTGTGAGCCAGTCCCTGATCGCTGCCCTGCAAAACCCTGCCCTCTACCCGCATCCTGTAGAGGGATTCCAGGTCATCGAGACCCATATTTCCTGGGTACTGCTCACCGGCCCCTATGCCTATAAAGTGAAGAAGCCGGTCAATTTCGGTTTTCTTGACTTCACCAGCCTTGAGGCTCGCGAACACTTTTGCGCTGAAGAACTGCGCCTGAACCAGCGCCTGACCGACGATCTGTACCTCGAAGTGCTGCCCGTCACCGGCAGCGCCGAAGCTCCGCAACTGGGCGGCGAAGGCCCGGCCATCGAATACGTACTGAAGATGCGCCAGTTCCCGCAAACCGGCTTGCTCAGCACCCTGCAAGCCAATGGCGAACTGACCACCGCGCACATCGACGAGATGGCCGAGCAAATCGCCCGCTTCCACCTCAACGCACCGAAGGTGCCGACCGGGCACGAAGCCGGCACCCCGGACAGCGTCATGGCGCCGGTGCGGCAGAACTTCGAACAGATCCGTCCGTTCCTCAGCGATAAAGCCGACCTGTTGCAACTCGACGCCCTGCAAGCCTGGGCAGAAAGCAGCTTCGAGCGCCTAAAGCCGCTGCTCGCCCAGCGCAAGGCCGAAGGTTTCATTCGTGAATGCCACGGTGATATCCACCTGGGTAACGCCACCGTGATCGACGGCAAGGTCGTGATCTTCGACTGCATCGAATTCAACGAACCGTTTCGCTTTACCGACGTTTACGCCGACACCGGCTTCCTGGCGATGGACCTGGAAGATCGCGGCTTGAAGTGCCTGGCGCGTCGCTTCATCAGCCAGTACCTGGAGCTGACCGGCGACTATCGCGGCCTCGAACTGCTGAACTTCTATAAAGCCTACCGCGCACTGGTTCGCGCCAAGGTTGCCCTGTTCAGCATGCCGGCCGACGCCACTGCGGTGCAGCGCGCCACCACCCTGCGCCAGTACCGCAACTACGCCAACCTGGCGGAAAGCTATAGCACCATTCCTTCGCGTTTCATGGCCATTACCCACGGTGTTTCCGCTGTCGGCAAGAGCCACGTCGCCATGCGCCTGGTCGAAGCCCTGGGTGCGATCCGCCTGCGTTCCGATGTCGAGCGCAAGCGCCTGTTCGGCGAGCAAACCATCGAGAACGACGTACAGGCCGGCATCTATAGCGCCGACGCCAGTGCAGCGACCTATGCCCGCCTGCACGAAATCGCCGGCGTCATTCTGCGTGCGGGTTTCCCGGTGGTGGTGGATGCCACTTACCTCAAGCATGATCAGCGTGACAGTGCAGCGAAGGTTGCCGAAGCCACCGGCGCGCCCTTCCTGATCCTCGACTGCAATGCGCCACAGGCCGTGATCGAAAGCTGGCTGGCCATGCGCCAGGCAGACAAGAAAGACCCGTCCGATGCCACCCTGGCCGTTATCGCAGCCCAGCAAACCAGCCGTGAAGCGCTGACGCCTGCGGAAATCCTCTGCAGCAAGCGCGTCCAGACCAATGAAAGCGGGACGCTCGATACCGTTGTGGAACAGATTCGCCAGCGCCTGCCAGGCCTGTAAGAAACTATTTCGGTCGTGAAGTCCGCGCTGGCTTCACGACCTTCAAATGGTGGCACTATACTGGCGTCATAAAACCATCAGGTGATGCGACATGAGCCAGCCTAAACTTCTCGACACATCGCTATATGCCCTGCTGCACAAAGACGACATCAAAGGCTTCAACAGTGAACGCCCCAAGGATGGTCCCATCGACATGGCAGGTGGAGATTTCCGGGGGCTGGACCTGCGCGAGCTGAATGCCGACGGCGTGGATTTCAGCGACGCCTACTTCCGTTCCGCCGACTTGCGCGGCATCGATTTTCGCAAAGCGAACCTGGAAGGCGCGAGCCTGGCTCACGCGCAGATCTCCGGTACGTACTTTCCGGTCGAACTCAGTGCCGACGAAATCCTGATGTCGATGAACTTCGGCACGCGATTGCGTTATCGCACCCGATAATCACCGTCTCGCCGCCTTACACGTCCAGCGCCTGCGCTGCGCTGGACTGCTGGGATATTCGCCCCTAAATCCTTGCTCTCCCCCACTCTTCCTCCCGCGCGCATAGACTTTTCACGCCCTGCCAATACTCGTTTCTTAGAAGCATTTGCGTCGTAATCGAGCAAACAATCACGCTTTTCCTACTGATGGCTACACTCCTCAGAAGATTGCCCACGCTCTCCATTCGGCCATCGCAAGGAGGCTTGATGAATGATGAACTGCAACACCTGAAGAATCTTGGCAAGACGTCAGCGCAATGGCTGCATGCCGTGGGCATCCATAGCGCTTCGGACTTGCGTCGCCTCGGGGCGGTGGATGCTTATCGGGCCGTGCGCACGCGCGGTTTTCGGGCGTCCAAGGTGTTGTTGTACGCAATTGAAGGCGCACTGATGGACGTTCACTGGAA
The DNA here is from genome assembly GCF_949767825.1 of Pseudomonas sp. IT-P258. NCBI lineage: Bacteria > Pseudomonadati > Pseudomonadota > Gammaproteobacteria > Pseudomonadales > Pseudomonadaceae > Pseudomonas > Pseudomonas sp. IT-P258. Next base: position 302,880 of record NZ_CATKPU010000087.1, on the reverse strand, counting down.
TGACATTCCTGCCGAGCGCAAGGAAGCCCTGAACAAACAACTGGAAGCCATCTCTACACGCCACAAGAACTGATCTGATACATGCTTGCGAAGCTTTACAGCCTGAAACCCAATGATTACGAGGCCTGCAGACACAAATCCGGCGAATCGCAAAGAAATCGAAAAACAGCGGTTGACTTGGTAATGAGAATCGATATGATTATCACAACTGGTCGCGAGACTGGTCGATATTCTGAAAAGCCCTTGGTTCGGACTCTCGGATTATCTCCTCATCAGGCTAATCACGGTTATTTGACCCGGCTCTTGCCGGGTCTTTTTTTGCCTGTGGAAAAGTATTGGCAGGATGAAGGCACTTGCACCCGACGGACAGGGCAGCCATTTGATAGCATTCAAACTTCAAGCTCGGACATATCCAGTCACGAGCTGCGGGACCGAGGATAGACATGAAGTTGCTTTGCGCTGGCGCCGGGTTGGTCAATGACAGCAGCCGCGGGTTCGACATCGATGGCCAAAAGTTTTTTGCAGTGCGCCGCAGCGGACAGGTTTACGTCTATATCAATCGCTGCCCGCACCGGGGCGTTGCCCTGGAGTGGCATCCCGACCAGTTTCTCGACCCCAGCAACAGCCTGATCCAGTGCGCCACCCATGGCGCACTGTTCCTGATCGAAGACGGTGAATGCGTCGCCGGCCCTTGCGCGGGGCAAGCCTTGACCAGCGTGGCCTGCCGCGAGGACGAACAAGGTATCTGGATCAGCCTCTAGCACCCGGCAATACGTCCAGGCACCGGTCGACCAGCATTTCTTCGTGGCTCAACCGCACACCGTAGGCCAGCACCTCGACCCCACAGGCAATAGCCTCACGCAAGGCCTGCGCATAAGCCGGATCGATTTCCTGCGCCGGGCGCACAGCCTCGATGTCGGAAAGGCAAACACAGTACAACTGCACCGCGCGAATACCGTCCCTGGCCAAGTGGGCCAGCTCCCGCAGATGCTTGGCGCCACGCTGGGTAACCGCATCGGGAAACGCCGCCACCGCCGTACCGTCGAACCCCAGGGTCACGCTTTTGACTTCGACGTAGGCCGGCCCTTCGGGGTAATCGAGGCGGAAATCGATACGACTGTTTTCCTGACCATAAGCCACTTCGCGCTTGAGCCCGGTAAACCCGTTCAGCTCCGTGATGACGCCCGCTCGCAGCGCCTCTTCAATCAAACCGTTGGCGCGGGCGGTGTTCACGCAAAACAGCCGCCCTTGCGGGGTTTCGCCGATCTCCCAGGTGCCGGGCAACTTGCGTTTCGGATCGTTGGAGCGACTGAACCAGACCTGCCCGCCTTCGACCTGACAATTGAGCATCGAGCCTGTGTTCGGGCAGTGAATGGTCAGCAATTCGCCGCCAACGGTTTCGATATCGGCGAGAAAACGCTTGTAACGTCGGATCAGGCGCCCTTCTTCGAGGGGAGGATGAAAACGCATCAGCCTTGCCAGCTCCGCAATCCACGGGCAATGCGCTCGACCGCTTCCTGCAACCGCTCGAGATTTTGCGTGTAGGCGAACCGCACATGATGCCCGGCCTGATAACGCCCGAAATCCAGCCCCGGGGTGAATGCCACATGTTCGGTTTCCAGAAAATACTTACAAAACGCGAAGGCATCGCCGCCGAACTTGCTGATATCGGCATACAAGTAGAACGCCCCTTCCGGCTCCACGGCAATCCCGAAGCCCAATTCACGCAAGGCCGGCAGCAGGTAGTCCCGACGCCGGCCAAATTCGGCGCGACGCTCTTCGAGAATGCTGATGGTCGCCGGCTCGAAACAGGCCAGAGCAGCGTGCTGTGCCATGCTTGGTGCACTGATGTAGAGGTTCTGGGCAAGCTTTTCCAGCTCACCGACGGCCGCGTCGGGTGCCACCAGCCAGCCGAGCCGCCAACCGGTCATCCCGAAGTACTTCGAAAAGCTGTTCAGAACGAATGCACTGTCGTCGACTTCCAGCACGCTGGCCGCATCGGTGCCATAGGTCAGGCCATGATAAATCTCGTCGACCACCAGATGACCGTGGCGCTCCTTGATCGCGACAGACAGCTTCGCCAGCTCGTCGCGGGTCAGGATCGTGCCGGTCGGATTGGCTGGCGACGCCACCAGTGCGCCGACGCTGTCGTGGTCCCAATGACGCTCGATCAGGCCCGGCGTCAATTGATAACGCACATCCGGGCCGACCGGCACCAACTGTGCCGCGCCTTCGACCAATCGCAGGAAATGCCGGTTACACGGATAGCCCGGGTCCGCCAGCAGCCAGTGCTTGCCGGGGTCGACCAGCAAAGCGCTGGCCAGCAGCAGCGCGCCGGAGCCACCCGGCGTGATGAGGATGCGCCGTGGGTCGATGTTCAAGCCATAACGTTGCTGATAAAAGCCCGAAATGGCCTCACGCAGCTCGGGAATGCCACGCGCGGCGGTGTAACGGGTCTTCCCCGCTGTCAGCGCAGCCTGGCCGGCCTGGATGATCGGTTCGGCGGTGGTGAAGTCCGGCTCGCCGATTTCCAGGTGGATCACATCGTGGCCGGCCGCCTGCAATTCATTGGCCCGCGCCAACAGCGCCATGACATGGAAAGGTTCGATCGCGCGACTGCGGGCACTGTAGGGCTGAGCCATTGGCCTTCCTTCAACGGAATAAAAAACCGATTCTACCCAAGCGCAGGAACGAGCGAGAACCTAAAGCGGTCAGAGGCCTTGTAACTCCGATCACGAATGACTCAAGCGCGCGCGCAAGGTTTGGCTAAAATCAATAATTGAGCAGGGTTCCAGAGCCACCAGACAACGGTTTGTCGTCATTCGCAAGCACCATGTGCCGCGAGCTCGACATCCGGGAGTAGCGCGGCCCGAATTGATCTGGTAAGTTCGCCCGCTTGCAGCCGCAGGGCCGGCAGGTGTCGGTGATGGAGCAATCCTGCGCAGATGGATTACAAGAGTAGAGGCGGTCTATTTCATGTCCACCCAAGCAAAGCAGCAAAACCAGACGATCAGCGGCTTCGAGCCCTATGTTCAGAAAACCGGCGAAGAGTACATGGGCGAGCCCATGCGCAAGCACTTCACCAAGGTCCTGAATCAGTGGAAAAAAGAGCTGATGGAAGGTGTCGACAAGACCGTGGACCACATGAAGGACGAAGCGGCCAACTTTCCTGATCCGGCAGACCGTGCCAGCCAGGAAGAGGAATTCGCCCTAGAACTGCGTGCCCGCGACCGTGAACGCAAGTTGATCAAGAAGATCGACAAGACACTCCAGTTGATCGAAGACGAAGAGTACGGCTGGTGCGAATCCTGCGGCATCGAGATTGGCGTCAAGCGCCTCGAAGCGCGCCCTACCGCCGACCTGTGCATCGACTGCAAGACCCTGGCGGAAATCAAGGAAAAGCAAGTCGGCAAATAATTGCGACTTGAACGAAGAACGGAGCGTGCGAACGCTCCGTTTTTGTTTCCAGGATTCACCTCGGTAGCAAGCCCGCTCCCACAGGGGGTTGGCGCCAGTCCAGATAAAGTAACATCACCCCATGACCGCTGACGTTTCCCCCTACATCGGGCGCTTCGCCCCCACGCCCAGTGGCCATCTGCACTTCGGCTCGCTGGTCGCCGCACTGGCCTCCTACCTCGACGCACGCTCGGTGGGCGGACGCTGGCTGATGCGCATGGAAGACCTTGATCCACCTCGCGAGGAACCCGGCGCCCAGGCCGCCATCCTCAAGGCACTGGAAAGCTATGGCTTCGAGTGGGATGGCGACCTGGTTCGCCAAAGCGAGCGGCACGATGCCTACGCCGAGGTGCTCAATCGCCTGTTCAATCAAGGACTGGCCTACGCCTGCACCTGCTCGCGCAAACAGCTGGAGCCGTTTCACGGGATTTATCCGGGGCTGTGCCGCAATGCCGGCCATGGCACTGACGATGCGGCCATCCGCCTGCGCGTACCGGAGCTGGAATACCATTTCATCGACCGGGTGCAGGGCCAATACCGACAGCATCTGGGGCGGGAAGTCGGCGATTTCGTGATCCGCCGCCGCGACGGGCTCTACGCTTATCAATTGGCCGTGGTCCTGGACGATGCCTGGCAAGGCATCACCGATATCGTTCGCGGTGCCGACCTGCTGGACTCCACGCCCCGCCAGCTCTATCTGCAAGAACTGCTCGGCCTGCCTCAACCGCGTTACCTGCACATCCCGCTGATTACCCAGCCGGATGGCAACAAACTCGGCAAGTCCTACCGTTCGCCGCCCTTGACCGAGGATCAGGCAACGCCCCTGCTGCTGCGCGCGCTTCGGGCGCTGGGACAGAACCCGGGAACCGAACTGACGTACGCCACCCCACGGGAAGTGCTGAATTGGGGCATTGCCCACTGGGATGCCTCGCTGATCCCGCGCACACTGAGCCTGCCCGAGGCACAGCTACTGTGATCGTACTTGCAGTGGCGCGCCCATCCGTTACCATCGCCGCACGTTTACGGGCACACGCATAAGAAAGAGAGGCCGGGATGTACATCTATCGCTTGGTCCTGCTTTTGGTAGTGGGGATTTACCTGTTTTCCCCGGCCATCATGGATTGGTGGATCGACGCCACTGGCGCCTGGTATCGCCCTTATCTGCTCTGGCTGATCCTGATCGTCGTGACCTTCATCCTGCAGAGCCAAAAAGATGCCGATGAGCTTTAGCCTGACCCAGATGATCCTGATCAGCGCCGCGTACCTGGCGGTGCTGTTCGGTGTGGCCTGGATCAGCGAACGGGGCATGATTCCCCGGGCGATCATTCGCCACCCGCTGACTTACACCCTGTCGCTGGGCGTCTACGCCAGCGCCTGGGCGTTTTACGGCACCGTGGGCCTGGCCTATCAGTACGGCTACGGCTTTTTGTCCAGCTACCTGGGCGTTTCCGGGGCATTCCTGCTGGCGCCGGTGCTGCTCTACCCGATCCTGAAGATCACCCGCACCTATCAGCTGTCGTCGCTGGCAGACCTGTTTGCCTTCCGCTTCCGCAGTACCTGGGCCGGTGCGCTGACCACGATTTTCATGCTGGTCGGCGTATTGCCGCTACTGGCCTTGCAGATTCAGGCGGTCGCCGACTCCATCAGTATCCTCACCCGAGAGCCGGTACAGCATCGTGTGGCCCTGAGTTTCTGCGCACTGATTACGCTGTTCACGATTTTCTTCGGCTCCCGCCACATCGCCACCCGCGAAAAGCATGAAGGCCTGGTGTTCGCGATTGCCTTCGAGTCGGTGATCAAGCTGATCGCCCTCGGCGGTGTCGGGCTGTATGCACTTTACGGCGTGTTCGACGGCCCACAACAGCTTGAACTGTGGCTGCTGCAAAACCAGACCGCGCTCGCTGCCCTGCACACCCCTTTGCAGGAAGGCCCGTGGCGTACGCTGTTGCTGGTGTTCTTCGCCTCGGCGATCGTGATGCCGCACATGTATCACATGACCTTTACCGAGAACCTCAACCCGCGTTCGCTGGTCAGTGCGAGCTGGGGCCTGCCGCTGTTCCTGTTGCTGATGAGCCTGGCGGTACCGCTGATTCTCTGGGCCGGCCTGAAGCTCGGCGCCACCACCAACCCGGAATACTTCACCCTGGGCATCGGCATAGCCGCCAACAGCAAGGCCTTGGCGTTGCTGGCCTATGTCGGCGGACTGTCCGCCGCCAGTGGCCTGATCATCGTCACCACGCTGGCGCTGTCCGGGATGGCCTTGAACCACCTGGTGCTGCCGCTGTATCAACCACCGGCCGAAGGCAACATCTACCGCTGGCTGAAGTGGACCCGCCGGGCGCTGATTGTCGCGATCATCATGGCCGGCTACGGCTTCTACCTGATGCTCGGTGCCGAACAGGACCTGGCCAACCTCGGCATTGTCGCTTTCGTCGCCACGTTGCAGTTCCTGCCGGGCGTGCTCTCGGTCCTGTATTGGCCGACCGCCAACCGTCGCGGCTTCATCGCCGGCTTGCTGGCAGGGATCCTGGTGTGGCTGGTGACCATGCTGTTGCCGCTGGTCGGCAACCTGCAAGGCTTCTACATTCCGCTGCTGAACATGATCTACGTGCTGGACGACACCAGCTGGCACATGGCGGCGATTGCCTCGCTGGCGGCCAACGTGCTGATGTTCACCCTGATCTCGTTGTTCACCAATGCCAGCACCGAAGAGGCAAGCGCTGCCGAAGCCTGCGCCGTGGATAACGTTCGCCGCCCGCAACGCCGGGAACTGCACGCCGCCTCGCCCCAGGAATTCGCTACGCAACTGGCCAAGCCACTGGGTGCAAAGGCGGCGCAGAAAGAGGTGGAACAGGCACTGCGCGACCTCTATCTGCCTTTCGACGAACGCCGCCCCTATGCCCTGCGCCGCCTGCGTGACCGCATCGAGGCCAACCTCTCCGGCCTGATGGGCCCGAGCGTGGCCCAGGACATGGTCGAGACGTTCCTGCCATACAAGGCCGGCGGCGAAAACTACGTCACCGAAGACATTCACTTCATCGAAAGCCGCCTCGAGGATTACCACTCGCGCCTGACCGGCCTGGCCGCCGAACTCGATGCCCTGCGCCGCTACCACCGCCAGACCCTGCAGGAATTGCCGATGGGCGTTTGCTCGCTGGCCAAGGATCAGGAGATCCTCATGTGGAACAAGGCCATGGAGGAACTGACCGGCATCGCCGCGCAGCGCGTGGTCGGTTCGCGCCTGAGTACCATTGCCGACCCATGGAAAGACCTGCTGCAAGGTTTCATCAATCTGCCGGACGAGCACTTGCACAAACAGCACCTGGCACTCGACGGCCAGACACGCTGGCTGAACCTGCACAAAGCGGCGATCGACGAACCCCTCGCGCCGGGCAACAGTGGCCTGGTATTACTGGTGGAAGACCTGACCGAAACCCAGATGCTCGAAGACAAACTGGTGCACTCCGAGCGCCTGGCCAGCATCGGTCGACTGGCGGCCGGCGTGGCCCATGAAATCGGCAACCCGATTACCGGTATCGCGTGCCTGGCGCAGAACCTGCGCGAAGAACGTGAAGAAGACGGCGAGCTGAAGGAAATCAGCGGCCAGATCCTCGAGCAGACCAAACGCGTGTCGCGCATCGTCCAGTCGCTGATGAGCTTTGCCCATGCCGGCAGCCATCAACACAGCGACGAGCCCGTCTGTCTGGCCGAAGTGGCTCAGGATGCCATCGGCCTGCTGGCCCTGAACCGACGCAATTTCGAAGTGCAGTTCTACAACCTGTGCGACCCCGATCACTGGGTCGAAGGCGACCCGCAACGGTTGGCCCAGGTACTGATCAACCTACTGTCAAACGCCCGTGACGCCTCGCCTCCCGGCAGCGCGGTACGGGTCAAGAGCGAAGCCGGCGAACACACGGTCGACCTGATCGTGGAAGACGAAGGCAGCGGTATTCCGTCGAGCATCATGGACCGATTGTTCGAACCATTCTTCACCACCAAGGACCCTGGCGAAGGCACCGGTCTGGGCCTTGCACTGGTCTATTCCATCGTTGAAGAGCATTATGGACAAATCACCATCGACAGCCCGGCTGATGTTCAAAGCCAACGCGGTACCCGAATCAGGGTTACCTTGCCGCGTCATGTCGAAGCGACGTCCGCTGTGAACTGAGACCGTCGAGAGTATCGAATCAATGCCGCACATTTTGATCGTCGAAGACGAAACCATCATCCGCTCCGCCTTGCGCCGCCTGCTGGAACGTAACCAGTACCAGGTCAGCGAAGCCGGATCAGTGCAGGAAGCACAAGAACGCTTCACCATTCCCTCGTTCGACCTGATCATCAGTGACCTGCGCCTGCCGGGCGCGCCTGGCACGGAGTTGATCAAGCTCGCCCAGGGCACGCCGGTGCTGATCATGACCAGCTATGCCAGCCTGCGCTCGGCGGTCGACTCGATGAAAATGGGCGCGGTGGACTACATTGCCAAGCCATTCGACCATGACGAAATGCTACAAGCGGCCGCACGAATCCTGCGTGACCGACAAACGGTACAAGCCGGTGGTGAAGCCGTTGCCGGCAAAGTCACCAACGGTGCGGCGAAATCCGGTACCGACAACAGCAACGGTGAAATCGGCATTATCGGCTCGTGCCCACCGATGCAGGACCTGTACGGCAAGATCCGCAAAGTGGCACCGACCGACTCCAACGTTCTGATCCAGGGCGAATCGGGTACCGGTAAAGAACTGGTGGCACGCGCCCTGCACAATCTGTCCAAACGCGCCAAGGCGCCGATGATTTCGGTGAACTGCGCGGCCATTCCGGAAAGCCTGATCGAGTCCGAACTGTTCGGCCACGAAAAAGGCGCATTCACCGGCGCCAGCGCCGGGCGCGCCGGCCTGGTGGAAGCGGCGGACGGCGGCACCTTGTTCCTCGACGAAATCGGCGAACTGCCACTGGAAGCCCAGGCTCGCCTGTTGCGTGTGTTGCAAGAAGGCGAAATTCGTCGCGTGGGCTCGGTGCAGTCGCAAAAAGTCGATGTGCGCCTGATCGCGGCGACTCACCGCGACCTCAAGAGCCTGGCGAAAATCGGCCAGTTCCGTGAAGACTTGTATTACCGCCTCCACGTTATCGCGCTGAAGCTGCCAGCCCTGCGCGAACGCGGTGCGGACGTCAACGAAATCGCCAATGCGTTTCTGGCGCGGCAAAGTGCGCGCGTCAACCGCACCGACCTGAAATTCGCCGCGGATGCCGAGCAAGCCATTCGTCACTACGCCTGGCCGGGCAACGTTCGCGAACTGGAAAACGCCGTCGAGCGCGCCGTCATCCTGTGCGAAAGCCCGGAAATTTCCGCCGAGCTGTTGGGCATCGACATCGAACTGGGCGACCTGGAAGACGACGAGTTCATTGGCCTGGCGCCCCAACAGGGCAACGGCAACACTAGTAACAGCAACCACGAACCGACCGAAGACCTCTCCCTGGAAGACTACTTCCAGCATTTCGTCCTCGAACATCAGGACCACATGACCGAAACCGAGCTGGCCCGCAAGCTCGGGGTCAGCCGCAAATGCCTATGGGAGCGCCGTCAGCGCCTGGGCATCCCGCGCCGCAAGACCGGGGTGGCCAGCGAAAGCTGAATCGCACCTGTCGTATGTGCGGGTAACACGTGACTTTGTGAAAAAACTGTTACCTCAGCTTTTTCACGTAACAGAAGCCGGGGCTTACGGTAACGAAGCCCCGGCTTTTTTTGGCCCTCGAAATGCCTGCCAACCGGCCTAACCCCTTGTTTTATTGGGTTTCGAAAAAGTTGGCACGCACCCTGCTATATGTTTGGTACAAGAACAATAACAAGCAATGCACAAGACAATAAAAATAAGACGAATCGACTCACGCACAATAAAAACAAGACGGCGAGAGGCGCAGCTAACTGATTCTTTTGGAGAGGCGTTGTATTTGGGGCTTGCCCCACGACCAGGCCGAGAACAACAAAAACTGTCCTAAGACAGAGCCTGTACTGGTTGGATCGAAAGATCACTGCAATTCAGCGACCAAAGCAATCCGTTTGCTCTTGGCTCCCGATTGGGAGGGTCATGAAGGAAAGCTTCATGGCGAGGGCACTCAACAAAAACAAGAAGCCCGAAACCAAAAATAAAAATAGAGCATGCAACTACTTCTTGGGGAGCTTCGGCTCCCCTTGTGGTTTGCGCGATTCGCAAATCCCCGTAAATCGGCTCGTTCCGGCCTTTAAGCCTGCGGCCTACAGCTCATATCTGCTGTGTCCTACACCATCCCCCGACTAAATGCTAGAATCCCCGCCCATCATGCGGTCATTCTTCTGTTATGGCCGAATATTCCTTCAAACAGTGCATCCCATGCTGAAGAAGCTGTTCCAGTCATTCCGTTCTCCCAAGCGTCCTACGCAACACATTCGCAGCACGCCTGAAGTGCTCAACAGCGGCCAACACTCGCTGCAGAAGGCGCAATTCAGCCGCTACGCGGTGAATATCGTTGAACGCCTGCAGAACGCCGGTTATCAGGCTTACCTGGTTGGCGGTTGCGTGCGCGACATGCTGCTGGGTATCACACCGAAAGATTTCGACGTTGCCACCAGCGCCACACCGGAACAGGTACGGGCCGAATTCCGTAACGCGCGAATCATCGGGCGCCGGTTCAAGCTGGTGCACATCCACTTCGGCCGCGAAATCATCGAAGTCGCGACCTTCCGCGCCAATCACCCGCAAAACGAAGACGAGGAAGACAGCAACCAGTCTTCGCGCAACGAGAGCGGGCGCATTTTGCGCGATAACGTCTACGGCACCCTGGAAGAAGACGCGCAACGTCGCGACTTCACCATCAATGCCCTGTATTACGATCCGGTCAGCGAACGCATCCTCGACTACGCCAACGGCGTACACGACATCCGCAATCACCTGATCCGCCTGATCGGCGATCCGACGCAACGCTACCAGGAAGACCCGGTACGGATGCTGCGGGCCGTGCGTTTCGCCGCCAAGCTGAACTTCGGCATCGAAAAACACAGCGCCCTGCCGATCCGCGGCCTGGCGCCGATGCTGCGCGAGATCCCGTCGGCCCGCCTGTTCGAAGAGGTGCTCAAGCTGTTCCTCTCCGGCCATGCCGCCGATACGTTTGAAATGCTGGTCGACCTGCAATTGTTCGATCCACTGTTTCCGGCCAGCGCCGAAGCACTGGAATACAACCCGACGTACACCCACACCCTGATCAGCGAAGCCCTGATCAACACCGACCTGCGGATCAAGCAGAACAAACCGGTAACCCCGGCGTTCCTCTTTGCAGCCCTGCTCTGGCCTGCCCTGCCGGCCCGCGTCCTGCGCCTGCAGGAGCGTGGCATGCCGCCGATTCCGGCGATGCAGGAAGCGGCGCACGAGCTGATTGCCGAACAGTGCCAGCGCATCGCGATTCCGAAACGCTTCACCATGCCGATCCGCGAAATCTGGGACATGCAGGAACGCCTGCCCCGCCGCAGCGGCAAGCGTGCCGATCTGTTGCTGGACAATCCGCGTTTCCGCGCCGGCTACGACTTCCTGCTGCTACGCGAAAGCGCCGGCGAGCAGACCGATGGCCTGGGTGAATGGTGGACTGACTATCAGGACGCCAATGAAAGCGAGCGTCGCGACATGATTCGCGACCTCAGCGGCAAGGATGAAGGCACCGGCGCCCCGCGCAAGCGTCGCCGCAGCGGTGGTTCCAAGCGCAAACGCGCTGCCGGCGCTTCGAGCACCACGGGCGAGTAATCCATGGAACGCATCTACATCGGCATGGGCAGCAATCTGGCTGACCCCGCCGAACAATTGCGCAGCGCCGTCGAGGCGCTGGCGCACTTGCCGCAAACGGAACTGGTCGGGGTATCCGCGTTTTATCAAAGCGACTCGCTGCTGCCTGGACAACCGCGCTACACCAACGCGGTGGCCGCTCTCGATAGCACGCTGGCGCCACTGGATTTGCTCGATGCCTTACAGGCCATTGAAAACGGCCAGGGTCGCGAGCGCCTTGTGCGCTGGGGGCCGCGCACGCTTGACCTCGACATCGTGCTGTTCGGTGATCGCCTGATCGACGAACCACGCCTCAAGGTTCCCCATTACCACATGCAGGAACGGGCCTTCGTGCTGTATCCACTGGCGGAACTGGCCCCTGCGGATCTGCGCCTGGCCGATGGCCGCGAGCTAAGTGAATTACTCGCAGCCTGCCCGTTCGTCGGGTTGGAACGCCTGCTCCCGGCGTGACACCACTCCCACATTGGTTTTGCGTCGATCACAATATCTGCTGCTGAATCGCATCAGTTACCCCGGTAACACCCCACCCGTAACAATGCGGTAACACACGCAATTGACTTCCCTCGTTCTCCTCACGACTATAGGCGTCCCGCTGCCGCCTACACGGCGTTCAAGGGCGCAATCCAGGCCTTAAAAGCACGACGAAAGAGCGTGCGCCTGTATTCAACGAAGAATCACGCGCGTTACTCGCAGTAGTTTCCACAGCGCCTGAATGAGGAACTTTTCATGCCAGCCATCACCCTGACCACCCTGCAAGGTCTGAAGCAAAAAGGTGAAAAAATCACCATGCTGACCTGCTACGACGCAACCTTCGCCCACGCCTGCAACCAGGCCGGCGTCGAAGTGCTGCTGGTGGGCGACTCCCTCGGCATGGTTTTGCAGGGCCACGACAGCACCTTGCCTGTCACTACCTCCGAAATGGCTTATCACGTGGCCGCCGTCAAACGCGGTAACAGCGATGCCCTGATCCTCGCCGACCTGCCTTTCATGGCCTACGCCACCACCGAGCAAGCCATGACCAACAGCGCTCTGTTGATGCAGGCCGGCGCGCACATGGTCAAGGTCGAAGGAGCGTTGTGGCTGGCCGATTCGATCCGCCTGCTGGCCGAGCGCGGCATCCCTGTCTGTGCGCACATGGGCCTGACGCCGCAATCGGTGAACATCCTTGGCGGCTACAAGGTCCAGGGTCGCAATGAAAACCAGGCGCGGCAAATGCGTGCCGACGCGATCGCCCTGGAACAGGCTGGCGCGGCAATGCTGCTGCTCGAGTGCGTCCCGAGCGAACTGGCGGAAGAAATCACCCAGGCGGTGAAGATTCCGGTGATTGGTATTGGCGCCGGTAATCGCACCGATGGCCAGGTGCTGGTTCTGCACGACATGCTGGGCCTGTCCATTACCGGCCGCATGCCGAAATTCGTGAAAAACTTCATGACTGGCCAAACCAGCATTGAAGCTGCATTGATTGCCTACGTGACTGAAGTCAAAGCGGCAACATTCCCTGGGATCGAACACGGATTCTCTGCATGAACACCGTAAAAACCGTACGCGAACTGCGGGCCGCCGTGGCCCGTGCCCGTGGCGAAGGCAAGCGCATCGCCTTTGTGCCAACCATGGGCAACCTGCACAGCGGCCACGTGGCGCTGGTGACCAAAGCCTCCCAACGGGCGGACTTCGTGGTGGCGAGCGTTTTCGTCAACCCGCTGCAATTCGGTGCTGGCGAAGACCTCGACAAGTACCCGCGCACCCTTGCCGCCGACCAGGAAAAACTGCTCCAGGCCGGTTGCCATCTGCTGTTTGCCCCCACCGTTGAAGAGATGTACCCCGACGGCATGGCCGGCCAGACCCGCGTCAGCGTCCCGCAATTGTCCGAAGGCCTGTGCGGTGCCAGCCGTCCGGGGCATTTCGAAGGCGTGGCGACGGTGGTCAGCAAGCTGTTCAACATGGTCCAGCCGGACCTGGCGATTTTCGGCGAGAAAGACTTCCAGCAACTGGCGGTGATTCGCGCGCTGGTTCATGACCTGAACATGCCGATCCAGATCATCGGCGAGCCCACTGTGCGCGCTACCGATGGCCTGGCGCTGTCGTCGCGCAATGGTTTCCTCAGCGAAGAGCAACGCGCTGTGGCACCAGTGGTTTATCGCACGCTGAATGCGATCGGCGAAGCGATCAGGCAGGGCGAACGCGACTACCCGGCGCTGATCGGCACCCAGATCAAACAGCTCGAAGCCGCCGGCCTGCGTCCCGACTATCTGGAAATCCGCCATGCCCTGACCTTGCGCCCTGCGACGGCGCAGGATCGTGACCTGGTGATTCTGGTGGCGGCGTTCCTCGGTACGACGCGGTTGATCGACAACCTGCACCTGAACCTCGACGCGCCAATCTAAACACTGCAATACCCTGTGGGAGCGGGCTTGCTCGCGAATACGGTCTGTCAGCTGACACATACGTCGACTGACGCAACGCCTTCGCGAGCAAGCCCGCTCCCACATTCGATCTGCGGCAGTTTCCACACCTTATTGCTGCCTCTCAAGCCATCGGGCAAACTGCCCGCCGTTCGATTCCGACCTGGGAAATACTCATGCACGCCATCATGCTCAAAGCCAAGCTGCATCGCGCCGAAGTCACCCACGCTGTACTCGATTACGAAGGCTCCTGCGCCATCGACGGCGAATGGCTGGACCTGTCCGGCATTCGTGAGTACGAGCAGATCCAGATCTACAACGTCGACAACGGCGAGCGCTTCACCACCTATGCCATCCGTGGCGAAGAAGGTTCGCGCATGATTTCGGTCAACGGCGCCGCCGCGCACAAGGCCAAGGTTGGCGATCGCGTGATCATCTGCGCTTACGCTCATTACAGCGAAGCCGAACTGCTCAACTTCAAGCCGCGCATGCTCTACATGGCACCGGGCAATGAACTGAGCCACACCAGCAACGCCATTCCGGTCCAGGTCGCCTGATCCGATCCCTGTCTCTTCCGTTTGTCGGACCATTCCTAACTTCGATGTTAAAAAAGTACCGGAAACAGGTCAGACAAAGTCAAGACAGATCATTGCGCGGGGTTTACTGTAGTCGCCCTGCGCCATGAAATCGTGTCGACGCAGTTGACCGGAACGCCCACCCACAGCGCTCCGGGATTTTTAGTGTTCAAAAGGCCGTTCAAGTAATAAGGAAACCCGCAGCGATGGCGTATTACCGCACTCCTCACGACGTTACCGCTCTGCCTGCCTGGCAAGCGCTGAATGACCACCGCCAAGCCATGCAGGATTTCAGCATGCGCGAAGCTTTCAATGCCGATCCGCAGCGTTTTACTCAATTCACCCTCAGCAGCTGCGGCCTGTTTCTCGACTATTCGAAAAACCTGATCAACGCCGAGACCCGCAATCTGCTGGTGGGCCTGGCCAACGAAGTCGACCTCAAGGGCGCGATCAAGTCGCTGTTCGATGGCGAAATCGTCAACTCTTCCGAAGGTCGTCCGGCCCTGCACACAGCCCTGCGCCGCCCGGTCGGCGACAAGCTGTCGGTCAATGGCGTCAACGTGATGCCCGAAGTGCACAAGGTGCTGAACCAGATCACCGACCTCGTCGGCCGTATCCACGACGGTCTGTGGCGCGGCTACACCGAAAAGCCGATCACCGACGTGGTGAACATCGGCATCGGCGGCTCCTTCCTCGGCCCGGAGCTGGTGTCCGAAGCCTTGCTGTCCTACGCCCAGAAAGGCGTGCGTTGCCATTACCTGGCGAACATCGACGGCAGCGAATTCCACGAACTGGCCATGAAGCTGCGCGCCGAGACCACGCTGTTCATCGTCTCGTCGAAATCCTTCAACACCCTTGAAACCCTGAAGAACGCCCAGGCCGCCCGTGCCTGGTACCTGGCCCAGGGTGGTTCGGAAGCCGAGCTGTATCGCCACTTCATCGCGGTTTCGAGCAACAACGCCGCCGCCGTGGCGTTCGGCATCCGCGAAGAAAACATTTTCCCGATGTGGGACTGGGTCGGCGGGCGCTACTCGCTGTGGTCGGCCATCGGTTTGCCGATTGCCCTGGCCATCGGCATGTCGAACTTCAAGGAGTTGCTGTCCGGTGCCTACACCATGGACCAGCACTTCCAGACCGCGCCGTTCGAACAGAACATGCCGGTGCTGCTGGCCTTGCTCGGCGTGTGGTACGGCAACTTCTGGGGCGCGCAAAGCCACGCGATCCTGCCGTACGATCACTACCTGCGCAACATCACCAAGCACCTGCAACAGCTGGACATGGAATCCAACGGCAAGAGCGTGCGCCAGGACGGCAAGCCCGTGTCCACCGACACCGGGCCGGTGATCTGGGGCGGTGTCGGCTGCAACGGTCAGCACGCCTACCACCAGTTGCTGCACCAGGGCACCCAACTGATCCCGGCTGACTTCATCGTGCCGATCGTCAGCTTCAACCCGGTGTCCGACCACCACCAGTGGCTGTACGCCAACTGCCTGTCGCAGAGCCAGGCGCTGATGCTCGGCAAGACCCTTGGCGAGGCCGAAACCGAACTGCGCGACAAAGGCATGAGTGACGCCGAAGTGCAAAAACTCGCGCCACACAAGGTGATCCCGGGCAACCGTCCGAGCAACACCCTGGTGGTCGAGCGCATCAGCCCGCGTCGCCTCGGCGCTCTGGTGGCGATGTACGAGCACAAAGTCTTCGTGCAAAGCGTGATCTGGGGCATCAATGCTTTCGACCAGTGGGGTGTTGAGCTGGGCAAAGAGCTGGGCAAAGGCGTCTACAACCGCCTGGTCGGCAGCGAAGAAACCCCGGCCGAGGACGCCTCGACCCAAGGGCTGATCAATTACTTCCGTGGTCGTCACCGCGGGTGATCGGCTGAAGGGGCGGTTAGCCCGCCCCTTCAAACGGCACCGGGTTTACTGCAAAAACGGTGGCGTGCACTATCACTGTAGGAGCTGCCGAAGGCTGCGATCTTTTGATCTTCAAAGCAACGTCAAAAGATCGCAGCCTTCGGCAGCTCCTACGAGGGTCGCACAGCTCCCCTCTTGAACCCTTTGACCTCTCGGCGCATCTTTATCTTTGTCGCAAAACAAGAATAAGGAACCGTCATGTTCGATATCAGCACGTTCCCCAAAGCCGATGCCGTCCGCCGGGCCGCGCAATTGAGTCAAGACGACTATCAGCGCCTGTACCGCCAATCCATCGAACACCCCAGCACCTTCTGGGCCGAACAGGCCACGCGTTTTCTCGACTGGAGCGCCCCCTGGGAAACCGTCCAGCGCTACAACCTGAAAACCGGTGAAGCCACCTGGTTTGCCGGCGCGCAGTTGAACGTCAGCTATAACTGCATCGACCGGCACCTGGAGAAACGCGGCGATCAGGTCGCCATCATCTGGGAAGGCGACGACCCTGCCGACTCGACATCGATCACCTACAAAAAACTGCATGAAAACGTCTGTCGCCTGGCCAACGTGCTGAAAAGCCGTGGCGTGAAAAAAGGCGACCGTGTGTGCATCTATATGCCGATGATTCCCGAGGCGGCCTACGCCATGCTGGCCTGTACCCGCATCGGCGCGGTGCACTCGGTGGTGTTCGGCGGTTTCTCCCCGGACTCGTTGCGCGACCGCATTCTCGACGCCGACTGCCGCACCGTGATCACTGCCGATGAAGGTGTGCGCGGCGGCAAGGTCGTGCCACTCAAGCAGAACGTCGACAAGGCGCTGCAAAGCTGCCCGGACGTGAGCACCGTGCTGGTGGTCGAGCGCAGCAAGGGGTCGGCGAACCGGGTCGAAGGACGAGACATCAAGTACCAGCAGGCACTGAGCGAAGCCAGCGCCGATTGCCCGCCCGAGCCGATGGACGCCGAAGACCCGCTGTTCATCCTCTACACCTCCGGCAGCACCGGCAAACCCAAAGGCGTGCTGCACACCACCGGCGGTTACCTGCTGCAAGCAGCGATGACCTTCAAGTACGTGCTGGACTACCGCGACGGCGAAGTCTTCTGGTGCACCGCCGACGTCGGCTGGGTCACTGGCCACAGTTACATCGTCTACGGCCCGCTGGCCAACGGCGCGACCACGCTGATCTTCGAAGGCGTGCCGAACTACCCGAGCACCTCGCGCTTCTGGCAGGTGATCGACAAGCACAAGGTGAACATTTTCTACACCGCCCCGACGGCCCTGCGCGCACTGATGCGCGAAGGCCCGGAACCGTTGAAGCAAACATCCCGCGCCAGCGTCAGGCTACTCGGCACGGTCGGCGAGCCGATCAACCCGGAAGCCTGGGAATGGTATTTCCATGAGGTCGGCCAAGAGCGTTGCCCGATCGTCGATACCTGGTGGCAGACCGAAACCGGCGGCATCATGCTCAGCCCGCTGGTCAGTGCCCAGCGGATCAAGCCCGGTTGTGCGACACAACCGATGTTCGGCGTGCAACCGGTGCTGCTCGACGAGCAAGGCAAGGAAATCAAGGGCGCCGGCAGCGGCGTACTGGCCATAAAATCCAGCTGGCCGGCGCAGATCCGCAGTGTCTATCGCGACCCGCAACGCATGGTCGACACCTACTTCAAACCCTACCCCGGCTACTACTTCACCGGTGACGGCGCACGGCGCGATGAAGATGGCGACTACTGGATCACCGGGCGCATCGACGATGTGATCAACGTGTCCGGCCACCGTATCGGCACCGCCGAAGTGGAAAGCGCCCTGGTGCTGCACGAGAGCATCGCCGAAGCCGCTGCGGTCGGATATCCCCACGACATCAAGGGCCAGGGCATCTATGTCTTCGTCACGCCCATGAACGGCGTCGAAACCAACGATGAACTGAAGAAGCAATTGCTGGCCCTGGTCAGCAAGGAAATCGGCAGTTTCGCCAAACCGGACTTGATCCAGTGGGCCCCGGCCTTGCCGAAAACCCGCTCAGGCAAGATCATGCGGCGCATCCTGCGCAAGATCGCCTGCAATGAACTGGACAGTCTGGGTGATACTTCGACCCTGGCAGACCCGAGCGTGGTGCAAGGGCTGATCGACAAGCGCTTGAATCAGTAACCTACAGGCGCGGCCAGTGGCCGCGCCCTCCTCTTTCATCACTGAGTGGCCATGGAATTCATCCGCACCCGCATCGAAACCCAGATCATGAGCCTGACCGGTTTGTCTTTGGGCAAACTCGACCTGGAAAACCCCAAGGGCGACCCCGGGCTGTTCGGGCCGGACTCGGTGAGCTGGCAAGTCCATGGCGATTTCAGCAGCATGCTGATCGGTGGCATCAGCGCCCTGATGCTGCAGGCCCTGCACCCGCTGGCATTGGCCGGGGTCTGGGACCATTCGAACTTTCGTGAAGACATGCTCGGCCGGTTGCGCCGCACCGGGCAGTTCATCTCCGGCACCACCTTCGGTTCTCGACAGGATGCCGACTGGTTGATCGAAAAAGTCCGCACCATTCACCTGCAAGTGACCGGCACGGCACCGGATGGGCGCCCTTACGCAGCCAGCGATCCTGATCTGCTGACCTGGGTGCACGTCGCGGAAGTCAGCAACTTCCTCGCCGCGCATTTGCGCTATCGCAATCCACATTTGCCCCTCGCGGATCAGGATCGTTATTACGCCGAGATTGCCTTGGTTGCCGAACGTCTTGGGGCGCGTGATGTGCCCCGTTCACGGCAGGAAATTTCCGATTACCTTGAGCGTGTTCGCCCGCAATTGTTGTGCGATGAACGCAGTCGCGAAGTGCTGCGCCTGCTATTGAACGCCCCCGCCCCCAGCCGTCTGGCCAAGCCCTTCGGCGGCCTGATGATGCAGGCCGGGATCGACCTGCTGCCGGACTGGGCCAGCGACATGCTCGGCGTCAGCCAGAACCCGCTGCAACGCAAGCTGATCCGCGCCAGTGTCAATCGCAGTGCGCCGATGCTGCGCTGGGCGGTGCGTAACGGGTC
The DNA here is from genome assembly GCF_949767825.1 of Pseudomonas sp. IT-P258. NCBI lineage: Bacteria > Pseudomonadati > Pseudomonadota > Gammaproteobacteria > Pseudomonadales > Pseudomonadaceae > Pseudomonas > Pseudomonas sp. IT-P258. The sequence goes on along the minus strand of NZ_CATKPU010000087.1, from coordinate 283,712 downwards.
AGTGCAGCGGGCTAAACGGCGGATGGGGATTACTTAGAAAGAACAAAGATCAAAAGCTTCGCGAGCAAGTCGAGTCCCGCGCCAAAACTGTTAAACTCCCGCGCCCAATTCCCTCCTGCAAGGCGCCCAGCATGTCTTCCTTGAATCAGGCGCTGCGCGCCGCCCTCGATCAACGCCAGGACCTGCTCGCCGAACTGCACCAGCAAGGTACCGATTGCTATCGCCTGTTCCACGGCAGCCAGGAAGGCGCCGGTGGCCTGACCATCGACCGCTACGGCCCGCAATTGCTGGTGCAAAGTTTCCACCAGGCGTTGGAGCGCGAGACGCTGCTGCAACTGCACGAAGCGATCAATCAATACCTGGGTTTTGAAACCCTGCTGGTCTACAACGACCGCTCCCGTGGCAACTCGCGCATCGATCGCGAAGACATCGTCTACCGCGCCGACGAAGCCGCCCTGCAAGACCTGGTCGGCCACGAGTGGGGCCTGAAGTATCGGGTGCGAGGGCGCCATGCCGGACAGGACCCGCTGCTGTTCCTCGACCTGCGCAACACCCGCGGCTGGGTCAAGGATCACAGCAAGAACAAAAGCGTGCTGAACCTGTTCGCCTACACCTGTGGTGTCGGCCTCAGTGCTGCCGCCGGTGGCGCGCGCGAGGTGTGCAACCTGGACTTCGCCGAAGGCAACCTGGCGGTCGGTCGGGAGAACGGCCAACTCAACCCGCAGTTGCCGACCATGGAATTTATCCAGTCCGACTACTTCCCGGCCATTCGCCAACTGGCCGGGCTGCCGATCAGCCAGCGCCGCGGGCAAAAGCTGCCGAGCTATCAGCGCCTGGAACAGCGCCAGTACGATCTGGTGCTGCTGGACCCTCCAGCCTGGGCCAAGAGCGCGTTCGGCACCGTCGACCTGCTGCGCGACTACCAAAGCCTGCTCAAACCCGCCTTGTTGACCACCGCCGACAACGGCGTGCTGATCTGCTGCAACAACCTGGCAAAAGTCAGCATGGACGACTGGCGCGAACAGGTTTTGCGTTGCGCGGAAAAGGCCGGACGGCCGGTGCGTGAATGGACCGTGATGAAGCCAGGCGCCGATTTTCCGTCGTTGGATCAACAGCCACCGCTGAAAACCCTGATTCTTCAGCTCTGACCGTCCTCGGAGAAATCTGAAATTTCCTGAACAGGCCGATCACTTCGGAACCGGAAACGCATGCCATACTCCAAGGCTCTCCGATTCAGACAGATGAAGCCGCACATGTACAAAGGATTGATTCGCGCCATTGGCGCCTTGTTGACTGCTCTGGCCCTCTACAGCTTGCTGGGTTTTCTGATTTTACCGGGTGTCGCGTTGCGCGTTGCCAACCAGCAACTGGCCAGCTACGCCACTACACCCGCGACCATCCAGCGGATCGAATTCAATCCGTTCAGCCTTGAACTGACCCTTTGGGGCTTGAACATCGGCGAACCCGGCAAGGAACAGGTCGGTTTCGAGCGCCTGTACGCCAATCTGCAATTCGACAGCCTGTGGACCAAGGCGGTGCACCTGTCTGATGTCGAGCTGACCAAGCCCAAGACCGAAATCCTGTTCAGCAAGGACGGCAAACTCAACCTGCTCGGGCTGTTCAAGCTACCAGAGAGCGAACCCACGCCGGCCGACCCTGATGCCAAGCCGTTTCCGCTGCGCATCGAGCGGATCAAACTGGCGGGCGGCGCCGTACACTTTGAAGATGCCCGGCCCAGCGAACCCATCGAGTTTCTCTACGACACACTCGATTTCGAGCTGAAGAACCTCAGCACCCTGCCCGATGACAGCGCCGACATGACCCTGGTGGCCGTCGGCCCCAATGGCGGACAGATCGACTGGACCGGCAACTTCAGCCTGATCCCGATCGCCTCCGAAGGTAAGCTGAAAATCACTGATGGCAAGATGAAAGCCTTTTGGCCCTATGTGCGCGATGCCGTGCCACTGGATCTCGAAAACGGCGTCATGAGCATCAGCACCGACTACAAACTCAACCTGACCAAGGAAACCGAGCTGCTGCTAAGCAATGTAGCGGTCAGCATCGCCCCCTTCGCGATCAAGGCGCCGGATGGCCGACCGCTGGTAAAGCTTGAGCGCCTGGACGTCAGCGAAACCACCGTGGACCTGGCCAAACAGCAAGTGGTGGTCGGCAAGATCCGCAGCCACAAACTGGAAACCTGGGCCGCGCTGGAGTCGGACGGCCAACTCGACTGGCAGAAACTGTTCGCCAGCCAACCGTCAAAACCCACCGCCAAAGCCAAGGCAGATGTCGAACCGACCAGCACTCCGGCGGCGGCAGACTCACCGAAACCTGAACCGGCCACCCCAGACAAACCCTGGCAGGTGCTGCTCAAGGATGTGCAACTGCGCGACTACCAGGTGCATCTGGCGGACCGCAAGGCACAACCTGCTGTCGCCCTGGAACTGGGTCCGCTGAACCTTGACCTGCAAAACTTCGACAGCCTCAACGGTTCACCCTTTACCCTCAAGCTCGATAGCGGCGTGGGCAAGCAAGGCAAGATCATGGCCGACGGCGAGGTCAACCTGGCTCCGGTCAGCGCCAGACTGAAGGTACAGACCAAGGACATCGACTTGCGGGTTGCCCAGTCCTACATCACACCGTTCATTCGCCTGGAACTGCGCAGCGGCATGCTCGGCAGCGATCTGGCGGTCGACCTGAAAAGCACCGAACCCCTGGCGTTCAACGTCACCGGCCGCGCCCAGGTCGATCAGCTCCATACCCTGGATACCCTGAAAACCCGCGACTTCCTCAAGTGGCAACAGGTCGTGGTCGAAGGCCTGAACTATCAGCATGGGGACAGCCTGTCGATCGACAAGATCAACCTGTTCCAGCCCTATGCGCGCTTCATGATCAACGATGATCGCACCACCAACATCGATGACCTGCTGGTTCCCCAGCCGGCGGACTCCGCGGCAAAACCGGCAGCGAACAAACCGGCCAGCAACGAAAAACCCTTGGGCATCCACATCGGCGGCATTTTCATCAATGACGGTTCGGCCAACTTCGCCGACTTCAGCCTGACCCCGAACTTCGCCACCGCCATCCAGCAACTCAACGGGCAGATCGGCACCATCGACAGCCGTCAGCCGAAACCGGCCAGTGTCGACGTCAAGGGCAAGGTCGATCGCTACGCGCCGGTGACCATCAAGGGCTCGGTCAATCCGTTCGACCCGATGGCCAGCCTCGACATCGCCACCAGCTTCAAACGCGTGGAACTGACCACGCTGACGCCCTACTCCGGCAAGTTCGCCGGCTACCGTATCCGCAAGGGCCGGCTTAATCTCGACCTGCACTACCAGATCACCAAGGGTCAGCTCAAAGCCGAAAACAAAGTGGTGGTCGAACAACTGGAACTGGGTGAAAAAGTCGACAGCCCGGATGCCGTGAGCCTGCCGTTGAAACTGGCCGTTGCCTTGCTCAAGGACGTCGACGGCAAGATCTCCATCGAACTGCCGGTCAGCGGCGATCTGAACAACCCTCAGTTCAGCGTCATGCCGATTATCTGGCAGACCCTGCGCAACCTGGTCGTCAAAGCCGCGGCAGCACCGTTCAAACTGATTGGCGGGCTGGTCAACGGTGGTGGCTCGGAAGACCTGGGCAGCGTTTCATTTGCAGCGGGTTCCAGCGAATTGGGCAAGGACGCCGAAGGCGCCCTGGACAAACTGTCCAAGGCGCTCAAGGAGCGTCCGACCCTGCGCCTGGAAATCGAAGGCACCGCCGCCCAGAGCAGCGATGGCCCGCTGATCGCCGAACAACGCCTGGAACGTGAATACCAGTACAACTACTACAAAATGCTCCAGCGCCGCGGTGACAAGGTCCCGGCCCAGGCTTCGTTGCTGGAAGTGCCGGACGGGGAAAAAGGCCCGCTGCTCGAAGGTATCTACCGCACCCGCCTGAAAACCCAGCCCCCCGCCGAATGGAAGGATCTGGGCAAGGAAGAGCGCACCGCGAAAATGCGTGCCGAGGTGATCAAGTTCTGGAGCTCCAGCGACGTGCTGTTGCGTCAACTGGGCCAGGAACGCGCCAGCAGCATCAAGGATTACCTGGTCGACAAGGCCCAGTTGGAAGATGACCGGGTGTACTTCATCGACGCCAATCTGGGCGAAGCGCAAAGCGACGGCCGCGTGGTGACGCCGATGCATCTGGATGCCGAGTGATGTATCGGCGGCTGGAGTCTGCTCGCGATGGCGACCAAACAGTCGACATCGATGTCGCCTGAAAGGCTGTCATCGTCGGAACGCCGCCCGGAGCAAGCTCGCTCCCACAATTGATTTTCAGCGCCACACATAGAACAGGCCCCGGCAAAAATGCACGGGGCCTGTGACGGCCACATCCTTATGGCCTTTCGCATGAACTCTCAGGTTGCAACAGGCGTATGACTCTGCCCGTCTGTCGCGCCTTCTCCCGGTCCAGGCGAGAAGTCTTGCCTTACTCGGCTTTGAGGCCGTCAGCGGAGACCGCCTTGACGCCTTTGATTTTCTTGGTGATGGCCACAGCCATTTCTTTTTGCGAATCGGTCACGGCGGTGGTCGACGACAGCGATACCACGCCTTTGTTGGTTTCAACCTTGATGTCGCTACCTGGAATGCCTTTTTCGGTCATCAGGTCAGCTTTGACTTTGGTGGTGATCCAGGTATCGGAAGTAGCTTCTTTCGCTTCGGTCATTTCACCGGCAGCCAGCACCATTGGCGACTGGGTTGCCTGGGTGGTTTGAGCAAACGCGGCGTTGGCCATGGTCAGGGTCAGCGCGGTAGCAGCAGCGGCAGTGATAGCGAACTTCTTCATACGAGTAACTCCTGTTTTTCGGAAAGTCTGCCGGGTGTCTTGCCGGCAGGGTTATCTGGGATATTGCGAACGCTATGCCAACTTTGAAACAAAGAACAAAGCTTTATAAATCAACAAGTTATAAAATCAGCCAAATTTCGAAATCATGCAAAATGCACGAGAAGCACAAACTCTGCATGCAAGTTGCGGGTTTATGGAAAGTTCCTAAGATGCTGAAATTTCTGAGCTTTATCTGCAGCATTTGACGACAGGTCGACAAACAGAAAAAACCCCGCAAAAGCGGGGACTTGATTCAGCACTTCATGCCGCAGACCCGGAACAACCTTTAGGCAAGTAGTCCTCGGAAACGCTGCTCTTGCATGACCAACCTTTGGTTTCGTCCCGTGTCAGGGTAACGGTTTTGTCCTGGACCACCCCCGGGGCATTGCGCAACGTACAAACGATTGATCCCGCTCCCGCCTGCGTTGTAGCCGTCACAGACAGGGCGCAGTGGTTGGTCGATGCCTTGCCAGCGGGTGCCACATTGGCAATTGTCGGGTTTTCCCCCTGGTTGATCACATCCTCGAACGGCACCTTCATTGCAGTCAGCTCGGCCAGTGCCGCCGTGACCTTGGCCCGGGCCTGGTACTTGGAATACATCGGCAGGCCCAGTGTTGCCAGGATCCCGATGATCGCCACCACGACGAGCAACTCGATCAGGGTAAAACCTTTCTGATTGTTCATGTACAAGCTCCATGCATGAGTCGAAGGCTCATGACCTGCCCCATGGCAGCACAGCCTGTGCCAAGGCCAGAAGCCCCTGTTGGCAGGGGCTTGGTGGCCCGCAAAGCCATTACCTACTACCAGGATCAGCACTATATGACGTTTTTTGTCACCTCACCGAGTGGGTTTGGCCCCGTCCCTTGACTAGGCTATAAGAGCAGTTCAATCGGAATACCCAGGACTGAACATGGCGGTCAAGGCAGCGAAAATCAGCGTGTATGCATGGGAAGGCATCGACCGCAAAGGCACAAAAGTGACCGGCGAACTCAGCGCTCAAAACCCGGCGCTGATCAAGGCGAAACTGCGCAAGCAAGGCATCAGTCCCGGCAAGGTGCGCAAGAAAAACCCTTCGGTTTTCGACATGGGCAAGCGCATCAAGGCCCAGGACATTGCCCTGTTCACCCGGCAAATGGCGACGATGATGAAGGCCGGCGTGCCGTTGTTGCAGTCGTTCGACATCATCGGCGAAGGCTTCGACAATCCGGCCATGCGCAAGCTGGTGGACGAACTGAAACAGGAAGTTGCGGCAGGCAGCAGTTTCGCCGCCGCCCTGCGCAAGAAGCCCCGGTATTTCGATGAGCTGTATTGCAACCTGGTGGATGCCGGCGAGCAGGCCGGTGCCCTCGACACCCTTTTGGAGCGGGTCGCAACCTACAAGGAAAAAAGCGAAAGCCTCAAGGCCAGGATCAGGAAAGCCATGACCTACCCGCTGGTGGTGGTGTTCGTCGCGGCGATTGTCACCGGGATTCTGCTGGTCAATGTCGTGCCGCAGTTCGAATCCGTGTTCAAAGGCTTTGGCGCCGAACTGCCGGCCTTCACCGTGATGGTCATTGGCCTGTCGCAATTCATGCAGGCCTGGTGGTGGGTGGTCCTTGGCGCGCTGGTCACAACGGCCTTCGGCGTGCGCCACGCCCTCAGGACATCCCCGGCCTTCCGTGACCGGATGGACACCTGGCTGCTGAAACTGCCGCTGGTGGGCACCCTGATGCACAAGTCCGCCGTGGCCCGGTTCGCCCGTACACTGTCGACCACTTTCGCTGCCGGCGTGCCGCTGGTGGAGGCCCTGGAATCAGTGGCCGGTGCGACCGGCAATGTCGTGTTCAAGCACGCGGTATTGCGCATCCGGCAGGACATCTCGACCGGCATGCAATTGCACTTCGCCATGCGCACCTGCGGCGTCTTTCCGAACATGGCGATACAAATGACTGCAATCGGCGAAGAGTCCGGCACCCTGGACGCTATGCTCGACAAAGTCGCGGGGTTCTACGAAGACAACGTCGATAACATGGTCGATAACCTCACCAGTCTGATGGAGCCGTTCATCATGGTGGTGCTGGGTGTTATCGTCGGTGGACTGGTAGTTGCCATGTACCTGCCGATCTTCCAACTTGGCTCAGCGATCTGACATGCCCTTGAATGAAATCCTGATTCACTCTGCGCTGGCCTTTGTCGTTCTCGCAGGCATCACCGGTCTGCTGGTCGGCAGTTTTCTCAATGTCGTGATTTGGCGCCTGCCGAAAATGCTCGAACGCGACTGGCGCGAGCAGGCCCATGACATTCTCGGCCTGCGTGGCGAAACGCCACTGCCGACTTACAACCTGTTGCTGCCCCACTCCCAGTGCCCGCACTGCGGTCACCGCATCCGCGCCTGGGAAAACATCCCGCTGCTCAGTTATTTGTTTTTACGCGGCCGCTGCTCAGCCTGTGCGGCAGCGATCAGCCCGCGCTATCCGTTGACCGAACTGGCCTGCGGTCTGTTGTCGGCGTTTGTGGCCTGGCACTTTGGCTTCGGTTGGCCAGCCGCCCTGGTGCTGATCCTGAGCTGGGGGTTGCTGGCGATGAGCCTGATCGACGCCGAACATCAGATATTGCCGGACGTACTGGTGCTGCCGTTGATATGGCTGGGGTTGATCGTCAACAGCTTCGGCCTGTTCGTGTCGTTGCACGAGGCGCTTTGGGGGGCGATTGCCGGCTACGGCCTGCTGTGGTCGGTGTTCTGGCTGTTCAAGCTGGTCACAGGCAAGGACGGCATGGGCTACGGCGATTTCAAGCTGCTGGCGATGCTGGGCGCCTGGGGTGGCTGGCAGATTTTGCCCCTGACCATCCTGCTGTCCTCGCTGGTGGGTGCCATTATCGGGCTGATACTGCTGCGCTGGCGCAACGCAAAAACCTCGACGCCGATCCCTTTCGGCCCCTATCTGGCCATTGCCGGCTGGATTGCGTTGCTCTGGGGTGGTCAAATAACCGACCTCTATTGGCAGTTTGTCGGTTTGAAATGAATAGCCCTGTGGAAAAACCCTGGATTCTCGGCCTGACCGGCGGCATCGGCAGCGGCAAAAGCGCGGCCGCCCAACACTTCATCGACCTGGGCGTGCATGTGGTCGACGCTGATCATGCCGCTCGCTGGGTAGTGGAACCCGGCCGCCCGGCACTGGCACAAATCGCCGAACACTTCGGCCCCGGCGTGTTGCAGGCCGACGGGCAACTGGACCGCGCGGCGCTACGCAAATTGATCTTCGAAGTGCCTGAAGAGCGCCGCTGGCTGGAGGCCCTCCTGCATCCGCTGATCGGCGAGGAAATCGCTCACCACCTGGCGCTGGCAAAATCGCCTTATGCGATTCTTGTTTCGCCGCTGCTGATCGAGTCCGGACAATACGCCATGACCCAACGGGTGCTGGTGATCGATGCCCCCGAACAATTGCAGATCGAACGCACCCTGCAACGTGACCAGACCAGCGAGCAGCAAGTCCAGGCGATCCTCAAGGCCCAGTCCAGCCGCCAGGATCGCGTGAGCCATGCAGACGACGTCGTGGTCAATGACCGCGACCTTGCCTGGCTGCACAGCGAGGTCGAACGCCTGCATCACTTTTATCTATCTTTGCGTGGAGGCCAGTCATGAGCCAACCAACAACCGTCGAATGCCCAACCTGTGGCGCCCCCGTGGAATGGACCGCCGAAAGCAAGTTCCGGCCATTCTGCTCCGACCGCTGCAAACTGATCGACCTGGGTGCCTGGGCGTCCGAAGAGCACAAGATTCCGGTGGCTCCCGATGCCGAGGACGAGATGTTCAGCGGTGACTTCGACCCGCGTCACTGATCCATCGAATGGGCGATTCCAGGTCTTGATGCGGATCAGGACTTGGGATCGTCGTCCTTCCAGGGAGCCGAGAGGTAACGGGTGCGGTTGAACGTTTCCAGCCACTCCGGGCAGAACACCACCAGCGCACTGACGATCATGCCGTTGATAAACGCTTCGGGGAAAATGATCAGCCACAGGTAACCGACAAAATCCTCAAGCCAGTACGGCATCTCGAAACGCTCGTCGAACCACAGCAACCAAAGCGCCAGCAGCAGGCACAGCAACGCCGACAGCGCCGCCGCAAAAAATCCGGAAACGAAGATATACACGAAGGGATTTCGTGGCTGCGCCCGCTCCACCAGAATGGCGCAGCACTCGGTGACCAGCACCGGCAGCGCAATCAACAGCGCGCCATTGACCCCGGCCGCCGCCAAGTCCTGTCGACCGAGCAACACCAACCCCGTTTGTGCAACCAACCCGCCAACCAGCGCCAACGGCCAGTCCAGCAGCAGCGTCACCGCTGTCATGCCGATGAAGTGGTAAGACACGCCGGTATCAAAGTCGCGCCGCACCAGCCACAACAGAAACAGCGCAAACACCGTTCCGAACAGCAGATGCTGACGACGGCTGTCGGTGAACAGCTCAACCCACGGCGCGCGACAGATCGCCCAGATCAACACCGGCACATAGATCAGCCAGCCGACCGCAAGGGTTTGCGATGACAGCAACTCTGCACCGATCATGGCTACGCGCGCCTCCCAGGCGAAGAACAACAGACCTTCAGTCTACACCGCCACTCGCCCGCCCTTCGACTTCAAGCCCAATGCCGCGGATCGCTCATCACCGCGTCATCTTCGGCGAACAGCTTCGGTAGCTCTGACTTGAGAAAGTCCACCCGGGTACGGACCTTGCCATCGAGAAAACGTCGCGAAGGATAGGGCGATGACTGTTACGTTTTATGTAAGGCTGCATCCCTGGTTCGCCCCTTTATCCGTCGGTGGCAAAGACTAAAATTCAGACATCGAATCCGACACGGAGCATGCCAATATGAAAACGTTGATCAGCCTGTTGCTGACCGTCATCGCCACCTCGGCCATGGCCGCCGACAACGAGCCCCTCGCGGTCCTGTACAACCCGGCGCAGCCACTGGACATCGCCAAGGTGGTTTCGGTGTCCGACACGGCGACTGCGTGCGGGGTTGTACCGGCGACCATGGAATACATTGATCATCAAGGACAGGCCCATCGCGTGACCTACAACGTCATGGGTGATTGCACCAGCAACCTGTGATCGCCAGGCTCACAGCAAGGTCCATGTGTAGCTGAGGATCAAGCGGTTCTCGTCGATATCACTGCGGTAGTTGGAACGTGCCATCGCGTTGCGCACACGGATGCCAAGGCCTTTGAGGCTGCCGCTCTGCAACACATAGCCGATATCCAGGTCACGCTCGCGATCCTTGCCTTCATAGCCCTTGCCGGTATCGACGTTATTGCCGCTGATGTAGCGCACGGTGCTGGTCAGCCCCGGTACGCCGAGCGCCGCGAAGTCGTAGTCGTAGCGCGCCTGCCAGGAACGTTCATCGGTGAAGGCGAACTCATAGGTCGGCACTTCGTTGCCCAACGGCGAGATGTTGGCAAACACCCGTGGGAACGCACTGTCACCGAACATGCCCTGATAGCCGACGTAAAACGTATGGCCGCCACGCTTGGCCGACAGCAACGAGAAGAACGCCTGGTTGTCGATGTTACCCAGCAGTTTGTTGCCGTCCTCGCGCGAGTCGTAGTAACCGAGGTTGGCGCCGAGGATCCAGTCGCCCACCGGCTCACTGTGCTTTAAACCCAGAAAACGCTGGTTGTAGATATCTTCCAGTTGCCCGTACCAGGCGCTGATCGAGCTGCGCTTGTCGTTGAAGACATAATCAGCGCCGGCAAAATTGAAACCGTCACTGCTGACCTGGCGCTGCGGCACGTGCCCCAGCATTGCTTGCATCTTTTCGTCGCCAGCCTCGTTGCGCAGGCTGGTTGAACTCAAGTGACCACCCTGCAGCGTCAGGCCATTGATCTCGTTGGCGGTGATGCTTGCGCCCTGATAACTGGGTGGCAGCAGACGAATATCACTGAATACCAACACCGGCAGATTGGGTTGCAGCTCACCGACTTTCAGTTCGGTTTTGGAATAGCGCATCTTCAACGCGCCCTCCAGGCGGCTGTAGTTGTCCGCCGCGCGGCCGTCGCCCTGCACCGGCAGCAAACCGGTATTGGTCCGGTCCGGGGCACTGTCGAGCTTGAGGCCGAGCAAGCCAATGACGTCCACCCCAAACCCGACGGTGCCCTGGGTGTATCCGGACTTCACATTGAGGATGAAACCCTGTGCCCACTCTTCAGCCTTCGATTGCTGGTTGGCGCCGACGATGTCGGAATAGTCGCGACTGAAGTAATAATTGCGCGCCTGCAACGTCGCGGTGGTGTCTTCGATAAAGCCTTTTTCAGCGGCCATCGCACCTGTGGATAAACTCGAGACGACAGCCAGGGACAACGCCGAACCGGTTGTTGGGAGAATCTGATTCATCGTTTTTCTCTTATTGTTATTGATCGACTGGTTGAAGGACTTCAGTTGCAGTGGATTTGCGACGGGGAAAGGGACGACGGGCGCTCAACAGCACATGGGTGACCATGCCGAAAATCAGCCCCCAGAACGCTGCGGACAAACCGAACAACGACATGCCCGAAGCCGTGACCAGGAAGGTCACCAGCGCGGCTTCACGATCGCTCGGCACCGCCATCGCGCCCGTTAACGCGCCGGCAATGGCTGCGAACAGGGCTGGCCCGGCCAGCGCCGCGATCAACTCTTTGGGGAACGCTGAAAACAGCGAGACCAGCGTGGCGCCGAAGATCCCCAACAGCAGGTAGCACAGGCCGCCGACGACCCCGGCCACATAGCGCTTGCGAGGATCCTCGTGGGCTTCGCGACCGGTGCAGATCGCCGCGGTGATCGCCGCCAGATTCAGTCCATGGCAACCGAACGGCGCCAGCAGTGCCGTGCCCAGCGCGCTGCTGGCGATGATCGGGCTCGCCGGCGTCGGATATCCACTGGCTCGCAGCACCGCCATGCCGGGCACGAACTGACCGGTCAGCGCCACCATCACCAGCGGCAAGGCGATGTTCAGGATCGCGCCCAGGCTGAATTCAGGCGTGATCCACACCGGCGTGGCCAGGCCGATCACCAGCGCTTCACGATGCAAATCACCGGTGAACGCGGCAATCGAACAGCCCACCAGCAGCACCATCATCACTGCATAACGCGGCATCACACGCTTGCAGATCAGGTACGTGGCAAACATCGCCAGGACCAGCAGCGGCTTGTGTTGCATCGACACGAACAGCCCGGTGCCGAAACTGAACAGGATCCCCGCCAGCATCGCCGCCGCGATGGCGGCGGGCAGCTTGCTGATGATCCGGTCGAAAGCCCCCGAGATGCCGACCACGAAAATGATCAGGCTGCTGACCAGATAAGCCCCCACCGCCTCTGCCATGGAAATGTCCGGCAACAGTGTCACCAGCAACGCCGAACCCGGCGCCGACCAGGCGATGATCACCGGAACGCGGTAGCGCAGGCTCAAACCGATGCCGAGCACGGCGCTGCCGATGGAGATCGCCCAGATCCAGGATGACAACACTTCCCGCGAAAGATGTGCCGCTTCTGCCGCCTGAAAGATGATCACCAACGGGCCAGCGTAGGAAATCACCGTGGCAATGAATCCAGCCACGGCGGCTGACAACGAGAAGTCCTGGAAAAACGCTTTCATGATTCAGGCACCGGTCGCTGACAACGCTGGGTTGACGCCAGCAGCGCTACGTCGGCTGCTGATGGCGAACACGGTCATGGCCAGGGCCGCCACCGCACCGGGCAAGGCAAACGCCATGAAGTTCAGCTGCAGGGGCAGGCTGATCCCGAGCAAGGCGCCACCCAGCAGCGGACCGACGATGGCCCCGTTGCGCCCAATGCCCGAGGCCCAGCCCAGGCCGGTCGAACGAATCGTCATGGAGTAGAACTGCGCGGCGCAGGCGTACAAGAGAATCTGCGAGCCAATGGTGGTGGCACCGGCAATGGCGATCAGCAGGTACAACACCGGCATCGGGCTGTTGAAGCCCAACAGGGTGATCGACACCGCCGCCATGGCGAAAAACACCGACAGCACCCGCGGCAGATTGAGTTTGTCGCCCAGCACCCCGCCCCCGACCGCGCCGAAGATCGCCCCGAAGTTCAACACCAGCAGGAACGACAGGCTCGAACCCAGGCTGTAACCGGCGTTGGCCATCAGTTTCGGCAGCCAGGAACTCAGCGCATACACCATCAACAGGCAGCAGAAAAACGCCAGCCACAGCATCAGCGTGCGCAGCGCACGGCCGTCACGGAACAGCTGCAACACCGGGGTGCCCGTGCCTTTCACTTCGGCCATGTACAATTGGTCAGAGGTTTGTGCGACGTAGGCCGGGTCGATGCGCTGCAGAATGTTGCGTGCGTCTTCATTGCGCCCCTGACGCAACATGAAGCCCACCGATTCGGGCAGGAAGTACATGATCAGCGGCAACAACAGCAGCGGCAGGACCGCCACGTAAAACACCGACTGCCAGCCGAAACTCGGGATCAGCACAATGCCCAGCCCGGCGGACAGCATGCCGCCCACCGAGTAACCGCTGAACATGATCGCGACCAGCGTGCTGCGGATTTTTTTCGGCGCGTACTCGTTCATCAGCGCCACGACGTTAGGCATCACGCCGCCAATGCCGAGCCCGGCAATGAAGCGACACAGGCCGAACTCGGTGGGGTTACGGGCGAAACCATTGAGCACGGTGAAACCGCTGAAGAGCATCACGCAGATGGTGATGGCTTTCTTGCGGCCGATCCTGTCCGACAGCGGACCGAAGAACAGCGCGCCGAACATCATGCCGAACAGTGCATAACTGCCCAGTGCACCGGCTTGCAGAGGACTGAGCCCCCACTCTTTCATCAGCATCGGCAAGACCACGCCGTAGATCACCAGATCGTAACCGTCGAAGATGATGATCAGGGCACACCAGAACAGCACCATCCAGTGAAAGCGGTTGAAGCGAGCGTTGTCGATAACCTCATGTACGTCGATCTTGCGCATGGCATTTATCTCTTGTTGTTGTTTTTTTAGAGCGGCGGTAACACGGCTTACGTCCGTACAGCCGAGGGTAGAGCCGTCCGATACGTGGCAATAGCCAGTGAGCGCAGACCACTATCCGTTTTGTGCAGGGCCCTGGAACGGGCATGGGAACGGAAGGCTATGAGCCTCTTCGACAAATTGTCTTCTTTGCGATCACATTTGAACGCTAAGCTTGGGCCTATGGATGACTCAGATTATTTACGCCTGCTGACCATCGCGGCCGAGCAAGCCAACGCGTTTCTGTCCAATGCCCGCAAATGGGAGCGTGAGCGTTGGGTCTGCCAGCGCCTGCTGCAAGGCTTGAACATTCCCTATCGCGCCGATGAGTTCGCCCCCGCCGGGGAGCCGCCGGATGTGTTGTTTCGCGATGCCAGTTTCGAGGTGTTCTTCGTGCTCGACGAGGGCCGGCGCCTCAACGATGAATGGCGCGACGAGCTGCAACGCCGACGCAGCGCGTTCTCCCTGAGCCAACTGGTGCGCCGCGAGGCCAAGCCACGACGCATCCCCGCCAACGAGTTCTTGCTGCGATTGGCGCCGACCTTGCGCAAAAAAGCGCACAACTACAAAGAGCGCGGCATGGATCTGGGTGAGTTGGACATCATTGCCTTCGCCAGCCTCAAACGCGAAGTGCTGGACCTCAACAGCCATTTCCCGCCACCAACCGAATACCTGCGCCAGGGCTGGCGTTCGCTGTCATTGGTTGGGCCGACTTTCGCCCGCGTGCTGTTCGCTCACCCGGATGCTCCGGACTTCTTGCGCAGCAACCTGGGGCGCAGCATTGTGTTCGACGTCGGGATCAGCCTGTGAGCCCGCTGCAGGAGCTGATCGCCGAGGTGCCGCAACAAGGTCGGGTACGCTGGATCGGCGTGCGCCCGCAATCACGTTCGGCGATGCTTGAACTCGATGCCGTGGAAGCGCGCCTGGAAGCTGGCCTGACCGGCGACCACGCCCGCCCCGGCGTGCGCAATGCGCGGCAGGTAACGCTGATTCAGTGGGAGCACCTGGCGGTCATCAGTTCACTGATGGGGCGCGCACTCGATCATCCGGTCCGGCCTGAAGATCTGCGGCGCAACCTCGTTATCAGTGGCATCAATCTGTTCAGCCTCAAGGGCCGCCGCTTCCGGATCGGCCAGGCAACGTTCGAAACCACAGGCTGGTGCCAGCCCTGCGCGCGCCTGGAAAGCAACCTGGGCATCGGCACCTTCCAGGCCGTGCGCGGACATGGCGGAATCACTGCCCGGGTGTTACAAAGTGGCATCATTCGCCTGGACGACACCGTAAGCGTCGAACCCATTCCAGACAGCGGCTATGCTGCGTTCAACCCTGGGTAAAAACACTGTAGCTTCTACACATTCAGCAACGTCTACCCCTGACGAGGCCCGATATGACCAGCCGCCTGAACCCCGACGACCAAAAGCATGTCGAAGAGTACCTGCAGTTGTCCCAGCACCAAGTCGAGCGCCGGCCCTTCCGGCCGTGGATGCTCCTTGTACTGGTATTGGCAGTGACCATTGGTCTGGGCCTGTTGAGCCGACTTATCAGTTACCTGACGCTATGAGCTGCCTTGCGCTCGCGAAGGTACTGACACCGATTTCCTTTAGCCTTGCGAGTTATCCCCATGTCCCATCGTATTGTCATTGTCGGCGGTGGCGCCGGCGGTCTGGAGTTGGCTACCCGCCTGGGTAAGACTCTGGGCAAGCGCGGCACAGCCAGCGTGATGCTGGTCGACGCGAACCTGACCCACATCTGGAAACCCTTGTTGCACGAAGTGGCGGCCGGTTCCCTGAACTCCTCCGAAGATGAACTCAACTATGTTGCCCAGGCCAAATGGAACCACTTCGAGTTCCAACTGGGGCGCATGAGCGGGCTTGATCGTGCGCAGAAAAAAATCCAGCTGGCCGCCACCTATGACGAAGCCGGTGTGGAATTGGTACCCGCGCGTGAAGTGCCTTACGACTCGCTGGTGATTTCCGTCGGCAGCACCACCAATGATTTCGGCACTCAGGGCGCGGCGCAGCATTGCCTGTTCCTCGACACCCGCAAACAGGCCGAGCGCTTCCACCAGCAACTGCTCAATCACTATCTGCGCGCTCACGCCGGCCAGACCGACGCGATCGAGCAAATCAGCGTGGCCATCGTCGGCGCCGGTGCCACCGGGGTCGAACTGGCCGCCGAACTGCACAACGCCGCCCACGAATTGGCAGCCTATGGCCTGGACCGGATCAAACCGGAAAACATGCACATCACCCTGATCGAAGCCGGTCCACGGGTGCTGCCGGCACTGCCGGAGCGGATTGGCGGGCCTGTGCATAAAACCCTGGAGAAACTCGGGGTCAACGTCATGACCAATGCCGCTGTCAGCGAAGTGACGGCCGACAGCCTGATCACCGCCGACGGCAACGAAATCAAGGCCAGCCTGAAAGTCTGGGCCGCCGGGATTCGCGCACCGGGTTTCCTCAAGGACATCGATGGCCTGGAAACCAACCGCATCAACCAGCTGCAAGTGCTGCCGACCCTGCAAACCACCCGTGACGAGAACATCTTCGCCTTCGGTGACTGCGCCGCCTGTCCGCAACCGGGCAGCGACCGCAATGTGCCACCACGCGCCCAAGCCGCTCACCAACAGGCTTCGTTGCTGGCCAAATCGCTGAAACTGCGCATCGAAGGCAAGGCACTGCCGGAGTACAAGTACACCGACTACGGCTCGCTGATTTCGCTGTCGCGCTTTTCGGCTGTGGGTAACTTGATGGGCAACCTCACAGGCAGCGTGATGCTCGAAGGCTGGCTGGCGCGGATGTTCTACGTGTCGCTGTACCGCATGCACCAGATGGCGCTGTACGGGCCGTTCCGCACGGCGATGCTGATGCTGGGCAGCAAGATCGGACGTGGGACTGAGCCACGGCTGAAACTGCACTAACACCTCAACCACTGTGGGAGCGAGCTTGCTCGCTCCCACATTGGCTTTGCGGCGTTCCTGAGTTTCCTGTGGACAAAAAAAATCCCCGTATCTTTCGATACGAGGATTTTTAATATGGTCGGGGTAAGGGGATTCGAACTCCTGACATCCTGCTCCCAAAGCAGGCGCGCTACCGGACTGCGCTATACCCCGGTAAAAAAAAGGCACCCTTGAAGGCGCCTTCCTCGATCAGCGCTTTTGGCCTCTGATCTTAAGATTCGATTCCAGCGCTAACTGGTTTCAAAAATGGTGGGTCGTGTGGGATTCGAACCTACGACCAATTGGTTAAAAGCCAACTGCTCTACCAACTGAGCTAACGACCCAAAAATGGTCGGGGTAAGGGGATTCGAACTCCTGACATCCTGCTCCCAAAGCAGGCGCGCTACCGGACTGCGCTATACCCCGGTTTGAAATTGGCTCCGTGACCAGGACTCGAACCTGGGACCCAATGATTAACAGTCATTTGCTCTACCGACTGAGCTATCACGGAACTACACATTTCAATTTACAACTTTGAAGCTTTTACTGCGTTCTCTTCGACCCGTTCGCATCGCTGCGTTCGTGTGTCTGAGGCGCGCTATTCTACAATCTTCAGCACCTCTGTCAACCCCCTAAATTGCTTTCAAGTTAATGATTTGCAACTTATTTTGGATTCCTGCTTGGGGAGCGGAAACCCTGGCGGGTGACTTACTGCGGGGCGCACTTTACAAGCCTTTTCCTTTGAGTTCAACAGCCTAACGAAAAAAAGGCCTCGTTATGCGAGGCCTTTTCGATTTTGCTGCCGTTATGGATCAGACGAAGACGATTTCGTCGTTCTCCACCACACCGTGAGCGGTATCGCCCGGCATGAATCGACCGGACAGTATCAACTGCGCCAGCGGGTTCTCGATCCAGCGCTGGATGGCGCGCTTGAGCGGCCGTGCGCCGTACACCGGGTCGTAGCCGACCGCGATCAGCTTGTCCATGGCTTCCGGGCTGAGCTCAAGCTTCAGCTCGCGCTCGGTCAGGCGGCTGCGCAGGCGACCCAGCTGGATCTCGGTAATGCCGGCGATCTGATCCCGCGCCAACGGCTCGAAGATCACCACTTCGTCGACCCGGTTGATGAACTCCGGCCGGAAGTGGCTGGAAATCGCATCCATCACCGCCGCGCGCTGCGCCTCACGGTCACCGACCAGCTCCTGGATCTGTACCGACCCCAGGTTGGAGGTCATGACAATCACGGTGTTCTTGAAATCCACCGTGCGGCCATGGCTGTCGGTCAGACGACCATCCTCGAGCACTTGCAACAAGATGTTGAACACATCCGGGTGCGCCTTCTCGACTTCGTCCATGAGGATCACCGAATACGGTTTGCGACGTACGGCCTCGGTCAGGTAACCGCCCTCTTCGTAGCCCACGTAGCCTGGTGGCGCACCGATCAAGCGAGCCACGGAATGTTTCTCCATGAACTCGGACATGTCGATCCGCACCATCGCCTCTTCGGTGTCAAAGAGGAATTCGGCCAATGCCTTGCACAGCTCGGTTTTACCGACACCGGTCGGGCCGAGGAACATGAACGAGCCGCTTGGGCGATTAGGGTCGGACAACCCGGCACGGGAACGCCGTACCGCGTTGGAAACCGCCACCACCGCTTCGTCCTGACCGATCACACGCTGGTGCAACAGGCTTTCCATCTTCATAAGCTTGTCGCGCTCGCCTTCGAGCATCTTCGACACCGGAATACCGGTCCACTTCGACACGACTTCGGCGATCTCTTCTTCAGTCACCTTGCTGCGCAGCAACTGGTTTTCGGGTTTGCCATGCTGGTCGACCATTTGCAGGCTACGCTCCAGATCCGGGATCACCCCGTACTGCAACTCGGCCATGCGGTTCAGGTCGCCTTTGCGGCGAGCGGTTTCCAATTCCTGACGGGACTGCTCGATTTTCTGCTGGATCTGCGCAGAACCCTGGACTTCGGCTTTTTCCGAGTTCCAGATTTCTTCGAGATCCGAGTACTCACGCTCATGACGAGCGATTTCTTCCTGCAGTTTCTCCAGACGCTTCTTCGCCGCGTCGTCGCTTTCTTTCTTCAGCGCCTGGGACTCCACCTTCAGCTGAATCAGGCGACGCTCCAGACGGTCCAGCACTTCCGGCTTGGAGTCGATCTCCATGCGGATGCGACTGGCGGCCTCATCGATCAGGTCGATGGCCTTGTCCGGCAACTGCCGGTCAGTGATGTAGCGATGGCTGAGCTTGGCTGCGGCAATGATCGCGCCGTCGGTAATCGCCACCTTGTGGTGCACCTCATAACGCTCCTTGAGGCCACGCAGGATAGCGATGGTGTCTTCCTCACTCGGCTCGTCCACCAGTACTTTCTGGAAACGTCGCTCGAGAGCGGCGTCCTTCTCTATATATTGGCGGTACTCGTTGAGCGTGGTCGCACCGACACAGTGCAGCTCACCGCGGGCCAGGGCCGGCTTAAGCATGTTGCCCGCATCCATCGAGCCTTCGCCCTTACCGGCGCCGACCATGGTGTGCAGTTCGTCGATGAACAGGATGATCTGCCCTTCCTGCTTCGACAGTTCATTGAGCAGGGATTTCAGGCGTTCTTCGAACTCACCGCGATACTTGGCACCGGCGATCAGCGCCCCCATGTCCAGGGACAACAGGCGCTTGCCCTTCAAACCATCCGGCACTTCGCCGTTGATGATGCGCTGGGCCAGGCCTTCGGCGATCGCGGTTTTACCCACGCCAGGCTCACCGATCAGCACCGGGTTGTTCTTGGTGCGACGTTGCAGCACCTGGATGGTCCGACGAATTTCATCGTCACGGCCGATCACCGGATCAAGCTTGCCGTCTTCGGCTCGCTTGGTCAGGTCGACGGTGTATTTGTCCAGGGCCTGTCGCGCTTCTTCGTGGTTCGGGTCGTTGACGGCCTCGCCACCACGCAGGTTGTTGATCGCGTTCTCCAGGGCTTTCTTGCTCACGCCCTGACCGAGCAACAGCTTGCCGAGCTTGCTGTTCTCGTCCATGGCGGCGAGCAGCACCAGCTCACTGGAGATGAACTGGTCGCCCTTCTGCTGGGCCAGGCGGTCGGCCTGGTTGAGCAGGCGCGCCAGATCCTGCGACATGTTCACGTCGCCGGTCGGGTTCTGGATTTTTGGGAGCTGGTCGAGCTCTTTGGTCAGCTCTTTACGCAGGCTGTTGACGTCAAAGCCCACCTGCATCAACAGAGGCTTGATCGAGCCGCCCTGCTGTTCGAGCAAGGCCTGCATCAAGTGCGCCGGCTCGATGGCCGGATGATCAAGGCCGACAGCCAGGGATTGGGCATCGGACAACGCTAACTGCAATTTGCTGGTTAAACGGTCTATACGCATGGGTCACCTTCCTTTTGAGCAGGCCGGACCTATAAAACATCCTGAATGAAGAAACCTGCCAGATACCGTTATAGATGCGGTCGATTCTGGGAGTTTCAAGCATCAAGACATTGATGCAGATCAGAGAAGCTTAGCGGGCGAGCCAGATCAGGGAGGCAAAGCGACCGGTGCGAGGGGCACAGCGGTAGGAAAAGAAACGTGGGTCGGTCACGGTGCAGAAACCTCCACCGTAGACAGCGGTGACGCCACGAGCGGCCAGGCGCAGACGCGCCAGCCTATAGATGTCGGCCATGAACTTGCCGGGGTTTTGACTCGGCACGAAGGCTTCAGCCGCTTGCGGCAACTGCTGCACGAAGGTTTCGCGCACTTCCGGGCCGACTTCAAAGGCTTGCGGGCCGATGGCCGGGCCGAGCCAGACCAATACTTCGGCCGGTGGCACCGCCAGACTGTCGAGGGTGGCTTCCAGCACGCCCGCCGCCAACCCGCGCCAACCGGCATGGGCTGCAGCAACGCGGGTGCCGGCACGGTCGCAAAACAGCGCAGGCAGGCAATCGGCGGTCATCGCAGCGCAGGCGACGCCCGGCGTTGATGTCCAGCTGGCATCAGCCGTATCCACCCGGTCAGGATCGGCATGGGCCACGACGATGCCGTGAACCTGCTGCAACCAGGCCGGTTGAATGGAGAAATGATCGGTAAGACGACGACGATTCTCGGCAACAGCTACAGGGCTGTCGTCGACGTGATCGCCGAGGTTGAGGCTGTCGAACGGCGCCAGACTGACGCCGCCCGCACGGGTGGTGACGCAGGCTTTGACTCCGGCCGGCGCGGGCCAGTCAGGAATCAGCCAGTCACTCATCCGATGAACGCCTCGCGGTCTTGCTTGAGCAGGGTCAGCAACCAGACGAAATCCTCCGGCAACGGCGATTCCCAGCTCATGCGCTGACCGGTGGTCGGATGATCCAGTTCCAGGAAACGCGCATGCAGCGCCTGACGCGGGAAATTTTTCAGCGACTCGACCATGGTCGGGTTGGCGGCCGGCGGGATACGGAAACGACCGCCGTAGGCAGGATCTCCGACCAACGGGTAGTTGATGTGCGCCATGTGCACGCGAATCTGGTGCGTACGACCGGTTTCCAGCTTCACCCGCACGTGAGTGTGGGAGCGGAAGCGCTCGAGCACGCGGTAATGGCTGACGGCTTGCTTGCCACCTTCCATCACGGCCATGCGCTGGCGTTGCTGGCCGTGGCGACCGATCGGCGCATTGATCTTGCCACCGGCTGTCACCACCCCGATCACGATGCACTCGTAGATCCGGCTGACGCTGCGGCTCTGCAACTGTGTAACCAGCTGCGTCTGCGCTTGAATGGTCTTGGCCACCACCATCAGACCGGTGGTGTCCTTGTCCAGGCGATGCACGATACCGGCGCGGGGCACATTGATGATGTCCGGCACGTGGTGCAGCAAGGCGTTGAGCAAGGTGCCGTCGGCATGACCGGCAGCCGGGTGCACCACCAGGCCCGCAGGCTTGTTGATCACCAGGATGTCGTCGTCTTCATAGACGATATCCAGGGCTATGTCTTGAGCGACCCATTCGCCCTGAGCTTCCTGCTCGGCAGTCAGCTCAAGGATGGCGCCGCCGTGGACGATGTCTCGCGGGCGGATAACCGCCCCATCCACAGTCAGGCGGCCGTCTTTGATCCAGGCGGAAAGGCGCGAGCGCGAGTGCTCAGCGAATAATTGTGCGGCGACTTGATCGAGGCGTTGGCCGCCCAATTCGGACGGCACCTCTGCGCGAAGTTCAATTTTATCGGACATGCTCAGACTAGGCGTCGGCACAGCCTTTGGTTTCGGCTGCGCGCTTGTGGTTAAATACGGCGTCTTTTGCCCCGAGGCTATTCAACGGGGCGCTCATCATAACAGGACGGCCACGCCCAAGACAGCGGCCGTCATAGGGACGCAAGCCGCCATGCAAGTGAAACACCTGCTGCTGATCGCCATCCTCGCATTGACCGCTGCTTGCTCATCGAAGGAAGTCGTAGACGAAAACCTCAGTGAAGTCGAGCTGTACCAACAGGCTCAAGCCGACCTGGACAATAGCAGCTACACCAGCGCCATCGCCAAGCTGAAGGCTCTGGAATCGCGTTATCCGTTCGGTCGCTATGCCGATCAGGCGCAACTCGAACTCATCTACGCCAACTACAAGAACACCGAGCCAGAAGCGGCCAAGTCCGCTGCTGAACGCTTCATTCGCCTGCACCCACAGCATCCGAACGTCGATTATGCCTACTACCTCAAGGGCCTGACTTCTTTCGACCAGGACGTCGGCCTGCTGGCGCGTTTCCTGCCGCTGGACATGACCAAGCGTGACCCGGGCGCCGCCCGCGACTCCTATAACGAGTTCGCCCAGCTGACCAGCCGCTTCCCGAACAGCCGCTACGCGCCAGACGCCAAGCAGCGCATGATCTATCTGCGCAACCTGTTGGCAGCCTATGAAATTCACGTGGCCGACTACTACCTGACCCGTCAGGCTTATGTCGCCGCCGCGAACCGCGGTCGTTACGTGGTGGAAAACTTCCAGGAAACCCCTTCGGTCGGCGACGGCCTGGCGGTGATGACCGAGGCCTACCAGCGCATGCACCTGGACGAACTGGCTGCCACCAGCCTGGAAACCCTGAAGCTCAACTACCCGAACCACCCGACACTGGTAGATGGTCAGTTCGTACCGACCGTGGCCGAAGCCGACAACCGTTCGTGGCTGAGCAAGGCGACCCTGGGCCTGATCGAATCCCGTCCGCCGCTGCCGCCGGGTGAAACCCGCGCCAACCAGGACGTACAGAAGCAATTCCAGGAAGCCAAGGACGCCATCCCGAGCGAGCTCAAGCCTAAAGATGCCGAAGGCGATGTGATCGAAGAAGAAAATCACGAAGCGCAAGGCAACAACGACGACCGTTCGTGGTTCAGCTACATGACCCTCGGTGTGTTCGACTGACACCCCAGGTTGTGCAAAAAGGGAGACTTTCGAGTCTCCCTTTTTTATTTCAAGCACTTTATTACACTGTGCGCCTGCCAAGTCCTTGGCTAAACTGCCGCTTCATCAATCAAAAAGCAGCTCACCATGCTTCGTTTATTGTTCTGGATTGCCCTGATTGCCGCTGCAGTATGGTTCTGGCGCAAGTTCAAGGGGCAGGCCTCCACCCCCAAGCCCCCTGCCGAGCGGGAAGCGGCGCCCATGGTCCGTTGTGCCCATTGCGGCGTTCACCTGCCCCGTGACCGCGCGCTGAGCCTCGACCAGCAATGGTATTGCAGCCAGGCTCATCTCGAGCAAGGCAAGGGCTCCAGTGGTCACTGACACTTGAGCAGAAATGGCAACCGTTCAAGGACTATCGCGCGTACCCAAGGAACTGAAAGGTGTTGATCGACGTCTGACGCAGATTATTCAAGACCTCTCTGTGCGAATGAACCGGGTAATCGAAAACGTCCTGCACCTACAGCGCCGCGTGCAAATCCCTCCGCTACGGCTCGACCTGAAATCACTGGAAATACTCGAAAATGAAGCCCCAGCCCGCCATACCAAGGGCCTGGGGTTTAATCTGTCCGGCCAGCCGGGCGAAAGCATTTTGTCCCGCCTAGACTTCAAGGTACGCCAGGAAAGCGGCTGCTTTTGCAGGACCTATGCACACGGACGAACCCCACATTGAACACCAGACCACGACAAAAAGTCCTGATCGTCGATGACGAACCGGACATTCGAGAACTCCTGGAAATCACCTTGGGCAGGATGAATCTGGAGACGTTCAACGCCCGCAACGTTGGCGAAGCGCAATCCCTGCTCAAACGCGAAACCTTCGATCTATGCCTGACCGACATGCAATTGCCGGACGGCACCGGCCTGGAGTTGGTGCAACACATCCAGCAACGCCACCCCCAGGTCCAGGTGGCGATGATCACCGCCTATGACAGCCTCGAAAACGCGATCAATGTGCTCAAGGCCGGGGCCTTCGACTTCCTGACCAAACCGGTGGACCTTGCGCGCCTGCGTGAACTGGTCACCAACGCCCTGCTGGTTCCTGCCCACGGGGTCGGCATCGAACGACGCTTGCTGGGCGATTCATTGCCCATGCGCAACCTGCGCAAGCACATCACCAAACTGGCCAGCAGCCATGCGACGGTCTACATCAGCGGAGAGTCCGGCAGCGGCAAGGAGTTGGTCGCGCGCCTGATCCACGATCAAAGCCCCCGCGCCCATCAGCCGTTCATTGCGATCAACTGCGCGGCGATTCCCTCGGAGCTGTTGGAGAGCGAGTTTTTCGGCCATCGCAAAGGCAGTTTCAGCGGTGCCATCGAAGACAAACCCGGCCTGTTCCAGACAGCCCACAGTGGCACCCTGCTCCTTGACGAAGTGGCCGACCTGCCGCTGGCCATGCAAGTCAAACTGCTGCGCGCAATTCAGGAGAAATCCGTACGCAGCGTCGGCGGGCAGCAGGAAGTGGCTGTGGATGTGCGCATTCTCTGCGCCACGCACAAAGACCTTGGTGCCGAAGTCGCCGCCGGACGTTTTCGTCATGATCTTTACTACCGCTTGAACGTAATCGAACTCCGGGTGCCGCCCTTGCGTGAACGTCGCGACGATATCGAAATGCTAGCTAGCCACATTCTCAAGCGTCTGGCTGCCGATACCGCTCAACCTGCGGCGAGACTCCACCCCCAGGCCCTCGATGCACTGAAAAGCTATCGCTTCCCGGGCAATGTGCGGGAACTGGAAAACATGCTCGAACGGGCACACACCTTGTGTGAGAACAAACAGATTGAAGCCGGTGACCTGCGCTTGGCTGAAGGCAACTGTGGGGCTGAAGTTGGCGTGCCAGACCTGACCCGGATCGACAACCTGGAAGCCTACCTGGAAAACGTCGAACGCCAACTGCTGCTCCAGGCCCTGGAGGAAACCCGCTGGAACCGCACGGCGGCGGCCCAGCGGTTGAACCTGTCATTCAGGTCGATGCGCTACAGGCTCAAGAAGTTGGGATTGGATTGAGGCTTTAAAAAGATCGCAGCCTTCGGCAGCTCCTACATGAGAGCGTGCCTACTGTAGGAGCTGCCGCAGGCTGCGATCTTGTCAAAGTCTTCCGGCAGGCGCATAAGGCGCCGGATCGATAATCGGTGCCCGGCCCAGCATCACATCGGCAAACAGCTGGCATGACGCCGGCGCCAGCACCAGCCCGTTACGGTAGTGCCCGCAGTTGAGCCAGAGCCCGTCAAACCCCGGCACCGGGCCGATGTAAGGAATGCCCTCGGGTGATCCCGGACGCAATCCGGCCCAATGCCCCACCACTTCGGCATTGGCCAGTGCCGGGATCAATTCCACCGCGGACGCCTTCAGGCTTTCCAGTGCCGACCCGGTCGGCGTCTTGTCATAGCCCTCATGCTCCAACGTACTGCCGATCAGTATGTGCCCGTCGCGCCGGGGAATCGCATAACGGCCCTTGGCCAGGACCATGCTCGGCAGGAAATCCGCCGCACACTTGTAGAGAATCATCTGCCCTTTCACCGGCTCGACCGGCAGCGTCAGATCAAGCAGCTTGAGCAAATCACCGCTCCAGGCCCCCGCCGTCAGGACAACTTGATCGCCCGGGACAGTACCTGTGGAGGTCTGCACGCCGACCACTTTGTTGCCGTCACGAACAAACCCGCTGACTTCGCACTGCTCATGGATCGTCACGTTCGGCAGTGCCAGCAATGCGGCCTTGAGTGACTTCACCAGACGCGGGTTGCGCACGTTGGCGACGTCGGCCATGTAGATCGCCCGGGCAAAACCACTGCCCAGCACCGGCACGGCGTCGTGTGCGGCCGATATATCCACCGCGCTGAGCGGGCGATTTTCCCGGGCGGCCCATGCCAGGGCTTCAGCCTCGTCATCCAGATCCAGCCAGTACAGACCGGTGGTGTGCACTTCAGGATCAACCCCAGTGGCGGCAAACAAGCGCTCGCCCAGCTGTGGATAAAAGTCCTGGGACCAGTGAGCCAATGCGGTGACCGCCGGGCTGTAGCGCCACGGGTAAAGCGGCGAAACGATGCCGCCACCGGCCCAGGACGATTCCTGGCCGACGCTCGAGCGATCCAGCAGCACAACGCTTTGCACTTCGGAGGCGAGATTGAACGCCGTCAGCAAACCAATCACCCCGCCGCCGACAATCACCACTTGCTGTTGCCTGGTCATGTTCTGATCCAATCGTTAAATAGACAGAGGGTACAAAAGGCACCCGAAAAAAAACTCAGCGCCCCCAGCAGTCTTTGCTGGTCAGGCCGGATTCCGCGTTGACCATACCGAGCACACCGGTGTTGGTGATGGTCAGATCACCGCACTTGTCAGTGGCCATGCTCGAATCAGCCTTGCGCACCGCCGTCAGCAGAAAGGTCTGGTCGGTCAGGGTCGGTGTGATGCTGTAGTAATCATTGCCGACACTGAGGCCCGTCGCATCGGTGTAGGCATTTTTCTGCGAGTAGAAGCGCTCCAGGAGTTGCGCCTGCTCCGAGAGCAGACCGGCTGCTTCTGCGCGACGGCCCTTGTTCATGTATTCGGTGAGACTCGGGGCAGCAATGGTCATGACAATACCGATGATCGCAATTACGATCATGATTTCGATCAGGGTAAAACCGCGGTTGGAACTACGCATGCATCAACTCTCACTCACTGTATTTGTCGCCACATGATGCGACGGCTGCCGCCGGATTTTTCCATCCCCGCAGTACCGTCGCCAGTGGAATCGTTCACGACCCCGCCGTTGTCGCTGGCGTCCCGGGTCGAATGTTCTCCGATAAAGATCACGCCATCGGATAGTGTGTCGCTGTTGTCGACCACTCCATCGGCGTTGCTGTCGAGCATCTTAACGCTGATCGCAGCGGGCAGCTTCAGGCAGACGGCCTTCAACCCCTGATTGCTGTGATAAAAACCGTACCAGTTGCCATTGGCCAGACAGGTTGGCCGGTTCAGCGCTGGCGAATCCACTGATGTGGCAGCGTGCGCCGACATCGACAGGTCAAGCGCGACGACAACAAATAGTTGCGACCATAACCTGGCAGGTCGCTCAGTACTTCGCATAGATGCTCTCCACCACACTGCGCGAGTGCCCCGCGATGCCGACTGCCGTTACCCGATACAAGGTTGCCGGGGTATTGATTGGCACATTCACCGCATTTTGGCTGATACCGATGTTTTGCACGCCATAAAAACCCTTGTCCGATGCAATCCAGGTCACGCCGGAAGAGGCGTTGAAACCGGCAGCGGTAATTGTCGAAGACTCGGACGGTGGTGCACATTGCACGATGCCGCTGCAAACAGGCAGCGCATAACTGTCCCGCTGCACCGTACCCTCGCCGACCCGCAATGCGGCTTCGGCACTCTGGAACGACTGGTTGCGCAAGGCGACGCTAGCGGCCATTTTTTCCTGCAGGGTGGCGCTCTGCATCGATGAAAGACCAATCAACGTCAGCAAGAGCAAGAACACCAGGCTGACCAACAGGGCCATGCCGCGTTGGGCGAAATACGTCTTGGGAGCACGATTCATTGGCACTCCCTCATGGCAAGCGGTTGCGCAGGGCGGCAACCACGTTGAAGGTTTGATCGGCCACCCGGTGGTTCGGATCGAAGAGAGTCAGGCTCAGGCGAACACTACGAATCAGCGCGGGGTCCGGCGGGTTGCTGCTGTAACGCGAAGCTGCCAGATCAGTGGCCGTGCTGGCCAGGCCGAAGCTCACGTCAAAAGCGCTGACGTTATCCACCAGCACCTGTGGTGCTGCAGCCCCGCTCTTCATCAGCAGTTGGTCGTTGCTGTAGCTATAAGTCAGCCGCCGGATCGGAAATGCCAGCTGCCCTGCCACTGGCTTCCGACCTTCACTGTAGGCCGTCGAATGGGTTCGACAATCGGAAAGTACGGTCCAGTCCGGCTTGTCACCATTAACGCCGACATCCGCCGTAACCAGCGTCAACTTACGGCCGCCGCTGTCCCAACGGATCGGTGCTAGCTGACTGGCATGGAAATCACCTTTCTGACTTGAATCGGTGATCGTTTCCAGACAACCGAACATCCCGACCATGCGGACTTCCTGAATCATTTTGCTCAACACAAAACGTGCGTCCTCCTGCATGTTCGCGGCCGCGTTCTGGCTGAGATAAGTGTTCTTGGCTGCGATGAAAACCTGCACCACGCCCAGCACCACGATCAGGCTCAATGCCAGGGCGATCAGCAACTCGACCAGGCTAAAACCCCTGCTGCGCCGACTCACGGGATCACCGTCGGATCAATGTCCGCGCGACTGCTCAGGACGAAATTGCGCCGCGAGTCGGCAGCCTTCGCAGCCCGCGAGTCGTCCCAGGTAATCGTGATGGTGTACACCTTCTGGCTGACAGTGACACTGCCCGTCGCGGAGGCCCCGAGTGAACTGACGATGTTGGTGTTGAAGTCAAACAGGTCCTGATCCCGGGTAACGTCGGGGTTGCCCGAAGTCGGCGGCGCAATGGTGTAATCCGCTGCGGCATTGGCGCGAATGCGGTCCATCAGGTCGTAGGCGATAAAACTGGCCTGACTGGTCATGCGCGCGCTGTCCGTGTACTTCAGCGCATTGAGCTGAAACGCCGCCGCCCCCAGCAAGCCCACTCCCAGAATGACTAACGCCACCAGGACTTCGACCAGCGTCATACCCTCCTGCGCTCTTTGCCTCCCGGCCCTCATCCGCAACTTCCACCCATTAGAATTCGTCCGTTCAAACACACCGTCAGCGTCCTGCTTTGTGTGCCCCGCCCATAGCTGATCACCACCTCTGAGGACGGTGATGACAATCCGCCCATACTGTTGAAATCGATGGCAGTGATGCCAGAGGTTAGCGCCAGAGTTGCGCCGCCGCTCATCGCCGGAACAACCCGCAATACATTGGCCAAAGCGCCAGTACCGTCGTAAATCGTCAGCTCCCCGCTCCAGACATCCCCGCCGGCCGTCGGGCGCACCCGTGTGGTATTGCCCCGATCGATGGCTTCTAACCGGGCAAAATTCAAGGCTCGTCGCAGGTCAGCGATTTCAGTATCAGCCCTGGTTGTTTGCGTCGAGCGGGTAAACGCCGGCACAGCCAGAGTCAGCAGAATCAGAAGGATCGCGATCGCGACCAGCAACTCGATCAGCGTGAAACCTTTTGTAGGATGATCCATCGGGGCCTTCTGTTTCCTTCGGCTATACCTGCTCTTGCGCGGCACCACATTCGAGCGATGCGGTGCGTTTGCGTTGCCATTTCTCGCGCAGGGATTGCGCGAGCCACAGCACGCCACGGAGGGAGATGTCATGCGGCAACAAGGCTTCAGCCTGATCGAACTGCTCATGGGACTGGCAATTACAGGAATTGTTCTGCATTTGGTCAGTCCGGCGTTCGCAACGCTGATCGAATCGAACCAAAGACAGCAAGCGGCACAGGCTCTGTCCAGCGGTATTCGTACCGCCCGGAGCGAAGCCATCACCCGCAACCAGGCCGTGGTGATTCACGGCATCAATGGCGACTGGGGCCAAGGCTGGCGGATCATTCTGGATATCAGCGGCAAAGGGGAAATGGACAGCGACAATCCACTACTGACCGAACGCCAGAGCGGCCCACGCGTGTCGATTGTGGGGAACAGTACGGTCGAAAGCTCCATACGGTTCAGAGGTCAGGGCGAGTCACTGTTAGGAGGGACTTTACACATTTGCGCCGTTCGCGAACCGGTGAGCCAACATCAAGTGGTGCTGGCTCGGACCGGTCGCGTCAGCCTGCGCAGCGACAAGGCTGAGCATCCGTTATGCGAAAAAAGGAGAACATTCAGGTCAACGAGCGAACGCGCAGTTCTTTAGGCATCGAGAACGTGATGTTTTCCTCGCGACCGGCCAGTTCATCGGCACCGGTTGCACCCCAGGCCTGCAACTGCTGGATCACGCCGCGCACCAGGACTTCCGGGGCGGATGCACCGGCGGTGATACCGATACGCTCAACGCCGTCGAACCAGCTCTTTTGCAGGTCTTCGGCACCGTCGATCAGGTAGGCAGGAGTGGACATGCGTTCTGCCAATTCGCGCAAGCGATTGGAGTTGGAGCTGTTCGGGCTGCCGACCACCAGCACCACGTCGCACTCGTCCGCCAGTTGCTTGACCGCATCCTGACGGTTTTGCGTGGCGTAGCAAATGTCGTCCTTGCGCGGTCCACCGATGGCCGGAAAGCGTGAACGCAGGGCGTCGATAACACGACTGGTATCGTCCATCGACAGCGTGGTCTGGGTCACGAAGGCGAGCTTTTCAGGGTTGTTCACCTGCAACGCCGCGACATCCTTCTCGTCTTCGACCAGGTAGATCGCGCCGCCATTGCCGCCATCGTACTGGCCCATGGTGCCTTCGACTTCCGGGTGACCGGCGTGGCCGATCAGAATGCACTCTCGGCCGTCACGGCTGTAGCGCGCCACTTCGATGTGGACTTTGGTCACCAGCGGGCACGTGGCGTCGAACACTTTCAGCCCACGACCAGCCGCTTCGCTGCGCACGGCCTGGGAAACGCCGTGGGCACTGAAGATCACGATGACGTCGTCCGGCACCTGATCCAGTTCTTCAACGAAGATCGCTCCACGGGAGCGCAGGTCCTCGACGACAAATTTGTTGTGGACCACTTCGTGGCGCACATAGATCGGCGGCCCGAAGACTTCCAGGGCGCGGTTGACGATTTCGATCGCACGGTCCACACCGGCGCAGAAGCCACGGGGGTTGGCGAGTTTGATTTGCATGCTGTGCCTCGTGTCTTGCGCGCAAGAAATAGCGAAAACTGTAGAAACTAACTGTGGGAGCGAGCAAGCCCGCTCCCACATTTTTGACCGTGTCCGGTCAGTTACAGCGCTTTGACGGAAATGATTTCCACGTCAAAGGTCAAGGTCTTGCCCGCCAGCGGGTGGTTGAAGTCGATGGTCACTTGCGCGTCATCGAACTCTTTGACCACGCCCGGCAATTCAGTATTGGCCGCATCGTTGAAGATCACCAGCAAACCAGGCGACAGTTCCATGTCCTGGAACTGGGAGCGCGGGATGATCTGCACGTTTTGCGGGTTCGGCTGGCCGAAAGCGTTTTCCGGCTCGATGCTCAGCGTACGCTTGTCACCGGCCTTGAAACCGAACAGCGCCGCTTCGAAACCTGGCAACAGGTTGCCATCACCGACCTTGAAGGTCGCCGGGGCCTTGTCGAAAGTGCTGTCCACCGTGTCGCCGTTCTCCA
This sequence comes from Pseudomonas sp. IT-P258, assembly GCF_949767825.1. Classification (NCBI taxonomy): domain Bacteria; kingdom Pseudomonadati; phylum Pseudomonadota; class Gammaproteobacteria; order Pseudomonadales; family Pseudomonadaceae; genus Pseudomonas; species Pseudomonas sp. IT-P258. Next base: position 252,279 of record NZ_CATKPU010000087.1, on the reverse strand, counting down.
GGCGCAATGCGAAATGCAAGGTGACTTCCGTGTTCTGGCCGATGCGTTGTTCAGCCAATACCTGTTCAGTCATGAACGGTTTCTCCGGTCTTTTTACTTTTGAACATATCCAGTGCCAGCATGACAGCACCAACAGTAATGGCACTGTCGGCAAAGTTGAACGCCGGGAAGTGCCAGCGGTTCTGCCAATGCACCAGAATGAAATCGATCACATGGCCCAGGGCAATGCGGTCATACAGATTGCCCAGCGCGCCACCGAGCACCAGTGCCAGCGCAACCGCCAGCCAGGTCTCGTTGCGGCCCAGACGCTTGAGCCACACCACCAGCACCGCACTGACCACGATAGCGATCAACGCGAACAGCCAGCGCTGCCAGCCGGAGCTGTCAGCCAGGAAGCTGAACGCCGCGCCAGTGTTGTAGGCCAGGGTCCAGCTGAACAAATCGGGAATCACCACGATTTGCTGATACATCTCGAGCTTGCCTTCAAAGTAGAACTTGCTGGCCTGGTCGATGACCAGGACCAGCAGACTCAACCAAAGCCAGCTCAGCCGTCCGAAACGGCCAACGGCATTAGGCATAATGACGGACCTCGCCAGCGCCGCTGATGTTGTCGACGCAACGGCCGCAGATTTCCGGGTGCTCCGGGTTCACGCCGACGTCTTCACGGCAGTGCCAGCAACGAGCGCACTTGGCGTGGCTCGACTTGACGATCTTCAGCTTCAGGCCGCTGACTTCGGTGACCACGGCATCGGCCGGTGCTTGCACCAGCGGTGCAACAGCAGCGGTCGAAGTGATCAGTACGAAGCGCAGTTCGTTGCTCAGTTTGGCCAGGTCGGCGATCAGTGCGTCTTCGGCGAACAGCGTCACTTCGGCCTGCAGGTTGCCACCGACGGCCTTGGCGGCACGCTGGATTTCCATTTCCTTGTTGACCGCAACCTTCACGGCCATGATCCGGTCCCAATACGCGCGACCCAGTTCGAAGCCTTCCGGCAATTCGGTCAGGCCTTCGTACCAGGTGTTGAGCATCACCGACTCGTTACGCTCACCCGGCAGGTATTGCCACAGCTCGTCAGCGGTGAAGGCCAGGATCGGTGCAATCCAGCGAACCAGCGCTTCGCAGATGTGAAACAGCGCGGTTTGCGCCGAACGGCGGGCCTTGCTGTTCGCGCCAGTGGTGTACTGACGGTCCTTGATGATGTCGAGGTAGAAGCCGCCCAGTTCCTGCACGCAGAAGTTGTGGATCTTCGAGTACACGTTCCAGAAGCGGTATTCGCCGTAGTGCTCTTGCAGCTCGCGCTGCAGCAGCAGGGTACGGTCCACGGCCCAACGGTCCAGAGCCAGCATTTCTTCGGCCGGCAGCAGGTCGGTGGCCGGGTTGAAGCCGGTCAGGTTCGAAAGCAGGAAGCGCGCGGTATTACGGATACGCCGGTAGGCGTCCGCACTGCGTTGCAGGATCTGCTCGGAAACCGCCATTTCGCCCGAGTAGTCGGTCGAAGCGACCCACAGACGCATAATGTCGGCGCCCAGGGTGTCGTTGACTTTCTGCGGAGCAATCACGTTGCCCAGGGACTTGGACATCTTGCGGCCGGACTCGTCGACGGTGAAGCCGTGGGTCAGCAGCTCGCGATACGGCGCGTGATTATCGATGGCGCAACCGGTCAGCAGCGACGAGTGGAACCAGCCACGGTGTTGGTCCGAACCTTCCAGGTACAGGTCGGCGCGCGGGCCGGTTTCGTGGCCCATCGGGTGCGAACCGCGCAGGACGTGCCAGTGCGTGGTGCCCGAGTCGAACCAGACGTCCAGGGTGTCGCTGATCTTGTCGTACTGCGGCGCTTCATCGCCCAGCAACTCGGCGGCGTCCAGCTTGAACCAGGCCTCGATGCCTTCGACTTCAACGCGCTTGGCCACGATTTCCATCAGCTCGACGGTACGTGGGTGCAGCTCGCCGCTTTCCTTGTTCAGGAAGAACGGGATCGGCACGCCCCAGTTGCGCTGGCGGGAAATGCACCAGTCCGGGCGGTTGGCGATCATCGAGTGCAGGCGCGCCTGACCCCAGGCCGGAACGAACTGTGTTTCTTCGATGGCTTTGAGCGAGCGCTGACGCAGGGTGTCGCCGGTGGTCGGCTGCTTGTCCATACCGATGAACCACTGCGCGGTGGCGCGGTAGATCAGTGGGGTCTTGTGGCGCCAGCAGTGCATGTAGCTGTGTTCGATAATAGTGGTGTGCAGCAGCGCACCGACTTCGGTCAGCTTGTCGACGATGGCCGGGTTGGCCTTCCAGATGAACTGGCCGCCGAAGAATTCCAGCGAGGTCGCGTACACGCCGTTGCTTTGGACCGGATTGAGGATGTCATCGTTGACCATGCCGTACTTCTTGCAGGTCACGAAGTCGTCCACACCGTAGGCCGGAGCGGAGTGAACCACACCGGTGCCGGCGCCCAGTTCAACGTAGTCGGCCAGGTAAACTGGCGACAGACGGTCGTAGAACGGGTGACGGAAGTTGATCAGCTCCAGCGCTTTACCGGTGGTGGTCGCAATGACCGAACCTTCCAGCGAGTAGCGCGCCAGGCACGACTCGACCAGCTCTTCAGCCAGTACCAGCAGCTTGTCGCCGACGTCGACCAGGGCGTAGTTGAATTCCGGGTGAACGTTCAACGCCTGGTTGGCCGGGATGGTCCACGGGGTGGTGGTCCAGATCACGATCGAGGCAGGCTTGGCCAGCGATGGCAGGCCGAAGGCGGCAGCCAGTTGGGCTTCATCGGCAATCGGGAACGCCACGTCGATGGTCGAGGACTTCTTGTTCTCGTACTCGACTTCCGCTTCGGCCAGGGCCGAACCGCAGTCGAAACACCAGTTCACAGGCTTCAGGCCCTTGAACACGAAACCACCCTTGACGATTTCGGCCAAGGCACGGATTTCACCGGCCTCGTTCTTGAAGTCCATGGTCTTGTACGGGTTGGCGAAGTCGCCCAGCACGCCGAGACGGATGAACTCGGACTTCTGCCCTTCGATCTGCTCGGTGGCGTAGGCCCGGCACAGTTCGCGGGTCTTGTCCGCGCCCAGGTTCTTGCCGTGGGTCACTTCGACCTTGTGCTCGATCGGCAGGCCGTGGCAGTCCCAGCCCGGAACATAAGGCGCGTCGAAGCCCGACAGGGTCTTCGAACGGATGATCATGTCCTTGAGAATCTTGTTCAGCGCATGACCGATGTGAATCGAGCCGTTGGCGTACGGAGGGCCGTCGTGCAATACGAACTTCGGACGATCCTTGCCAATCTCGCGCAACTTTCCGTACAGGCCAATACTGTCCCAGCGCTGCAGGATCTGCGGTTCGCGCTGTGGCAGGCCGGCCTTCATTGGGAAGGCGGTGTCCGGAAGGTTTAGCGTGGCTTTATAGTCGGTCATTTAAGGCTCTTCATTAGCGATGGGCGCTAGGTGCGGCTAGTGCACGGGCGGCGGCGACATCCGCGTTGATCGCCGTTTTCAACGCCTCCAGAGAGGCGAAACGCTGCTCTTCGCGCAGCTTGTGGTGGAAAACCACCGTTAAACGCCGGTCATACAGATCGCCGGCAAAATCTAAAAGATGCACTTCCAGGTGGGCTTTGCCATCACCTTGAACCGTGGGCCGCACGCCAATGTTGGCGACGCCGGGCCAGGTCTTGCCGTCGATCTCGACATCCACCAGGTAAACCCCGGTGAGCGGCACGCGACGGCGCTTGAGTTGAATATTGGCAGTGGGCGTACCCAACTGCCGGGCCAGCTTCTGGCCATGCAATACGCGACCGGCGATCCGGTACGGCCGCCCGAGCAGGCGTTCGGCCAGGGCGAAATCCGCGGCGGCCAGGGCATTTCGAACTTGCGTGCTGCTGACCCGGATGCCATCGAGTTCGACGGTTTGTGCCGCTTCGACGGTAAAACCCTGAAGGGTGCCTGCCTGTAGCAGGAAATCGAAATCTCCCGCGCGGTCACAGCCGAAACGGAAGTCGTCACCGACCTCCAGATGCTGCACGCCAAGGCCATCCACCAGAATGGTATCGACGAATTCACTGGCACTGAGCTTGCTCAGGCGCTGGTTGAAAGCCAGGCAAAGCACACGGTCGACGCCTTCGGCGGCCAACAATTGCAGCTTGTCCCGCAGGCGGGCCAGACGGGCCGGCGCGGTGTCCGGAGCGAAGAACTCCCGCGGCTGCGGCTCGAAAATCACCACGCAGCTGGGCACGCCCAACTCGAGCGCACGCTCACGCAGGCGCGCCAGGATAGCCTGGTGGCCACGGTGAACACCGTCAAAGTTGCCAATAGTGGCGACACAGCCCCGATGCTGGGGGCGCAGATTGTGGAGGCCTCGAACCAGCTGCATAACGCGCTTCTTGCTCATAAAGTGGTCGATTATAACCACACCCGGCGGCCGACGACAGGCAACACCGTAACCCAAAGTGATCAAGCCGACAAAACCGCCGGCTCGCCCGTGTTTATCGAGGCCAGAACCTCAGCCCAGCGCCTTGCGATTGAAGTCGCGCAAACGAAAGCCCATCAACACTAACATGCCGAAATAAGCCACCACACCGGCAACGACCAAGGCACCCAGGCGCAGGAAACGCTCAAGCATCTGCCCCTCGCCCCAGGCCGGCATGAAATGCATCCCGGCCAGCAATACGCCCGACATCACCGATACCGCGATCACCAGTTTCAAGCCGAACTTCGCCCAGCCCGGTTGTGGCTGGTACATCTGCTGCTTGCGCAGTTGATAGAACAGCAACCCCGCATTCAAGCAGGCACCAGCGCTGATAGCCAGAGCCAGGCCGGCGTGGGCCAGCGGTCCGATCAACATCAGGTTGAACAGCTGGGTGACCACCAGGGTGAAAATCGCGATTTTTACCGGCGTGCGGATGTTTTGTTGCGCATAAAAGCCCGGCGCCAGCACTTTGATCACGATAATCCCGAGCAAACCGACGGAATAGGCGATCAACGCGCGCTGGGTCATCTCCGCATCATGGGCATCGAACTGACCGTACTGGAACAGCGAAACCGTCAACGGCTCGGCCAGAATCCCCAGCGCCAGGGCGCAAGGCAATACCAGCACGAAGCATAGGCGCAGGCCCCAATCGAGGATGCGCGAGTATTCGTGACGATCCTTGCTGGCGTAGGTCTTGGCCAGGGTCGGCAACAGAATCGTCCCCAACGCCACGCCCAGCACGCCGGAAGGCAGTTCCATCAAGCGGTCGGCGTAGTACATCCAGGACACGGACCCGGCAACCAGGAACGAAGCGAAGATGGTGTTGATGATCAGCGAGATCTGACTCACCGAGACACCGAGGATGGCTGGCAGCATCTGCTTCATTACGCGCCAGACGCCGGTGTCGCGCAGGCTCAGGCGCGGCAGCACCAGCATGCCGATTTTTTTCAGGTGCGGCAGCTGGTAGAGCAACTGCGCCAGGCCACCTGCCAGAACCGCCCAGCCGAGCGCCATTACGGGCGGATCGAAGTACGGCGTGAGGAACAACGCAAAAATAATCATGCTGACGTTGAGCAGCGTCGGCACGAATGCCGGGACCGAAAAACGGTTCCAGGTGTTGAGGATCGCGCCCGCCAGCGACGACAGGGAAATCAGCAATATGTAGGGAAAGGTCACCCGCAACAGGCTGGAAGTGAGCTCGAATTTTTCCGGGGTATCGGTAAAACCCGGCGCAGTGACCCAGATGACCCACGGCGCGGCGATCATGCCCAACACCGTGACCAGCGCCAGTACCAGCGTCAGCAGGCCCGAGACATAGGCAATGAATGTGCGGGTCGCCTCTTCACCCTTCTGGCTTTTGTATTCCGCAAGAATCGGCACGAATGCCTGGGAAAACGCCCCTTCGGCAAAGATCCGCCGCAACAGATTGGGCAATTTGAAGGCGATAAAGAAGGCGTCGGTAGCCATTCCCGCGCCAAATGTTCGCGCAATGAGGGTGTCGCGAACAAACCCCAGAACCCGGGAAAGCATCGTGATAGAGCTGACGGCGGCCAACGATTTGAGCAGATTCATGGAAAGAGTTTGTGCCTGTCGATAAACAGCAGGCGAACTACGCGCCTACTTATGCGATACTCCGCGCCGCAACAGCACAGAGCCAAAGCTCGCGAGTTTACAGGTCGCACGCTGGAAAGAAATCTCCAAGCTTGCTTCACCTACCACTTAGCGGAACGTCTCAACCGCCCTTGACAAGACCTCAACTCATCGGCATGATTCGCGGCCTATTTTGTTTGCTATTTCCTAAAAAGTCTTTCGAGGAGCTCGACGGTGGCCAACTCACCTTCCGCCAAAAAACGTGCAAAACAGGCTGAGAAGCGTCGCAGCCACAACGCCAGCCTGCGTTCCATGGTTCGTACCTACATCAAGAATGTAGTTAAGGCCATCGACGCAAAAGACGCTGAAAAAGCTCAAGCTGCATACGTTCTGGCTGTGCCAGTTATCGACCGTATGGCCGATAAAGGCATCATCCACAAGAACAAGGCTGCTCGCCATAAGAGCCGTTTGAATGGCCACGTTAAGGCCCTGAACGTTGCCGCTGCTGCCTAAGCGACTCGTTCATTAAAAAACCGACCTCAGGGTCGGTTTTTTATTGCCTGCGATTCAGTGAATTCGACGCAAAAAAATGTGGGAGCGAGCCTGCTCGCCCCCACAGCTCTGATTGTGTGAAATTACTGAGTGTGGGCCCACGGCAAAATCGGAATCGCCGTCACCGCATTCTGCGGACTGCCCTCGATCAGGCGATCGCTGTACACCAGATACACCAGCGTATTACGCTTCTTGTCGAGGAAACGCACCACCTGCATGGTCTTGAACACCAGGGACGTGCGCTCCTTGAACACCTCGTCGCCATCCTTGAGCTCACCCTTGAAGCTGATAGGCCCGACCTGCCGACAAGCGATAGACGCTTCGGCACGATCCTCGGCCAAACCAAGACCCCCCTTCACCCCACCGGTCTTGGCGCGCGACAGATAGCAGGTCACACCATCGACCTTGGGATCATCAAAGGCCTCGACCACGATCCGGTCATTCGGCCCGACGAACTTGAACACCGTCGACACCTGACCAATCTCTTCGGCCGAAGCCAACAGCGGCATCGCCAACAGCAACCCCAACAATCCTTTTGCCACGCGCATTCAGGTATTCCTTCAGACCAGGATCAGGTTATCGCGGTGAACCAGTTCCGGTTCCGCCATGTAACCCAACAGACCGACAATCGCCTCGGACGACTGACCGATGATTTTTTGCGCTTCCAGCGCACTGTAGTTGGCCAGGCCACGGGCAATTTCACGACCGTCAGGCGCCACGCAGACCACCATCTCACCGCGACGGAAACTGCCCTGAACCAACTTGACGCCGACCGGCAGCAAACTTTTATTGCCCTGGGACAACGCCATCACTGCACCCGCATCCAGCACCAGGGTGCCACGGGTTTGCAGATGACCGGCCAGCCACTGCTTGCGCGCCGCCAGCATGCCGCGCTCCGGCGACAGCAAGGTGCCGATGCGCTCGCCCGCCTTGAGGCGATCCAGCACACGCTCGATGCGCCCACCAACGATGATGGTGTGAGCGCCGGAACGGGCCGCCAGACGCGCAGCACGCAACTTGGTCTGCATGCCGCCACGCCCCAGCGCACCACCAGTGCCGCCCGCCACCGCATCGAGCGCCGGATCATCGGCACGCGCCTCGTAAATCAGCTGGGCATCCGGATTATTGCGCGGATCGGCGTCGAACATGCCGTCGCGATCCGTCAGGATCACCAACAGGTCAGCCTCGACCAGATTCGCCACCAGCGCCGCGAGCGTGTCGTTGTCGCCAAAACGGATTTCGTCGGTGACCACGGTGTCATTCTCGTTGATCACCGGAATAACCTTCAGCTCGACCAGCGCACGCAAGGTGCTGCGGGCGTTCAGATAGCGCTTGCGATCGGACAAGTCGTCGTGAGTCAGGAGAATCTGCGCGGTATGCCGGCCATGCTCGGCAAAGCTCGACTCCCAGGCCTGCACCAACCCCATCTGACCGATTGCGGCAGCTGCCTGAAGCTCGTGCATCGCACTGGGTCGCGAGGTCCAGCCCAAACGGCTCATGCCGGCCGCCACCGCCCCGGAGGACACCAGCACCAGTTCGACACCCGCCTCATGCAAGGCCACCATCTGCTCAACCCAGACACCCATTGCCGCGCGATCCAGGCCTTTGCCGTCCGCCGTCAGCAAAGCGCTGCCGATCTTCACGACCCAACGCTGCGCACCTGTCACCTTGCTCCGCATCATCTTCAACCTTAGCTTGAGGGCAACGCGACCTAGCACTGCCCGTGACGTTATTCGTGGTTACTCGTGACCAACAATCGATTTCCAGATACCAAAACGCCGCTCGATTGAGCGGCGCTTAAGTTTATCGCAACGAATCAGTCACGCACGTAAATGATTTCCGGACCGTCTTCGTCATCCACATCTTCTTCGTCCCAATCATCGTCGCCGATGTCGTGGACCGACTTCACGCCGCTGCGACGCAGGGCACGCTTGTCATCCAGCGCCTGCAGCTGCGCGCGAGCTTCATCTTCGATGCGCTGATCGAGATCGGCCAGCTCTTCCTTGTAGGCCGGGTCATTGGCCAGGCGATCAGCACGATCTTCCATGTAACGCATGATGTCGTGGCACAGACGCTCGGTACCAAGCTTGGAGATGGCCGAAATCACGTAGACCGGACCCGTCCATTCCAGGCGATCAACGATTTCCTTGACGCGAGCATCGTGCTCTTCATCAAGAATCTGGTCGCACTTGTTCAGGACCAGCCAGCGATCACGCTCCGCCAGGGACGGGCTGAACTTGATCAACTCGTTGACGATCACTTCAGCGGCATCCGGTGCGCTGGCGTCATCCAGCGGCGCCATGTCCACGAGGTGCAGCAGCAGACGCGTGCGCGCCAAGTGCTTGAGGAAGCGAATGCCCAGGCCAGCACCTTCGGAAGCACCCTCGATCAAACCCGGAATATCGGCAATGACGAAGCTCTTCCAGCGATCGACGCTGACCACACCCAGGTTCGGCACCAGCGTGGTGAACGGGTAGTCGGCAACTTTCGGCTTGGCAGCCGAAACCGAACGAATAAAGGTACTTTTACCAGCGTTCGGCAAGCCCAGCAGACCGACATCAGCCAGTACTTTCATTTCCAGCTTCAGGTCGCGCTGCTCACCCGGCTTGCCCGGAGTGGTCTGGCGCGGCGCGCGGTTGGTACTGGATTTGAAACGGGTGTTACCCAGACCGTGCCAGCCGCCCTGCACTACCATCAACTTCTGACCGGCCTTGGTCAGGTCGCCGATGACTTCCTGAGTCGCGGAGTCGATCACCGTGGTGCCGACCGGAACGCGCAGGATCAGGTCTTCACCCTTCTTGCCGGTGCAGTCGGTGCTGCCGCCGTTGGAGCCACGCTCGGCATCGAAGTGCCGGGTGTAACGGTAGTCCACCAGGGTGTTGAGGTTTTCGTCGGCCATCATGTAGATGGAACCGCCGTCACCGCCATCACCGCCGTTCGGGCCACCGTTCTCGATAAATTTTTCCCGACGGAAACTCATGGCGCCATTGCCGCCATCACCAGCCTTTACGCGAATCGATACTTCATCAACAAACTTCATAACAAACGCCTCTCGCCATACGGACGAGCCGAAAAACAATCAAGACATAAGACTCTTGCAAAAATGAGCGCAGCGACCCTGAACCACGATACCTACATCGTACGCCGACAGCCCATACAAACAGCTTTGCAAGAGACTCACCCCACAAACGAAAAAGCCCCGTCGCGAGACAGGGCTTTTCCAGCGATCGCGCAATTAAGCTGCGACTACGCTCACGTAACGACGACCGAAGGCGCCTTTTACTTCGAACTTGATCACGCCTTCGACTTTAGCGAAGAGGGTGTGATCTTTACCCATGCCAACGCCGTAGCCAGCGTGGAATTGGGTGCCGCGCTGACGCACGATGATGTTGCCTGCTTTGATAGCCTGGCCGCCATACATCTTCACGCCAAGGCGTTTGGCTTCTGAGTCGCGACCGTTACGGGTACTACCACCAGCTTTTTTGTGTGCCATGAGTTCAATTCTCCTAGTGAGGAATTAGGCTGTAATTAAGCCTGAATACCGGTGATTTTGATCTCGGTGTACCACTGGCGGTGGCCCATACGCTTCATGTGGTGCTTACGGCGACGGAACTTGATGATGCGGACTTTATCGTGACGACCTTGGGAGATCACTTCAGCCACAACGGTAGCGCCAGCAACAACTGGAGCGCCGATATTCACGTCGTCGCCATTGGCAACCAACAGAACGCGATCAAAGGTAACGGATTCGCCGGTAGCGATTTCCAGTTTTTCGATCTTCAGGTATTCACCTGGGGCGACTTTGTACTGCTTGCCGCCAGTAACGATTACTGCATAAGACATGGTATTTCTCCGATAATCCTGCTCACCCAGCTCTTTATAAGAAGAGGTATTGGCTGGCATGGCTGCATGGGGCTGGAGGCCCGCTTGCAATTGCGTAAGGCAGGTGCTGCCCAGGAAGTTCAGGGTGCGCGATTGTACGCAAGGCACGAGCGCCTTGCAAGGGGCCGTCCATCGCGCCTTGACACCTGCAAGCGTGGGTCCTAGCATGCCGCGCAACCCTTCTGGAGCGACTGTCGCTGATGCAACCCCAAGCTTTCTACCGCGCGGTCGCGGACGATTTTAGCGCCGTCGACGGCATCATCAAGAAGCAGCTGACTTCCCGAGTGCCGCTGGTATCGAAAATCGGCGATTACATTACCTCGGCCGGCGGCAAACGCCTGCGTCCTTTATTGGTGCTGTTGTGTGGCAAGGCTCTTGGCCGTGAGGGCGACGAACTGCGCCTGCTGGCCGCGACCATCGAGTTCCTGCACACCGCTACCCTGCTGCATGACGACGTGGTCGACATGTCCGGCATGCGCCGTGGCCGCTCGACCGCCAATGCCATGTGGGGCAACGCGCCAAGCGTATTGGTCGGCGACTTCCTGTATTCGCGCTCGTTCGAAATGATGGTCGAACTGGGCTCGATGCCGGTGATGAAGATCCTTTCGCAAGCCACGCGCATCATCGCCGAAGGCGAAGTGTTGCAGCTGTCGAAGGTTCGTGACGCCAGCACCACCGAAGAAACCTACATGGAAGTCATCCGCGGCAAGACCGCGATGCTCTTCGAAGCCTCGACCCACAGTGCCGCCGCCCTGTGCCAGGCCTCGCCGGAACAGTCCGAAGCCCTGCGTACATTCGGTGATCACCTGGGCGTGGCCTTCCAGCTGGTCGATGACCTGCTCGACTACAAAGGCGACGCCGAAACCCTGGGCAAGAACGTCGGTGACGACCTGGCCGAAGGCAAGCCGACCCTGCCGCTGATCTACACCATGCGCGAAGGTACGCCGGAACAGGCCGCCTTGGTGCGCAAGGCGATCCAGAAAGGCGGGATCGAAGACCTGGAAAGCATCCGCGAAGCCGTGGAAGCCTCGGGCTCGCTGGAGTACACCGCGCAACTGGCCCGTGACTATGTGGCCCGTGCGATCAAGTGCCTCGAAGCGCTGCCTGCCAGCGAGTACCGCGATGCACTGGTTGAACTGAGCGAGTTCGCGGTCGCGCGTACGCATTAATCGCAAAATAAAAATCAAAAGATCGCAGCCTTCGGCAGCTCCTACAGGTGTACACAAATCCCCTGTAGGAGCTGCCGAAGGCTGCGATCTTTTGCTTTCAGCTCCCCGCGCCTGAAAAACCCTATATAATGTGCGCTTTTAACGATCCTGAATCCAAGGAGCCTTAGTGAGCACGTTGCCACCCTGCCCAAAATGCAATTCCGAATACACCTATGAAGACGGCGCCCAGCTGATCTGCCCCGAGTGCGCCCACGAATGGTCCGCCAGCGGTGAAGCCGAAGCTGCGTCCGATGACGCAGTGAAAAAGGATTCGGTCGGCAACGTCCTGCAGGACGGCGACACCATCACCGTAATCAAGGACCTCAAGGTCAAGGGTACGTCTTTGGTGGTCAAGGTCGGCACCAAGGTCAAGAACATCCGCTTGTGCGATGGTGATCACGACATCGATTGCAAGATCGACGGCATCGGCCCGATGAAACTCAAGTCCGAGTTCGTCAGAAAAGTCTGAGCCTGCTGTTACCCATCCCGCGCCCGGCGTGGGATGGCGTCTCACCCTCCCCGCTTCACCCAGTAAATCCTCGCAATAGCCAAACGCCAGTCGATTTGACCTGACGCAATCTTTACCCGGAAAAAAGCGCAAACCGCCAATAGACCCTTGCTATTTGGTGAATAAGAATTATTCTCATAAAGCCCTTCAATGGAGATGAGAACCATGACTTACTTGATCGATGCCTGGCTGGACCGCCCACACCCTTACCTCAGGATCCTGCATCGGGAAACCGGGGAAGTCTGTGCGGTGCTTGAAGAAGAAGCCTTGAGTGAACTGCAGGACCAGGGAGATCTTGATCTCAATGGCCTGAGTTCCAGCGAGCCGGTGGTGCTCAAGGAACTGGTGCGTAATCTGTTTCTGTTCTGCTATGCCCGGGCGTTGCGCCCGCACAGTGAACTGCACCACAAGATCGAAATATGAAAATCACCGAAGAAACTGTGGGAGCGAGCCTGCTCGCGAAAGCGATCTGACATTCAACACTTATGCTGACTGACACTCCGTCTTCGCGAGCAGGCTCGCCCCCACATTAGCCCGACGTCATATCGGGCCGGGTATTACAGAACGTCCAGCAACTCGACGTCGAACACCAGTACGCTGTGCGGCGGGATGCTGCCAACGCCTTGAGCGCCGTAAGCCAGTTCGCTCGGCACGTACAGGCGCCATTTGCTGCCGGCGTTCATCAGTTGCAGGGCTTCGGTCCAGCCGGCGATCACGCCGCCAACCGGGAATTCCGCAGGCTCGCCGCGCTCGTAGGAGCTATCGAACACAGTGCCGTCGATCAGGGTGCCGTGGTAGTGAGTACGCACGGAATCTTCACGGGATGGCTTGGCGCCTTCACCAGCGGTCAGGACTTCGAACTGCAGGCCGGAAGCCAGAGTGGTGATGCCGTCACGCTTGGCGTTTTCAGCCAGGAAGGCCAGGCCTTCGCCAGCAGCCGCTTCAGCCTTGGCTGCAGCTTCGGCCTGCATGATTTCGCGGATGACTTTGAAGCTGGCGGACATTTCTTCCTGACCCACACGGCTTGGCTTACCGGCGAACGCGTCGGTCAGACCTGCCAGGATCGCGTCCAGGCTTACGCCCGGTGGCGGGTTGTCGCGCAGTTGGTCGCCCAGCTGACGGCCAATGCCGTAGCTGACGCGGGTTTCGTCGGTGGACAGATTTACTTCGGACATGACACTGCTCCGCTGTGCGGACGGCTCGGGAACTTGCCATGCGTGCACAGCGCGTCCCGGAGCGCCCGGAACCAAAAGGGCCAGCAGACTAGCACAGATGTCATGCCATTGATGAGGGGCCTCAGGCGATCGGCACCTTCAGGTTTTCCTCCACATCGGCAACCAGGCCGCACATTTCGTCATGCACGACCGTGTGCACAAGATTGAAGTGCAACTTTGGAAAGGAGCGCAGCACATCACGGGCATGCTCCACCGAACGCAGGCTCATCATGTGCCCGTGCGTATCGCTCAAGGGATACGCCGTGCCATGCATCCGCGCCTCCAGCAGGTAGATGCCTCCCTCCATCGAGATCAGGTTCAGCTCATCGACCTTCCCGGCGACGGCATACGCATTCAACTCTTGCAGGTTCATGAGCGCACCTCACGCAGTAGCGAGCCTCTTTACAGGGATAGGCTTCGGCGCATCAAAGCACAAGCCACTGGCCAGACCGTTTGTCTGTTACTGCAGGAGCTTGTGGCGAGCGAGCTTGCTCGCGCCGGGCTGCGTAGCGGCCCCAAAAAAGCGGGATCACTTCGCCATCCAGCGGGAGCAAGCTCCCTCGCCACAAAGGGAGCCGATCCGGATCAGTGCTTGGTGACTTTATCCAGGTAACCCATGGCAAATGCCGAGACCACGAAGGTCATGTGGATGATCACGTACCACTGCAGATGCTCGGGATCGACGTTCTTGGCGTCCATGAAGATGCGCAGCAGGTGAATGGACGAGATCGCCACGATCGATGCCGCCACCTTCATCTTCAGCGACGAAGAGTCCATGGTGCCCAGCCAGTTGAGCTTCTCCTTGCTGTCGTCGATATCCAGTTGCGAGACGAAGTTCTCGTAGCCGGAAATCATCACCATCACCAGCAAACCGCCCACCAGGGCCATGTCGATCAAAGACAGCAGCACCAGGATCAAGTCCGATTCGGCCATCGAAAACACGTTCGGGATGACGTGGAAGACTTCCTGGAAGAATTTCAGTGCCAGCGCCAACAGCCCGAGGGACAGACCGAAATAGATCGGCGCCAACAGCCAGCGCGAGGCGTACATTGCATTTTCGATAAAGCGTTCCATTGAATCTCACAAGTAGGGCTGAAAACGGCGGCGAGTATACCAGCCGCCCGACTATAGCCAGAAGCTGCCAGAAACCGTCGAAAAATCCGTCACCTGCGCCTGTGTATCAAAGTTTTTCTGCTAGTGTCCAAATCATTGATTGCTCAGTGATGTCGGACAGGAAGACTGGAAAATGGATGTGCGATTGCCTTTGACGAGTGCCGGAATTTGCCTGGCGTTGCTGCTGAGCGGCTGCTCGCCCAGCGACGAAAAACGCCAGGTCAGCCTCGAAGAAAAAACCGCGCAATTCGAAAAGTCGCTGGACGCCATCCAGGATCCGAAGCTCAAGGATGCCGTGTCGGAGCTGGGCGGCTCGCTGCTGCTGCTCGAACGCGCGCAACTCAAGCTCGACAGCAAGCCGATGGAAACCGAATACGGCGAAGACGCCCTCGCCATGCTCAAGCACTACCCGAACCCGCAGGCCCTGGTCGACACCTACATCAACGGATTGTTCGTGCTGCAAAAGGACTCCAGTTCCGACTACCTGACCGATCTGCAACCAGTGTTCCCCTTCACTTTCAGCGTTCCTGCAGCGTTTTTGTTTCCCCATGGCCTGGAATGGCAGTCGGTCACGCTGAGCAACAAACGGGTGATTGCGTTCCAGCCGGAATGGTCGGAAACCGACCCTGGCATTCAGCTCAGCCCATCAAGTTCCAACCTGACCAACCCCGATGACCTGACCGTGGCCTACCCCTTCATCGAAGGCCTCGACATCGACAGAAAGCAACAACCGCAACCGGTGAGCCTGCAAGGCAAGGTCGAAGTCATCGCGCCACGTCGCCTGTACAGCTTCGACCTGACGAAAAAGGACGTAGGCCAGACCCGCACCAATGACAACCTGAGCGTCACCCTGCTGGCATTGACGAACAGCTACGCAGAAATCGAATACAACAACAGCGCGCCGCTGGCCCCTGAAGTCAGTGAAACTCCGCTCAACCCGCTGATCGTCCAGGCCAGGGACAGCACCGGGCAATTCATCGCGCGCGCCGGCTCAATCAACGAAACCTCAGTACAAATTGCCTTCTATCAGCAGCAACTGGCCAAGATGCAGCAGCAAAAGAGCTGGAGCGAAGCCCTGGAAAAACAGCTCGACGAAGAACAACGCAACTTTGAGAAACAGCAGGCACGACATTATTCGAAGGTGTACTTCAACGGGACAATCGAAACCCTCGAAGTCAGCATGCTGGATTTTTCCGCCGTCACGGTCACCCGAAAGGACCTCGACCTGCCGATCCGGCGCTTCGATGCCAATACCACGGACAAGTCCATCCAGCCCTTGAACCTGTCCGTGGTGGTCTATGACGACCAGGCGGCGAGCTGGCTGAAAGGGGCAACGCTGAGTGAGGATCAACTGAAAAAGAACGTCAGCATCAGTCAGTCGGTCGACGACCCCAGCGCTGCGCGAATCGAATTCACTCACCTGCGCACCTTCAACGATGAACTGCTCGGCACATCGTTCAACCCCGGCGAAAGTCCGGTGAGCTTCTTTACCGAAGACACGCTTGGAAAACGCGACGAGCCGATCGAACTGCCGTCAGAGGCGTACCAGATCGATCCCCTGCGCGGCACCATCACTTACGACCTGAATCTGTTTCCGCAGACTCCGGCCTATGCGGTGGGCTCGATGCCGCTGTTCCTGGCCGCGGTCGACAAGCAAACCGTCGATGCCCGTCAACTGCCCAAGGGCCTCGCGCTCAAAGACAATGCACTGGTGGTGGACCTGAAGGCATTTCCCGCACAGGACTGGCGCTTTTTCGCCAAGGACGACAGCGGTAATTACTTGAAGGAGATTCTATCGGTCAGCCATGGCGCGAGCACACAGGGTCCGGCGCAGTTTGCCGTGCATTATTTCTATGGGCAGCCTACGCGCCTGGAAACCTACCAGCGCACTGACCTCGCCACCGTGCAATATGGTTTCGAAGTCAAACTCGACAAGGCCGACATGACGCGCCTTGATCAATAGTGCCACTCAGTGCTCAGGGTGAAACTCGAAACCGCCCATGTTCCGGCAGCGACCACCATTGATTTCCCGCAGTTGGGCTTGCAGGTGCAGGCACCAGATTTGCGGATCGTCGGCCAATTCGTAGCCGTGCAGGGTCAGGCTTTCAACGATGGTGTCGAGGATTGATTCAGCGACGAACGGACCGTGAAACGGGCCTTGGGCCTTGATGGCCGAAGGTTGCTCACCGGCCATTCCGGCGGCGAACAGCAGAGTCCACATGCCCGTATCTCCCGCCAATGGACGGATGGCACATTCGATACGGGTCACAAGGCCCAGGCATTGACGGGTAAGGCAGAGGTTGCGCGACATGGCGGCGACCCTCGGTAGATCCGGTATTCAGCCCCCATGGGAAGGCTGTTTCGATCCTGTGATTACGTCGATATCCTTGAGCAGAGAATAGAAGAAAAGTCCGGCTTGCAGGCCAGGGCGAGACCGAAAGGCGCCGAATGGTCATAGTGTGAATATTGACGTCATTTCGACGACGCTTTTCCAGTATTCACACAAACAAATGTGGGAGCGGCGGTGCGCCGCTCCCACATGGGTTACTGCATCAAGCCGGTTTGGTTTCCGCCAATGCCTCTTGCGCCAACTCCTTCTCGGCTTCCTTGAGATCATCCTCACTGATCATTTCCGCGATAACCCGCAGGCGCTCCACGACTCGCGCGTTCACGCTGCCTTCAGGAAACTCGCCATTTTCGTCCGGCTCGCCGGCCGGTTCGCCGACCAGCAAGCTCAAGGCTTCGTCGGCCTGACGGACCGCGTAGACATGGAACTGCCCCGCACGCACTGCCGTCAGCACCTTCTCGTCGAGCATCAGGGTCGCGACGTTGGCGTGAGGAATGATTGCCCCCTGCTCGCCGGTCAAGCCGCGGGCTTCGCACAGACGGAAGAAGCCCTCGATCTTCTCGTTGACCCCGCCAACCGCCTGCACTTCGCCGAACTGGTTGATCGAACCGGTGATGGCGAAGCACTGCTTGAGCGGGGTTTTCGACAAGGCCGAGATCAGGGTGCAGGCCTCGCCCAGGGAAGCACTGTCGCCATCGACATAACCGTAGGATTGCTCCAGGGCGATGCTCGCGGAAATCGCCAGCGGAAACTCCTGGGCGTAGCGGCTGCCCAGATAACCGGTAAGGATCATCACGCCTTTGGAGTGGATTGGCTGGCCGAGGTTGACCTCACGCTCGATGTCGACAATACCGCTGCCGCCGGGGTACACCGTGGCGGAAATCCGCGCCGGCACGCCGAAGGCCGAGTCACCGACCTCCAGAACGGTCAAGCCGTTGCACTTGCCGACCGCCGCGCCGTCGGTGTCGATCAGGATGATCCCGGCCAGCATGTCGTCGAGAATCCGCGCCGACACCCGCCCGGTCCGCGTGGCCTTGGCCTTGAGCGCACGTTCGATGTGCCCGGCGTCGGTCATTTCATCGCCAGCCAGGTGACGAATGAAATCCGCCTCGCTGACCAGTTGAAACAAATCACCGATACGCGCCGACAAGCGCCCCTGATGCTCGGCCAGACGCGCACTGTAGGTCGCCAGGCGTGCCACCGCATCGGCTGTCAGCGGTGCCATGCCTTCCTCGGAAGTACGGGTCTTGAGCAACTGGGCGAACTGCTCCAGGCTCTCGTCGACCATCGGGATGTCTTCGTCGAAATCCACCAGGACGCGGAACATCTCCTGGAAGTCCGGATCGAGGTCTTGCAGCGTGTAATACAGCTGACGGGCACCGATGATGACGACCTTGACCTGCAACGGTATGTGTTGCGGTGTCAGGGTCACGGTGGCCAGACGCCCCAGTTCACCCAGCGGTGACTCCATTTTCAGCTTGCGCGATTGCAGGGCGCGTTTCAGCGCGTCCCACACGAACGGCTCGCTGAGCATTTTGTCCGCTTCAAGGATCAGGAAACCGCCATTGGCCCGGTGCAAGGCACCCGGTCGCAGTTGGCGGTAGGTGGTGTACAGCGCGCCCTGATCGGTGCTGTATTCGATGCGACCGAAAAGGTTTTCATAGGTCGGGTGCGGCTCGAACACCACCGGCGCACCGCCGCTGGCCGAGTGACCGACCACCAGGCTCGGCGCGTATTGTTCTTCCAGCAACTTGCGGGCGACAGCGTCGGTCTTGCTGTCGTCCACCAGTTGCTCGACCACGGTCTTGAGCAAGTACACCTGCATCGCTTGCAGATAACCGCAGACCGCCGCGTTCTCGGCGTACTTCTCCGACAGTGGCGACAACAATGGCTGCAAGGCCAGGGTGATGGTTTCTTCGTTCAGATGACGCAGTTGGTTGCTCGATTCGCGCTTCCATTGCGGCAGGCTGGCGAGCTCTTCGTTCAGGCGCTCCTCCAGTGCCGAAATATCTTCGTGAAAGCGCTCGCGCTCGGCTTCCGGCAATTGGGCGAATTCAGCCTCGTCCAACGCCTTGCCATCGCTCATCGGGGTGAAGGCAATATTGCTGGCGTCGCGGTAGAGCGCGACTTCCTTTTCCAGGGCCAGACGCTCGATGACGTCAAGGGCCTTGTCGTAGCGCTGGTTGAAAGCGCGGTCGATGCTGCTTTTCTTCTGCTGGTAGGACGGATGCTCGAAGACTGCCGGAAATGTCGCCAGCAGGTTGTCGATCAAAACGTTGATATCGCCAATGAAGTTACCGGCAGTGCCCGACGGCAACTCCAGGGCACGTGGTTCGCGCGGTTCATCGAAGTTGTTGACATAGACCCAGTCCGCCGGGGTCTGCAGGCGCTTGCCTTCGGCCTTGAGGTAGCGTTTGACGAACGAGAACCGGCCGGTGCCGGGCTCGCCCATGACGAATACGTTGTAACCGGGGCGTGGCATGGCCACACCGAACTGCAAGGCTTCGACCGCACGTTCCTGGCCAAGCACACCGCGAAAGGGCTCCAGATCATTGGTGGTAGAGAAGCTGAACTGTTCAGCGGAAAACGGACGGGTCAGCGCTTCGGGCGCTAGACGCAAGCTGGCAGCAACAGGATCAGGCATCGGGCTTCCTTACAATCAGGCGGGGCAGATGGCAGCATTCTGGCGCTGCCCATGCCCGACTGGCAAGGAGCGCCGCAGGCCTGAGCATTGTCAATCGGCCAACCCCAGGCGGGCCGGGCTTGCGCCGGTGTTTCCCATGAATGTTTTGCAAAAAATCACGGAACCCCGTGATCGTGCCTAAACTCCAAACTGCGCGGCTGGGCTAATGCCCGGCCCACTGGCACCGGAACGGGCCAGACTCCCTTGTCTATTGGTATGCACACAAAGAGAACAAAGCTATGAAACGGATTCTTCTTGGTACTCTCTTCACCGCTGTATCCATCAATGCCATGGCGCAAGCGCCAGGCGGTCCGGATTGCGGTTGGGGCAACATGCTGTTCGAAGGCCAGCGTGGTACTCCAGCTCACTTCCTGGCATCCACCACCAACGGCACCTCCGGCAACGCAACCTTCGGCATGACCTCAGGCACCAACGGTTGCGCAACCAATTCGGCGCTGACCTATGGCGGCAAATCCTGGTTTGCCATGAATGGCATGATGAACGAGCTGTCCGAAGACATGGCCAAGGGTCAGGGCGAAGCGCTGACCACCTATGCCGTGGTACTGGGCGTGGCGCCGGAAGACCGTGCGCACTTCGCCGCCGTCACTCACGAACACTTCCAGCAGATCTTCAGCAAGGCTGACGTGACTGCAGAAGACGTGCATACCAACACCCTGGCCGTGCTCAAAGCCGACCCTCGTCTGGCCAAGTACGCGACTCAGGCTTAAGCTCGACCCGCCCCGCTTCTTTCGGGAAGCGGGTTTTATTTTTTGGACCTGCCCCTCTTTGGGTCTTTTTCTCAAGTATTTAAGTTGCCCTCTATGCTCAAACGCCTTGCCTGGCTGGCGCTGTGTGTCTGCGCCCCGCTGTCCGCCGCGCCTCACATCGATCCACAACGTTTGCAGCAACTGGCCAACGACCCTTTCTGGATCTCCCTGGGCCATTACGAAACCGCCAAGCTCGGTGGCTGGCGCAGCTATGTCAGTGACCGGAAATTTTTCCTCGCCGCTGACGGCAATGAACATCCGGACCATGAACTGGCGGCGACTGTACAAGCCTTGTACGCCCCGGCCAGTGCCGGTGAAACACACGCTCAATGCGTCTACCCGGCCCGCACCCGCTGGCTGAAAGAACAACTCGGCCTGACCGGCCTGCCAACGCCGGACTGCGCCGAATTCAAGCAATGGTTCAAGGACGTCTCGCCCGACAGCGCGGTGATGATCTTCCCGGCGGCCTACTTGAACAGCCCGTCCTCGATGTTCGGCCATACCCTGTTGCGCATTGACCAGGCCGAAGTGAAGAGCGACAAGACTTCGCTGCTCAGTTACGCGATCAACTTCGGCGCCTACATCGAGGGCTCGGACAACAGCATCATCTATGCCTGGAAAGGCCTGATGGGCGGCTATCCCGGCCTGTTCGCGATGGTGCCCTACCAGGAAAAACTCTCGGAATACCGCAGCCTGGAAAACCGCGACCTGTGGGAGTACCGCCTGAACCTGACCCGGCAGGAAACCGCGCGCATGGTCGAGCATGTCTGGGAGCTCAAGCAGATCAAGTTCGACTATTTCTTCTTCGACGAAAACTGCTCGTACCGCTTGCTGGAACTGCTGCAAGTGGCCCGCCCGGGCCTGCGCCTGACCGAGCAATTCCCGCTCACGGCCATCCCGACCGACACCGTCAAAGCCGTGAAAGCGGCTGGGCTGGTGGAATCGATCCAGTATCGTCCGTCCCGGGAGCGCGAGTT
This sequence comes from Pseudomonas sp. IT-P258, assembly GCF_949767825.1. Classification (NCBI taxonomy): domain Bacteria; kingdom Pseudomonadati; phylum Pseudomonadota; class Gammaproteobacteria; order Pseudomonadales; family Pseudomonadaceae; genus Pseudomonas; species Pseudomonas sp. IT-P258. The sequence goes on along the minus strand of NZ_CATKPU010000087.1, from coordinate 230,988 downwards.
GCTCAGCCGCGCCGAGCCGTTGAACCCTGAAGAGCAGCAATGGGTGCTGAAAGTCAGCGCCGATCAGAAACAATTGCAGGACCCGGCATTCAAGGCGCAACCCCGCGACCGCCAGGCGCTGATCATCGATGCGGCCTATCGTCTGGAGCGCTACCGCGCCAATGGCCAGGAGCGCGACCCGGCGCGCGCCCAGCGCAGCTTCGAACTGCTGCGGGCAATCAACCAGAACCCGGCGCCGGAGCTGGAGATTCCGCAACCGGGCCTGCCTGAAGACGGTCACGAGTCCCGCACCTGGCAGCTCGGCCTCGGCACCCGTGGAGATAAAGCCTTTGGCGAGTACGGCTTGCGCATGGCTTATCACGACCTCAATGACAACAACGAAAGCTTTCCCCTTGGCGCGCAGATCGAAATCCTGCAATTGAAACTGCGTCAGTACGAAGGCAATGACTGGCAAGTGCAGCAACTGGACCTGGCGACCATTCGCTCCCTGACCCCGCGTAACGAATTGCTGCAACCGCTGTCATGGCAAGTCACTGGTGGCCTGGAGCGGGTGCCGGGCAAGCACGATGACCAGACCCTGGTCAGCCATGTCAACGGCGGTGGCGGCGGCACCTGGCAACTGGGCGATGACCTGCTCGGTTTTGCCCTGGGCACCGTGCGTATCGAGCACAACAGCGACTTCGCCGCGTTCATTGCCCCGGCCGCCGGGTTCAACAGTGGTGTGCTGTGGAAAAACCCTCTGGGCAATTTGAGCCTGGAAGCCAAGGGCGACTTTTTCACCAATGGTGAAGTGCGCCGCAGCCTGAGCCTGAATCAACAGTGGGAAATATCCCGCAATCTCGGACTGCGCTTGAGCGCCCAGCGTGAGTTCAGCCATTTGGCAACGGCCGAGAACGAAGTGATGCTTGAGCTGAAGTGGTATTACTACTGACCTGACACACCACTTACCCTGTGGGAGCGGGCTTGCTCGCGAATGCGATATGCCACTCAACATTGATGCTGGCTGACACGCCCTTTTCGCGAGCAAGCCCGCTCCCACAGGGGGTTATGTGGTGTTCGACAAAATGCATGCACTCCTTTCACATACACCCGACAAATCCACTTCTAGACTTTATCTATGGGCCATCGGCTTGGGAGAGTGAGACGGATGGCCGGGTGTAAAGCCTGGCAGCAGCAGAAAGATCAGGACGCCGCCCGGGCCTATCACTCGCCATAAGTCGTTTTCAGACATCCGGTGAAACCAAATGCCTGCGACCATGGCCCAAACCCTATACCGGGAGAATTCCATGAGCCGTGCCTTCGTCAATGAAGATAACGCCGCCGCGCAAGCCGATCAGCCAGTCGAACGGCAGGTCAGCGCGCAGCCCAATTACGTCACGCCGCAAGGCCTGGACCTGTTGCAGGGAAAAGTCACCGAACTGCAAACCCTGCACGCCGAACAATCGGCCAAAGGCGAGCAGGCCGACAAGCAGCGCCTGGCGGATCTCGAACGTGATTTGCGTTACTTCAAGCAGCGCCTGGGCAGCGCTCAGGTGGTACCCGCCGCGACTTCGACCGAGAAAGTGCAGATCGGCAGCTGGGTGACCTACGCCGATGAACACGCCACCGAACGCCGGGTACAACTGGTGGGCGAAGATCAGGCCGATGCCGCCCACGACCTGATCAATTGGGGTTCACCGTTGGGACGGGCACTGCTCGGCGCACGACTCAACGATGAAGTGCTGTGGCAGCGCCCTGCCGGGGATCAATTGATTGAGGTGATCCGTATCGAACCGGCTTAGACCACACCTTGGGCGAGCATGGCATCGGCGACTTTGACGAAGCCGGCGATGTTCGCGCCCTTGACGTAGTTGACCCGGCCGTTCTCCTCACCGTAATTCACGCAAGCGTGGTGAATCGACTGCATGATCGCGTGCAGCTTGCTGTCCACTTCGCCACCGGTCCATGCCAGGCGCATGGCGTTCTGCGACATTTCCAGCCCGCTCACCGCCACACCACCGGCGTTGGACGCCTTGCCCGGCGCGAACAGAATGTCGGCCTCGATGAACAGATCCACCGCCTCAAGGGTGGTCGGCATGTTCGCGCCTTCGGCCACGCAGATGCAACCGTTGCGCAGCAAGGTGCGAGCGGCGTCGGCATCCAGTTCGTTTTGCGTCGCGCACGGCAGTGCGATGTCGCAGCTCAGGCTCCATGGCAGTTCACCGGCGCGAAATTCCAGACCAAAACGGCTGGCCAGCTCACGGATGCGCCCGCGCTGTACGTTTTTCAGCTCCAGCACCGCCAGCCATTGCTCCTCGGTCAGGCCGCTTTCGCAATACAGCGTGCCTTCGGAGTCGGACAGCGAAATCACTTTGCCGCCCAGGTCCATGACCTTGCGCGCCGCGTATTGCGCGACGTTGCCGGAGCCGGAGATCGCTACGCGTTTACCCTCCACGGCCAGACCGCGACGCTTGAGCATTTCTTCGGCGAAGTACACGCAACCGAAACCGGTGGCTTCCGGGCGAATCAGGCTACCGCCGTAGCTCGGGCCTTTGCCGGTCAGCACGCTGGTGAACTGGTTGCTCAGGCGCTTGTACTGGCCGAACAGGAAACCGATTTCCCGCGCACCGACACCGATGTCACCGGCCGGCACGTCAACGTCGGCACCGATGTGGCGGTACAACTCGCTCATGAAAGCCTGGCAGAAGCGCATGACTTCCGCGTCGCTCTTACCCTTCGGATCGAAGTCCGACCCGCCCTTGCCGCCGCCCATGGGCAATGAAGTCAGGGAGTTTTTGAAGGTCTGCTCGAAGGCGAGGAACTTCAGGACGCCCATGTTCACCGACGGGTGGAAACGCAGGCCACCCTTGTACGGGCCGATTGCGCTGTTCATCTGGATGCGGAAACCACGATTGACCTGGACCTTGCCCTGATCGTCGACCCACGACACGCGAAACACCACCGCACGCTCCGGCTCGCAGATGCGCTCCAGGATGCCGGAGGTCAGGTAATGCGGATTGGCTTCAAGAAACGGCCACAGGGTACGCAGGACTTCTTCGACAGCCTGGTGAAACTCGGGTTGATCCGGGTCGCGTTTTTTCAGGCGCGCAAGGAAGGATTCGACGGATTCGATCATGAAAAAGTCTCGGCAAATTTGTTGTCGTTGGAGGAGATTGGGCCGGACTGTAACAAACGAATCGCGCACAGGAACAGCGCAAAATGTCGCACTTATGAAATTAAATGGTGCACAGGATATAAATAAGTCCGCTTTTTGGACTCATTCTGCACCTGAATAGGGATTCACCATTCGAGCAATGCACCATCAGGAACACCGCCTTCGCGAGCAAGCCCGCTCCCACAGGGGATCTTCTTCTGAATTGAGATTTGTGCCTTTCACAAAACCCTGTGGGAACGGGCTTGAACTCGCGAATGGCGCGGCTCGGTGTCATTGAAAAAACACAGGCAAAAAAAAACGGAGCCCGAAGGCTCCGCTCTTTATGCAACCAACCTGAAATCAGGCCAGCTTCTTGTGGCGTACACGATGCGGCTGGGCAGCCGCTTCGCCGAGACGCTTTTTACGGTCGGCTTCGTACTCGGTGTAGTTGCCTTCGAAGAACACCGCTTGCGAGTCGTCTTCGTACGCCAGGATGTGAGTCGCGACGCGGTCAAGGAACCACCGGTCGTGGGAGATCACAATGGCGGCGCCCGGGAAGTCCAGCAGGGCCTCTTCCAGGGAACGCAGGGTTTCAACGTCGAGGTCGTTGGACGGTTCGTCGAGCAGCAGGACGTTGCCGCCCTCCTTCAGGGTCAGGGCCAGGTGCAAGCGACCGCGCTCACCACCGGACAGGTCCTTGACGAACTTCTGCTGATCGCCGCCCTTGAAGTTGAAGCGACCGACGTAGGTACGCGACGGGATCTCGTAGTTGCCGATGCGGATCTGGTCGGAACCGTCGGAGATCTGCTGGAACACGGTCTTGCTGCCGTCCAGGTCTTCGCGGCTCTGGTCAACGCAAGCCAACTGCACGGTTTCACCGACTTCGATGCTGCCAGAATCCGGCGTTTCCTTGCCCATCAGCATGCGGAACAGGGTCGATTTACCGGCACCGTTACCGCCGATCACGCCGACGATGGCGCCTTTAGGCATGGAGAACGACAGGTTGTCGATCAGCACGCGGTCGCCATAGCCCTTGGTGACGTTCTTGAATTCGATGACCTTGTCGCCCAGGCGCGGACCGGCCGGGATATAGATCTCGTTGGTTTCGCTGCGCTTCTGGAATTCCTGCGACTGCATTTCTTCGAAGCGCTGCAGACGAGCCTTGGATTTGGACTGGCGGGCCTTGGCGCCTTTGCGCACCCACTCCAGTTCTTCCTTCATGGCTTTTTCGTGGGCCGACTGCTGCTTGGATTCGGCAGCCAGACGATCGGACTTGGCTTCCAGCCAACCCGAATAGTTGCCCTCGTAAGGAATGCCCGCGCCGCGGTCGAGTTCCAGGATCCAGCCGGCAACGTTGTCCAGGAAGTAACGGTCGTGCGTGATCGCGACCACGGTGCCCGGGAAGTCGTGCAGGAAGTGCTCAAGCCACGCAACGGAATCGGCGTCCAGGTGGTTGGTCGGTTCGTCGAGCAGCAGCATGTCCGGAGCGGACAGCAGCAGGCGGCACAGGGCCACACGACGCTTTTCACCACCGGACAGAACTTCGACCTTGGCATCCCAGGCTGGCAGACGCAGCGCATCGGCGGCGACTTCCAGTTGACGCTCAAGGTTGTGACCGTCGCCGGCTTGCAGGATAGCTTCGAGCTTGGCCTGTTCAGCCGCCAGCTTGTCGAAGTCGGCATCCGGTTCGGCGTACGCGGCGTAGACCTCGTCCAGACGTGCCTGAGCGTTCTTGATGACGCTGACCGCTTCCTCAACCACTTCACGCACGGTTTTGGTCGGGTCCAGAATCGGTTCCTGTGGCAGGTAGCCGATGTTCAGCTCTGGCATCGGACGGGCTTCGCCTTCGAACTCGGTGTCGACGCCGGCCATGATTTTCAGCAGCGTGGACTTACCCGAACCGTTGAGGCCAAGTACGCCGATCTTGGCGCCAGGGAAGAACGACAGAGAAATGTTTTTCAGGATTTCCCGCTTCGGCGGAACAACTTTGCCCAGCCGATGCATGGTGAATACGTATTGAGCCATGGAGAACCTAGGGTCAGTGACTGATGAATGATTGGAGCGCAGGCAATGCCCGGCCAGACCGTGCGCGTCGTCCGTAAGAGGCGACGCTGAAAAAGTCTGAGTCTAGGAGCTGGAACGCTCCCGCGTAACCGGCAAAGCTACCTTAATGACAGATGGCAGTCCAGCCGACGGACAGGGGCTGGCACTTCGCCACAACTCAAGGCATGCTAGCCGCCCTTCGGGCGTCCGGCTTATAGTGCACGTCGCGCCAGTCCAGCCAAACCGCAGGATTACAGCTTGTCCATTGTCCCTCCGCCTCTGACTTCCAGTGCGCCGGCCACAGCGCCCGGCTCCCCCCTGCGCGGAACCTTGAAGGGCACCTTGGCGACACTCGTATTATTGCTGTTGGCCCTGCTGTTCTGGCAGTTGCTCGACCAGTTGCGGGAAACCCAGAAAAACCAGCGCCAGTACACCATCGACTACACCGCCGATCTGGCCGCGCAGGTCAGCCTGAACATGGCGCTCAATGCGCAGATCGCCCTCAACCTGCTGCCGATCGTCGAGCAACCGCAGGACGCCGATGAATTGCAGGCCCTGTTGCGCAAACTGCAACAATCGCTGTCTGATCTGCGCAGCCTGGCGTTGCTCAGCCCCTCGGGAAGAGTCATCAGTGACAGCGCTCCCGACAGCGATGACAGCGACTACCTGGGTGAACTGGTACGCCGCAGCCACGCACAGGCGCACTATTTCAGCAATGCCACCGACGGTTCCGTGGTGCACTTACTGTTGCACCAGGCCAGCGGCAGTTCCCGAGGCTATTGGGTCTTGCGCCTGACACCCACCTTCTTTTCGTCCCTGACCAAACAAGGCGAGGCCGGCGGCCGCCCGTTGTGGCTGGTGGAGAACCGCATCAATCATCAGATCATCAGCCGCGACGAAGCGCTGCCCTCGGTCAATCCGGGAACGTTGACCGCGGACGATGTCGCCAACAGCGTGCTGACCGTCCCGCTGAGCAGCAGCGATTGGCAACTGCGCGGTCTGTTTGACCGTCAGCGCGTACTGGAAGAGCTGCTGCCGGCGTTCATCGGCAAATGCCTGCTGGGCCTGGCGTTTTCCATGCTGCCGTTCCTCGCCTTGCTGAACATGCGCCGGCGTCAGCGCCAGTTGAATGAAGGCCGCCGGCGTTACCAGGACATTTTCGAAGGCACCGGCGTGGCCTTGTGCGTCCTCGACATGTCCGGGCTCAAGGTCTTTTTCGACAAGGCGCAACTGCAGGGCAGCGAGCAACTGCAAGCGTGGCTGGCGATCCCGGAGCAACGACGGCCATTGCTCAAGGAACTGCGGATCACCGAGGTCAACCAGGTTGCGCTGCAACTGCTTAATGTCGATAGCGCCGACAAAGCCTGGAAACTGCTGATCGACGGAAACCCACAGGACGGCACCGCCATCGGCAACCAGGTGCTCGACGCGATGCTCAACCGGCAGCAACAGCTTGAACTGGAAATCAAGCTCCAGGACGCCAGCGGCCGCGACCAGCACCTGTGGCTGGTGCTGCGCCTGCCGCAAACCCAGGACGACTATAAAGCGGTGATCCTGAGCATCACCGACATCACCAGCCGCAAGCTCATCGAACTGTCGCTGCAGGAGCGCGAAGGGTTCTGGTCGGACGTGGTGCGCACCGTGCCAGATCACCTGTATGTGCAGGATGTGATCAGCCAGCGGATGATCTACAGCAACCACCATCTGGGCCAGACCCTGGGTTACAACCGCACCGAACTGCACCAGATGGGCGAATACTTCTGGGAAATCCTCCTGCATCCCGAAGACGCCGACTATTACCACCGCTCCCGCCAGATCCAGCGCCAGGCCGGTTATCGCCAGTTGATGCAGTGCCAATTGCGCTTCCGCCATCGGGACGGCCAGTGGCGACGCTTCGAGATTCGCGAGCAGGCGCTGGCGCGGGACAAGGAAGACCAGGTCACGCGGATCATCGGCGTGGCCAAGGACATCACCGACCAGATCGAAGCCAGCGAATCCCTGCGCGACAGCGAGCAGCGCTACCGGATGCTCGCCGAAAGCATCAGTGACGTGATCTTCTCCACCGACAGCCGCCTTAACCTCAATTACGTCAGCCCCTCGGTGCAAGCGGTGCTGGGTTACGGCGTCGAGTGGATTTTCCAGAACGGCTGGCAATCGACCATCGCCAACCCGCAACAACTGACCGGCATCTACCACCTGATGGACCGGGTCAGCAAAGCGCTGGATCAGCCGGACCAACTGGCGCTGTTGCGCAGCCAGGTGCAAACCCAACTGTTCCTGTTCGATTGCCTGCGGGCCGACGGGCGCAAGATCCCGATCGAACTGCGCCTGGTATTGGTCTGGGACGAACACGGCACCTTCGAAGGCGTGCTCGGCGTCGGCCGCGACATCAGCCAGCAACGCCGGGCCGAAAAAGACCTGCGCATGGCGGCCACGGTATTCGAACACTCGACCTCGGCGATCCTGATCACCGACCCGGCCGGCTACATCGTCCAGGCCAACGAAGCCTTCAGTCGTGTCAGCGGTTATGCCGTGGAGCAGGTCCTCGACCAGCTGCCGAACATGCTGACGGTCGACGACCAGCAGGAAGCCCATCTGCGTTACGTGCTCAAGCAATTGGGCCAGCACAGTACCTGGGAGGGCGAAGTCTGGCTCAAGCGCCGTAATGGCGAGCATTACCCGGCCTGGGTCGGGATCACCGCCGTGCTCGACGATGAAGGCGACCTGGCCAGCTATGTGTGTTTCTTCAGCGACATCAGCGAGCGCAAGGCCAGCGAGCAGCGGATTCACCGCCTCGCCTACTACGACGCCCTGACCCACCTGCCCAACCGTTCGCTGTTCCAGGATCGCCTGTACACGGCACTGCAATCGGCCGAGCGGCAGAAGTCGTGGGTGGTGCTGATGTTCCTCGACCTCGACCGTTTCAAGCCGATCAACGACTCCCTGGGCCACGCCGCCGGCGACCGCATGCTCAAGGAAATGGCCACGCGCCTGCTCGGTTGCGTCGCCGATGACGACACCGTGGCGCGCATGGGCGGTGACGAATTCACTTTGCTCCTGCAACCGCGAGCCAACCGTGAAATCGCCCTGAACCGGGCGATCCATGTGGCCGAACAGATTCTCGCCAGCCTGGTGAAACCCTTCGTGCTCGAAGGCCGCGAGTTCTTCGTCACGGCCAGTATCGGCATCGCCCTGAGTCCACAGGACGGCAACGAACTCAGCCAGCTGATGAAGAACGCCGACACCGCGATGTACCACGCCAAGGAGCGTGGCAAGAACAACTTCCAGTTCTATCAGGCGGACATGAACGCCAGTGCGCTGGAACGTCTGGAGCTGGAAAGCGACTTGCGCCATGCCCTGGAACAGAACGAATTCGTGCTGTATTACCAGCCGCAGTTCAGCGGTGACGGCAAGCGCCTGACCGGTGCCGAGGCGCTGTTGCGCTGGCGTCATCCACGCCGCGGGCTGGTGCCGCCGGGGGATTTCATTCCGGTGCTCGAGGAGCTCGGGCTGGTGGTGGATGTCGGCGACTGGGTGATCAGCGAAGCCTGCCGCCAACTCAAGGCCTGGCATCAGGCCAGGGTGCGGGTGCCGAAGGTGTCGGTGAACATCTCGGCGCGGCAGTTCTCCGACGGCCAACTCGGTACGCGAATCGCCACCATCCTCAAGGAAACCGGCCTGCCACCGGCGTGCCTGGAACTGGAGCTGACCGAAAGTATCCTGATGCGTGAAGTCAGCGAGGCGATGCAGATCCTCGACGGCCTGAAAAACCTCGGCCTGAGCATTGCGGTCGACGATTTCGGTACCGGTTACTCATCGCTCAACTACCTCAAGCAATTCCCGATCGATGTTCTGAAGATCGACCGCACCTTTGTCGATGGCCTGCCCAGCGGCGAGCAGGATGCACAGATTGCCCGGGCAATCATTGCCATGGCCCACAGCCTGAACCTGGCGGTGATCGCCGAAGGCGTGGAAACCCAAGAGCAGCTGGATTTCCTGAGGGAGCACGGTTGCGACGAGGTACAGGGTTATCTGTTCGGTCGGCCGATGCCGGCCAATCGGTTCGAGGCCCAATACAGTAACGATGCATTGTTCATGTTTGATTGACCACTGCCGTCTCAACGTGCCTTGAACACCGTACTCATCTCATGCACTCGCACAGGCTGGTCAGGTTCTTCGACACGCGCAGCCAGCGCAGGCACCGTCGTACCTTGTGCCACCATCGGCTCGCTGCTGAAGTTCACGGTGATGCGCGTTCCATCGGCAAAGCTTGATTGCTGGAGCGCGCGATCTGTCGACAACACCTTGAAATCCACCATCGCCACGTTGAACAGCCGCTCGTGCAGCGGGCGGAGGATTCGGTCATAGGCCGCGATCACCGGCAGATCGCGATCGAGCACTTCATCGGCCAGGTGATAAAGCGGTGGCACCATGTACAACAGCTGCAGGAGCGCCGTCGCCTCCCACTCATTGCTGAATTTCAATGAGCCGTACTCCCAGTGATGGGTTGTCACGACGCTGTCATGCAAGGCGATTTGATAAAGCGGCAGGCGAAACCATGGCGAGCGCACATAACGGGCGATCGAAGACTTGAGCGGTACAGGCTTGAAGTAAAGACTGGGCGTTTCGTCGGGCCAGTAACGGCCCCGATAGTACGACGAGCGTGAATCCTTCATGTCAGGATCCATCCAGGCGAAGGGCTGCGTCGTCATGCCCTGGGCAAACGCGAACTGTGGGGCGTACCAGGACAACCCGCCTTCCGTCCCGGTCACCAGGCCAAATGCCCGGGCAGGATAAGCCAGCCTCTGGCGCACGCTCTGACTGTCCTGCGACTCACTGGTCTCGCGCCCGGGCGTATGGTCCTCACGCGGTGGGCCGGCGCCATCCACATCCAGGAAATAGCTGTTGAGCCCAGCGTTTTGTGCAATCGCATCGATGCGTTTTCGAGCATAGTCATGGGCTGCACGAGCGCTGACATACACCCCCCGTCCGGCAAAACCTGTGGCGGGTTGGCCGTTTTGATCCCGGTAACCGGCATTCGCCAATTCATCGCCCATCTGCGCGGTAGACCAGGTTGCCGCAAGGTTCGAGGGGTGAGCGCTGCCATAGCTGTCATAGACGCCGACCAGGTAACCCGCCGCCTTGGCCTGTTCAATGGCTTCAGGATGCCAAAGCGCCGTTCGCCACTCACTGACGCCCAGCCAGGCACGGCGCAAACCTGCCGATTGCAGCGCGCTGACCAAGTCGGTCGAGAGACCGCCTCCCCAACCTCGGGCGGGAGCCAACAGCGGACCGAAGGCCTGTTCCATGGCGACGCTCATATCCCGTGCCCATGCCACTTCACCGCCAGGGTCATGCCCGCCCGGCAGCGGTGTCACTTCGGGACGGGCAATCACCTTCAACAGTGCCGCGTTGAGCGCTCGAATCACCTCTCTTTTCAGCCACGGCTCGATATCACCCGGGTTCCTGGCTGCCGCCTTGAACGCCTTCTCGACGGTTTTGCGCTTTTCATCATCAAGCACCTTCCACAGACGGCCCGCCAGTTGCGTGTCATCGCCTCGCTGGCGCCGAAACTGTTCCAGAAACGCTCTCCATTGAACGATGTCCGCGACTTTCAGCGGATCGCTGCCCCACAGATAGATATGAGATGCCCCTCCTAACCGGGCGACTTCGGGCGTCGTAGCGATCTTGTCGTTCAAGGAGACAAACTGGCCGCTTGCTTGCAGCCACTGCCGGTATCCACGCGCCCCGGCCAACGGGTCCTGCGGACCGGGCACAATACGCAGGGTATAAGCGGCATCGGGTGATAAAGAGGAGAAGCGGTGAGTAAAACCAGGTCGTGCCCGATCTTCCCTGCGTTCGACATCAAACGTTGTATCCAGGGGTGTTTCCAACAGCCAGGTCACGGAAAGCCCCTCTCGCAACTCCGTCCAGAACGGCATGGAAAGAATACTCAGCACACTTTCCGGCTCGTAACGACGCACCATCCAGTCAAGCCACCCGGGGTCGTCCGCCGGCACATAACTGCCCTCGCCAAAAGGAAATGCATAAGCCCTGATGGCCCCGGGATCCGCGGTCCGTGGCCAGTTCAACACCGATGGACCTTGCGACCGGACTGACACCCGTAAGGCACCGAACTCGATATTGGCCGCGACCTTGTACCGGGCCGTACCTGCCGCCACTTGCCATTCGTGATCCGACAGCCGCTCGACCCTGCTACCGCTGAACGCCGGGGACGCCAGCGCCAGGCGCTTGCCCTGTGAAGTCGTGAGGGAAATGGCCAGCGTGTCCGGATCGATTGCAAACTGCCCGGCGGGACTGTCCAGCAGCACAGGATCATTGGCCAGGGCGTACGTCGTGCCGGGCACCATGCAAGCCAACAGGATGGCCCATGCAAGGGCTATCCGACGAAATGGGCAAGCCTGCGCAGAAACGGGCGTGGTGGGCATCAGATCGGTTACGGGCATCATCCATCGGCCTCCTGTCCAGCGTTCAGGGGCAAGACGCTCGTCAGCTCAAGTCTTTATCCAGGCTTCCAGAACAAGGTGTGCCCCGCAAAAAACAAGGATGCCCAATGCGACTCCGTGCTTCAGGGATAATTTGTGTCCGAATATTCAGCCGCGCACCGTGAATGCCACTTGTCTGCGACATGATGCCGTTTCATATGCCATCTAAAACCCATTGGGTTAGAATGCCCCCCTTTTCCGCCCCCGATCCTTGAGGACCGCCATGTTCAGCCGTGATTTGACTATTGCCAAGTACGACGCCGATCTCTTTGCCGCCATGGAGCAAGAAGCTCAGCGCCAGGAAGAGCACATTGAGCTGATCGCTTCGGAAAACTACACCAGCCCTGCTGTGATGGAAGCCCAAGGCTCGGTACTGACCAACAAGTACGCCGAAGGTTACCCGGGCAAGCGCTACTACGGTGGTTGCGAGTACGTAGACATCGTCGAGCAGCTGGCTATCGACCGCGCCAAAGAGCTGTTCGGCGCCGACTACGCCAACGTTCAGCCGCACGCCGGTTCGCAAGCCAACAGCGCCGTTTACCTGGCCCTGCTGTCGGCCGGCGACACCATCCTGGGCATGAGCCTGGCCCACGGCGGTCACCTGACCCACGGTGCCAGCGTTTCGTCTTCGGGCAAGCTGTACAACGCCATCCAGTACGGCATCGACGCCAACGGCCTGATCGACTACGACGAAGTCGAGCGCCTGGCCGTTGAGCACAAGCCGAAAATGATCGTGGCCGGTTTCTCTGCCTACTCGCAGATCCTCGACTTCCCGCGCTTCCGTGCAATCGCCGACAAAGTAGGTGCCTACCTGTTCGTCGACATGGCCCACGTGGCCGGTCTGGTCGCCGCTGGCGTCTACCCGAACCCGGTTCCATTCGCTGACGTCGTGACCACCACCACCCACAAGACCCTGCGCGGTCCACGTGGTGGCCTGATCCTGGCTCGCGCCAACGCCGATATCGAGAAGAAGCTGAACTCCGCCGTATTCCCGGGCGCTCAGGGTGGTCCTCTGGAGCACGTGATCGCGGCCAAGGCGATCTGTTTCAAGGAAGCGCTGCAGCCTGAGTTCAAGGTTTACCAGCAGCAAGTGGTGAAGAACGCCCAGGCCATGGCCAGCGTGTTCATCGAGCGCGGTTTCGACGTGGTTTCCGGTGGTACTCAGAACCACCTGTTCCTGCTGTCGCTGATCAAGCAGGAAATCTCCGGTAAAGACGCCGATGCCGCGCTGGGCAAAGCGTTCATCACCGTGAACAAGAACTCCGTGCCAAACGATCCACGTTCCCCGTTCGTCACCTCCGGCCTGCGCTTCGGCACCCCGGCTGTGACCACTCGTGGCTTCAAGGAAGCAGAGTGCAAGGAACTGGCCGGCTGGATCTGCGACATCCTGGCTGACCTGAACAACGAAGCGGTGATCGATGCCGTTCGTGAGAAGGTCAAGGCCATCTGCAAGAAGCTGCCGGTGTACGGCGCTTAATCAGCCCGTTAAACCGTAGCTATAAAAACCGGCCAGAGATGGCCGGTTTTTTTTCGCCCGTTTTTTATTCAGTCGGGGGAAAGGCTCTAAACCGGGCTCACTCACCAACTGGTAAGACCGGTCATGCCAATTCTCTAATTTTTACTTGCGAACACCCAAAAATAGCGCCTAGACTGCGCCTGCACTGGACATACCGGTAAGACCACAATAATTAAGTCCTGAATCTGATGTGCTCCGCACACGGCAGCCAGGACACCGACCAGGATTCCTCCCATGCTCAGATGGTGCTCGCGTTCAATCTTCCTCCAAGTGGTTCTCGGACTGGTGCTCGGCATCGTCTGTGGGCTGACCCTTCCCGAATACTCCGCTCAGCTCAAACCGCTCGGTGACGGTTTTATCAAGCTGATCAAAATGCTCATTGGCTTGATTGTATTTTGCGTAGTGGTCAGCGGCATCAGCGGTGCCGGCGACCTGAAGAAGGTCGGCCGTATCGGCCTAAAATCGGTGATCTACTTTGAAATCCTGACCACCATCGCTCTGGTGATCGGTCTGGTGTTTGCCTTCAGCACCGGTATCGGCAGCGGCGCGAACATTCACCTGGAGCAGCTTTCCGCAGCCGACATGGGCGACATTGCCCAGCGCGGCCAGCACATGCACACCACCACACAGTTCCTGATGGACCTGATTCCGACGTCGGTGATCGGTGCCTTTGCCGATAACAACATCCTGCAAGTCCTCCTGTTCTCTGTGCTGTTCGGCAGTGCGCTGAATCTGGTGGGCGAGGCGGCATCGGGCATTTCGCGGCTGATCAATGAACTCAGCCACGTGATTTTCCGCATCATGGGCATGATCGTGCGCCTGGCGCCGATCGGTGTGTTCGGTGCGATCGCCTTCACCACCAGCAAGTATGGCCTGGACTCGCTGCAACACCTGGGCAGCCTGGTCGGCCTGTTCTACCTGACCTGCGTGGCTTTCGTGACGCTGATTCTCGGCCTGGTGATGCGCCTCTCCGGCTTGAAGATGTGGCCGTTGCTCAAGTACCTGCGCGAAGAACTGCTGATCGTCATGGGCACCGCTTCGTCCGACGCTGTGCTGCCTCAAATCATGCGCAAGCTTGAGCACCTGGGCATCGGCAGTTCGACGGTCGGGCTGGTGATTCCAACGGGTTACTCGTTCAACCTCGACGGTTTCTCGATCTACCTGACCCTGGCCATCGTGTTCATCGCCAATGCCACCGGCACGCCGCTGGCAATGACCGACCTGCTGACGATTCTGTTGGTATCGTTGATCACCTCCAAGGGGGCCCACGGTATTCCGGGCTCGGCGCTGGTGATTCTGGCGGCCACCCTGACAGCCATTCCGGCCATTCCGGTGGTGGGCCTGGTGCTGGTGCTGGCCGTGGACTGGTTCATGGGGATCGGCCGGGCGCTGACCAACCTGATCGGTAACTGCGTGGCGACCGTCGCCATCGCGCGATGGGAAAAGGACATCGATGTGCAGCGGGCGAACAAGGTACTTTCGGGCCAGGCGGGTTATACCTTCCAGCCAAGAAAACCGATTGCACCGGCACATCAGCAGGAATTCTGAATCAACGGTGTGCCGGCCTCGCCTTGGCCGGCACATCTTCACCACTTTTAAATGCTCATGGAGCGAACAGTGATTACCTCGTCGACCGTCGTAACTTCAGTCGTGGAAAAACTACGGGCCGCCTTGGCCCGAGGTCAGTGGCGCTCCGGCGAAATGCTGCCGGGGCAACGTGAACTGGCCGAACAGCTGGGTATCAGCCGCCCGAGCCTGCGTGAAGCCGTCATCGTCCTGGAAACCCTTGGCCTGGTGCGTTCGATGCCGGGCAAAGGCGTGGTGGTGCTCGAAGCCAATCTCGCTGACAACCAGGCGCATGACAGTGCAGTGGCCGCAGCGAGCCTGGAAGACGTGCTGCAACTGCGCTACACGCTCGAACCGTTCATCGTCGGCCTCGTGGCGCAGTCCATCAGCAGCAAGGAGGTCGGGCAACTGCGCCTGACCCTGATGGACATGCGCGAAGCCCTGGAGGCCAATGACAGTGAAGCTGGCGTAAGCGCCTACATCGCGTTCCACGAAGAGCTGTTCACGCTGACGTCGAACCCGATCTTCCAGAGCGTGGTCCAGCAAACCAGCAATGCCCTCAAGCAAAGCGCCGAAGTGTTGCGCAACTCCCCGGAGCATCTGGCTGAACGCCTTGAAGAAAACGAAGCCGTGGTGCGCGCGATCCGCAATAAGAACAGCGCCCAGGCCAGCGCCGAGATGCGCCGGCACATTTTGTGCGAAGGCCAGCGCATGGGCATCGAACTGAACATCCCGGAAGACAACCTCGGCAGTTGAAACCTCTTCGAACTGGAGATTGGCCATGAACAGCTTCGCCTCGCCACAAACGCTCGCTACCCTGCCCGTCCGCCCTTCGGTGGATGATCTGTATTCGCGTGTCCTCGATGCCATTTTCGAACAGCGCATCCATTCGGCCAGTCGCTTTACCGAAGAAAGCCTGGCGCAGATGTTCGGTGCAAGGCGCAGCGACATGCGTGATGTGCTGACGCGGCTGTCCCACCAGCAGATCATCATCCTTCGGGTCAACCATCGTCCCCGCGTCGCCGAGCTTGATGCCGAGCAGACCCGGCAGACACTGCACGCCCGGCGCCTGGCCGAGATCATGCTGGTGCGGCTGGCGTGTCAGCGACCCTGCGCGCAAGACTTGAAGCGCCTGCGGACACTGGTCGATAACGAGCATCAGTGCACCGAGCGTGGCCGGGCGATTCGCTTGTCGGGAGAGTTTCATCTGCAGTTGGCACAAATGGCGGGGAATGCACCGCTAGCGCATTTCCTTGAGAGCCTGGTACCGCTGACTTCCTTGGCGATTGCGCAGATTGATCTGCAGCAGAAGGAATATTGCGTGGAGCACATGGAGATTCTGGATGCGCTGGAGCGAGGCGATGCCGCGACGGCCCAAGTCGCGCTCAACCGGTATCTGGATTACCTGGAAGATTTGTTGCTGAGTCCTGCATCAGTACTGGGCCAAAACTGTGCCGCAGGTTAGTCCGCTTTCGGCGGAACGCCGCCCGGAGCAGGCTCGCCCCCACAGGGAACTGCACTTCAAGTGTGGGAGCGTGCCTGCTCGCGATGGCGGCTCAGGGCTCACTGCAATTTTTGACGTTACTGCGCAGCCACCCGCGCAAACCCCTCGCGGATCTTTTTTTCCGGCAAGTCATCGGCAATGAACACGATCACGCTTTCGCGCACGTCGTCTTCCGCCCACTCGGTATCCCAGTCAAAACCATAAAGCTTCAGCACCCCCTGAAACACCATGCGACGGGATTCACCAAGAATGCTCAACACGCCTTTGTAGCGCAGCAACTGCTTGCCATGCTCCTCCAGCAGTTCGTTCATGAACTCGCTGAGCTTGTCGATATCCAGCGGTTTTTCAGTGCGCAGCACCAGACTGGAAATGCGGTCGATAGACGGAGCTGCCTGGCTGACCGGGCGCAAACTCACGCCGCCACCGAGGTCGGCGTTGAGGTTGAAACCGCGCACATCGAGCAACTCGGCCAGGTCGATCTTGCCGTGGTCAACCATGCGGATCGGCGCACGCCGGTTGATGCGGGTCAGGCGTTCGCTCAACGCGGTGAAGGTCGCTTCGTCCACCAGGTCGCGCTTGCTCACCAGCAAGCGGTCGGCGAATCCGACCTGCGCCTGGGCGATGGTCTGGGTCAGGTGCAGGTCTGCATGTGCCGCGTCGACCAGGGTAATGATGCCGTCGAGGATATAGCGCTCACGCAACTCTTCGTCGATGAAAAAGGTTTGCGCCACCGGTGCCGGATCAGCCAGGCCGGTGCATTCGATCACCAGGCGGTCGAAGGCGATGTCGCCCCGGTCCAGACGCTCGAGCAACAGATAAAGCGCTTTAGTCAGGTCGGTGTGGATGGTGCAGCAGACGCAGCCGTTGGACAGCGTCATCACTTGTACCGGCTCATCGCCCAACAACTGGGTATCGATACCGGCATCGCTGAATTCATTCTCGATCACGGCAATTTTCAGACCGTGCTCGGCCTTGAGCAGGTGACGCAACAGGGTAGTCTTGCCGGCGCCGAGGAAGCCGCTGAGGATTGTTACGGGGATGGGAGAGGACAAAATTGATCTCCAGTTTCACAAAACTGATAAACAACACAAAACAAATGTGGGAGCGAGCCTGCTCGCGAAGGGGCCGTCAGCTTCAACAAATAGGCTGACTGGGACACCGCTTTCGCGAGCAGGCTCGCTCCCACAGGTTTTGCTGTTAACCCGCAATCCGGATCAACAGCACTTCGGCCCACCCTTGCCACCGTAACGGGCTTCCTGACGCTCCCGAAAGAACATCTCATAGCTCATCACCGGTTTATCCGGGTGCTTGGTCTGCATATGCTCGACATAGTTGTCGTAGTCGGGCATCCCGACCATCAGGCGCGCGGCCTGTCCGAGGTATTTACCGAGGCGACTCAAGTCATTGAACATGCTGCAATCCTCTGGTTACGCATCCGGCAGCGCCTGGAATGGCGACTCTTTATCCGTACGCTCTTTTTTACCCCAGGCGGCAATACCGACCTTGAGTGCATAGAACAGGATGCTGAACACCACGAACAGGAACAGCGCGGTCAGCGTTGCGTTGGTGTAGGCGTTGAAGATCACGTGCTGCATCTGGGTGATGTCCTTGGCCGGGGCGAGGATCTGGCCGTTGGCCAGGGCATCGCTGTATTTCTTCGCCAGGGCCAGGAAGCCGATCGCCGGGTTGGCATCGAACAGCTTGATGAAGCCCGCTGTCGTGGTGCAGATCAACAGCCATACGGCTGGCAACATGGTGACCCAGACATAACGCTGGCGTTTCATCTTGATCAGCACGACGGTGCCGAGCATCAGCGCGATACCGGCCAGCATCTGGTTGGAGATACCGAACAGTGGCCACAGGGTATTGATGCCACCCAACGGATCGATCACGCCCTGGTACAGCAACCAGCCCCACATGGCCACGCAACCGGCGGTGGCGATCAGGTTGGCGGTCCAGGATTCGGTGCGCTTGAGCGCCGGAACGAAGGAGCCGAGCAAGTCCTGCAGCATGAAACGCCCGGCACGGGTGCCGGCATCCACGGCAGTCAGGATGAACAGCGCTTCGAACAGGATCGCGAAGTGGTACCAGAACGCCATGGTGTTCTCGCCCGGCAGAACACTGTGCAGGATCTGCGCGATACCGACCGCCAGGGTCGGCGCACCACCGGCACGGGCCAGGATGGTGGTTTCACCAATATCGTGGGCCACCGCTTGCAGGGCTTCCGGGGTAATCGCAAAGCCCCAGTTGCTGACGGCTGTCGCAACGGCCACCACATCACCGCCGACCACGGCCGCCGGGCTGTTCATGGCGAAGTACACGCCAGGCTCGATCACTGAAGCGGCAACCATGGCCATGATCGCCACGAACGATTCCATCAGCATGCCGCCGTAGCCGATGTAGCGGGCGTTGGTTTCGTTATCCAGCAGCTTCGGCGTAGTGCCGGAGGAAATCAGCGCGTGGAAACCTGATACCGCACCACAAGCGATGGTGATGAACAGGAACGGGAACAGACCGCCCTTCCATACCGGGCCAGTGCCGTCGACAAACTGGGTCAGGGCCGGCATTTTCAGCTCGGGCATGGTCACCAGGATGCCGATGGCCAGGGCGACGATGGTGCCGATTTTCAGGAAGGTCGACAGATAGTCACGCGGTGCCAGGATCAGCCACACCGGCAGTACCGCCGCGACAAAACCGTAGCCGATCAGCATCCAGGTGATCTGGATACCGGTAAAGCTGAACGCCTTGGCCCACACCGGATCCGCGGCAATCTGCCCGCCGAGCCAGATCGAACCCAGCAGCAGCAATACGCCGATCACCGAGATCTCACCGATACGACCCGGGCGGATGTAGCGCATGTAGATGCCCATGAACATCGCGATCGGGATGGTCGCCATCACCGTGAAAATCCCCCAAGGGCTTTCGGCCAGGGCTTTGACCACGATCAGTGCCAGCACCGCGAGGATGATGATCATGATCAGGAAGCAGCCGAACAGCGCGATGGTGCCGGGGATGCGGCCCATTTCCTCACGGACCATGTCCCCCAGGGAACGCCCGTTGCGGCGGGTGGACATGAACAGGACCATGAAGTCCTGAACGGCACCGGCCAGCACCACGCCGGCGATCAGCCACAGCGTGCCGGGCAGGTAGCCCATCTGCGCCGCCAATACCGGGCCGACCAGAGGTCCCGCGCCAGCGATGGCCGCAAAGTGGTGACCAAAAAGAATGTGCTTGTTGGTTGGAACGTAGTCCAGACCGTCATTATTGAGCACAGCGGGAGTGGCCCGTCGCGCATCGAGTTGCATGACATTGTTAGCGATGAACAGACTGTAGTAGCGGTAGGCGACCAGATAGATGGCCACGGCAGCGACCACAATCCACAAGGCGTTGATTGCCTCGCCTCGGCGCAATGCCACGACACCCAGGGCGCACGCACCTACGATTGCCAGCACCAGCCAAGGCAAATGGCGTAGCGGGCTATTATTATTTTTCATTTTATTATTCCAGCCAGAGTGGACAAGAAAGACAGCCACCCCGAGTTTAGCGCTCCTGACGGCAAAGACCATACCCCGACATTGGTCTAGACACCTGCACGCGCTGGCAGCCTCTGATCATGCGGGTCTATAGTCAGCGTACATTTCCGAGGATCGCGCCATGAGCGAGCACCCTGCCGAACGTCGCCGCTTCAAACGTATTGCGTTCGATGCCCGAACCGAGCTGAGCCAGGGTGAGTCAACGTGGCCGGTGAAGTTGATCGACCTGTCGCTCAAGGGCTTGCTGATCGAGCGACCCGATCCCTGGCTGGGCAATCCACAGCAGGATTTCCTGGTCGACATTCATCTGAGCGAAGAGGCCGACATCACCATGGATGTGCAACTGGCCCACGACGACCATGGCCAACTCGGCTTTGTCTGCCTGCACATCAGTCTGGAGTCCATCGAACGCCTGCGGCGATTGATCGAGCTCAATCTCGCTGATCCGCGGGAGCTGGAGCGAGAGTTGGGTGCGCTGATCGAAATCTAGAAGCCGCGGGCTCCCACGGGGTTGTGTATTGACCAGAAACTATTCGAACAATGCATCCAACGCCTGCTCCAGACGCGTAACAGCAATAATCTGCAACCCAGCCGGCGCCTCCTTCGGCGCATTGCCCTTGGGCACGATGGCCCGCTTGAACCCGTGCTTGGCGGCTTCCTTCAAGCGCTCCTGACCGCTCGGCACCGGACGCACCTCACCGGAAAGCCCGACCTCACCGAATACCAGCAGATCATGGGGCAACGGCCGGTTGCGCAAACTGGACATCACCGCCGCCATCAATGCCAGGTCGGACGCCGTTTCCAGCACCTTGACTCCGCCGACCACGTTGAGAAACACGTCCTGGTCGTGGGTCGGAATGCCACCGTGGCGGTGCAGCACCGCCAGCAACATTGCCAGCCGGTTCTGATCCAGCCCCAGCGTGACCCGACGGGGGTTGGCCAGGTGGCTGTCGTCCACCAGCGCCTGAACCTCCACCAGCATCGGCCGCGTGCCTTCCCAGGTTGCCATCACCACGCTACCCGGGACTTCTTCCTGGGCACGGGTCAGAAAAATCGCCGAGGGGTTGGAGACTTCTTTCAGGCCCTTGTCGGTCATGCCGAACACACCCAGTTCATTGACCGCACCGAAACGGTTCTTCACTGCCCGCAACAAACGTAGGCGCCCGTCGGACTCGCCTTCGAAATACAGCACGGTGTCGACCATGTGTTCCAGCACCCGAGGGCCAGCCAGCGCGCCTTCCTTGGTGACGTGGCCCACCAGGAAAATCGCTGTGCCGCTCTGTTTGGCGTAACGCACCAGCAACGCCGCGCTTTCACGCACCTGGGATACGCCCCCCGGTGCCGATTGCAGTTGCTCGGTAAAGATCGTCTGGATCGAATCGATCACCATCACCTTGGGCTTTTCCTGACGAGCCGTGGCAATGATGGTTTCGATGCAGGTTTCGGTCATGACCCGCAGTTGATCCTGGGGCAACCCCAGGCGCCGCGCACGCATGGCCACTTGTTGCTGGGATTCTTCGCCGGTGACGTACAGCGCCGGCATGCTCTTGGCGAGGTTGCACAAGGTTTGCAACAGAATGGTCGACTTGCCGATGCCGGGGTCGCCACCGATCAGCACCACCGAGCCATCCACCAGACCGCCACCCAGAACCCGGTCGAGCTCGCTGGAAGCGGTGGAGAAGCGCGGAATTTCTTCGACACTGACTTCGGCCAGGGTCTTGATCTGCGCCTGCTGGCCGGTCCACCCGGTACGACCGCTGGGGGCGGCTGCCCCGCCGCTTTCCACCATGGTTTCGGTGAGCGTGTTCCAGGCTCCGCACTCACCGCACTGGCCGGCCCATTTGGGGAAGGTTGAGCCGCACTCGGTGCAGCCGTACATGCGCTTGGCCTTGGCCATCGGAACTCCCGGAAAAAAACGCGATGATAGCTCAGCTGAAGCGCGCGAGTGCGGCCGGATACTTCGCAACCCTTTTGGTGACTTCAAACAGCCTCATTAAACTCAGACAGATTGATACACACTCACTTACAAGCCTTGTATAAGTTTTTTGTTCAATATAACCAACAAACTCTAGAGACAAGCTCTATTGCGCAACTTGAAAACCTATACAAACCTTATTCATTTACACATTTAAAACACAACCTCAAATACACCTACATAATGCGCGGTTATTAACCAAGAAAAATACGCAACTTGCCAACCCCGAAACTAACCAAACAGTCCACATTCCACCCGCCGACTTCTAACTACCCGATTAACTTAACGTCCCGATCCAGGGATAGTCCCTTGACCCTGGCTCGCTCACACATAGAAGCCATATCGCTGAAAAACGTCGTATGCAAAACACCGCAAAAGGCCTGGCCACCCCACAGTTGAGATCAATCGGTGCGTTTTTCAACATCACCCGCCGTCGATTGCTGCAAGCACGGCAGGCAGTTGATTCGAGCAGAATGCGATTTGCTGATTTACACTGCGCTCATCAATCTCATCTGTAACAAGGAAATAACCTATGGGCGTGCTAAATGAGTTCAAGGCCTTCGCGGTCAAAGGCAACGTGGTCGACATGGCCGTCGGCATCATTATCGGTGCGGCCTTCGGCAAGATCGTTACCTCGTTTGTCGGTGACCTGATCATGCCGCCAATCGGGATGCTGATCGGTGGCGTGGACTTCACTGATCTGGTCGTAACGCTCAAGGCAGCGGACGGCGCGACTCCGGCGGTAGTCCTGGCTTATGGCAAATTCTTCCAGACCATCATCGACTTTGTCATTGTCGCCTTCGCGATCTTCATGGGCGTCAAGGCCATCAACCGCCTGAAGCGCGAAGAGGCCGTGGCCCCTAGCCTGCCGCCGGTTCCAACCAAGGAAGAAGAGTTGCTGGGCGAGATCCGCGACTTGCTCAAGGCCCAGAACAACCGGCCTTGACGGCATTGGCAAAAAAGTACGGCGCCTTCGAGGCGCCGTTTTTTTTACCAGAAATTTTCTACCGCCACCTGGCCGGGGCGCCGGCTGAGGCTCAAGTGCATGTCCCGCTGTTTAAGCAGCTTGCGCGTGTCATCGATCATCTGCGGGTTGCCACACAACATGACCCGAGAATGCTCAGGGGTCAGCGCAACACCCGCCGCGCGCTCCAGTTCGCCGTTTTCAATCAGCGTAGTGATCCGCCCGTTCAATGAACCGGGATGCTGCTCACGAGTGACCGTGGTGATGAATTGCAGTTTGTGTGCGTACTCTGCCAGATAATCACGCTGGGCCAGCCCGGCGATCAGCTCCTGATAAGCCAGTTCCCGGGCTTCGCGAACGCTGTAGACCAGGATGATCCGCTCGAATCGCTCCCAGACTTCGAAGTCCTGGAGTATCGACAGGAACGGCGCGATGCCCGTGCCTGTGGATAACAGCCACAGATCGCGCCCATCGACAAAACGGTCCAGCGTCAGGTAACCGAACGCCTGGCGGTCGACCAGCAATGCATCGCCAACCCCCAGGCGGCTGAGCTCGCTGGTGAACTCACCGCCCGGTACGACAATTGAAAAGAACTCGAGGAACTCGTCATAGGGCGAGGACACCATGGAGTAGGCGCGCCATACCGTGCTGCCGTCAGCCTTGGTGACACCCAATCGGGCAAACTGCCCCGCCCGAAACCGAAACCCTGCGTCCCGGGTGGCACGCAAGGTAAACAGGCTCTGGGTCAGGGGATGAACCTCAAGCAGGGTCTGACGGGTAAATTTTTCTTCACTGACGGACATGGAAGGCTCCAATCGAAGATGCCCCAGTGTCCCGCAAAGAAAGCGGCGTAACCACCGACAATTTGTAGTGACATTAATCCATACCAAAGACTGTTTACCAAATGCGACATACATCAATGATTACAAAATGCCACACGACATCTTATAACACCTCCATTGTCTAAGAACCTTCAACACACTTTCCCAACAGTCAAAAGAGCAAAATTGTCGGACCATTTCTGTAAGAACTGTCCTACACTCCGTGACGTGCCGCATTTCGGATCCAATACTGCCAACGGACAATACGCACATGGAGAAAATACTATGGAGATTTGGAAGGAGTCACAGCTCAATCATTTGGCGCACACGCAAGAGATCAATACGGCCTATCGAATCGCGCTCAACTTCGTTAGAAACCTTGGATATAAATTTTGTGGATTTTCAGTTACTTCTAACTCAGTCGGAGCCGACGCCAGTACGGTGAACCTGAACAATTTTCCCCATGAGTGGAACGTTCAATATGAAAAAAACAACGTCACGCAAATAGACCCGGTAATAGCGCATTGCAATCACTCAACGCTGCCCGTTCTCTGGAGCGAAGAGCTTTTTTCCAGGACGCCATGGCTATGGCAGTTGCTGCAGCAACAAGGTTTGCAGCATGGCTGGTCCCAGGGGATCCACGATGAGGAAACCGGCCTGCGCAGTATTCTCAGCCTGGCCAGAAGCCACTGCCCGATTTCAGCCTATGAGCTGTACGAGCATCTTGGATTCTCGGTATTCATCAGCCGCCATTTGCACGCACTGGCGCTCGCAATGCACCCGGAAAAACCGGCTCGCCCCCAGGCTCCCCCCTTGTCACGGAGGGAACTCGAAGTATTGAAACTCTCAGCCGATGGCAAGACGGCCTATGAAATTGCCAGGATTCTCAGTTTGAGTGAACGCACCGTCAATTTTCATGTGCACAGGGCTATCGAGAAGTTCGGCGTCAATAACAAGATTGCGGCAGTCATCGCCGCGGCCCGGTCCGGAGCCATCTGAAAGCGCCCGCCCGCGAGAAAACCTGCGGGTAATCCAGGCAAAAAAAACGTACCATTTGCGGTCCTTCCTGAGTGATGGCGTGTAGACCGTCACGACGCAGTTCACTCGGACGGCTCCGCCCGCTCCAACGCCTTCGGGCAGCGGGACATCCGTAGATTACCCAGAGCCCCGCCCCATGCCTTTGCTCGAAACACCCTTCGCCAGCCTCGACCTGATCCGCCAGCCCGAACAGCAGAACGAACCGCTGCAAGCTTTCGATGCGGCCGATGAATACCTGCTCAATCACCTGGCCGAACAGCAGCCGGCGTCGGACACCCGGGTATTGGTGCTCAATGACAGTTTCGGCGCGCTGGCGGCCAGCCTGGCGGGCAAGGTGCGAGTGGTCAGCAGCGGTGATTCGTTCCTGGCCACGCAGGGTCTGGAAAAGAACCTGGTGCGCAACGGCCTGGCCTTTGATGCGGTGCCGAGCATACCCGCCAGCGAAGCCATTGCCGGGCCGTTCGACTGCGTTCTGATCCGTGTACCGAAAACCCTGGCCCTGCTGGAAGAACAACTGATTCGCCTGCAAGGCCAACTGGCACCCGGCGCCCAAGTGGTCGCCGCAGCCATGATCAAGCATCTGCCCCGGGCGGCGGGCGACTTGCTGGAGCGTTACATCGGCCCCGTGCAAGCCTCGTTGGCGGTGAAGAAGGCGCGGTTATTGATTGCCACGGCTCAGGACAAAACGCCAGCAGTGTCGCCTTACCCAACGCGATACAGACTCGATGAACCGGCTATCGAACTGCTCAACCACGCCAATGTGTTTTGCCGCGAAGGCCTGGACATCGGCACCCGGGCATTTTTGCCACACCTGCCGAAAAACCTCGGCTCGGCGCAAGTCGCCGATCTCGGTTGCGGTAACGGCGTCCTGGCCATCGCCAGCGCCCTGCAAAACCCCGAGGCCCACTACACGCTGGTGGACGAGTCATTCATGGCGGTGCAATCGGCGTCCGAGAACTGGCGCGCAGCCTTGGGTGAACGGGAAGTGATCGTGCGCGCCGGCGATGGCCTGGCCGGCCAGGAACCGCAATCGCTCGACGTCGTACTGTGCAATCCACCGTTTCACCAGCAACAGGTGGTGGGCGACTTCCTGGCGTGGCGGATGTTCCAGCAGGCCCGCGAAGCGCTGGTCGTGGGCGGCGCGCTGTACATCGTCGGCAATCGTCACCTGGGCTACCACAGCAAGCTGGCGC
Organism: Pseudomonas sp. IT-P258; assembly: GCF_949767825.1. Lineage (NCBI taxonomy): Bacteria > Pseudomonadati > Pseudomonadota > Gammaproteobacteria > Pseudomonadales > Pseudomonadaceae > Pseudomonas > Pseudomonas sp. IT-P258. The sequence goes on along the minus strand of NZ_CATKPU010000087.1, from coordinate 205,196 downwards.
GATTGTTCCGGGGGGTCGAGCAAGTGGCGGCCAACCCGAAATTCGTGATCCTCAAGGCACGCAAGTAACAGGCAAAAAAAACCCTCCGGTCGGAGGGTCGTAAATCCGTGCCCTTAGGCCACGGGAGAGATGTCAGTGCGTGGTCAGGCCGGCTGCGTTCATGAACATACGCATCAGGCTGGCGACGATGAACAAGGCGCCCACGCTGCCGACCCAGATAAGGGCCAACCAGCCGAGCCGCTGCCACAGCGGCTTTTTTTCGGCTTCTTCAATGTCGTGCAGGGAATGTTTTGCAGCCATAACGTCAATCCTCTTCAAGATTGATGGCGTCGCATCCGACGCCATCGTCGGAACGCCGCCCGGAGTAAGCTCGCTCCCACAGGTTCGTTGTGCAGCAGACTAGTGATAGCCGTCTTCATGGGTGACCTTGCCGCGGAACACGTAATAGCTCCAGAAGGTGTAGCCCAGGATGAACGGGATGATGAACAGCGTGCCCACCAGCATGAAGCCCTGGCTTTGCGGCGGCGCGGCGGCGTCCCAGATCGAGATCGAAGGCGGGATGATGTTCGGCCACAGGCTGATGCCCAGCCCGCTGTAACCGAGGAAGATCAGCACCAGGGTCAGCAGGAACGGCGTGTAGTGCGCGTTGCGGGCCACGGCGCGGATCAGGCCGTACATTGTCACCAGCACCAGGATTGGCACCGGCATGAACCAGAACAGATTCGGCATGGTGAACCAGCGAGCGGCGATATCCGTGTGGGCCAACGGAGTCCAGATACTGACGATGCCGATCACCGCCAGCAGCACGAAGGCCAATGGTCGTGCCAGGTCATGCATCTGTTCCTGCAATTTGCCTTCGGTCTTCATGATCAGCCAGGTACATCCGAGCAAGGCATACGCCACCACCAGCGCCGCACCACAGAACATCGTGAACGGTGTCAGCCAGTCCAGCGAACCACCGGCGAACTGCCGGTTGACCACCGGCAGCCCATCGATGAACGCGCCAAGCGCAACGCCCTGGAAGAACGTCGCGGTGACCGAACCACCGATGAACGCCTTGTCCCACAGGTGACGCTTGTCGTCCCTGGCCTTGAAGCGGAACTCGAAGGCCACGCCGCGGAAGATCAACCCGATCAACATCAGGATCAGCGGCAGGTACAACGCCGAGAGCACCACTGAATAGGCCAGAGGAAACGCGCCGAACAACGCCGCGCCCCCCAACACCAGCCAGGTCTCGTTGCCGTCCCAGACCGGGGCGACGGTGTTCATCATCACATCGCGATCGGTCTTGCCCGGAATGAACGGGAAGAGAATGCCGATGCCCAGGTCGAAACCGTCCATGACCACGTACATCATGATGCCGAAGATGATGATCACGGCCCAGATCAGCGGAAGATCAATACCCATGATTCAAATCTCCTTGGTCAGGCTTTGGCCGGCATCGGCGTGATCGTCGTCGGCGGCCGACAGCGGACGGGCCGGTGTGCGTTTCTGGCCGGGGCCACCGTCGTTGGTTTCCTTGCCTTCGTCGATCTTCGGCCCCTTGCGCACCAGGCGCATCATGTAGCCAAGACCGGCGCCAAACAGCGCGAAATAAACCACGACGAACAGGATCAGGGTGATGCTCATCTGCATGAAGCTATGGTTGGACGACGCATCCGCCGTACGCATCAGGCCATAGACCACCCATGGTTGACGGCCGATTTCCGTGGTGAACCAGCCGGCGAGGATCGCGATCAGGCCGGACGGCCCCATCCACAATGCCAGGTACAGGAACGGCCGCGAGGTATAGAGGGTGTCGCGCTTGCGCAGCCACAGGCTCCACAAACCGGTGAAGATCATCAGCATGCCCAGGCCTACCATGACCCGGAACGACCAGAACACGATGGTCGAATTCGGCCGGTCTTCAGGCGGGAACTCCTTGAGCGCCGGCACCTGTTTGTCCAGGGAGTGCGTGAGGATCAGGCTGCCCAGGTACGGGATCTCGACAGCGAATCTGGTTTTTTCCTCCTTCATGTCCGGCCAGCCGAACAGGATCAGCGGCGTCGCCTCGTTGCCCTTGTTTTCCCAATGCCCCTCGATCGCGGCGATTTTCGCCGGCTGATGCTTGAGCGTATTGAGACCGTGGAAATCACCGATGACCGCCTGGATCGGCGCGACGATCAATGCCATCCACATGGCCATCGAGAGCATTTTGCGGATCGCCGGGTTGTCCTTGCCGCGCAGCAAATGCCAGGCCGCGGAAGAACCGACGAAGAATGCCGTGGCGACGAAGGCTGCCGTGGCCATGTGCATCAGGCGATACGGGAACGAAGGGTTGAAGATAATCGCCAGCCAGTCGGTGGGGATGACCTGACCGTTGACGATTTCGAAGCCCTGTGGGGTCTGCATCCAGCTGTTGGACGCGAGAATCCAGAACGTGGAGATCAACGTACCGATGGCCACCATCACGGTGGCGAAGAAGTGCAGGCCACGCCCGACCTTGTTCCAGCCAAACAGCATGACGCCCAGGAACCCGGCCTCGAGGAAGAATGCCGTGAGTACTTCATAGGTCAGCAACGGCCCGGTCACGGAACCGGCGAAATCCGAGAAGCGGCTCCAGTTGGTGCCGAACTGATAGGCCATTACCAGGCCCGAAACCACTCCCATGCCGAAGTTGACGGCAAAGATCTTCGACCAGAAATGGTAGAGGTCACGGTAGGTGTCGTTATGGGTTTTCAGCCACAGGCCTTCGAGTACCGCCAGGTAACTCGCCAGGCCGATGGTGATGGCCGGAAACAGGATGTGGAACGAGATGGTGAACGCGAACTGAATTCGGGCGAGATCAAGTGCCTCTAAACCGAACATAAGTCTTCCTCTGTCAGGTAGTACGGCTGCTGGCTGGAAGCCTGCACCCACGGCCCCCACGGATATGGAGTGTGGCGAATCTCTGTTTGTTCTTCTTTTTGCACGCATCACAACGCAGGGAGTCTGGCCTTGCGGCCGCCGGATCAATTCCTTTTGTGGGTCTTGACCTGGATCAATCAACGTTGAAAGAGTAGTCCCAATTTCGGGGATGAACCGCGTGGTCTTTTGCCGCGTGACAAGTTGCCTCACGGCTTTTGTCATCGCCAGCAACACATTCCCCGTGGGAACCTGGAGAAAATCGATGTCTGGCTAACTAATTTTTTTGTCACGGCAACTTTTTGTTACAGGTTGGTGATAATCTCGCCGTTCCCCTCTCCCCAGATTTCCCCGCAGATGCCCAGCCAAGAGCCCTTGCTGTTACGTCACCATCGCCCTTTTCTCGCGTTCTGGCTGGCCCGGGTATTTACCGCCAGCGGCTTCCAGATGCTCACCGTAGCCATCGGCTGGAACCTGTACCAATTGACCGGCAACGTGCTCGACCTGGGTCTGGTCGGCCTGGTCGAGTTCGCCCCGCGCGTACTGTTCATGCTGCACACCGGGCACGTCGCCGACCGCTATGACAGGCGCAAGGTCGCGGCGATCTGCCAGTCCTTGCAGGCATTGATCGCCCTGTCGCTGGCCATCGGCAGCGCCACCGACCATGTCACCCGGGAAATGATCTTTATCCTGGCCTTCCTGCTCGGTGCGGCTCGCTCCTTTGAAATGCCCACCACCCAGGCCCTGCTGCCCAGTATCGTGCCCAGCGCGCTGTTTCCCCGAGCGGTCGCCGCCGCGCAATCGGCTCAGCAATCGGCCACCATCGTCGCCCCGGCCCTCGGCGGTTTGCTCTACGCCTTCGGCAGCGTCTGGGTGTATGGCCCGACGGTGCTGCTGTATGTCATCGCCTGTTCGCTGATGCTCAACCTGCCGGCCCGGCAAACCCCGCTCAACAAGGGCAAGGCCACTCTGGATTCGCTGCTGGCGGGTATTCGCTTCATCCGCAGTCGTCCGGACATTCTCGGGGCGATCTCCCTCGATCTGTTTGCGGTGCTATTAGGTGGCGCCACGGCGCTGCTGCCGGTGTTCGCCAAGGACATTCTGCTGACCGGCCCGTGGGGGCTGGGCCTGCTGCGCTCGGCACCGGCGGTGGGCGCGCTGCTGATGTCGCTGTTCCTGGCGCGGTTTGCCGTGGAACGCAACGTCGGGCGGGTGATGTTCACTGCCGTAGGCATCTTCGGCGTGGCAACCATCGCCTTCGGCCTGTCGACCTCGTTCTGGTTTTCCCTGGCGGTGTTGGTGGTGCTGGGCGCGGCAGACATGATCAGCATGGTGATCCGCGCCTCGTTCGTTCAACTGGAAACCCCGGACGAAATGCGTGGCCGGGTCAGCGCCGTCAATGGTCTGTTCATCGGTGCCTCGAACCAGTTGGGCGAATTCGAATCGGGCCTGACCGCCCACTGGTTCGGCACTGTGCCAGCGGTGGTCATGGGCGGGATCGGTACGCTGGTGGTGACCGGGATGTGGGTCAAACTGTTCCCGACTCTGGCGAGCCGCGATCGCATGCACGTGGCTAAAGATGAAGAGAAGGAAGAGGCGAAAGTCTGACGCTCTCTAAACGAGCAACTCCCCCTCCAACGCCGTACGTATGGCTTTACCGCAGAGTTGCTCTACCAGCGCCAGGGCAAATGCCAATGCGGCAGCCGAGCCCTGGGCCGTGATGCAATTGCCGTCGACCACCACCGGTTGATCGACAAAGGTACAACCGGACAGTTGATGGCTGGCTGTGGGCAGGCAGGTCATGCGCCGTTGACGCAATACGCCAAAGGCCTGCAGTGCCACGGCGGGCGCTTCGGCGATGCCGGCGAACAGGCGACCGGCCGCCGCCTGATCCTTGATCAATTGCTGCAGGGGCTGGTGTGCTGCCAGGTGCTGCGAACCCACCGCACCACCGGGTAAGGCAATCAGGTCGAAGGGTTGTGCCAGCAAATCCACCAGCATCGCATCGGACGTCAGGCGAGTGCCCCGGGCGCAGGTGAGCATGCGCCGCCCTTCGATACTGGCCACCACCACTTCTATCTTGGCACGGCGCAGTACGTCGATCAGGGTCACGGTTTGCAGGTCGTCGGTGCCCTCGGCGAGGGCAATCAAGGCTCTAAAGGTCATCAGGCGCTGTCCACGGAATGATCATTTAAGCGTAGTCAGCTTTCCCGCCCCGTGTTCGAGACCTGTGATTACTTGATGTAAAGCTGCGTCGACATCGTGTTGCCGGGGGCATTGATCGAGGTATCGCTGAAGGTCAGCGTGCCTTCCTGCTTGCCCGCCAGATCGAGGGCATACAAATAGCCGACGGTTTTTTCCCCGGCGGTGCAACTGGTCAGGTTGCCGTTCTTGAACGCGCAAACCGCTGTCCGTGTGCCGTTCACGTCGAAACCGTCGAGGGCGACATGGGCCTCACGCCCGTAACCCACTTCCAGCACGTACACCATGATGTTCGGGCCATTGTGATCGCAGCGCGTCCGGGTTTGCCCTTCGTCGATGTTCTCGACACCACAGGACGGCGACGCGACCTTGAGCACTTTCAATTGCGTCAGCGGTGGCGCCGAGGCCGCCACGGCCATTTGGACCCCAAGAATCAATGCCATCCATGCACCGGAGGCGGCAACCAGACACTTTTTCATGCAGGACCCATCCCCCCAAAAAAACCAGCGCGCAGTATGGCGCACTTGGCCTTGTCGCAAAACATCGACGACGATCACCGCCAAAGCAGCCATATTCCCAAGCTACTGGTATGATGCGCGGCTTTTTCCGGCCCACAGTAATTTCCAGGCGCGTTCTGCTGCCTGTGCTTTGCTGTTGAGGTCGATACATTCACGGCGCCCGGCGCGCCACGGGGAGCAGACATGCTGGAAAGGCTGTTTCAACTCAAGGCACACAACACCAACGTGCGGACCGAGATTCTGGCGGGCGTCACGACCTTTTTGGCCATGGCCTACATCCTGTTCGTCAACCCGAGCATCCTCGGCGAGACCGGCATGGACAAGGGCGCGGTGTTCGTCGCCACCTGCCTGGCCGCCGCCATCGGCTCGACGACCATGGGCCTGATCGCCAACTACCCGATCGCCCTCGCACCGGGTATGGGCCTTAACGCCTTCTTCACCTACACCGTGGTCCTGCACATGGGTCACACCTGGCAAGTGGCGCTGGGTGCGGTGTTCATCTCGGCGGTGTGCTTCTTCCTGCTGTCGATCTTCCGCATCCGTGAATGGATCATCAACAGCATCCCGCTGCCGCTGCGCTCGGCGATTGCCGCCGGTATCGGTCTGTTCCTGGCGTTGATCGCCCTGCACAACGCCGGCATCGTGGTCAGCAACCCGGCGACCATGGTCGGCCTCGGTGACCTGAAACAACCGGCTCCGATCCTCGCTACCCTCGGTTTTGCCCTGATCGTCGCCCTCGAAGCCCTTGCCGTACGCGGCGCGGTGCTGATCGGCATTCTGGTGGTGACCATCATTTCCATCGTGATGGGCTTCACCCCGTTCGGCGGCGTGATGTCGATGCCACCGTCCCTGGCCCCGACCTTCCTGCAACTGGACATCAAGGGTGCGCTGGACATAGGTCTGGTCAGCGTGATCTTCGCCTTCCTGTTCGTCGATCTGTTCGACAACTCCGGCACCCTGATCGGTGTAGCCAAGCGCGCCGGCCTGATGGGCAAGGACGGCCATATGCCTAAAATGGGCCGCGCGCTGATCGCTGACAGCACCGCCGCCATGGCCGGTTCCCTGCTGGGCACCTCGACCACCACCAGCTACATCGAATCCGCCGCGGGCGTAAGTGCCGGCGGCCGCACCGGCCTGACTGCCGTCGTGGTGGCGATCCTGTTCCTGCTGGCGCTGTTCTTCTCGCCACTGGCCGCCAGCGTTCCGGCCTTCGCCACCGCACCGGCACTGCTGTTCGTCGCCGTGCTGATGACATCCGGCCTGGCCGAAATAGACTGGGACGACATTACCGTCGCCGCGCCGGTGGTGATCACCGCGCTGGCAATGCCGTTCACTTACTCCATCGCCAATGGCATCGCCTTCGGTTTCATTTCCTGGACCGCCATCAAGCTGATGTCCGGTCGCGGCCGTGAGCTGAACCCGGCGCTGGTGATCCTGTCGATTCTGTTCGTGATCAAGCTGGGTTGGTTCAACGCATGACTTTTGATTCCCAGGCCTACGCCGTTCAGCTCGAAGAAAAGGTCACGCGCTTGCGTGACCTGCTGGCCCCGTTCGATGCACCGGAGCCAGCCGTATTCGATTCGCCGCTGAAAAACTTTCGCCTGCGCGCCGAGTTCCGCCTGTGGCGTGAAGCCGGCGAGCGTCACTACGCGATGTTTTCCCAGGAAGACAAACGCACGCCGATCCTGATCGAAGAGTTCCCGATTGCCAGCCTGCGCATCAATGAATTGATGCCCAAGCTCAAGGCAGCGTGGCAAGCCAGTGCGCCCCTGAGCCACAAGCTGTTCCAGGTGGAGTTCCTGACCACCCTGGCCGGCGACGCGATGATCACCCTGTGCTATCACCGCCCGCTGGACGAGCACTGGCATGCGGCGGCGTCGAAACTGGCGGCGGACCTGAACGTCAGCATCATCGGCCGTTCCAAGGGCAAGCGCGAAGTCATCGGTCACGATTACGTGGTCGAGAAGCTGGAAGTCGGCGGCCGCACCTTCAGCTATCGCCAGCCCGAAGGTGCATTCACCCAGCCCAACGGCACGGTGAACCAGAAGATGCTCAACTGGGCATACGACGCGCTTGGCGATCGCAGCGACGACTTACTGGAACTGTATTGCGGCAACGGCAACTTCACCCTGCCCCTCGCCACCCGCGTGCGCAAAGTGCTGGCCACCGAAATCAGCAAGACCTCGGTCAACGCGGCCTTGAGCAACCTCAGCGAAAACGCGGTGGATAACGTCACCCTGGTGCGCTTGTCCGCCGAAGAGCTGACCGAAGCCCTGAACGAAGTGCGTCCGTTCCGCCGCCTGCACGGCATCGACCTCAAGAGCTACGAGTTCGGCAGCGTGTTCGTCGACCCGCCCCGCGCCGGCATGGACCCGGACACCTGCGAGCTGACCCGGCGCTTCGACAACATCCTGTACATCTCCTGCAACCCGGAGACCCTGGCAGCCAACATCGCCCAACTGCACGACACCCACCGCATCACCCGATGCGCGATGTTCGACCAGTTCCCGTGGACTCATCACATGGAATCCGGGGTGATGCTGACCCGGCGTTGATGCTCCTGCCAGGTACAAAAAAGCCGTCTTCACGACGGCTTTTTTGTGGGTACCTACAAGACAACATCGACCTTGCGCGGGCGCCCGCCCTTCCTGCCATTGGCCCGCGCGGCTTCAGACTTTGCAGCGCTGCTCTGGCGACCATTGCGCGAAGCGACGACCGAGGCCGCCATGGCCATCAGCGGCTTGCTCGCTGAAATCATCCCGGCGATCGATACATGCAGGTCCTTGCCTTCATGGCATAGGGCAGTACCCGCATAGCCGACAGTCAGACTGGCGAAGTCCCCGCCCTCAAAATCATCGAACTCCGGATAGTTGGCCACGGGCAACAATACGCCGCTGCCGTCTTCGAAGCTGACAGCCAGGCAGGGGGGCTGGTAGGTAACCGCTGTCGCCTGCAGGCTATTTTTTCTACGTAATTCGCCACGTTCAATGGCTTTGTCCAGGCTACTTTCCGTTACGGGATTATCGGCCTGAACCTTGGCTTTTATCGTTTTCATAACTCGATCTCCACACCTTCCTGTGTGCCTATCAGGGACAGCAACGTCTTGTTCGATTCGGGTTCGTAGCAAGCCGATCCAATCATGTTGGTGGTACTGACAACCCTTTTCACCACAACGACTTCGTTGCTTTGCCAGTCCCACAATTGATTATCAAGACAGGCCGTTTGTAACTTTCGCCACCAGATGCCCCGGGCGCGCCGCAAATGGGCAGGTTGCTGGAGCGATTGGCGCAATCCCTCAAGCACCGCCAACGGTGGCCGACGCGAAAGCGGAACTACATCCCAGAGCTCGACACCGTTGTGCCAAAAGCAGAACCTGAATCTCGCACTCCACGTACCGGCCTCCACATGCGCATGAGGCGGACAATGCTCGTCTCGCAACATGATCACTACCGACAGTCCTTTGTAATTGCATACCTTCATGCTAACCCATCCGTTAGGTTAATGAATCCGAGGATTCGACATTCTCTGGAAAATCCGACCGTTGGCAATGGCCGTCGAATCACTTCTTCCGTCCTCAGACTAGTGTCCTGCCGTTACCCAGCCCTGCGGAACACCGCGCGCAATGGTAAGAAATCCTTTCATTACGGCGCTGGCACCTGATAAATACTGATCAAGCCCCTTCATCTGATCCCCGGTGTAATCAATCATGCAGCGACAATTCGACGATCTTCAGTTGGGCAGCATTGAGCTGTTTTGCCTGGCCGCCGAGGCCGGCAGTTTTACTGCCGCGGCGCTGGTGGCGGGTGTCACCCCAGCGGCCGTGAGCCGTTCGGTGTCGCGCATGGAGGAACGCCTGGGCGTGCGCCTGTTCGCGCGCACCACCCGCAGCGTGAAGCTGACTGACAGTGGCCGCCGCTATTACGAGGAGTGCCGCCTGGCCCTGGCGCAACTGATCGAGGCCCAGCGCGAGGTGATGGGCCAGCAGCAAGTGCCGTCCGGTACTTTGCGCATCAGTATTCCAACCACCTACGCGCATCATCGAATCCTGCCTTTGCTGCCCGAATTTCGGGCGCGTTATCCGGCGGTGAAGGTCGAATCGCACATCAGCAATCGCAACATCGATTTCGTCGGCGAAGGCTACGACATGGCAATTCGCGTGCGAGCCATCCCGGATTCCGGCCTGATCGCCCGCCCGCTGGAAGATGCCGCCCTGGTGATGATCGCCAGACCTGACTACCTGAAACGGGCCGGCACTCCACAAACCCTCGACGACCTCGAACACCACGAGTGCATTCAATACGAATTGCCCAGCAGCGGTCGGCGCATTGCCTGGTTGTTCAACGATGAGGGCGTGCCCCGGGAGATTCTGGCCGAGGGCAGCCTCAGTTGCTCTGACGATGTATTGGGTGGCGTCACCTTGGCCAAACACGGGGCGGGGTTGTTTCAGACCTATCGTTTTATCGTGGAAAAGGAACTGGCCGACGGCTCGCTGGTGGAGGTACTCAAGCCCTATGGCGGGCGTTCGCGGCCGTTTACCTTGCTGTACCCGCAAAGTCGCCATGTACCGCTGCGCTTGAGGGCGTTCATTGATTTTCTGGTGGAGCATTTGCCGCGCTGAACAGCGAAAGTGTCCGATCACCGCCCACAACCCGCCCGCGTGCCCTCACTCCAATTGACCAAATTAACTAGTTAGTACAATTTATCTCCACAGGCCGAAATTCTCGGCCGATTCCAAAAATAATAAGCGGAGAGATTGCGATGTCCCCTATCGTTCTGGTGCTCAACGGCCCGAACCTGAACCTGCTCGGCACCCGTGAACCGGCGACTTACGGCCACGAAACCCTGGCAGACGTTTCGGCCCTGTGCGCACGTAGCGCCGAAGAGTTCGGCCTGGCAGTGGAGTTTCGCCAAACCAACCATGAAGGCGAATTGCTCGACTGGATTCACGCCGCCCGCGGTCGCTGTGCCGGGATCATCATCAATCCTGCCGCGTGGACCCACACCTCGGTCGCCATCCGCGACGCCCTGGTCGCCAGCGAACTGCCGGTGATCGAAGTCCACCTGTCCAACGTCCACGCCCGCGAACCCTTCCGCCACCACTCGTTCGTATCCGCCATTGCAACGGCGGTGATGGCCGGTTTTGGCAGTCATGGCTATCGCCTGGCGCTGGAACACTTCAGTCATCGTTTGAAGGGGTGATCGCCGTGACTCAGAACCACGTGATACTCGCCGGGCTGATTGGCGCCGGCATCCAGGCTTCCCGCACACCAGCCATGCACGAACATGAAGGCGATGCCCAGGGGCTGCGCTACCTGTATCGCCTGATTGATCTTGATCAGTTGAAGCTCGACAGCAACGCCCTGCCCGACCTGTTGATGGCTGCCGAGCGCATGAACTACACCGGGCTGAACATCACCTTTCCATGCAAGCAGGCGATCATCCCGCTGCTCGACGAACTCTCGCCGCAGGCCCGCGGTATCGGTGCGGTCAACACGGTAGTGCTCAAGGATGGCAAACGCATTGGCCACAACACCGATTGCCTGGGCTTTGCCGAAGGTTTTCGTCGGGGCTTGAAGGGTGTTGCCGTTGAACGTGTCGTACAGATGGGCGCCGGTGGCGCAGGTGCGGCGGTGGCCCACGCGTTGTTGAGCGAGGGCGTACAACAGCTGAGCATTTTTGACGTGGACATCCGCCGCGCCCAGGATCTGGCTGACAATCTCAATCAGCATTTCGGCGTCGCTCGAGCGGTGGCCGGGTATGACCTGGCCAAGGCCATGGCCCAGGCTGATGGCCTGGTGAACACCACGCCGATGGGCATGAAAAAGCTGCCGGGCATGCCAGTGCCGGTAGAGTTGCTGCGAGCCGAACTGTGGGTAGCGGAGATCGTCTACTTCCCGCTGGAAACCGAACTGCTGCGCAACGCCCGCGCCCTTGGTTGCCGGACGCTGGACGGCGGCAACATGGCGGTGTTTCAGGCAGTGAAGGCGTTCGAGTTGTTCAGCGGCGTGGTGCCGGATGCCCAGCGGATGCTTGAGCATTTCCAGAGCATGAATGACTGAATGAGTGAAGTGAGGGGGCAACCCCCTCACCTCGCCTCAGGCTTGCAGGTACCGCAGAACCGACTCGCAAATCATCTCCCGATGACGCTGCTTGATGTGTTCGTCCGGCAGGTCGATCTGAAAAATCTCACCAAAGGTGTGGCGGTTCGAGACGCGATAGAAGCAGAACGAACTGATCAGCAGATGCACATCCAGCGGATCAAGACCGGTACGGAACACCCCCTGCTCGGCGCCGCGACGCAGAATCTCGCCCAGTGAGTCGAGGATGGTGTTGTTCATCGCCTTGATCGCATCGGAGCGCTTCACATACTCGGCGTTGTGAATGTTCTCGATGCTGACGATGCGCACGAAATCGACGTTGCGATCATGGTGATCGAAGGTGAACTCCACCAGCCGCCGAATGGCTTCGACCGGCGCCAGTTCTGCCAGGTGCAGGCGATTTTCAGTGTTGCGGATATCGCCGTAGAGTTTCTCCAGCACCTCGACGTAGAGCTGCTCCTTACTGCCGAAGTAGTAATAGATCATGCGCTTGGAGGTGTGGATGCGCTCGGCGATGGCATCGACACGAGCCCCGGAAAGCCCCTGCTGGACGAATTCGACAATCGCCTCCTGCAGGATGTTTTCGCGGGTCTTTTCCGGGTTGTTCTTGCGACTCTTGCGCGGCTCGGCACCAGGTTCTACGGAGGCTGCGGGGAGTTCTGAAGTCATTGTCATTGCGGGCTCACGGCCATCACTGCACAGGCTGGCGATTATGGGCCGCGCGGCACGGTGAAGGAAGCCGCGCGGCCCACGTTTAATCCCGCGTTTACGAATTACCTACAACTTCGCCTGGCGCAATGCGCCGCTACGGGATTTGGCCATGGCCGCCAGGCGCACCGCGACGTTGGCCGCGCCGTAGCCGGCATAACCGTTTTTACGCTGGATGATCTCGAAGAAGAAGCGCCCTTCGAACGGCTCGGTGTACACATGAAACAGCTCACCGCCCTGGGCGTCGCGGTCGTACAACACATTGTAGTAGGCCAGTTCGCTGAGGAACTCGTCGTCGAAATCGAACCGCGCCGCCAGATCATCGTAGTAGTTGAGCGGGATATCCAGCAGCGGCACGCCTGCCTCTTTTGCACGGCTGACCTGGGCAAAGATGTCATCACAATCAAACGCGATGTGATGCACGCCAGAGCCGCGATAACTCGACAGCGCGTGTGAGATTGCGGTGTTGCGGTTCTCGGAAATGTTCAGTGGCAGACGGATCGAACTGTCCCGGCTGCGTAAGGCACGGCTCTTCACCAGACCATAAGGATCCGGCAGCACGACTTCATCGTCGGCCTCGAAATCCAGCAGGCTCTTATAGAACAGCACCCAGCTGTCGAGGCTGTCGGCCGGCAGCGCCATGGCCATGTGGTCGATGCGCTTGAGGCCACCACTGACCGGCGCATCCGCCAGCAGATTGAAGTCTGTGCCGTAGACGTCGGCATCCTGGTCCACCAGATAGATCAGGCTGCCATCCGGCGCACGCACCGCCGCCAGTTCCAGTTCATTGGGGCCGACCAGCCCGCGATAGGGCTGGCCCTTGTAGGCCACGGCACGGGCCAGCGCGCTGGCACTGTCCTTGACCCGCACGGCGGTAGCGCACAACGAAGGGCCGTGGGCCTCGAAGAAACTGTGACCGAACGAGTAAGGCTCGGAGTTGAGGATCAGGTTGATATCGCCCTGACGCATCAAGCTAACGCTCTTGGAACGATGCTGCCCGGCCTTGACGAAACCCAGTCGCTCCAGCCAATGGGCGAGCTTGGCGCCGAGGCTTTCGTCCACGGCAAACTCCAGGAACTCAATGCCGTTGTACTCGCTGGCCTTGGGCGTTTCGAACAGAATCCCGGCGTTGGCCGCGGGCTTGGCTTCCCGGGCCAGGCGCTCGCGGGTTTTCTCTTCCAGGTACAGCAACGAACGCAAGCCGTCGGCGGCGTTGGCCCGTGGTGGTGCGGCGCGGAAACCGTCGTTGAAGATTTCCAGCGACAGCGGTCCGGTGTAGCCGCTCTTGATGATCGGCGCGAGGAACCCCGGCAAATCGAATTCACCCTGGCCCGGGAAGCAGCGAAAATGCCGGCTCCACTCCAGCACGTCCATGGCCAGGATCGGCGCGTCAGCCATTTGCACGAAGAAAATCTTGTCGCCGGGAATCTCGGCGATAGCACTTGGATTGCCCTTGAGCGACAGGGTGTGAAAGCTATCCAGCAACACGCCGAGGCTTGGGTGATCGGCCTGACGCACGATGTTCCACACCTGTTGCCAGGTGTTCACGTGCCGGCCCCAGGCCAGCGCTTCGTAACCGATGCGCAGGCCACGTGCCCCGGCGTGCTCAGCCAGCAGTCGCAAGTCATCGACCAGAATCTGCTCATCACCGATGGACTCGGCCGAGGCGTTGCTGCACACCAGCACCAGGTCAGTGCCCAGCTCCTGCATCAGGTCGAACTTGCGCTCGGCGCGTTCCAGGTTGCGCGACAGACGATCGCGGCGGCAACCTTCGAAATCGCGGAACGGTTGAAACAGGGTGATGGCGATCCCGAGATCGGCGCACATCTGTTTAATTTCCCGCGGACTACCGTCGTAGTAGAGAAGGTCGTTCTCGAAAATCTCGACGCCGTCGAAACCGGCGGCGGCAATGGCTTCGAGTTTTTCCGGCAGGGTACCGCTCAAGGATACGGTGGCAATGGAACGCTGCATGTTTTCGGCTCCCGGTGGAGGCAATCTTGTTAGGGGCGTTGCACGCTTGTGTAGGAGCTGCCGAAGGCTGCGATCTTTTGATGTTGATCGAGGAAAAGATCGCAGCCTTCGGCAGCTCCTACGTGGGTAGCGTTTGTCTTGCGAGAATTATTGGGCCGACAGACTTACACAGCAATTTAAAGTGTACTACCCAGTTAGTTTTGTGTTCGATTATCGAACAAAATGGTGATTGGCGAATTGACGATTTTTTGTCCACTGCCCAACATCGTCCTCACATTAAGTCCGGACACGCAGCACCGGCCGCGATGTCCAAAACACCAAATAACAAATTCAAAAAACGGGTGGTACAGATGATTCCTTCCCAAAGCTCACGCATGGCTCCGGCCATGAACACCACTGCCGGTGGCATCGGCGACAAAATCCGCGGCGCCATGGCGGTCGGCAAAACCCGTTGGGGAATGCTGGCATTGGTGTTTTTCGCCACCACCCTGAACTACATCGACCGCGCCGCCCTGGGCGTGATGCAGCCTATCCTGGCCAAGGAAATGAGCTGGACGGCGATGGACTACGCCAACATCAACTTCTGGTTCCAGGTCGGTTACGCCATCGGCTTCGTGCTGCAAGGCCGCCTGATCGACCGGGTTGGCGTCAAGCGTGTGTTCTTCTGCGCGGTACTGCTCTGGAGCTTGGCAACCGGCGCCCACGGCCTGGCCACTTCGGCGGTCGGCTTCATGGTTTGCCGATTCATCCTCGGCCTGACCGAAGCGGCCAACTACCCGGCCTGCGTGAAAACCACGCGCCTGTGGTTCCCGGCCGGCGAGCGCGCCGTGGCCACCGGCATTTTCAACGCCGGCACCAACGTCGGTGCGATGTTCACCCCGATGCTGCTGCCGCTGATCCTGCACGTCTGGGGCTGGCAGGCCGCGTTCCTGTGCATGTCGGCACTGGGCGGGATCTGGTTGCTGTTCTGGGGCCTGAAGTACTTCAACCCGGAAGATCACCCAAGCGTCAAACAGTCGGAGCTGGACTACATCCAGAACGAAGTCGAACCGGAACAAACCCGCGTACCGTTCTCGAAAATCCTGCGCATGCGTGGCACCTGGGCCTTCGCCCTCGCCTACTCGATCACCGCGCCGGTGTTCTGGTTCTACCTGTATTGGCTGCCGCCGTTCCTCAACCAGCAATACAACCTGGGCATCAACGTCACCCAGATGGGTATCCCGCTGATCATCATCTACCTCACTGCCGACTTCGGTAGCGTTGGCGGCGGCATTCTCTCTTCGTTCCTGATCGGTCGCGGCGTCAACCCGATCAAGGCGCGACTGATGTCCATGTTCCTGTTCGCCTGCTGCATCATCGGCGTGATCATGGCGGCCGGTTCCAGCAACCTGTGGGTCGCGGTGGCCGCCATCTCCCTGGCCATCGGCGCGCACCAAGCCTGGACCGCGAACATCTGGAGCCTGGTGATGGACTACACGCCCAAGCACATGATGAGTACGGTGTTCGGCTTCGGCGGCATGTGTGCGGCGATTGGCGGGATGTTCATGACCCAACTGGTCGGCCACATCCTGACCATCACCAACAACAACTACACCGTGCTGTTCACCATGATTCCAGCGATGTACTTCATTGCGCTGACCTGGATGTACTTCATGGCACCGCGCAAGATTCCGAAAGTAGAAGACTGATGTTCCCTCGGCGCAGGCCCGATCTCGGGTCTGCGCTTTTTTTTGCCTGCGTTTTGCCGCCGCTTAGCGGCGGCTTTGCTGCCAGGCCGCCGCCAACCCGCTGCAGCAGATCACGGCAATGCCGAGCACGGTGGTCAGTGTCGGCGTGTGGGAAAACAGCAGCCAGCCCAAGAGGCCGGCGAAGATGATCTGGCAATAGCTGAACGGTGCCAGCAGTGCCGGTGCCGCGAGGCGGAAAGCCTGGGTCAGGAACAGGTGAGCCGTCATCCCGCAGGCCCCCAGCGCCAGCATCATCGCGCCATGCACCAGGTTCGGCGTCTGCCAGAAGAACGGCACCAGCGCACTCATCACCAGCGTGTTGCACAGGCCTGCGAAAAAGTTGCTGGTGGTCGGGCTGTCGATCTCGCTGAGCTTGCGCGTCAGCAGTTGATAGAAGCAGAAAAACAGCGCCGAGCAGAACGGCAGCAACACCGCTGGGGTAAACAGATCGCCCCCGGGGTGAACGATGATCAGCACCCCGCTGAAACCGAAAATCACCGCCAGCCATTGTCCCCGCGTCACCCGCTCGCCAAGCAGCGGTACCGACAGCGCGGTGACCAATACCGGAGCCAGGAAGTTGACCGACGTGGCCTCGGCCAACGGGATGTACATCAGCCCCGTGGTGAAAAACAGACTGGTGCCCAACAGGCACAGCGCCCGGATCACCTGCAGTAATGGCCGTTTGGTACGCAGCACCCGCAGCCCGGACTGCGGCAGGAAAATCCCGGCCATCAACAAGGTGTGAACCACGTAGCGCGCCCAGACAACCATGACGATGGGATAGAAGCCGGAGAGGTATTTGGAAAAGGCGTCGTGGCTGGAAAACAGGAAGGTTGCGACAACGATCAGCAGGATCCCTTTGAAGGGCTGATTGACGCCGGAAAGCGGGGTGCTGACGGTCATGGGGTTTCCTTACTTGAAGTCAAAACATCGCAGGCAAGCGACGCTTCCACACAGTCAGCCTAGAGCATGTGGAAGGCGTCGCCTGCCCGCGATCAATACACAGCAGCGCTTACAACCGCGCCAACAATTCCCGGGTTTTATCCAGCGCCATCTGCGCCCGGTCCAATCCACTCACGCCCTGCTCCAGCAACTGTACGGTGGGAATCTCCAGGCTCAATGGAATGTCAGCCGGCAAACCGCGCAACAACCCTTGCAGGTCACAATCGCCGTCACCAGGGAAACGCCGTTCGTTACGCGCCTGACGCAAGATCTCCGCCATGTCGGCTGGTCGCGGTCCTGCGACGTCACACAACTGTGCATACCGTAACCGTGAGGGGGCAACTTTGACCAGTTCTTCCAGCCGCGATCCAGAGCGGTCGAAGTGAAAGGCGTCGACCAATACGCCGCCGTTTTCACGCCCGCCGTTTTCCACGATCCGCGTGGCCTGTTGAAGATTGCGCGCATCGGTCCAGGGCATGAACTCCAGATGCGGGTGCAGCCCATAGGTTGCCGCCAGATCACAGAGCTCGGCAAAACGCTCCGTCAGCCGCTGTTCGTCAGGATCGTTGCCGGCTACCAACAACTCACTGGCGCCGAACTCGGCACCCACCGCGAGGATTTTTTCGAAATCGGCGACGACTGTTTCCGGCTTGAGCCGCAGGATTTCGACGTCCAGCACCCGAATACCGGTATCGCGCAGACGCGCCAGGGTCTGGCGCCGCAATTCGTGGTCGGCCACCAGGGCAAAATGGTGCTCCTCCGGGGTCGCCGGTACCAGACGCAAGCCGACATGGCTGTAGCCGGCCCGCGCGGCGACCTCGACCATGTCGGGCGGTGACAACTCCAGCACGGTCAGGCTGGCCAGGGAGAAGATGCGCTCGCTCATGCTCAACCCTCGATCAAGGATGGCGCGCAGGCACGCCCGGTTTCGGCGGCTTCGCGGATAGCCTCGATCAGCGCCAATGTTCGCGCGGCATCGGCGGCACTCACCAGCGGCTCGACCTCCCGCCGCGCAACGCGCACGAAGTGCTGCAACTGCAAACGCAGGGCTTCATCGGCACTGAAGCTTTCCTGGGTTGCCAGCAACGGTTGATGCCAGCCGCCGTCTACTTCGCTGTAGTGCCAGCGTTTAAGCTGCGGAATGCTCAGCGCCCCACCCGTTCCGGCCAGCAAGTAGCACGGTTGATCAGGATGACGCGGATACACCGGGTTCTCCCCCGAATCCAGCTCCCAGTTCCAGGGCGAAGCCACCGCATCGGAGCCGGTCAGGCTGCCCAGTGCGCCGCTGTCGAATTGCAGCAACACCGCCGCGCAATCCTCGTTGGCAAACCCGCGAATGGCATTGCTGGTGATGGCCTGAACCTGACGCACTTCACCGCACAAGTGCCGCAGCAGATCGAGGTCGTGGATCAGGTTGGTCAACAACATCCCCGCACCCGCCTCGCGGCGCCAGGGTGTTTCAAAATAGCTGTCGGGCTTGCGCAACTGCCAGAGCGCCGTGACCGTGGTCAACCGACCCAGTGCGCCGCTGTGGACAAGTTCGTGGGCGCGGACGATCAGCGGATTGTGCCGGCGGTGATGTCCGACCAGTACCGGAACACCACTGGCCTTCGAGGCAGCCACCAGTTCCCTGGCTTCATCCAGGTGCACGCCCACCGGTTTTTCCAGCAATACCGGCACGCCGGCCGCGAGGCAATCGAGGGCCGTGCTGACGTGCTGCGTGTTCGGATTGGCGACGATGGCAGCGTCTGGCTTCGCCTGCTCCAGCATCTGACGATGATCGGCGAAACAGGCTACGCCCCATTGCGCCGCAAGACTGGCCGCCTGCGGTCCGGGATCCGCCATGGCGCACAACGTCGCTTCAGTCAGGGATTGCAGATGCTGGTAGTGCTGCTGGCCCATGTTGCCAGCACCGATCAGGGCGATACGAAGTGGCGAATTCAAGATACGGTCCTCTTGTGAGTGTTATTGGAGCGATGAATTCCAATAATTTAGAACCTGGTTCCAGATTCTTACACAGACCTGTCCTGAAAGTGTTCGAACAGCGCACAGCTTCTCAGGCTGAACACTGTTCAAAATGTGGGAGCGGGCTTGCTCGCGAATGCGGTGTGTCAGTCGCCATCCAGATCGCATGACCCACTGCATTCGCGAGCAAGCCTCCCACAGTCGATTTGCGCAGGCCTTAGTTGAACAACTCCGACGCCAGACTCGCCGCCGACAACTCCTCGGTGTAAGCCAGCAACAACGGCGCCAGCTCATGCAACCGCGCTCCCGGCATCCGCGCGCTCGGCCCGGCGATGCTGAGCACCCCGATCACCCGCCCATCGGCGGGATGGCGCACCACTGCCGCAATCGCCGAAGTGCCCACCGCCGAACTCTCCTCGACCCAGGCATAGCCCTGCTCCCGCGCCAGACGCAGGCGTTCGAGCAATTCGATGTTCGAGCGCGGCGCGTTCGGCCCCACATGTTCCGGCACCTGCGCGCCCTGCCGCTCCACCAGCGACAAGGCTTCGGCATCGCTCATGCACGCCAGCCACGCATGCCCCGAGGCGGTGTAGAACAACGGCGCGTCGCGGCCCATGTCCGGGTCGTAACGCAGACCGGAGCGCGCGCCCTGGGATTTGGCGATCCAGATCTGACGCTCGCCGTCGATCACGCCCAGGCGCACCAGTTCGCCGGTTTCCTGCGCCAGGCGGTCAAGCACCGGCTGCACAATGTCGGCACCGCTGCTCGACAGGTAACGGAAGCCCATCGCCACCAGTTTGGTCGAAAGGTGATAACGCAAATTATCCGGATTCTGCCGCACATAACCGAGGCGGATCAGCTCGGCCAGCAGGCGATGGGTCGCGCTCTTGGGGATGTCCAGTTGCTCCGCCAGGGTCTGCATCGGCAGGCCACGGGGATCGCTGGTGAGGCTTTCGAGCACACTGAAAACACGTTCGATCTGACTGCCAGCCATGGTCGCTTCCACGCAAAATTTGCTCGATTCTAGAAGACAACCACACGAATGCGAAATCTGGAACTGAGCGTTCGATAACCGCCCGCTTTACACCCTCCAGACTTGTTCGACCTCACCCGATTCTTATATTTTCTGGAACCAGATTCCAAAATAATAGAACACCGGAGCTCAAACAATGCCTGCCGAAGCGCACTTTCTTCCCGACATCGACTGCGATGTGCTGATTGTTGGCTCCGGTGCGGCGGGACTGTCGACGGCCGTGACCGCCGCGTGGCATGGGCTGAAAGTCATAGTGGTGGAAAAAGACCCGGTGTTCGGCGGTGCCACGGCCTGGTCCGGTGGCTGGGCCTGGGTCCCTTGCAACCCGCTGGCCCGGCGCGCGGGCATTGTCGAAGACGTTGAACTGCCGCGCACTTACCTGAAACACGAACTGGGCGAGCGCTTTGATCCGGCGATGATCGGCGCTTTCCTGGAAGCCGGCCCCCGGATGGTGTCGTTCTTCGAGCAGCACACCTCGCTGCAGTTCGCCGACGGCAACGCCATCGCCGACATTCATGGCGACACGCCCGGGGCCGGCACCGGAGGACGATCGGTGATCGCCGCCCCTTACGACGCACGAAAAGTCGGCGCGCTACTCAAGCGCCTGCGCAAAACCATGCGGGAAACATCGTTCATGGGCATGCCGATCATGGCGGGGGCGGACCTCACGGCATTCCTCAACCTGACCCGTTCGCTGTCGGCGGCCTGGCACGTTACGCGGCGTTTCAGCCGGCACCTGTTCGATCTCGCCATGCATGGCCGGGCGATGCAGCTGGTCAACGGCGTGGCCTTGGTGGCACGCCTGGCGAAATCCGCCGATGACCTCGGCGTGTTGCTCTGGGAATCAGCGCCCGTGAGCCGATTGCTGCGCGAGAATGATCAGGTACGAGGTGCAGTGGTCATCACCGCCAAAGGCTCGGTGCGCATCCATGCACGCAAGGCCGTGGTGCTCGCCGCGGGTGGTTTCGCCAATGACATCCAACGCCGCAAGGCACTGTTCCCCCGCACACCGACCGGGCATGAACATCTGGCCTTGCCGCCCCTCGGCGTTTGCGGCGATGGCCTGCGCCTGGGCGAAAGTGCCGGTGCCCGGGTCAATAGCGACATGGCGTCCGCCGTCGCTTGGGCGCCGGTTTCGCAAGTGCCGCACAGCGACGGCAGCACGGGACACTTCCCGCACATCATCGAGCGGGGCAAACCCGGCATCATCGGTGTGCTGAGCAACGGCCAGCGCTTCGTCAATGAAGCCAACGGCTACTACGACTACGTCACGGCCATGGTCGCCGCCGCCCCGCCGGGTGAAGAAGTGGCGTCGTGGCTGATCTGCACCCATGGCTTTCAGCGTCGATATGGCCTGGGCATCTCTCGGCCATTTCCGGTGCCGCTGTCATCCTTCATCCGCAGCGGCTATCTGAAAACCGGCAACACCCTTGAGGAATTGGCTGCAGCCTGCGGCATCGACCCGGTTGGCTTGCGCAGCACCGTGTCGGACTACAACCGCCACGCGCGCAACGGTGAGGACCCGCAGTTCGGTCGTGGTTCCACGCCTTACAACCGCAAGCAGGGTGACGCACTGCAACGACCCAACCCATGCGTCGCGCCGATCGAACAAGGCCCCTTCTATGCCGTGAAAGTCCAGCCGGGCTGCTTCGGCACCTTCGCCGGGCTCAAGGTCAACCAACATGCCCAGGTCCTGGATAGCGCGGCACAACCCATCGCCGGCCTGTACGCGGCGGGCGGCGACATGGCCAGCATCATGGGCGGTCACTACCCCGCTGGCGGCATCAATCTCGGCCCGGCGCTGACGTTCGGCTACATCGCCGCGCGCCACATCGCAGGCGTCACGGCTTATGAAAAGGAGATCGACCATGCAGCACATCGTTAACGCACAGGGTTTGAACATGCCGAAACTCGGCCTCGGCACCTGGCCAATGCTCGGCGAGGAATGCACCCGTGCCGTGGAGCAGGCTCTGGCTCTGGGTTACCGGCACATCGACACGGCAGCGGCCTACAACAACGAAGACCTGCCTCAAAGCCTGCGCAGCGAATACGTCGACCTGTTCATGCTCCATTGGCCATCCACCGATTGGGATTTGCCGCGCACCATAGAAACCCTGGTGTCGTTCAGGGAGCAAGGCCTGGCGCCCAAGGCCAGCAGCGAGTCCAATCAATTGGCCAATCTCGCGGCGATGGATGTGCGACTGGATGATGAAGACCGTGCCTTGATCGCCAGCCTGTCCAAACGCCAGCGTCAGGTCAGCCCCGACTTTGCGCCGGGATGGGATGCGTTCGACGAATAATCCGCAAGACCGGCGATCGCCCTCACGATAAAAAACCATCGTCCTACGGAATTCGATGGGTTATCCGTGTTCAATACAAGCCTGAAACCTTCTCGGCAGCCCTTCACGGGTAGCCGGGAATTGACCTGTGCGCGGAAAAAAGACGGACGGCCGGACTGGCGCCCCTCCCACTTGGCAGCAACACTCATCGCACAGAGCTTTACCCGGAACAGAAGAGGATTCCCACATGCTATGGAAAAAAGGCCGACGCAGCGACAACGTGGTCGACGCCCGGGGCGATGATGTTGGCGGCGGTGGCGGCGGCATGCGTTTTGGCGGTGGCAAGGGCCTGAGCCTGACGGCGATCCTCTTGATTGTCGGCATCGGCTGGATCACCGGCCAGGATCCGTTGCAAATCCTCGGACAACTGACCGGGCAAATGGAGCAGCAATCGGCGCCCGCCACCAACCAGAGTCGCCAGGCACCGCCGGCCAATGATGAGAGCGCTGAATTCGTGCGCTCGATCCTCGGCGACACCGAAGACACCTGGGGCGCGATATTCCAGCAGGCCGGCCGCCAATATAAGGACCCGACCCTGGTGTTGTTCAGCAACCGCGTGAATTCGGCCTGCGGTCTGGCCACCTCGGCGACCGGCCCCTTCTATTGCCCGGCCGACCAGAAGGTCTACCTGGACATGGCGTTCTTCCAGGAAATGTCCCAACGCTTTTCCGCTGCGGGCGACTTCGCCCAGGCCTACGTGATCGCTCACGAAGTCGGACACCATGTGCAGACCTTGCTCGGGGTGTCCGCGAAAATTCAGGCCGCACGCCAGCAAGGCCGGCAGATGGAGGGCGACGGTGGTTTGCTGGTTCGCCAGGAACTTCAGGCCGATTGCCTGGCCGGCGTCTGGGCCAACAATGCGCAGAAGCGCCTGAACTGGCTGGAGCCGGGCGACATCGAAGAAGCACTGAATGCCGCGAACGCCATTGGTGACGATCGTTTGCAGCAGCAGGGTCAGGGCCGTGTAGTCCCGGACTCGTTCACCCACGGTACGTCAGCGCAACGGGTGCGCTGGTTCAAAACCGGTTTCGCCCAAGGCCAGGTTGGCCAGTGCGATACCTTTGCGGCGAAAAATCTGTAAATGAAGAAGTGGTTGTTGGTTGTTCTGTTTACTTGCGCAACGTCCCAGGCCGCCGAGCCTGGGGTCAAGGAACTCAGCTCAGGGCGCCTGCTGTTGAAGTCAGGTGAAATCGCGGTGGGCATCAGCCCCGCCCCGGCAAAAATCGAACGGGTGCTGATCATCCTCCATGGTCGCTTGCGCAACGCGCAAACCTACCTGCAGAGCGGTGAGCACGCCGCCGAACTGGCCGGGCAAAGCGCAACGACCCTGGTGATCGCCCCGCAATTCCTCAATGAAACTGACGTTGCGGTCCATCCGGTGGCCGACACCGTTTTGCGCTGGCAAGGCAATGAATGGATGGCCGGCGGCGAATCCACGGCACCGTTTCGGCTGAGCTCCTACGCGGCGCTCGACGAAATCATCGCCCGCTTGGGTGACCATCAGCAGTTTCCGGATGTGAAGCAAATCGTCATCGCCGGGCACTCCGGTGGCGCGCAGGTGGTTCAGCGCTATGCGTTGCTCGGCCACGCGCAATCCGAGCTCGATGCGGCCGGCGTGCAGGTGCGCTACGTGATCGCCAATCCGTCCTCCTACGCTTATTTCGATGAGCGTCGACCGGTAGCGTTCAGCCACGCCGGTTGCCCGAATTTCAATCGCTGGAAGTACGGGCTGGCGGATTTACCGGCCTACGCCGAAGGACAAACCGCCGCGCAGTTGCAGGAAAGTTACCTCAAGCGTGAAGTCGTTTACCTGCTGGGGCAGCAGGACATCGATCCGAACCATCCGGCGCTGGACAAGAGTTGTGAGGCCAAAGCGCAAGGACCGTCTCGATTGGCCCGCGGGCGTTACTACTTCGATTATCTGAAGCGGTTGCAACCGCAAGGGTTGAAGCAGCAACTGATTGAAGTGCCCGGGGTCGGACATGATGGGGATGGGATGTTTACATCGCCGGAGGGGCAGAAGGCGTTGTTTGGGCAATGACTCTTGTAGTGCCTGGGCTTGCTCGCGAAAGCGGTTGACCAGGCAACGAAGCACTCAAGCCAACAGCATCTGCCGCAACTCGACACAATCCGCCGCATGCCAATCAGTCAATTCCGGCCATGGATTATCCGGCAGATTCACCAATACAGTCCGCGCTCCCGCCGCCCGCCCACAATCAAGATCGAAGCGGTAGTCGCCAACCATCACCATCTCGCTCGCCGGGACCTTCCACGCTTCGGCCAGTTTCAGCAACCCGCCCGGATGCGGCTTGGGCGGCGCATCATCGCGGCCCAATACATCTTCCAGCGCAAAGCAGTCGGCCAGGCCAATGGCCTCCAGCGTGACATGTGCCAGCTCCCGGGCATTGCGCGTGAGAATGCCCAGGCGATAACCGCGCCCGGCCAGTTCGCGCACCAATTCCACCGCACCCGGTGCCGGTTGCGAACCGAGGGCCAGGTCCCGCTCATGCTCCAGCAGCCACGCATGTTTGGCTGCGGCTTCATCGGCCGGCAGTGCGGCGAGGTGGGTCAGGATGTCGTGTTCGGCAGGGATCGCCAATGCCACGCGAATCGCCGCGAAGTCGTGCACGGCCACCGTCAGGGTGCCGTCCATGTCGAACACCCAGTGACGCACGTCGGCCAGGCTCATGCCCAATCCTTGCGATGACGGATCAAGCCTTCCTGGGTGACCGAGGCCACCAATTGTCCGGCACGGTTGAACACGCTGCCACGGGAGAATCCACGGGAGTTGCCGGCCCATGGACTATCCATTGCGTAAAGCAACCAGTCATCGGCACGCAAATCCTGGTGGAACCACAACGCGTGATCGAGGCTGGCCACCTGCATGTCCTTGTTCCAGACCGTTTTGCCATGGGGCTGCATCGAGGTGACCAGCAGACCGAAGTCCGAGGCATAGGCCAGCAGGTATTTATGCAGCGCCGGCGAATCGGCCAACGCCCCGTCGGCGCGGAACCAGACGTACTTGACCGGATCGGAGGGCAGCGGGTTGTAGGGATCTTTCTCGGTCACCGGGCGAAATTCGATCGGCTTAGGGCACAGCAATTTTTCGCGCATTTTCTCGGGGATCAGGTGCGCGCGCTGCTGGGTGATCTCCAGCTCCGATGGCAGGTTTTCCGGACCGACCACTTGCGGCATTTCGGACTGGTGCTGGAAGCCTTCTTCGTCGTACTGGAACGACGCACTACAGGTGAAGATCGGGTGGCCCTTCTGGATCGCCGTCACCCGGCGCGTGCTGAAACTGCCACCGTCACGCACCCGGTCAACTTGATACACCACCGGCAACCCGGCATCGCCCGGTCGCAGGAAATAGCCGTGCATCGAATGCACATGGCGCGCCTCTTCCACCGTCTGACTGGCCGCCGACAGCGACTGACCGAGTACCTGACCACCGAACAGCTGACGAAAGCCCAGATCCTGGCTACGGCCACGGAACAGGTTTTCTTCGATCGGTTCCAGGGTCAGCAGGTCGACCAGATCATCCAACACTTGGCTCATTCAGATGCTCCTCACGCAAAACATTGCCGCGCAGCCTTGGCTGCAACGCTCGATTCAGTTTCTGGACTCTACCCATGGGGCCATTGTAAACGTCCGTGCCAGGTTATCCATGTAAGGTTTGCAGCCATTGCTCCCGGCTGATGCGATACAGCACATGCCGACGCAACGGATGATCGACGTCGAGTCGCGGGTGATCGAAGTCATTTTCCGGATCATGGTGCATGCCGATGGCCTGCATGACTTTCTCTGACGGCAGGTTGGTTTGCGTAGTGAAGGCCACGACCTCTTTCAGCGGTAAGCGGTCGAACCCGCAGCGCAGAGCGGTCCACGCCGCTTCACTGGCGTAACCCAACCCCCAGTGCTCGCGGGCCAGGCGCCAGCCGATTTCCGTGGCCGGGGTAAAGGGTGCATCGAAACCGACTACGCCAAGCCCGGTAAACCCGATGAACTGGCCAGAGTCCTTGCGCTGCAAAGCCCAGAGACCATAACCGTGCTCGGCGAAATGACCACGGATTCGCCCGATCAATGATGCGCTTTCCAGTCGGCTCAAGGTTGCCGGGAAATAGCGCATCACCTGCGGATCGGCACACATCGCCGCAAAGTCAGGTAAATCTTCATCGCGCCACTGGCGCAACAGCAGCCGGGCGCTTTCAAGTTCCAGTATTGGCTCCATTGCTCCCCGCCCTCCGTTTGCATGCCGCAAGTCTACAACGCTGGTAGGATTCTTCTCTCATTCCTGAATGAAATCATCATGCCGCTCCCGCTGATTTATCACGAAGACTACAGCCCCGAGTTTCCGGCGGATCACCGCTTCCCCATGGACAAGTTCCGCCTGTTGCGCGATCACCTGGTGGACAGCGGCCTGACCCGCGATGCCGACCTGTTGCGCCCGGAACTGTGTCCCGCAGAGATTCTCGCCCTCGCCCATGACCCTTCATACATCGAGCGCTACATGAGTGGCGAATTATCCCGCGAAGACCAGCGCCGCCTCGGCCTGCCCTGGAACGAAGCCCTGGCCCGGCGTACGGTGCGGGCGGTGGGCGGCTCGTTGCTGGCAGCCGAGCAGGCGCTGGAGCATGGCCTGGCCTGCCACCTGGCGGGCGGCACCCACCATGCGCACTACGACTACCCGGCCGGGTTCTGCATCTTCAATGACCTGGCGGTGATCAGCCATTACCTGCTGGAAAGTGGTCGGGTGAATCGGGTGCTGATCTTCGATTGCGATGTGCATCAGGGCGACGGGACCGCGCGAATACTGCACAACACTCCGGAAGCGGTGACCGTTTCCCTGCACTGCGAGAAGAACTTTCCCGCACGCAAGGCCGAAAGTGACTGGGACATTCCGCTGCCCAACGGCATGGGCGATGTCGACTACCTGAAGGTGGTGGACGATGCACTCAACTACCTGTTGCCGCTCTACCAGCCGGACTTGGTGTTGTATGACGCCGGAGTCGATGTGCACAAGGACGACGCCCTGGGTTATCTGAATCTGACAGACGAAGGCGTCGCCGCCCGCGATGAAAGCGTGATGCGCCATTGCCTGGGCCGCGACATTCCGCTGGTCGGGGTGATCGGCGGCGGCTACAGCAAGGATCGCCAGGCCCTGGCCCGCCGTCACGGCATCCTCCATCACAGCGCGCAGCGCGTCTGGCAGTCATCAGGTTGTCACTGAGCTGTGGATGCGTTACCCACAATGCCTGTGGAACTGCCTGTGGATAACCTGAGTGAAAGGGCCTGTAGCCCATGCTGCGTATAGGCTACAGAACGGTGGTTGTTTTTTAACCAGCCCTCCAATACACCGATCATCCCTGTGGGGACGGGGCTGGTAGAATGCCCGGCTTATCCCGTCAGACCGCAGCGCATCCCATGACCCAATTCTCGTCACCCCTTCCCCCTCACGTCGCCATCATCGGCGGCGGCCCCGCCGGTCTGATGGCGGCCGAAGTGTTGAGTCA
Organism: Pseudomonas sp. IT-P258; assembly: GCF_949767825.1. Taxonomy (NCBI): domain Bacteria; kingdom Pseudomonadati; phylum Pseudomonadota; class Gammaproteobacteria; order Pseudomonadales; family Pseudomonadaceae; genus Pseudomonas; species Pseudomonas sp. IT-P258. The sequence continues at coordinate 177,300 of NZ_CATKPU010000087.1, read as the reverse complement.
GGCCGGGATCAAGGTCGACCTGTACGACGGCATGCCCTCGGTCGGACGAAAATTCCTGCTGGCCGGCGTTGGCGGCATGAACATCACCCACTCCGAAGCCTACCCGGCGTTTCTCTCGCGCTACGCCGAACGCGCCCCGCAGATTGCCCCGCTGCTGCGTGGCTTCGGTGCCGAAGCGCTGTGCCAGTGGATTCATGACCTGGGCATCGAGACCTTCGTCGGCAGTTCCGGCCGGGTATTCCCCACCGACATGAAGGCCGCGCCACTACTGCGCGCCTGGCTCAAGCGCCTGCGCGACAGCGGCGTAGTTATCCACACCCGCCACCGCTGGCTCGGCTGGGACGAGCGTGGCGGACTGCGCATCGACAGCCCGGAAGGCGAAAAAACCGTGCAAGCCGATGCCACCCTGCTCGCCCTCGGTGGCGGCAGTTGGTCGCGCCTGGGTTCGGACGGCGCATGGATGCTGGCACTGGAGCAACTGGCTGTAGGATTGGCGCCATTGCAACCGAGCAATTGCGGCTTCGAGGTGCAGGCCTGGAGCGAATTGATGGTCAGCAAATTCGCCGGTGCGCCGCTGAAAAACATCGCCATCGGCCTTAACGATGACGTGCCGCGACTTGGCGAATGTGTGATTACCGCCACCGGAATCGAAGGCAGTCTGATCTACGCCCTGTCGGCACCGATCCGCGAGGCAATCAACCGGCACGGCTCGGCAACCATTCATCTGGACCTGTTGCCCGGCCGGCCTGTGGATAAAGTTCAAGCGGCGTTGAGCAAGCCGCGGGGATCGCGTTCCATGGCCAAGCACTTGCACAGTCAGTTGGGCATCGATGGCCTAAAAGCGGCGCTATTGCGTGAACTGGCCAGCGCCGATTGCTTTGCCGACATGGCCTTGCTGGCCAAATCGATCAAGGCATTGCCACTGACGCTGGTGAAAACCCGACCACTGGATGAGGCCATCAGCAGTGCTGGCGGTGTGTTGTTCGAGTCGATGGATGAGCGATTGATGCTCAAGCAACTGCCTGGCGTGTTTTGCGCCGGGGAAATGCTCGATTGGGAAGCGCCGACCGGCGGCTATCTGCTGACCGCGTGTTTCGCCAGCGGGCGAGCGGCGGGGTTGGGGATGGTGGAATGGTTGCAGCGCAAGGGCTGAAGACCGAGGCGCGCCCTTCGCGAGCAAGCCCGCTCCCACAGGGGATTTGTGAACAACACAGATCCAGTGTGGGAGCGGGCTTGCTCGCGAAGGCGGCCTAACAGACGCAGAGGTAAATCAAGGCTTACGCTTGCGCGGCCCGGTATTGAACACCGGCACTTTGCGCACAGGCTTGATCGAAGGTTCCGCTGGCGCAACCTCTCCGCTATCAACCCACCGCCCCAGATTGCGTTTACCACCGCCACCACCGGAAGCCTTGGGCTTCTTCGGTTTTTTCGGCTTCTTGACGACCTGGCCACTGGCATCGGTGTCCGGCACGCGGTGTTCAGGTTCGAAGTCCGGCTCGTTCTGCCGCTTCAAGGTCTGGCGGGTCAGCATCTCGATGGCCGACAGCAGATTCACTTCATCGGCGCAGACCAGGGAAATCGCCTCGCCGGTCGAGCCCGCGCGGCCGGTACGACCGATACGGTGGATGTAGTCCTCAGCGACAATCGGCAAATCGAAGTTGACCACCAACGGCAGGTCTTCGATGTCCAGGCCACGGGCCGCCACGTCGGTAGCGACCAGGATCTGCACTTCACTGGCCTTGAAACGATCCAGTGCGCGCTGACGAGTCGCCTGGGGTTTGTCGCCGTGGATGCCGTCTGCGTTGATGCCCAGGCCCTGGAGTTTATCCACCAGCGCATCCACGCCGTTGCGGGTCTTGGCGAACACCAGCACCTGCTTCCACTTGCCCTTGCGCATCAGGTGCACGAACAGTTCCGGCTTGCGCTTCTTGTCCACCGTCACGATCCATTGCTTGACCGTATTGGCCGCAACGTTGCGCGGGCTGACCTCGATGGTCAGCGGATCGTTGAGCATTTGCCCGGCCAGCAGGCGGATGTCGTCGGAGAAGGTCGCGGAGAACAGCAGCGTCTGACGTTTCTTTGGAAGAGCGCGGTAAATGTTCGCCAACTCCTCGGAAAAGCCCAGGTCGAGCATGCGGTCGGCTTCGTCCAGCACCAGGGTCTGCAGTTGGTTGAACTTCAGCGCGTTCTGGCGGAACAGGTCGAGCAAGCGGCCCGGGGTCGCCACCAACAGGTCGACACCGCTGCGCAGTTTCATCATCTGTGGGTTGATGCTGACGCCGCCGTATACCGCGTAGGTGCGCAGCGGCAGGTTTTCGGCGTACTGGCGCACGGCTTCGTGAACCTGCTCGGCCAGCTCGCGGGTCGGTACCAGGATCAGCGCGCGAACCGAGTTGGCGGTGACTTTCGGCCCTTCCATGGCCAGCAGTTGCAACAGCGGCAGGGCGAAACCGGCGGTCTTGCCGGTGCCGGTCTGGGCGGCGGCCATCAGGTCGCGACCGGCCAGCACTGCCGGAATGGCTTGCGCCTGAACCGGCGTCGGTGTCTGGTAGCCGAGCGTCTCGAGGGAGCGCAGCAAGGGTTCGATCAGGCCAAGGGTGGCGAAAGTCATGGGAGTACCGTAGGAAAATTCAGCGCGGGTTGTTCAAAACAAGTGTGCAAAACAAGATGCAATACCGCGCAGTTTACCCTAATTCACACGGGATTCTGTCGGTACTGCCGTCACCACCACTGGCCGTTCTGGCGTGCGGCGCCATTGTGGCAAGCCGATCAACACCACGGCACTGATGATCACCGCCATCGCCAGGGCTTCTTCGATGCCGATGGTCTCGCCAACGAACACGATCCCCAGCAACACCGCCACCGCCGGGTTGACGTAGGCATAACTGGTGGCCGCCGCCGGACGCACATGCTTCAACAGATACATGTAGGCGTTGAAGGCGATGATCGAACCGAACACGGTCAGATACGCCAACGCGGCCCAGCCTTCGATCGGCGGCACCTTTTCCAGCTGCTCACCACTGACTGCGCTGGCAATCAGCAACACCACACCGCCCACCAGCATTTCCACAGCACTGGCCATCGCGCCCTGAGGCAATGGCAAATGTTTGCTCCACACCGAGCCAAAGGCCCAGGTCGCCGCCGCAAAAATCAGCAACGCCGCACCCAGCGGGCTCGATTGCAGGTTGGAACCGAGGTTGAGCATGCCGATGCCGATCAGCCCGAGCACAATCCCGGCCCATTCGAGACGGGTATTACGTGCGCCCCAGAAATATCCGCAGAGCAAGGTAAACAGCGGCACCGTCGCCACTGCCAGTGCCGCGACACCGGAAGCAACGCCGGTGTGTTCGGCCACGCTCACCGCGCCGTTGCCGCACGCCAGCAACAAGATCCCGATGATCCCGGCAGCTTTCCACTGCGCCCAGGTCGGTGCCGGCGCCCCGCGCCAGCGCAGGAAGGCATACATCAAGGTCCCGGCGATGACGAAACGGATGCCGGCGAGCAGCAGTGGCGGCCAATACTCCACGCCGATGCGGATCACCAGGTAAGTCGAGCCCCAAATCACATACAAGGCGAAGAAGGCAGCGATCAAGGGTAAGGGAAAGCGACGAAGGCCGGACATGGGGGCAGCTCACAGGCAAGGACAAGTGAACGGCTATTCTAGAAAGGCCAGCGTCGGAAAATAAGTTACAAAACCTGTTTAAAGCGCCAGTACACTTTTCAAAACACGGAGTTCAGCGCTATAAACCATGTTTTCGAAAGCTGGCCATTTTCAGGAGTCACCCCGATGGATAAGTACGACCGCATGCTGCTCAGCGCCCTGCTGGAAAACGGTCGTGCGTCCTACGCGGACCTGGCGCGCAAGGTCAACCTGTCTGCCCCGGCCGTGGCCGAGCGCGTGGCCAAGCTCGAAGCCAGCGGCGTGATCACCGGTTATCAGGCGAAGGTCGACATGGCCAAGCTCGGCCTGCCGATCCAGTGCGTGATCGAACTGCGCCTGAACCAGCACGGTAACCAGAAAGCCTACGACGACCTGATCAAAATCCCGCAATTGACCGAGTGCCATCGGGTGACCGGCGACCCGTGCGTGATCATGCAAGCGGCGGTGGGCTCAATGCCGGAGCTGGAAGAACTGATCAACCGGATCGCCACGTTTGGCTTCAGCAAGACGTCGATTGTGTTGTCGAGTGCGATAGAGAAGCGGGTGCCATTGGGGCACATCGAAGGCAATGGCAAATAGCTTTCTTTGGGACCGTAGGAGCTGCCGAGTGAAACGAGGCTGCGATCTTTTGACTTTGATTTTAAAGATCAAGATCAAGAGATCGCAGCCTCGTTTCACTCGGCAGCTCCTACAGGGGTTATGCGGTGTTTTCGGGATCAGCGATAACGCTTTAGGTGCTCGCCCACTTTCGCCGCCGGCACTTTCTGCAACTTGCACAGCAAATCATGGGACAGCTCGCGCAAGCCATGCTTGTGCCGCAGTTCGTCCGCCAGGTGCGCCGTCAGGTTGGCCGCCATCTCGGCATCGGCCATCGCCCGGTGGGCCTTGCCGGTGTGGGGCAAGTTGGCGAACGTGGTGAGGGTGCCGAGTTTGTGGTTCGGCGCGGCGGGCATCAGGCGTCGGGCCAATAGCAGCGAGCAGGCAAAGTTCTGCAAGCGGGTGCGTTTGATTCGTCCGAGCTCGAAGTCCCAGAACTTCTGGTCGAACGCGGCGTTGTGCGCCAGCAATGGCGTGGTACCGACGAATTCATTCACTTCATTCATCACCTGCTCCGCCGACGGCGCGGTGCGCAGCATGGCGTTGCTGATGCCGGTGAGTTGTTCGATGAAGGCCGGGACGCGCACGCCGGCATTCATCAGGCTTTGGTAACGCTCGACGATGCGCCCCTGTTCAAGGATCACCACGGCGATTTCCGTAGCCCGGCAGCTGCTGCTCGGGGAGATCCCGGTGGTTTCAAAGTCGATGACTGCTATGCGTTCCAAACCTGTTTCAACTCCGTAAAAATCAATTCTTGAGCAGCAACGCGCCTTCGATCGGCACGTAGCGGCTGGCGGCGCGGATCAGCGAGTTGGCCGTCAGGCCCGGTACCCCGTAGGCCACCGCTTGCACCCCATGTTTGCTGATGATGCGTTCGAGCAGCATGTCGAAATCACCGTCGCCGGAGGCCAGGACGATTTCATCGACATGGTCGGCGGCATCCATGATGTCGAGGGTGATGCCCACGTCCCAGTCGCCCTTGGCCGAACCATCGCTGCGCTGGATGTACGGCTTGAGCTTCACGGTGAAACCGAGGTTGCGCAGGATCTGCTGGAACTGCTGCTGTTTGCTGTCGCCACGGTCGATGGCGTAGGCGTAGGCTTCGACGATCTCGCCCTGTTTGCTGATGTCAGCCCACAGTGCGGCGTAGTTGAAGTGGCAACCATAGGCCTGACGCACGGTGTAGTAGAGGTTCTGGACATCGGCGAACACTGCGATTTTTTTCACCGGCTTTCCTCGAGGCTGAATCAGGCACCAGGCCCGAAAAGTCGCCCAGTATGCCAGCCCGAAGGATTGTTCCGCGAATAATCAGCTATGTGGCGAGGGAGCAAGCTCCCTCGCCACAGGTCAGACGAAGGAATCGTCGTCGCCGCCGAAGAACGATGAGCTGTCATCGCTGTAGTCGGCGTCGCTGAATCCGCCCTGATCGTTGCTCCTGGAATCGTTACCGGCCATGCGCTGGTCATCGCCCCAGCCACTGTTGCCCTGGTCGTTGACCTGGGCCGGCTCTTCCTTGATGACTTCGACGACTTCCGGTTGCTGATTGTGATGGAACAGGCTGCTGATGCCTTGTGCCAGCATCACGCCACCCGCCACGCCGGCGGCGGTTTTCAGCGCGCCACCGAGAAAACTGCTGCCGGCCGCTGCCGGAGCCTGCTGCTGGGGTGCATAGCCCTGTTGTGGAATGTTCTGCTGTGGCGGCTGCGAACCGAACGACGAGCGTCCCGGCTCACGCCAGCCACCGTTCGACGGCGGTGCGCTCTGGGTTGATGCGGGCTGTGGCTCGCGGGAGTTGCCGCCAAAGATGCTCGACAAAAAGCCACCGCCACTCGGCGCAGGAGCCGGGGTCGCCTGGGCCTTGGCCTGTTGCAGTTCGGCCTGCAATTGCTGGACTTGCCGGGTCAGTTGTTTGTTCTGCTCATCGAGGCTCTTGATCGCCGCCTCTTGCACCAGAATCGCCTGGGTCATGAAATAACCTGCCGCGGGCTGGCGCGTCAGGTGTTCCTTGATCCGCGCCTCGGCCTGGGCGTCGCGCGGGGCTGAGTCCGTTTCGGCCTGTTGCAGCCGGGAAAACAGTCCATCGATCAGGGTTTGTTCTTCGCTGTTCATGGCGACCTCGTAGATTGCCGGGGAAATCGTTGCCTTTATCCAATGAGGATAAGGTGCTCGACCTTAATGGAGGCTGAAACAAGATGTTTCAATGTCCTTTACCGAACGTTTACGTTTGCTTCCCCCTGCGCTTGATCGGTTAAAGTGGGCCACTGCTTCCAACCTGCGATACCAACTGATGAATCCGTTAGATGTGCTGCGTGACTCCCTGTATTTCTTCAAGCGCAATCTGGGCCAGATCGTGCAACTGTGCCTGCCGCTGGTGATGCTTGAGGCACTGCTGCAACAAGTGGTCGACCATTCCACCGAGCCGGACAGTTTCCCCGGCATCAGCGTGATTGTCGGCTTGCTGGTGTATCCGCTGTACACCGCCGCGCTGATTCTGTTTCTCGACGCCCGCAGCCGAGGCGAATCGCCGAGCAACCGCGAGCTGCTGTCCAGGTCCGCCTACCTGTGGCCGCGCTTCGCCCTGCTGACGGCGCTCAATACCGTGCTGATTCTGCTGGGCCTGTCGCTGTATTTCCTGCCGGGTATCTACCTGATGGTGACCCTGGCGTTTGGCGAATACCTGCTGGTGTTGCGCGGCCTGGCGCCGCTGGCGGCCATGAAGGAAAGCCTGCGCCTGACCAGCGGTCACTTCCTGCGCATTCTGCTGTGCATTCTGTGTGTGATGGGACCGTTGTGGCTGCTCAAGGGCGTGACGCTGGCGGCGTACCCGGAACCTCAGAACCCGGTGGTCTCACTATTGATCGACAGCGCCCACAGCTTCCTGCAGCTGTTTACCAGCGTGGTGCTGTTCCGATTGTTCATGCTGATCAACCCGTTGCCCGAGAGAAATGACAGCTCGCTCTGACCTTGGGCGCGACCATCGCTCTCGGGTATGCTCGGGAGCAATCCTGTAACGCTAATAAGCCGAGCCATGACCCGTCTACTGCGCTACACCCTGCTGGGCCTGCTGATCGTGACCGGCCTGATCACCGCGATGATATACAGCCTGACCTGGCGCCCCGACGCCAAAGAAGTGTTGCCAGTCAGTTGCAGTGCCCAGGCCCCTTCCCTGGTCCCCGGGCAGGCGTTGAAGGTGATGACCTGGAACGTCCAGTACCTGGCCGGCAAGCGCTACGTATTCTGGAATGACCTGGCCGCCGGTGCCGACGAACGTCCCACAGCGGAAGACATGGCCTTCAGCCTCGACGAAGTGGCGCGGGTGATTCGCGACGAACAACCGGACATCGTGCTGTTGCAGGAACTGGACGACGGCGCCAAGGCCAGCGATTACCAGCAGCAGTTCAAACTGCTGCAGGAACGGCTTGCCGACTTGTATCCCTGTGGCGCCAGCGCGTTCGATTGGAAGGCCGACTTCGTACCGAACCCGCACATCTTCGGCAGTGTCGGCCGGCAACTGGCGACCCTGAGCCGTTACCGGATCGAACATGCCGAACGCCTGCAACTACCCGTCGCCTCGGGCAATCCGCTCAGCCGCCAATTCAAACCCAAAGACGCCTTGCTGGTGAGCTACTTGCCCTTGAGTGATGGCGGGCAAATAGCGGTGCTCAATACCCATTTGGACCGCGCCAATCGAGCCGACAACACCTTGCAAAACCAGGTGAACGCCGTGGCCAGGGCCCTCGATAAACTCGAAAGCCGTGGCACGCCGTGGCTGATCGGTGGGGATTTCAACCTGTTGCCGCTGGGCCAGTATCGACGCCTGTCCGACGCACAACGCGCGCCCTACTCCGCCGACAGCCCGTTGCACATCCTGTGGGACAAGTATCCGATGATCCCGACCAACAACGAAGCCAGTGGTATCGACCGCGAACGCTGGCTGACCCATTACCCGAACGATCCCGGGCTGAACGGACCGGACCGGACCGTTGATTACCTGTTCTACAGTCCGCGGATCAAAAGGGTCGAGGCCATGGTGCGGCAGGACGATACATTGCGTATCTCCGATCATCTGCCGGTGATTGCCCGCTTCCTATTGCCGGCTGCACCTTAACGCATAACCTGTAGGAGCTGCCGCAGGCTGCGATCTTTTGATCTTCAGCCATACCAGCAATCAAAATCAAAGGATCGCAGCCTGCGGCAGCTCCTACAGGGGGTGTGCATTTGCGACTTAATGCACCTCCTCCAGATCATCATGCAGCAGCCCGAAGATCTCGCGCTTCATCTCGATGAACGAGCGCTCCATGACCATATCGAGGTTGCGTGGACGTTCGATCGGCACATCCAGAATCTGCTTGATCCGCCCTGGCCTGGCGCCCATCACATACACCCGGTCACCCAGCAGAATCGCCTCGTCGATGTCGTGGGTCACGAACAACACGGTCTTTTTGCTGTTGCCCCACACCCGCAGCAACAACTGCTGCATTTGCAGGCGCGTCTGGCTGTCGAGGGCGCCGAAGGGTTCGTCCATCAGCAGGATCTGCGGATCATTGGCCAGCGCGCGGGCAATGGCGACGCGCTGCATCATGCCGCCGGACAACTGCTTGGCGTAGTTGTCGGCAAAGCCGCTCAAGCCCACTTCATTGACGTAGTAGTCGACGATGTCCTTGCGTTGCGCCGCCGGCATGCCGCGGCGCTTGAGGCCGAACTCGACGTTCTGCCGCACCGTCAGCCACGGGAACAGCGTGTAGCTCTGGAACACCATGCCACGGTCCGCACCGGGGCCTTCCACCTGTTGGCCGCCGACGTAGATCTCGCCCGAGGTCGGTTCGGCCAGGCCGGCGGTGAGGTACAGCAGGCTCGACTTGCCGCAACCCGAAGGTCCGACCAGTACCGCAAATTGCTGGTCCGGCACCTCGAACGACACTTCCTCCAAGGCGGTAAAGGTACCGCCATCGGGTTTCTTGTAACTCAGGCTGACCTTGTCCACCTTCAGCCGAGGCGCGTTCACTGGGGCAGCATGAGGCGCGGTAAAACGATGAGTGGCGGCGGTTACTGAGCCCATGCGGTGATCCTCAGGCGTAGGAAACGGAACAGTTGATCGGTGACCAGGCCCAGCAGGCCGATGATCGCGATGGCGAGGAAAATCACATCCACCTGGAAGCCACGCATGGCCTTGAGGCTCAGGTAACCCAGGCCACTGGAAGCGGCGACCAGTTCAGCCACTACCAGGTAAGTCCAGGCCCAGCCCATGGTCACGCGCAAGGTGTCGAGCACACCTGGCAGGGAAGCCGGAGCGATCACATGCAGCACTGCATCGCGGCGATTGGAACCGAGGGTGTAGGAGGCGTTGATCAGGTCCTTGGAGATGCCTTTGGACACGTCCGCGATCATCACCAGTTGCTGGAAGAACACGCCGAAGATGATCACCGACACCCGCTGCTCCAGACCGATGCCGATCCACAGGATGAACAGCGGCACGAAGGAGGTCACCGGCAGATAGCGAATGAAGTTCACCAGTGGCTCAAGAAAGGCCTGGACGATGCGGAAGCTGCCCATCAACAGTCCCAGCGGCACCGCCACCAGGGACGACACGATGAAACCGACCATCACCACTTCAACGCTGGCCCACACATGTTGGCCAAGGGTGCCGTCGCGGCCTAACCGCACGGCGGCCTCGACCACCGCGCCCGGCGTCGGCAGGAACATGCCTGGCACCACGCCACCGTAGGACAAGCCGGCCCACAGACCGACCAGCAGCACCCAGGCCAGGCCGTTCGCGCTCCAGATCACCGAGACCGGCAAACCGGTCTTGGGCGTAATGCAACGGCTCAGCCATGAATTGCGCTTGAACATGCAGCCTCCTAGAGCGGGGTGACGAAACGGTTGTCGATCAGGTCGTCATTGCTGACGTTGTAGGGCTTGCCCTGCAGCTCGCTGGCGGTCTCGTTGGCCAGTTTGATCAGCGGTGCGCTGTCACCCGGCTTGCCCGGCGAGCCCAGCAGTTTTTCGCTCATGGCCTGATCGTAGAAACGCACGCCTTGCGCTGCGGCTTCCAGCTCCTTCGGATCGGCCAGGTAACCGCCGACACCCTTGGCCATGATTTTGTAGGCTTCCTGCGGATGATCCTTGGTGTACTGCACGGCTTTGTACAAACCGGCCACCAGGGCCTTGACGTCTTCCGGCTGTTTTTCGATCACGCTGCAATTCAGTGCGACCACATCGACGATCACCCCCGGTGTGCTGCTGCTGTCGATCAGCACCTTGCCCTGCTTTTTGTCGCGAACCATCGACAGGTGCGGCTCCCAGGTCACGGCGGCGGGTACGCGACCGGCGATGAACGCGGTGGCGGCGTCGTCGGCCGTCATGTTCTGCACGGTGATGTCGCTCATGCTCATGCCGTGTTTTTTCAGCAGATAGGACAGCCAGAACTGCGAGGTCGAACCTTCGTTGACCGCAACGGCCTTGCCCTTGAGTTCCTGCAGGCTCTTGATGTCCTTGCCTACCAGCACGCCGTCGCCACCATGGCTGTCGTCCAGCGCGGCCACGGCCTTGAAGCAGAATTGCGGACGGTACTTGAGCACCTCGTCGATGGTCGACGCCGAGCCCGACAACTCGCCGGACGCTTGTGCAGCCATGTACATCGCCGCTTCCTCGACCACCGGCAATTCGACGGTCAAACCGTTTTCCTTGAAGTAGCCAAGGTCCTGGGCCAGGTACAGGGTGCCGTAGCCGACCCAGGTGGTATGACCGATGGACAGAGTGCCGGCCTGGACGCTGGTGGCAACCGTCGCGGCGATGGCGGTGACCGCCAGCGGATAAGTGAAGCGGGTGAGCAAGGACTTGGTCATGGAGCACTCCCAAAGCTGTTGATTTAGTTTTGTCATGGGCAGTACGGCGAGCCCTGAATCGGCTGCGACCTGTGGTCTCTGTGGGACCCTTCGGCGGGCAGCATTCGGCGGGCTGGCGAGATCGATGTTGGCCCATGGGAGGGCTTAGGAAAACGAGGAAATATGTGGATGCGAGTGATGAAAAAACTGGTTAGCGCGCACCGCGAAAGGGCGCTGTGGGCGGGGATGCCCGAGGTGGGTGCAAAGCTTGAGAACAGCAAAAGATCGCAGCCTTCGGCAGCTCCTACATTGGAATGCGATCCCCTGTAGGAGCTGCCGAAGGCTGCGATCTTTTATGTCTGTCGCAATCGCGAGCAGGCTCGCTCCTACAGGGGTCTATGTCGCCCTCGTTTCCGATGATCGACACAAATCCAATGTAGGAGCGAGCCTGCTCGCGATAAGGTCCGCAGGACCTTCCAGCAAGATCAGAGCCGGCCGTATTCCTGCGCCGTACGATCCACCGCTTTCAGGGTCTTGGCGATCAGCTCATCAATCTCTTCACGACTGGCAATCAACGCCGGCGCCATGATCATCCGGCCAAGGGTAGAGCGAATGATCACCCCCTCCTCGAAACCGATCGTGCGGCAGCGCCAGGCGATGTCGTTCTCGTTGGCAAAGCGCTTGCGAGTGGATTTGTCTTCGGCCAGTTGCAACGCCGCGACCATGCCGGTGCCCTGGATGTCACCCACCAACGGGTGCTTGCCGAACACTTCGCGCAGGCACTGTTGCAGGTACGGGCCGATGTCGTCCTTGACCCGCGTCACCACGCCTTCGTCACGCAATGCCTTGAGGTTGGCAATCGCCACCGCCGCCGCCACCGGGTGCCCGGAATAGGTCAGGCCGTGGGCGAACACGCCGCCCTGCTCCACCAGCACCGAAGCCATTTTCTTCGACAGGATCAAACCGCCCATGGGGATGTAGCCCGAGGTCAGGCCCTTGGCGATGGACAGGGTGTCCGGCTCGAAACCGAAGTACTCGTGGGCGAACCATTCGCCGGTGCGACCGAAGCCGCCGATCACTTCATCGGCGCACAGCAGCACGTCGTACTTGCGGCAGATGCGCTGGATTTCCGGCCAGTAGCTTTCTGGCGGGAAGATCATGCCGCCGGCGCCCTGGAACGGTTCGGCGATAAAGCCCGCGACCTTGTCCGCACCCAGTTCGAGGATCTTCGCTTCCAGTTGCTGGGCCGCGCGCAGACCGAATTCCGCCGGTGTCAGGTTGCCTTCGTGGGCGAAGAAGTACGGCTCGTCGATGTGCTCGATGTCCGGAATCATGCCGCCCATTTCGTGCATGAATTTCATGCCGCCCAGCGCCGTCGCGGCCAGGGTCGAACCGTGGTAACCGTTCCAGCGACCGATCATGATTTTCTTCTCGGGCTTGCCGAGCACCTGCCAGTAACGACGCACCGTGCGGATCAACACCTCGTTGGCCTCGGAGCCGGAGTTGGTGTAGATCGCGTGGCTGTAGTGAGCCGGCAGCAGGCTGAACAGCAGCTCGGACAGCTCGATCACCTGCGGGTGGGTGGTGTGGAAAAACATGTTGTAGTACGGCAGTTGCTCCAGTTGCTGGCTCGCAGCAAAGGCCAGGTCCTTGCGCCCGTAACCGAGGTTGGTGCACCACAGCCCGGACATGCCGTCGAGGTAACGCCGGCCATCGTTGTCCCACAGGTGCAGGCGTTCGCCACGGACCATCACCCGTGGCCCCTCGTCGTTGAGGGCTTTTTGATCGACGAATGCATGGATGTGGTGCGCAGCGTCGGCGGCCTGGTAGTCGCGGGTGTCACGTGGTGTGGTCATCGCCAGTTCTCCGTTTTGTTATCAGCGCAATTGAAACCAGGTGGTCTTCAACTGGGTGTATTTATCGAATGAATGCAGGGACAGGTCGCGGCCGAAACCCGACTGCTTGCCGCCGCCAAAAGGCACGGTCACGTCCAGCGCATCGACGCTGTTGACCGACACCGTACCGGCCCGCAATTGTCGCGCCACACGGTGGGCGCGGTTGAGGTCGTCGGTCCACAGCGAAGCCGCCAGACCGTAGACGCTGTCGTTGGCCAGTTGCAAGGCGTGGGCCTCGTCGTCGAATGGCGTAATCGCCAGCACCGGGCCGAACACTTCATCGCGAAACAGCGGCATGTCCGGGGTCACACCGGTGAAAATCGTCGGCTGGATGAAGTTGTCCGAGCCGTTGAAGATCGACTGCCGACCGCCACAAACCTTAGTCGCGCCTTGCTGTTCGGCCTGCTGGATGAACTTCATGATCCGCGCGGTCTGCCGGCTGTCGACGATGGCCCCGGCGGCGCTCGACGGGTCCAGAGGATCGCCCGGCAACCAGCGTTCGGCCTGGGCCTTGAGGCGCTCGACGAACTCGTCATGGATCGAGCGCTGCACCAGCAACCGCGAGTTGGCCGAGCAGACTTCGCCCTGATTGAAGAAGATGCCGAACGCGGCTTTTTCCGCGGCCAGATCCAGGTCCTGACAATCGGCGAACACCAGGTTGGCACTCTTTCCGCCGCACTCCAGCCACACCTGCTTGAGGTTCGACTGGGCCGAGTACTGCATGAAATATTTGCCGACTTCGGTGGAGCCGGTGAACACCAGGCAATCGACGTCCGGGTGCAGGCCGAGGGCTTTGCCGGTCTGCTCGCCGAGGCCCGGCAGTACGTTGAGGACGCCTGCCGGAATCCCCGCCTCCAGCGCCAGCTCAGCCAGGCGCAGGGCGGAAAACGGCGACTGCTCGGCCGGTTTGAGGATTACCGAGTTACCGGCGGCCAGGGCCGGGGCGAGTTTCCACGCCGCCATGTCCAGAGGGAAATTCCACGGCACCACGGCAGCCACCACGCCGAGGGCTTCGCGAGTAATGGTTGCCAGCACGTTCTGCGCGCTGGGGGCGATCTGGTCGTAGAGTTTGTCGAGGCTTTCGGCGTACCAGCGGAACACGCCTGCGGCACCCGGCACGTCGATGTTGTAGGCATCGGTGACGGGCTTGCCCATGTTCAGCGAATCGAGCAGCGCCAATTCTTCACGGTTTTCCAGGATCAAGTCGGCCAGGCGCAACAGCACTTGCTTGCGTTCGGTCGGCGAGCGCGCAGCCCAGGTGCCAGCCTCGAAGACCTGCCGCGCATTGTGCACCGCCGCGTTCACATCTTCTTCACCACAGGCGGCAACGTTGGCCAGGCATTGCCCGGTGGCGGGGTTGATCGCGGCGAAGGTCTGCCCCGACTGCGCCGCGCGGCGCTGGCCGCCGATCACGGCCTGGTCGGGAAACCGCAGGGAAGCGGCCTTGCGTTGCCAATACTCAAGCTCGAACACGTTCAGATGCTCCAGAGGACATTCTTGTGTATTGGATAGTCGCTCAGGCCCGAGCGGTGGAAAACCAGTAAAAATGTGTTCGCAGGCCAAGAAAAAACTACGTAGCCAATCTCCCTTCTGGCGCAGCATGTGGTTATTGTTCAAACACAACAAATCGCCACCCGAGCGGATAGGGGTGGCGCGCAAATTGCCAGGATGCCTGATCCGTTCTCCCCCGAGGTTTGCTGTGGCTGCCTACAATCTGCGTCAACTGAAATACTTCATCACAACAGTCGAGTGCGGCAGCGTTGCCGAGGCCTCGCGCAAGCTGTACATCGCCCAGCCTTCGATCTCCACGGCCATCAAAGGGCTGGAAGACAGTTTCGGCGTGCAACTGCTGATCCGCCATCATGCACAGGGCGTGTCATTGACCCCCAGCGGTGCACGCTTCTACCGCAAGGCACAGGAACTGCTGCGCATGGCCAAGGAGTTCGAGCAGAACGCCCTGGCCGACAACGACGTGGTCTCCGGGCAGATTGATATCGGCTGTTTCGAAACCGTCGCGCCGCTGTACCTGCCGCAATTGATCGCAGGATTTTCGGCGTTGTACCCGGGGGTAGAAATCCGCATTCGCGATGGTGAGCAACAAGAGCTGGTGCAGGGCCTGACCTCCGGGGCCTTCGATCTGGCGATCCTCTACGAACACGACCTGGACGGCACCATCGCGACCGAACCGCTGATGCCGGCGCAACGACCTTATGCGTTGTTGCCGGCGGATCACCGCTTTGCCCATCAGGCGCAGGTGTCATTGCGGGACCTGTGCCTGGAACCGATGATTCTTTTGGACGTGCAGCCGAGCCGGACCTACTTCGTCAGCCTGTTCGAAGAGCTGGACCTGACCCCGCGCATCGCCTTCAGCTCGCCATCGATCGAGATGGTGCGGGGCATGGTTGGCCAGGGATTCGGGTTCTCGATCCTGGTGACCAAGCCGCATTCGGAGTGCACCTACGACGGGCAGAAAGTGGTGTGCGTGGACATCGCCGAGGACGTCACCGGTTCCGGGCTGGTGGCGGCATGGCTCAAGCGTGGGCAACTGACCAAGCCGGCGCAGTTGTTCGCCGACTACTGCCGCGAACAACTGACCGCCAAATCCGAAAGCTCAACGCCGTCCGTGTAGGAGCTGCCGCAGGCTGCGATCTTTTGACTTTTTAATGCCAGCACAACCACCCGATAAACAGCGCAAACAACTCCGACTGCGATCCCACTTCCAGTTTCAGGTACCGGTTTTTGCGGTACATGCGCACGCTTTCCGGTGAGATGTTCATCTGGCAGGCAAAAGAACTGACTGGCAGAACGACGTTCAAGACGCCTGCTTCAAAAGTGGTGACACCGGAATCAACACCGTACCCCATAGACCCGCCGCAGCCGCGCCGCCACTGTAAATGAACTGCGACCCGGCACCGCAC
This sequence comes from Pseudomonas sp. IT-P258, assembly GCF_949767825.1. Lineage (NCBI taxonomy): Bacteria > Pseudomonadati > Pseudomonadota > Gammaproteobacteria > Pseudomonadales > Pseudomonadaceae > Pseudomonas > Pseudomonas sp. IT-P258. Next base: position 161,405 of record NZ_CATKPU010000087.1, on the reverse strand, counting down.
CGAATCGCCTGCGTCCCGGCAGCGACAGCCAACCAAGGCGAAGCGCAGCCTGGATGACCCAGCATTGCATCGAGGTTGCACAATCCCGGCCTATTCACTGACATGGGTATTTCAGACATCACGCCTGCAATGGCGCCCGCCCCTCGCGCATCAACACCCGCTCGCCAAACCTGCTCGACTGATCTCGATTCAAGCGGCACCCACCCAATCGCCTGGCGCGTAGCGTAAAGCAGGTCATCGGAGGTGGGCTCGCGCGCCTGCTCCGGGCGGTGCAGAAAAGCAATCGGCGATAACGTGGCCTGCGTCAGACGGTTGCCAAACAACAACCCGACCGCAACTTCCGCCGTGCCATCCGGCTGCTGCGGCGCAAACTGCACGGCCAACACCAATAGTAACGCCCGATCACCGATACGCTGGTCCAGCCAGTGGTCCAGTGCGGCCAACCCGCGACCCTCGACGGGGGTTGCAGGCTGGCGAATGCCGGATTCGCGCCATGCCTGTCGCCACACTCGGCGCCATTGGTGCTCCGGCAAAGCGGTATCGACGTCCAGCAACAGGGCCAATGGTTGATCGGCGGGCAACTGCGCCAAAGTGGGTGCCAGGTCGGCGAGCGTCTGCGCCCATATACTCAGCAATATTTCTTCCGGATTTTCATCTGCATCGCAGGATAAACAACTATGGCGCAATGTTGCTCCATCCACCCTGGACGCTTGTGATCTCAGCGCCGTCGTCCCACTCAGCAGAGCATCCAGTTGTATTTCCGGATCATCCGCAGGCTCTTCAAGAGCAGTCTGCACGCTCACGCCCAGCACCTGTTGCGAGCGGCGCCCCTGACGCATCTTCCGACTCAAGTCTTCTTCGCGAGCGTTATCCCAGCCATCGGCGGCCCCCTGTTCACCGGCGTACAACAGCACTCGCCCGAATCCCAGCACGCACCAACCCAGGATTGGAATGCCCAAGGCCAGGCTCCAGAAATCCGAAGGCCGCTGGGATAAGGTTTCGTCGCCGAACAACAGTGTTCCTCCGACGCCCAGCAAACAACACAGCAACAACAGGCCCATCCAAATCAAAAATTGAGGTGGTTGAGGACGTACGGCAGGAGGAGGCATTTTATCCAGTCTAATTGGCATGGATTCACCTAGGTCGCCGAAAAGTTTATCGACTTACACTGTGCCCATTTAGTAATTGTCTTTATCTTTGCTTGGTAGGAAATCTTGCACCATCCGGCAGTCGAATCCGTCACCACGACTCTGTCGCCATCGATTAAGTACATCTTAGTTTGACTCTGCTGCTCCGGCTCAGAACCGCCATCAAAAAGAAATGTTTTCTCTATAATGGTACCTGTTATTTCTTTGTCAGCAATGATGGTGTTAAACAATGGCGAACCAACTACCGCCTCAACACTTTTCTTGTCTTTGTACGGATATATATACGTTGATCGTCCTTGTTCATCGACAGAATCCCCACCCAGATCAAAAAAACGTGTACGCTTTCGGTCAAGAAGTAAAGTTTCGTCCTCCAACCTAATAACACTTACGTCGTAAATATCACTTACCGGATCCCAGGCTCTTGGCGTTTCCATGCGATGGATAACGAACAGCATTTCTTCGCCACCCCCACCAACTGGAAGAAAAAAAGCGTCGGTGATTGTTCCTTCCGTACCCGCGTATGGAAACTCATAAATAAACTTTGGGCTTTCAGATGGAATAACTGAATAAAGGGATATTTCATCAGGATCACGGGACAACTGCCCCTCGGGTTGCACCTCTGCTTTTGTGTAGACGAAACATGCTTTCACCCCATGTACATCTATAGAGCTATAAGCTTCCCGAAGGCCAATTGCACTGCACTCTTCATTACTCGCTATTGCCGTCGACCCAAGCAAACAACCAAAAAATATAATTAACTTAATCATTTCTTTTACACCTACTATCAAAATGAGCATTGAATTTTTTAGTAATCTCCCGCTTGTATTTTTGACGATCAGGCAAACCTGCCAATCCGATATTTATGGGGCGAGTCACCGCGGTAACGCCGACGTCCCCATTTAGGGACGGATCTTCCGCAATCGCTGCTATACGACTTACCTTCCAGAACCACAGTGCTGTTTCTATAGCAACGGCGAAATCTTTCTCCATGAGCTCTGGGTTAGAGTCAATCGGCAGCCCTGTATCTCTGGCACATTTCTTATAGGTTTCATAATGAGTGAGATGGATCAACCCTCGCCCTCTAAAATCTTTCCCTGGCTGTTCAGCATTGCCATAACAGTGCAAGCCGTAAGCTGCATCGTTACCTATAAGATGTTCATCTATCCAATTCAGTTTTTCTTCATCACTTGCGAAGGAAAGCCCTTTTCTAGAAAAACCCGCATTAATTACAGTCGGAGATAACCTATAAAGTTTGGCGGCAGTGTATGTTCGCCTAGAGTAGTTCAACGACTCTCGAAAATGTAAAAACCCGCCAGTCTCCTTCTTTGCTTGCGCTAGCAGATGCGTGATTTGCTCACAGCTATCTAGCCCGTATTTATTGAATAGTTTTTTAGATGCTTCGACCATTGCACTGATGAAAAGCGGGTTCACTTCGCTGCCGCATATTTCGCTCAAAAAATCTTTCGTTAATGTGAGCGTAGTGCCGCATATTTTGCAGTTCAGCATTCCGTTTACAGTGTTCGCGAAGTGACCAAACAACCCAATCGGATGAAAGTGATATGCACTCCCCCAAGAAGGCAACCCCACTTTCTCCGCAACTTCCCGCCACCACCCCATCTGCGCAATCCGCTGCTTTTCCGCCAGCCAATTCAAATGCGGTGTCGAGCCGCTATGGCCGAGCAATTCATCCAGTGCGTCCCATATCTTGGGCTGCTGAAACCACTCGCTTTCCTTGTAAAGGACCATCTGCGAAATCGACTGAGCATGAGCCGGTCGCTCAAGGGCCGCCAGCAATTCAGAGACCATTAGCGTGCCGTCGGGGTTGCGACCGATGATTTCGTACAACCGGCTTTTCATCGGGCCCTTGTCGTCTTTTTCGGCAATGGAACGATAGCGCTCGCGTTCCTCGTCGCTGAAACGGCCAATGGCGTTGAGAAAAGAGGCCAGCAAATGTTTGGGTCTGCTGTAGTCGATGATGACGCCATAGCCTTCCCAAGCCCAAGGACTGACCCAAGGCGTTACGCCTGGCTCTTCACACACCCAGCCATCAAGAAGGTTGTTGTCGGCGTCGTGAAGCAAATGTTTCAGGTGATACCAGGTACGAGCTTTGCGCGTCGGAGTCGCGGGCACCTGGATTTTTCGGTCCGCCGGCAGATCATCGAGCAACTTCCTGGGGACCAACAAATCGGCAGCACTGACCGGGCTGGAAGTACTCGACGCCTGCAATTGTGCAGCGGTGACATTTCCTTCGTGCGCCACCACGGGTGCGCCCTTGGCGAACTTCAGCCAGGTTCTGTCTTTCTCCGGCAGGCGTTGGGCCCACAATCGACTGGCTTCGATGAATTCCTCGACGTCATCACCACTGAAGGTTTCCAGGTGTAGCTTCTTATCCGGCTGATTCGCGCCGCCGTCCTGATACAGGCCGAGATGGCCGATGAGGTCACCGGCCTTGATTGCGACAGGCTGGTCAAGCACCACGATCTGATCTGTCGCTACCGGCTCAATGGCACCTTCCAGCGAGTCAAAATGCACATACTGGTTGATGCGTTCAAGCTTGCGAAACTCGCCTTCGCCACTGACCGTGACTTCCGATTCAACCGGTAAATCGAAAATTACGTTATCGGCAATCACCGGTTCGGCCCGGACGTTGACTGTCTGCTTCGACGAACTGATGCGGGTTTCTTTGCGGTCTGGGTGTTTGAGCACCTGAGTAGAGAGATAGCCCTTGATAGAGCCATCGGGGTTGAGCAGTTTGGCCGGTCCCAGGCTGCTCTCCAACTCGCGAAATTGTCCGGTGCCGCTGATAGCCACTTCGGCGCCTCTCGGCAGAACATCGATTACCTGGCCATTCAACTTATTGCGCACGTTCAGACCACGCTGTTCAGGCCGGTCGGGAAAGACGTCCTTCGCCGTCTGCTTGACGCGAAAGGTCGGACGCTCGGGCCAGAATCTTGGGCGAGCGAGAGTGGAATCCTTCTGGTACGTCGCCCAATCCTGCAGATGCATGTAGAGGCTATAAAAAATCAGGCTTGGTGGAGTGTCCGGGCTGCCTTCGATCTTCGGCGGTTGAAGGTGATGGCGAACCAACACGAAGTTGCGCGAAAAGGGCTTCTCGACCGTTCGATCGTTGGCGAAGTAAGCGGTTTTCGGCGACTGCGTATCGATGCGGTAGGCCACCACTTCGCCGTCGGCCAGGCAATGCACGCTGGATTGCTCCAGGGTACCGGCGGTGCCGCTGTCGAAGTGCACGCCGCCGTGCCACAGGCCGCCGCGTCCGAGTGGGTAGTAGCCGGCCACCGCGTTGGCCAGGTGGGTCAGTTGCCTCAGGGAATCGCGCGTGTCCTGGAACGGATGGCTCCAGTTTTCCAAGGGTCGCAGTGTATGGGTGGTGGGCTCTGCCGCCGTCGATGTGAGGAGAGGACGTATATCAGGCACCGGCGAGTTTGGGATCTGCGGTGCATCAGACCGCGAAGTAGCGTCGTACTTGTGGAGTCCAAAAAGTCGAGAAAGAACGCTGGCCATGTTGTATGTCGCTCCTTGTTTTCCAAAAGGGGTCAACCAGAGAAATGCGTACGTCCCAGAACATCGGATTTTATGCTCGATCAATTCAGAGCGATGACGGTCCGACAGCTTTCTGGAAGCTGGTAAACGTTGAAATAGGAAATGTCCCGAAAGCACGTAGGATGGGTCCGGGATGGCGGCGCGCCTGGTCTGTCAGGTTTTGTATGGACTTGTCGACTGGATGTGGCGAGGGGCTTTCGGCTTTTGTTCGCAGCGGTTTTGCGCGCGAGCAACTACTTTTTTAAACGCCTTCAAGGTCATTTCAAGAAAGCTACATCACCTTGCGTCGTTGCCTACGGTTACGCCAGAATCCGCCGGCTTGTGCGCCCTGGGGTCGCTCGGTAACTTGATTCGCGTCACTGATGGTCAGTGATCGGGTTTAGTAGCCCGGCCAAGGTTATAGCGGTCGCATGAGCATTATCAGTCAGGTATTCGCCTGCACTTGATGGTAGCTGTGCGCATGGCGTCCTCGGGCGCGCCGGTTTTTGCTTACCCTTGCCGGTCTACTAACTTGCGCACAGCTGCCACCCTTTCGTGTAGTAGCGAGATGGTGCGGCCCAACTACTAAAGGGAAGCACTTATGAACAAACCAACACCGAATCCCCCGGACGCAGATCCGGCAAAACTTTCAGAAGCACTCGACTCAAACAATACCCACGAGCGGTCCGAACGCATCCCCTCTGCCGCCGACATCCAGGCCACTCCGCGCAAACTCTGCACGATGTTCATCGTCAATCCGGAACTCGATAGTGAAACCCTGCTGGCTCACGCCTGCGAATCACTGGCCTCGGCCAATGTCATGACGATGGATCTGGCGGACCGGACAGAGGGATCGAGTCGCAATACGCTGTTGGGTATCGCGCAAGTCATCATGCTGGGCGAGTTGGCGGTAAACCGGGTGCTGGACCGGGTCGATCCGCCTGAGTAGAAGAGCAAAAGATCGCAGCCTGCGGCAGCTCATACGTTATCGCGCTGCGATTACTTGCGCGGTTTTATCCGCGCAGTCGCCTCCGCCACCAGCGGATCATCCGGCCAGTAGTGCTTCGGGTACCGCCCCTTCAAATCCTTCTTCACCTCGGCATAGGTGCTGCGCCAGAAGTTGGCCAGGTCCTGAGTCACCTGCACCGGTCGCCTTGCCGGGGACAACAGGTGCAGCTTGACCACCTGCCGGCCGCCGGCGATGCGCGGGGTTTCGGCCAGACCGAATAACTCCTGCAATCGCACCGCCAGAATCGGCGGCTGTTCGCTGTAGTCCAGACGAATCGACGACCCCGAGGGCACGCTCAAATGATGCGGCGCCAGCTCGTCCAGCCGTTGCGGCAGCGGCCACGGCAGCAGGTTGTGGACGATGCTCGACAAGTCCAGGTTGGCGAAGTGACTGAGCCGAGAAACCTTGCCCAGATACGGCATCAGCCAGTGTTCCAGATTCTTGAGCAATGCCGCGTCGCTGACATCCGGCCACTCGCTCTCGCCCTTGGCGGCGAGGTCCAGTTGCCGCAACAAGGCGACCCGCGCCTGCCACTGACGCAGTTCCGGGGTCCACGGCAACAGCTCCAGGCCTTTGCGCCGCACCAGGTTAACCAGCGCCTGGCTACGGGCGGTTTCGTCGAGGCCGGTCAGTGGCTCGCGGCTGAGGATCAGTTCGCCAACCTTGCGCTGACGCTCGGCCCGCAGCACGCCCTCGCGCTCATCCCAATCCAGTTGATCGACGCAGCGCACCTGCTCGGCCAGCACTGAATCGAAGAGCGCCGGATCGAAGTCCGTCGCCAGGTAAATCCGCTCCTCACGCTGGCCCTGGCGACTGCCCAGATCGGCGATCACCAGCCACGCTTGCTTCATCAGGCTGTCGGCTTCGGCGAATAGTGCCGCACGACCGTTGGCCAAACGGTATTCCGCGCCACCGGCACGCCGTTGTTGGGCGACCCGGTCGGGATAGGCCAGCGCCAGCAAGGCGCCGAGCCAGCGTGGATGGTCGGGATCGCTGACCGGCTCCGAGGCTTTGCCACGCAGGTAACCACGATATTGCCGCGCCAGTTGCCGTGCGCGCTGCACCCCGCCCTGCGCGCCGCGTGCAGCACGCTCTTCGCCGGACAGCAGCGCCAGTCGGCTGTGCAGGTCCGCCCCGGCACCGCGCAAGATATCGCGCTCGCCGAGCAGTGCCGCGACGTCGCAGGCCATGTCCGCCAGCCCCAGCGCCTGGCCACGCAACAGTAAATGCGCGATGCGCGGATGCGCCGGCAGTTCGGCCATGGCCTGACCATGGCGGGTCAGCACTTCCCCTTCCAGCGCCCCCAGGCGTTCGAGCAAATCCTGAGCCTGTGCATAAGCGGCGGCCGGCGGCACGTCGAGCCACACCAGTTGCCCGGGCGTCACGCCCCAACGACCAAGCTGCAAGGCCAGCCCGGCGAGGTCCGCCGAGAGTATTTCCGCACTGCCATAGGCCGCCAGTTGCTCGTGCTGGTCCTGGGACCACAAGCGATAACACACGCCCGGTTCCAGTCGCCCGGCCCGGCCAGCGCGCTGGGTGGCACTGGCCTTGGAAATGCGCTGGGTATCGAGACGGGTCATGCCGCTGCCGGGGTCGAAACGCGGCACCCGCGCCAGCCCGGCATCGATCACGACCCTCACGCCATTGATGGTCAAACTGGTCTCGGCGATGTTGGTGGCCAGCACCACTTTGCGCTTGCCCGCCGGTGCCGGATCGATGGCTGCCCGTTGCGCCGCGAGGTCCAGTTCACCGTGCAACGGGCACAGTAGGACCTGAGTGTTTTCGCCCAAGGCATCGGCCAGTTGCTGATGCACGCGGCGGATTTCTGCTTGCCCCGGCAGGAACACCAGCACACTGCCGGTCTCGTCGTCCAAGGCTTCGAGGATGGTCTGCACCAGACGCGGCTCGATGAATTCACCGGCCTGGAACGGCCGCCCCCAGCGCATCGCCACCGGGTACATGCGCCCTTCGCTGCGCAGGATCGGCGCGTCGTCGAGCAACCCGGCCAAGCGTTCGCCTTCGAGCGTGGCAGACATCAAGAGGATTTTCAGCGGCTGATCGTCACGGAACAGTTCGCGGCCATTGAGGCTCAGGGCCAGCGCCAGATCAGCGTCGAGACTGCGTTCGTGAAATTCATCGAAGATCAGCAGACCCACGCCTTCGAGCGCCGGGTCATCCTGCAAACGCCGGGTGAGGATGCCTTCGGTGACCACTTCGATACGGGTGTTGGGGCCGACCTTGCTGTCGAGCCGAATGCGATAACCCACGGTTTCGCCGACCTTCTCCCCCAGCTCACTGGCCAGCCGTTCAGCCGCTGCGCGCGCGGCCAACCGGCGGGGTTCGAGCATCAGGATGGTCTGACCGGCCAGCCACGACTCGTTGAGCAAGGCCAAAGGCACGCGGGTGGTTTTACCGGCGCCGGGCGGCGCTTCGAGCACGGCTTCGTGGCGTGTAGCGAGGGCTTCACGCAGGGCGGGTAAAACTTCATCGATCGGCAAAGAAATCATGCTGGCTCCAAAACAGAGCGGCGAGTATAACGGCGAACTGTTTGGCGTAGTCTGGGCTCTAACCAGTAACGTTCTTGGCGTTCTACTCAGGAGATTTCATATGCGTGCTCCCTTTCGCCTGATTGGCGGTGTTCTGGTCGCAACCTTGCTGACTCAAGTGACCGCCTGCGGGTCGATCTTCTACCCTGATCGACGTGGCCAGATCGAAGGCAAGATCGACCCGGCCATCGCCGCGCTCGACGCCGTGGGCCTGTTGTTCTACATCATCCCCGGCCTGATTGCGTTTGCCGTGGACTTCGCCACCGGCGCGATTTACTTCGAGCCAGGCAAGACCGCCCAGGTCGACCCGCAAAAGCTCAAGGACGCTATCGGTCCCGACGGCAAGGTCGATAACCGCAAGTTGCAGACTATTCTGGAAAGCGAACTGGGCCGCAGCTTCCCGCTGGACGATCCACGCCTGATCCAGAGTAAAGGCAGCTCTCAACAACTGGCGATGTTCGGCCTGCAACCCGCCGCGTAATCCCTACGCACGAAAGGACTCTCAAGGAACGATGGCCCCTATGACCTCCAGCTCCGAACACGCCCGCCTGCTGCGGCTGGCGACCCGTGCCTCGGTGGCGGTGGCGTGCATCCTGATCGTCGCCAAAGCCATCGCCTGGTGGCTGAGCGGCTCAGTGAGCATGCTCGCCGGGCTCACCGACTCGACACTCGACGGTGTCACGTCATTGCTCAACCTGCTGGCGGTGCATTACGCCCTGCGCCCCGCCGACAATGATCATCGCTACGGACACGGCAAGGCCGAGTCATTGGCGGGCATGGCCCAGGCGCTGTTCATTGGCGGCAGTGCGGTACTGATCGCGTTGCAGGCCTATGATCGACTCAAACATCCCGAACCGGTCGGCGCGCCGTGGATCAGTATCGGCGTGATTGTCTTCTCCCTCGTCCTGACCTTGGCCTTGCTGTCGCTGCAACATCGGGTGATCAAGGCCACGGGCTCCAACGCCGTGCGGGCCGACTCGCTGCACTACCGTTCGGACCTGTTGCTCAACGGCAGCATTCTGATCGCACTGGTGTTCGCCGGGTTTGGACTGCACCAGGTCGACCCCTGGTTCGGTCTGGGCATCGCTGCCTACATTCTCTGGAGCGCAGTGCAGATCGCCCGGGAAAGCTTTGCGGTGTTGATGGATGAAGAACTGCCGCCGGAGGTCAGCCAGCACATGCTGGAACTGGCGTGCAGCGTGCCCGGCGTGTTGGGGGCCCATGACCTGCGCACACGGATCTCCGGCAACCAGTGGTTCGTGCAGTTGCATCTGGAGCTGCCGGGGGAACTGACGCTGTCAGTGGCCCACGGCATCAGCGATCAGGCTGCCGCGGCGATTCACACCGCCTACCCGCGGGCCGAAGTGCTGGTGCACGCCGACCCGCAGGAAGTGGTAAAAGCCGCCCGGGATCAGTAAGTCACCTGATAACCGCGACTGCTCAGGCAGTCACCCTGGGCCTGTCGGTAGGCTTGCACCACCGACGGGTCTGGCTGGTAGGTGGCGGTTCGTGGATCGAATCCACTCTGCTGCACCGCGTATTGATAACACTCGTAACCATCCCGACTGACCTGTTCCGGCGACTGACCGTTGGCTGGATACGCCTCCACGTCATAACCACTGTTGCCGGCTGGAGGTTGCGATTGGCCAACCGGCGGTTCGACCACGACGTAGTCCTGAGTGCTTTGCTGATAGGCGTAATAGGAACCTGCCGCCAGGAACAGCAGCGCCCCACCGATCCACACCTGCTCGGCGTAATCAGGCAGGTACCTGACACGAATCCCCCGCGGTGGCTCCACCACCACGTAACGCGGGCCCAGCGGGCGATACCAGTAGCCACCGGAATAGTAATAATCCATGCCACGGTAAGGCACGCGGTAGTCGCGCTCGGGGAAGCGGTCGATCACATGGCCGGGACGATACTTGGGACCAGGCCCCCAGCCGTTGCCGCGCCCACTCGGACGCCCCTCCCAATGCGTGTCATTGGACGGCGCGCCTATGTAGCCATTCCAGTGCTTGTTGTAATCGTTGCGACGCGGTTGATTCTGGTCGTAACCGTGCGGCGGCTCCCGGGTCTGGCCCACGGTGTCGGGGCGTGGCTGGATCGGCATGTCAGTGGCCGGCATCTGCGGCGGAGGCGGCGGCGAGCGCACCCGGCTGTTGTAGTCCGGTGCTGGGCGGCTCTGCCTCTGGTCATTGTCCTGACGTTGATCCTGGCCGCTGTGCTCGTACTGGCGATTGTCGTTGTTCTGCGCACGGGGCTGATTCTGCTGCTGGCCGTTTTGCGGATGTGGCTGGTTGCCGCCATGGCCCTGGTTATCGCCCTGATGCCCACCCTGGCCGTGTTGCCCGCCATCATGGCCACGATTTTGCTGCTCATCAGCCATCGTTTGCGCAGAGACACTGACACACAACAAACCAACACCGGCCAAACGCCAGATGCGCGATTTCATGCTGTTCCTCATTGCGGGTAAGGGCCTGTACATAAGACTGGGAAAGCAGTGGCCGGTTCTGCGACAGGTTATCAGTCACGCAACTTATTTATTGAGGCCTGCTCTTTAATTCACGGCAGCAAATTCCACGCAAGAAAAAGGGGAGACCCGTCGGCCTCCCCTTAGAGAACTTCGTCCTGGCTCGACACTTGTGGCGTCGGCTCACCTCACGCCGTCTTCTGGACAGTGTGTAGCTCGGGGGTCGGCACATCCCCGGTGGGGGTGGCGACCGCGGCGGGCCTGATTCGGCGAGCCGCACTGGACTGTTTGTCCGAGCAGTGATTCTAGTGATAAGAATAGGCCGGGAGCGCCGGCAGAGGATTGCGAAGATTGCTGAATTAAACATCACTTGCGCAATTTTTAACCCCGGATACATAATCCTCCGCAATAGTTACGACAAAGGACCGTTTGATGAGCAAGCTCGACCGTTACGACCTGAGTATTCTGGCGGAATTGCAGCGCGACGCACGCATCTCCAACCAGGAGCTGGCCGAGCGCATCGGCCTGTCGCCTTCGCCGTGTTCGCGGCGGGTCAAGCAACTGGAAGACGACGGCTACATTTCCCGCCAGGTAGCCCTGCTCGACCGCAAGATGCTCGGCCTGAGCCTGACCGCTTACGTGCTGATCGGCATGGACCGTCACACGCCGGAGCGTTTCGAGAATTTCGAAGCGGCCATCCGCACCCTGCCCCAAGTGCTCGAATGCAGCCTGGTGACCGGGATGGATGCCGACTATCAACTCAAGGTCGTGGTGCCGGACATGGATCACTACCAGAAACTGTTGCTGGGGCATCTGACGCGGATTGAAGGCGTGACCAGCGTGCGCTCGAGTTTTGTGTTGAATCAGGTTTTGAACAGCACCGAACTGCCTTTGACTCATCTGCGTAGCTGAGTAGCACTTCTGTAGGCGCCTGTAGGAGCTGTCGAGTGAAACGAGGCTGCGATCCTTTGATCTTTTCTTAGCAGCAAAATCAAAAGATCGCAGCCTTCGGCAGCTCCTACAAGAGCAGGTCGGTTGTCAGACCGGGCGACGAATGACTGCGACACACCGACGCAGGTCAATACAGTGCGTACTCGCTGAGGCGTATACTCCCCGCGCCCTTTTAGCCACGCCCGCGCTGGAGATGTTCGATGGATCCTGCCGTATTCGAAGAATGGATGATGACCGGACTGGTCAGCATCCTGATCATTTTCATGGGTTTCATCGTCTGGGATCTGGCGAAGAAGTCCAAGGCCGGGCGCTTCGGCTCGTTCATTTTGTTCTTCGTGCTGGGCCTGGGCGTGGCGGCGTTCGTGATCAAGAGCGTGGTGATCGGCCTGATCGAATCCGGCACGTTATAAGCGCGCCGGCACTTCCTTCCACTGGCCCTGATCGAGCCCCTCGATCGTCCAGTCACCGATCCTGACCCGCACCAGACGCAAGGTCGGCAACCCGACCGCAGCGGTCATGCGCCGCACCTGTCGGTTGCGCCCTTCGCGAATCACCAACTCCAGCCAGCTGGTCGGCACGCTTTTACGAAAACGCACCGGCGGATTGCGCGGCCACAGCTCGGGCTCGTCCAGTTGCCGCGCCTCGGCGGGCAAGGTCATGCCATCATTCAATTCGACGCCGTCACGCAAGCGCTGCAACTGCTCGGCGCTCGGCTCGCCCTCGACCTGTACCCAATAGGTCTTGGCCAGCTTGTGTTTCGGGTCGGCGATCCGCGCCTGAAGCTGGCCGTCGTTGGTCAGCAGCAACAAGCCTTCGCTGTCGCGGTCCAGCCGTCCGGCCGGATAGATTCCCGGTACATCAATGTAATCCTTGAGGGTCGCGCGCCCTTCGCCGTCGCTGAATTGCGTCAGCACATCGAAAGGTTTGTTAAACAGGATCAGCTTCGGCTCGGCCGGTGGTGCCTTGGCGACACGGCGCGGGGCTGAAGGAGAGGGTTTCGCGCCAGAGCGGCGGGAAGGTGGACGAGATGGACGCGACATGGGCAAAACAACATCTAACGGTCAGGGCTGCTAATGCTAGTAGCCCGACCGTTAAATGACCATCGACAAATCAGCGGAACGGCGGCTCGTCGAAGCTGCGCAGCTTGCGCGAGTGCAGCGAGTTGAGTTCGGTGCGCAACAGATCCACCGCCTCGATACCGATCTTCAGGTGCTGGCTGACCGCGCGCTCGTAGAAGGCGTTGGCCGAGCCCGGCAGCTTGATTTCGCTGTGCAGCGGCTTGTCCGAAACGCACAGCAACGTGCCGTATGGCACCCGCAAACGATAACCCTGCGCGGCAATCGTGCCGCTTTCCATGTCCACCGCCACGGCGCGGGACAGGTTGATAAGCGGCCGTTCCTGCGCCCAGCGCAGCTCCCAGTTACGGTCGTCGTAGGTCAGCACAGTACCGGTACGCAGGCGCTTCTTCAGTTCGTCGCCCTTCTCGCCGGTGACGTTGGCCGCCGCCTGCTGAAGCGCGAGTTGCACTTCGGCCAACGCCGGAATCGGAATGTTCGGCGGCACCACCCGGTCGAGAATGCCGTCGCGACGCATGTAGGCGTGGGCCAGCACGTAATCGCCAATGGTCTGCGACTGACGCAGGCCGCCGCAGTGACCGATCATCAGCCAGCAATGCGGACGCAATACAGCCAGGTGGTCGGTGATGTTCTTGGCGTTGGACGGGCCGACACCGATGTTGACCAGGGTCACGCCGTGGCCATCGCTGGCGATCAGGTGATAGGCCGGCATCTGGTAGCGGTGCCAGACCACCCCGGCGGCAATCGCCGAGGCTTCGCCGTGATCCATGCTCTTTTCGATGATCACGTTGCCCGGCAGGACCATGCGCACAAAACGCGGATCGCTGCGTAGTTGCTCCAGGCCATGGACGATGAACTGGTCGACGTAGCGGTGATAGTTGGTCAGCAAAATCCACGGCTGCACGTGCCGCCAGTCGCTGCCGGTGTAATGCACCAGTCGGCGCAGGGAGAAATCCACCCGCGCGGCATCGAACAGCGCCAGGGGCAGCGGATCGGTGTTTTCCCAATCGTACAGACCATCGGCAATGCCATCGGTCGCCGCCGACAGGTCAGTGCTCGGGAACACCCGCGCCAACACGGGGGCAGTGACACCGGAACCCGCCAGCTCATCGCCCTGCTCGACCACATACGGATACGGAATGTTCTGCTGGCTGACACCGACTTCCACAGTCACGGTGAAGTCGTGCATCAACGGAACGAGCTGCTCCAGCAGGTATTTACGAAAAGCCGAGGGATGGGTGACGGTGACGCTGTAGGTGCCAGGCAACTGAACCTTGGCGTAGGCACGGGTGGTCTGCGGGACTTCGCCCTGGCAGTGGTAGGTCAGGCGCAATTCGGGATAGCGGAACATCGAGCGCTGTTCGGCATCGGGCTCGACGCGATCCTTGAGGTAACGCTTGAGCGCCTGGCTCAACGCGGTGGTTGCACGATTGTGCAAGTGTGCGAGCCGGTCCACGGCTTGCTCGGCGGTTTGAACGACAATAAAAGCTTCGGTCACGATCAGCATCCTGTGTTCTGACTTGCAGACCTTCATCTTGCCTGCATCGTCGCTTCACGGGAACAGCCAAAAAAAATCGCAGCCTGCGGCAGCTCCTACAAGGGCTCGTCGTGCACCCGTAGGAGCTGCCGCAGGCTGCGATCTTCTGACCGATCAGAAGCCTTGTGGAGTCGAACGAGCGACAATCGCTTCCACATCCAGCCCGCGTGGCAATGCACCGTACACCCGGCCGCCACCATTCAGTCGACTGGCAATAAACGCATCACTGACCACCGCATTCCCGGCTTCCAGCAACAACTTCGCCTGCAGCCCCAAGGCAATGTCCTCAGTCAGTTGCCGGGCACGGTACTGAATGTCGCTGGTGTCCTTGAAGGCCGCCTGCAATTGATTGATGTGTGAAGCCAGGCGCTTGTCGCCATGGCCATCGCCCAACTCGCTGAACAGTGCATCGAGCACACCCGGTTCTTTCGACAGGGCACGCAGCACATCGAGGCACTGCACGTTGCCGGAGCCTTCCCAGGTCGAATTCACCGGTGCCTCACGGTAGAGGCGCGGCAGGATGCTGTCTTCGACATAACCCGCACCGCCCATGCATTCGGCCGCTTCGTTGATCATCGCCGGCGCCCGTTTGCAGATCCAGTACTTGCCCACCGCCGTCACCAGCCGGGCGAATTTGGCTTCCTGCGAGTCGTCCAGATGATCCAGCGCCCGGCCCATGCGCAGGCTCAAGGCCAGGGCGGCTTCGCTTTCCAGCGCCAGATCCGCCAGCACGTTCTGCATCAATGGCTGTTCGCTGAGCAGTTTGCCGCCAACCGAACGATGAGCGCAGTGATGGCTGGCCTGGGTCAGCGCCTGGCGCATCAGTGAACTGGAGCCGACCATGCAATCGAAGCGGGTCATGGCCACCATCTCGATGATCGTCGGAACGCCACGGCCCTCTTCACCGACCATCCACGCCAGTGCGCCACGGAACTCCACTTCGCTGGAGGCGTTGGAACAATTGCCGAGCTTGTTCTTCAGGCGCTGGATATAGAACTGATTGCGCGTGTCGTCCGGACGATGGCGCGGCAACAGGAAACAGGTCAGGCCCTTGTCGGTCTGCGCCAGAGTCAGGAAGGCGTCGCACATCGGCGCCGAGCAAAACCATTTGTGCCCAACCAGTTCATAGGCCTGGCCCGGACCGCTGGCACCGACCGGATACGCCTTGGTGGTATTGGCCCGCACATCGGTGCCGCCCTGCTTCTCGGTCATGGCCATGCCGATGGTGACCCCGGCCTTGTGGGCCATGCCGACATTACGCGGGTCGTATTCGGTGGCGAGGATTTTCGGCAGCCACTTTTGCGCCAGGTCCGGTTGCAGGCGCATGGCCGGAACGCTGGCGAAGGTCATGGTCAACGGGCAGCCGCTGCCGGCCTCGGCCTGGCTGTGCAGGTAAGTCATGGAAGCGCGGGCCACGTGGGCGCCGGACTGCGGATGAGCCCAGGGCAAAGAGGTCAAGCCATGCTCAACCGCCGTACGCATCAGTTCGTGATAAGCCGGGTGAAACTCCACCAGGTCAATGCGATGACCAAACCGGTCATGGCTGTTGAACACCGGCTTGTTCTGATTGGCCAGGAACCCGGCTTCCATCAACGGGCCACCGGCCAGTGCGCCATAGGCGTCGATCCGCGACTCGGCCCAACCGGCCCCGAACCGCCGCGACCACTCCTGCAACGGCAAATCGATGCGGTACAGGTTGGCGCCGTCCAGTGACGGTGGCTGGTTGGTGACTTCGTGGGTTTCGGCGAACTGATGCAGGTTCATGACAGGGCTCCTTTGGTCGGCCAACTGACATCAGTTAATCACCGCCCCTCGGCCGATCAAAGTGTCATATCCGCCTAACTTCCGGCGCTTTCGCCCTGCTGCAAACAAAGTACACGGCGGTAGAGCGCGGCCTGCAATTCCTCGAATTTCACCGGCTTGTTCAAGTGATCAATCACCGCGCCGGTCGGGCAGCGCTCACGGTCACCGTTCAGGGCGATCAAGAACAACGGCAGTTCGGCATAACCAGGTAACGCGCGGATCCGGCAGCACACCGACTCACCGCCCAATAGCGGCAACTGACAATCGACCAGCACCGCGTCGAACACTTCGCGCTGCAGGAGATCGAGAGCAGCATCGACGCTGTCGGCCGTACGTACGCGAAAGCCCAGCTTGAGCAACATGCCGCGCATCACCAACTGGCTGATGTCGTTGTCATCCACCAACAGCACGGCACAATCCTGAGGCAAGCGCAGGCGCGGAAAGTCCCGGGTCATCAATGGCGTCACCGGACGCTCGACTACCGGCAGCCCGACTTCCACATCCAGCTGAAACCGGCTGCCGCGTCCTGGCTCGGAGCGGTGTGTCAGGCGTCCACCGAGCAACTCGACCAACTGTCGGCAAATCGCCAGGCCAACACCCAGGCCGCCGTATTCACGGGTCATCGAGCCATCGAGCTGGAAGAACCGTTGATACATCGTGGCCTCCCCCAAATCGGTGAAACCAATGCCCGTGTCAATCACCGCAAAGGTCAACGCCAGCCGGTCGGGCTCAATGGTCTTGCCGGTCACCCGCAGGGCCAGGCCGCCGACCTTGGTGAACTTGATGGCGTTATCCAGCAGGCATTCCAGGCACTGCGCGATCTTGACGTTGTCGCCGCGCAAACGATCCGGCACACCTGGCGCGACATCGACCTTGAAGTCCAGCGACTTGCCCGACGCATTGCCCTCGAACTGCGTGCGCAGTGCCTCGACCATGCCACGCAAGCTGAAGGTGTCGGCCGAGGCCTTGAGTTTGCCGGCCTGCAATTCGGTGAGGGTGAGGATGCCGTTGACCATGCGCATCATGTCCCGCGCCGATCCAGACGCCGTCTGCTGGTACTGCTCGAGCTCCGGGTCCATCTCGACCGTTTGCATCAGTTCCAGCGAACCGATCACACCGTTCATGGGCGTGCGCAATTCGTGGGTCAGGGTGGCAAGGAACTCGTCCTTGAGTTTGTTACTGCGGGCCAGTTGCTGGTTGAGGACTTCAAGCTTCTGGCTGGCGTCGAACAGGGTCTGAGCCTGCTGCTCGCGCATGGCGTTGATGCGGTCGGCCAGCGCCAGGGACAGCAGCGCCACTTCAATGGCCGAACCGATCTGGCTGGAGTACATGGTCAGGAACACGTTCGGCAGGTAACCCAGCACCATCAGCGTATTGACGATGCCGCCGAGCAAAAACGCCGACCAGGCAATGATGAAATACCGCGCCACCCGCAGGCCGCGCAACCAGGCAAAGATCCCGGCGGCAAAAATCACCACGGTGAACGTCAGCGCCAGGGCCGTGGCCAGGCGCAAGGCCAGGGCGTAGCTGGTCATCAATGACAGGCCGACCACCAGCGCACCGAAGCCAACCAGCGCCAGCAACAGGCGGTCGAGCCAGCGACTGTGGGTTGCCATTTGCAGGAAACTGCGGGCGAACTGACTGCCGAACAGCCCGGCACAGCCGATGAAAAACGGCGTTGCGGCGTTGGCCCACCATGGATTGTCCGGCCAGAAATACTGCACGGCCGCACCGTTTACCGACAGCTGATACAAGCCGAACGAGGCGATATAGAAGATGTAGTAGAGGTAACTGGTGTCGCGCACGCTGAGGTAGATGAACAGGTTGTAGACCAGCATCCCCAGCAGTACGCCGTAGATCAGCCCCAGTACATAGAGGCGCACGGGCTGCTCCTCGAGGTAGGCGGTGCTCGACCACAAGGTGACCGGCGCCTGGATCGAGCCTTCGCTTTGCAAGCGCATGAATACGGTTTCGGCCTGATCGGGCTTGAACGTCAGGTCGAACAGATAATTGTTCTGACGAATCTCGCGGCTGGTGAAGGGCAAGGCATCGCCGGTCTGACTGACCAACTGATAGTTGCCGGCCGCATCGGGCAAATAGAGATCGAGGCGATCGAGGGGCGGATAGGCCAGTTCCAGCAGCCAGGTCCTTTGCGCCGCCGGATTGGCCGGACGGTAATGCAGGTCGATTTTCAGCCAGAACACCGAACGCGAGTACCCGGCGTTGAGCGTGTCCTTGTGGTGCGGTTTGAAGTTGCCGGCCGCCGCTTGCGCACGGATATCCGCGATGGTCGCCTGACCAGTTGCGTCCTCATAGACCTGCAGGGTTCGGCCCAAGGGGAGGCTTTGAGTGAACTCATCGAACTCGACGGCGTTTGCCAGGAGGGGCAAACACAACAGCAACATCAGCAAATAGCGCATTGAAGCCCCAGCGTGGCCTGTCCGGTTCTGTCAGGAAGCCCCCCATTCCTTTTGAGCAGACGTAAAACCGGCATCACCTGTTATTGGTTTGGATCCACTCTAGCATAGCCGTTGATGGCCATTAAACACCATTGAAATTTTTCCTGAAAAGGCTCTAGGACGGGCATTTCAGCGACATAACTGAACGATTATCAATGGCAGGAAAATCATCCAGGCAAGGGTGCTGTCCCCTTCGCCACAATGTATCGACCAAACACACCGCCACAACACCCGGAAAACAGGTTTGGTGGTAAGCTCGCGCACCATGAATATCTACAGCTCTCGCCCCGTTGTCCTCTGTCTCTCCGGCCACGACCCAAGTGGTGGCGCCGGCTTGCAGGCAGATATCGAAGCCCTGCTCGCTCAGGGTTGCCATGCGGCTCCGGCCGTCACCGCCCTGACCGTGCAAGACACCGTCAATGTCACGGACTTCCGCGTCCTTGACCGTGAGTGGGTATTGGCCCAGGCCAATGCCGTGCTCAACGACTCCGAAGTCGCGGCGGTCAAACTGGGCATGCTCGGTTCCCTGGAAATGGTCGACACCGTGGTCGAACTGCTTTCGGCGCACCCGCATTTGCCGGTGGTTTGCGATCCGGTGCTGCGCGCCGGCGGCGGCGGACGCCTGGGCAAGGACGAAGTCGGCTACGCCATGCGCGAGCGTCTGCTGCCCTTGTCGATCATTGCGACCCCCAACCTTCCCGAAGCCCGCATCCTCGCCGAACTGCCCGAAGGCACCGCGGACGAGTGCGCTGAAAAACTCTTGCCGTTCGTCAAACACCTGCTGATCACCGGCGGCCACGGCGACGAAACCGAAATCCACAACCGCCTGTATAGCCGCGATGGCCTGCGCGAAACCTATACCTGCCAGCGTTTGCCGGGCAGTTATCACGGTTCCGGTTGCACCCTGGCCAGTGCCTTGGCCGGTCGTCTGGCCCAGGGCGAAAACCTCGCCAGCGCCGTGCAGACCGCGCTTAACTACACGTGGCGCACCCTGCGTGATGCCGAGCAACTGGGCAAAGGCCAGTTCGTGCCGCGCCGTTTGCCGCTGGATTTCTGTTCGTAACTTCTATTCGTATGCGGTGAGGCTTGTCCGATGAAACTACGTGGCCTGTACGCCATTACCGATAGCCATTTGCTGGACGGTAAGTTGCTCAAGTACGTGGAGGCGGCGCTGGAAGGCGGCGTCACCTTGCTGCAATACCGCGACAAGAGCAGCGACGAAGCCCGCCGTCTGCGTGAGGCCGAAGCCTTGCGCGGGCTGTGCGAACGTTACAAGACGCAGTTGATCATCAATGACGACGCCGAGTTGGCGGCACGCCTGAACGTGGGCGTGCACTTGGGCCAGACCGACGGCCCGCTGACCCCGGCCCGTGCACTGCTCGGGCGCCAGGCGATCATCGGCTCGACCTGCCACGCGCAGCTCGAACTGGCCGAACAGGCCGCCAAGGAAGGCGCCAGCTATGTCGCCTTCGGCCGCTTCTTCAATTCGAACACCAAGCCCGGTGCACCGACCTGCAGCCTCGACCTGCTCGACCAGGCCCGCAAACAGCTGCACCTGCCGATCTGCGCGATCGGCGGTATCACCCTGGATAACGCCGCCCCACTGGTGGCCCATGGCGTCGATCTGCTGGCGGTGGTGCATGGCCTGTTCGGCGCCGAGAGCACGGCTGAAGTGACCCGCCGCGCCCGCGCCTTCAACGAATTGTTTTCTATTTAAGCTTTAAATCTGATTTGAGAGCCCGATCATGTCTCGTTCCGAAACCCTGTTTGCCAATGCCCAGAAACACATTCCCGGTGGCGTGAACTCGCCGGTTCGCGCGTTCAAGAGCGTCGGCGGCACGCCGCTGTTCTTCAAGCACGCCGAAGGCGCCTACGTCACCGACGAAGACGACAAGCGCTATGTGGATTACGTCGGTTCCTGGGGTCCGATGATTCTCGGCCACAGTCACCCGGACGTACTGGACGCGGTGCGTAAACAGCTTGAGCACGGTCTGTCCTACGGCGCCCCGACCGAGATGGAAACGCAGATGGCCGACCTGGTCTGCTCCCTCGTGCCGTCGATGGAAATGGTGCGCATGGTCAGCTCCGGCACCGAAGCGACCATGAGCGCCATTCGCCTGGCCCGCGGCTTCACCGGTCGCGACAGCATTATCAAGTTCGAAGGCTGCTACCACGGTCACTCCGACAGCCTGCTGGTCAAGGCCGGCTCCGGCGCACTGACCCAAGGCGTACCGAGCTCGGCCGGTGTACCGGCGGCATTCGCCAAACACACCCTGACCCTGCCGTTCAACGACATCGACGCGGTAGAAACCATGCTCGCCGAAGTCGGCCAGGACGTGGCCTGCATCATCGTCGAGCCAGTGGCCGGCAACATGAACTGCGTACCGCCGGCACCGGGCTTCCTCGAAGGCCTGCGGACCCTGTGCGACAAGCACGGCGTGGTGCTGATTTTCGACGAAGTCATGACCGGCTTCCGTGTCGCCCTCGGCGGTGCCCAGGCGTACTACGGCGTGACGCCAGACCTGACCACCTTCGGCAAGATCATCGGTGGCGGCATGCCGGTCGGCTGCTTTGGCGGCAAGCGCGAAATCATGCAGCGCATCGCCCCGCTGGGCCCGGTCTACCAGGCCGGCACCCTGTCCGGTAACCCGCTGGCGATGGCAGCCGGCCTGACCACCCTGCGCCTGATCAGCCGCCCGGGCTTCCACGCCGAGCTGACCGACTACACCACTCGCCTGCTCGACGGCCTGCAACAGCGCGCCGATGCGGCCGGCATTCCGTTCGTGACCACCCAGGCCGGCGGCATGTTCGGCCTGTACTTCAGCGGTGCCGACGACATCGTCACCTTCGATGACGTCATGGCCAGCGACGCAGCCCTGTTCGGTCGCTTCTTCCACCTGATGCTCGAAGGTGGCGTGTACCTGGCTCCGAGCGCATTCGAAGCCGGTTTCACTTCGATCGCCCACGGCGAAGCTGAACTGAAGCTGACCCTGGACGCCGCCGAGCGCGCCTTCGCGGCCTTGAAGTAACGCTCAAATGCTGACGCTGGCCCTTGCCAGCGTCAGCTTTCGCCGGCATTCCCACGATTTTTCCTGCTCGTCTGCCAATAATCCCCCGCAAAGTGGGCGATAAATTTCCCGCGCAGCAGAAAAACGAGTAAAGACTTTGTAAGGTTGGCCCTGCTTATTTCATAATGCGCGCTTATTGGATCCCCTCGATGGGTCCGCGCGCCCTTCAGAGGTAAGTCGATTCCCATGAACCGCACCGGCCGCACCCTTGCACTGGGCTGCCTGTTGCTTCTTCAGCCCCTGCTCACGCACGCACAAGCAGGCGGCAACTCGTTGTTAATCCCAGCGATGGGTCGCTGCACCCTCAATACCCAGCCGCAAGACCTGGAACAGGCGCTCGCCGCCTGCCAGAAAGCGTCGGAAGAAGGGGATGCGCAAGCGCAATACGAGTTGGGTGAGTTCTACTACGAAGGCAAAAACACGCCGCGCGACCTCAATCAGGCCCTGAGCTATTTCGAAAAAGCCTCGCTGCAAGGCCACGCCCAGGCACAATTCAAACTCGGCACCATGTTCTTCCACGGCGAAGGCGTGCCGGCCAATAACGTTCAGGCGTACATCCTGCTGAAGATGGCAGCGGTCAACGGCGCCGAAGACGCCCTGGACACCGCCGACGAAGTCACCGAGAAAATGCCCCGCGAAGAACTGGAGCTTGCGACCCAGGTGCTCGGGCAAATTTTCCGTAAATATTTGATGGAATTGCAAAGCGCTGACGGGCGTACGCCTTTCGCGCCACTGCCCTGAGCACTTCTGACTGCGGGGTGGCTTGTTGTGGCGAGGGAGCTTGTCGGACCGCCGCACCGTCCCGCTGGGGCGCGAAGCGGCCCTAAATCCTGCAATCACACTCTGCCTGGCACACCGCGCATTTCGGTCTTGCGACTGCTTCGCAGCCGAGCGGGAGCAAGCTCCCTCGCCACAACAAGCCTCTCTAGCCCTAGCTGCTTACTTCTCAGGCATCGGCATCGGAAACGGCATGACATTGCCGACCGCGCCACGGGCTTCGCTGATTTTTGGTGTGCCCATACGCTCGACTTCATCGATGCGCACGATCGAATGCATTGGCACAAAACTGCGCACCACGCCTTCGAACTGAGCCTTGAGCTTTTCTTCGCTCGGATCGACGACCATTTGCGTGCGCTCGCCAAAGACGAACTCTTCCACTTCCAGAAAGCCCCACAGATCACTTTGATAGATCTGCTTGGCATACATTTCGAACACCTGGCCCTGGTTGAGGAAAATCACCTTGTAGATTGGAGCTTCACGTTTGGTCATGGCAGGCGAGCAACACATCGGGGGATAAAAATGAGGGCGCGAACTATAGCATAGCCATCGGACGCGCAGCGGTAGGAACCTGGGTACATGTTCCCTATAATGCGCGGTTCTTTGAATCACGTGATGACTCTATTCCATGGCCAAGAAGCTTTACATCGAAACCCACGGTTGCCAGATGAACGAGTACGACAGCTCGCGCATGGTCGATCTGCTGGGCGAACATCAGGCCCTGGAAGTCACCGCCCGCGCTGAAGACGCCGACGTGATCCTGCTCAACACCTGCTCGATCCGCGAACGTGCACAGGACCGGGTCTATTCCCAACTCGGTCGCTGGCGCGAACTGAAGCTGGCCAACCCGGACATGGTGATCGCCGTCGGCGGTTGCGTGGCCAGCCAGGAAGGCGCGGCCATTCGTGATCGCGCGCCGTACGTCGACGTGGTCTTCGGCCCGCAGACCCTGCACCGCCTGCCGGAAATGATCGACGCCGCGCGCAGCAGCAAGCTGCCGCAAGTTGACGTCTCGTTCCCGGAAATCGAAAAATTCGACCATTTGCCCGAGCCCCGCATCGACGGCCCGAGCGCTTACGTGTCGGTGATGGAAGGTTGCAGCAAGTACTGCACGTTCTGCGTGGTGCCCTACACCCGCGGCGAAGAAGTCAGCCGGCCGTTCGACGACGTGCTTGCCGAGATCATTCACCTGGCCGAAAACGGCGTGCGCGAAGTGACGCTGCTGGGGCAGAACGTCAACGGCTATCGTGGGACGACTCATGATGGGCGCCTGGCGGATCTGGCCGAGCTGATCCGCGTGGTCGCCGCGGTCGACGGCATCGACCGCATCCGCTACACCACGTCACACCCGCTGGAGTTCTCCGACAGCCTGATCCAGGCCCACGCTGACGTGCCGGAGCTGGTCAAACACCTGCACTTGCCGGTGCAATCGGGCTCGGACCGCATTCTCGCGGCGATGAAGCGCAACCACACCGCGCTGGAATACAAATCCAAACTGCGCAAGCTGCGCGCCGCCGTACCGGGGATCTGCATCAGTTCGGACTTCATCGTCGGCTTCCCGGGCGAGACCGAGAAAGATTTCGAACAAACCATGAAGCTGATTGCCGACGTGGGTTTCGACTTTTCCTACTCGTTCGTCTACAGCCAGCGCCCGGGCACTCCGGCCGCCGACCTGGCCGATGACACTCCGGAAGAGCTGAAAAAAGAACGCCTGAACGCACTGCAACATCGCTTGAACCAGCAAGGTTTCGAGATCAGCCGACAAATGGTCGGTTCGATCCAGCGGATCCTGGTGACCGATTACTCGAAAAAGGACCCGGGCGAGCTGCAGGGCCGGACCGAGAATAATCGTATCGTCAACTTCCGCTGCGACAATCCGACCCTGATCGGCCAGTTCGCGGATGTGCACATCGATGCCGCGCAGCCGCACTCGCTGCGGGGCTCGCTGATCCAGTAACACCGCATCCCCCTTGTGGGAGCGGGCTTGCTCGCGAAAACGCTGTGTCAGTTAAATGATTGTCGACTGAGACACCCTCTTCGCGAGCAAGCCAGCTCCCACAGGAACAGCGCCAGGCCAGTGAATTAACTTGGTCTATATAAGAGCTTTCGCACCCAGCTCACTGGCGCTATCCTTGATTCATCACTATTGCCCCAGGGCGGCTAAATACGACCTTGAACGCACCTATAGAACCACATCGCTTCATCCTCGAGCCTTTTGAAGCTCGTCGCTTCGCCAATCTGTGCGGGCAATTCGACGAGCACCTGCGCTTGATCGAACAGCGCCTGACCATCGAGATCCGCAATCGCGGAAACCAGTTCGAGCTGATCGGCGAACCCAAACACACCACCTCCGCGGAAAATCTCCTGCGCCGCCTGTACCGGGAAACCAAGGGTACCGAGCTGTCGCCGGACATGGTGCACCTGTTCCTGCAGGAATCGGCCGTCGAGCAGTTGGACAACCACTCCCCCGCCGAACCCTCCGTGGCCCTGCGCACCAAGAAAGGCATGATTCGCCCACGCGGCTTGAATCAAGTGCGCTACGTGAAGGAAATCCTCGGTAACGATATCAACTTCGGCATCGGCCCGGCCGGTACCGGCAAGACTTACCTGGCCGTGGCCTGCGCGGTGGATGCACTGGAGCGCGAGCAGATTCGCCGCATCCTGCTGGTTCGCCCAGCAGTCGAAGCGGGTGAAAAACTCGGCTTCCTGCCCGGCGACCTGTCGCAAAAAATCGACCCGTACCTGCGCCCGCTCTACGACGCGCTCTACGAAATGCTCGGCTTCGAATACGTCGCCAAGCTGATCGAGCGCCAGGTGATCGAAGTCGCGCCGCTGGCCTACATGCGCGGCCGTACACTGAACAACAGCTTCATCATTCTCGACGAAAGCCAGAACACTACGGTCGAGCAAATGAAGATGTTCCTGACCCGGATCGGCTTCGGCTCCACGGCCGTCATCACCGGGGACATCACCCAGGTCGACCTGCCACGCGGCACCAAGTCCGGCCTGCACCACGTCATTGAAGTGCTCAAGGATGTGCCAGGGATCAGCTTCACCCATTTCCAGCCCAAGGACGTCGTGCGCCATCCACTGGTGCAGCGGATTGTCGAAGCCTATGAGCGCTTCGAAACCAAAGCGGCCGATGATGCCGCCGCCAAGGACAGCCGCCGCGATGCTTGAGCTTGACCTGCAAATCGCCACCGAAGCCGACGCCCCCGGCGAAGCCGAATTCCGCCAGTGGTGCGAGCTGGCTTTGCGCCAGCGCACCGCCGACTCGGAGATGACCATTCGTCTGGTCGACGAAGCCGAAGGACGCGAGCTGAACCACACCTGGCGGCAAAAAGACTACGCAACTAACGTCTTGTCATTCCCGGCCGACGTGCCGGATGAGTTCCTCGACATCCCGCTGCTGGGCGATCTGGTGATCTGCGTGGCCGTGGTCGAGCGCGAAGCCGCTGAACAGGGCAAGGAACTCAAGGCCCACTGGGCACACCTGGTGATTCACGGCTGCTTGCATCTGCTTGGTTACGACCATATTGATGACGAGGAAGCCGAAGAAATGGAAGCACTGGAACGAACGTTGCTTGCAGAACTGGGCTTTCCCGATCCGTACGCGGACGACGAAACTGACGCACTCCCTACCGAAACAACAAAGGATTCAGAGTAATCGCTATGAGCGAAGATCGATCGAGCAACGGGCAGAAGTCATGGCTGGGTAAGCTCACCCAGGCTTTTGCCCACGAGCCGAAAAACCGCCAGGAGCTGCTGGAGTTGCTGCGCGATGCACACCAGAACAAACTGCTGGACAGCGAAGCGCTGGCCATCGTCGAAGGCGCCATCCAGGTGGCTGACTTGCAGGTCCGGGACATCATGGTCCCGCGCTCGCAGATGGTCAGCATCAAGGCGACCCAGACACCCCGCGAGTTCCTGCCTGCCGTGGTCGACTCGGCCCACTCCCGCTACCCGGTGATCGGCGAAAGCCACGATGACGTGATGGGCGTGTTGCTGGCCAAAGACTTGCTGCCGTTGATCCTCAAGGAAAACGGCGACAGCTTCAACATCAAGGACCTGTTGCGCCCGGCCACCTTCGTGCCGGAATCCAAGCGCCTCAACGTGCTGCTGCGCGAGTTTCGCGCCAACCACAACCACATGGCCATCGTCATCGACGAATACGGCGGCGTGGCTGGTTTGGTGACCATCGAAGACGTGCTGGAACAGATCGTCGGCGACATCGAAGACGAACACGACGTCGAAGAAGACAGCTACATCAAGCCGCTGCCCAGCGGTGATTTCCTGATCAAGGCCCTGACGCCAATCGAGAACTTCAACGAATTCTTCGACAGCGAATTCTCCGACGACGAGTTCGACACCGTTGGCGGCCTGGTGATGAGCGCGTTCGGGCATTTGCCAAAACGTAACGAAATCACTGAAATCGGCCCCTACCGCTTCCGCATCCTGAACGCCGACAGCCGTCGGATTCACTTGCTTCGCCTGACGCCCATTGCTCGCTAAGGATTGAAATGCGCTGGACAACCCGCCCCGGCTGGCCCGGTAACCTGCTGGCCGTGGCGGCCGGTGCAATCACCACACTGGCCCTGGCGCCGTTCGATATCTGGCCACTGGCACTGCTCGCCGTCGGCCTGTTCTATGCCGGCCTGCGCGAGCTGAGCCCACGTCAGGCACTGGGTCGCGGCTGGTGTTTCGGTTTCGGCCTGTTCGGTGCCGGCACCAGCTGGATCTACTACAGCATTCACCACTTCGGCGGCGCCTCGGTATTGCTGGCCGGTTTCCTGATGCTGCTCTTCACGGCGGCGATTGCCTGGTTCTTTGCCCTGCCCGCCTGGATCTGGGCGCGTTGGCTGCGCCGAAATGAAGCGCCGCTGGCCGACGCTCTGGCTTTCGCAGCGCTGTGGGTCGGCCAGGAAGCCTTCCGCGGCTGGTTCCTGACAGGCTTCCCGTGGCTGTATTCCGGGTACAGTCAGCTCGACGGCCCCCTGGCCGGGCTCGCGCCTATCGGCGGAATGTGGCTGATTTCCTTCACCCTGGCCCTGACAGCAGCGTTGATCTACAACGGCTTGCGCCTGGTTCGCACGGGGCGCAAAGGCTTCATCGCTGCCGGTGCATTGCTGCTGGTCGGTCCATGGCTGCTCGGCATGGCGCTCAAGCACCACGCCTGGACCAGCCCGTCGGGCCCGCCACTGAGCGTCGCCGCCATTCAGGGCAACATCGAACAAAGCATGAAGTGGGATCCGGCGCAGCTCAACGCGCAACTGGCGCTGTACCGCGACATGAGTTTCAGCTCCAGGCGCGCCGATCTTCTCATCTGGCCGGAAACGGCAATCCCGGTGCTCAAGGAGTCCGCCGAGGGTTACCTGAACATGATGGGCAGCTTCGCGGCCGAGCGTAAATCGGCGCTGATTACCGGCGTCCCGGTCCGCATGGAGGTCCACCACGAGAAGCGCTTCTTCAATGGCATCACCGTTGTCGGCGAAGGCGACGGCACTTACCTCAAGCAAAAACTGGTGCCGTTTGGGGAATATGTTCCGCTGCAGGATGTGCTGCGCGGGCTGATCGCCTTCTTCGACCTGCCAATGTCGGACTTCGCTCGCGGCCCGGCTGACCAGCCGCTGCTGCAAGCCAAGGGTTATCAGATCGCGCCATACATCTGTTATGAAGTGGTTTACCCGGAATTCGCCGCGAGCCTTGCCGCCCGCAGTGACCTGTTGCTGACCATCAGCAACGACACCTGGTTCGGCACCTCCATCGGTCCGCTGCAACACCTGCAGATGGCGCAGATGCGTGCGCTGGAGGCCGGCCGCTGGATGATCCGCGCCACCAACAACGGCGTATCCGGCCTGATCAACCCGTTCGGTCAGATTACCGATCAGATCCCGCAGTTCGAACGCGGCATCCTGTATGGCGAAGTGGTGCCGATGCACAACCTCACGCCGTACCTGGAATGGCGCTCGTGGCCATTGCTCATTCTCTGCGTGTTGTTGTTTGGCTGGGCGCTGATTGCGAGCCGGATGGCCAAGACTGTCTAGAAAAGATCGCAGCCTGCGGCAGCTCCTACAGGGGATTGCATTCCAACTGTAGGAGCTGCCGCAGGCTGCGATCTTTTGATCTTTACCGGTAAAACAACGAATAACCGACCTGCCCCACCGCCTCGTTCATCAATTGCCCGTTCTGCCAGATCGCCTTGTACTCCGGCATCCAGCCACCCAGTGGCCGCGCATTGTCGCCGCCCAGAAACCCTACCGGCGCCGGCACCACCTCAAACCCGGCCTTGCGGAAACTCCAGACCGCTCGCGGCATATGCCCGGCATGAGTCACGAGCACCACGCGCTTGATGCCCTGTGGCAGCAATACCTCGGCGCTGAACCGGGCATTTTCCCAAGTCGTGCGACTGCGTCCTTCCTGCCAGCGCACGGTCACGCCAAAATCGTCGCGCAAGGAGTCAGCCATCATCTGCGCTTCGCTTGGCGGGGTGCCGTAATGCAAGCCGCCGCTGGTCAGTACCGGCAGGCCGGAAGCCTTGGCCAGCCGCGCGGCAAACCGCTGGCGTTCCAGGCCGACACCCGTGGGCTGGTCGGCGCCCCAGGCCGCGTCACCGCGCTCGCGCCCGGAACCAAGGACAACGATGGCGTCCGCGCGCTGCCCCAGCACCGCCCATTCGCCGCGAGCCAGCGGTGGCTCACGCTCGAGCAGGCCGGCACTCCACTGCACCACCACCGGCAGGCTCATCAGCCAAAGGCCACCCAACCCCAGTGCAAAGCACACACCGGCGAGCCTTGGCCTTGAGCGGCGCAACCACCAGGCAAGTAAAAGCAGCAGCAATAGAATGCCGGGGGGCAAAAGAAGTTGTTTTAAAAAATAACGAAAAGGCATCGAGCATCTCCTGGAGATGCCCGAAGCCTAAGTGGGTTGGCGCGATGCGACAATCAATACAGGAGGACTATGCTTCAAAAAAACCATGGAGCATGGCTCTGCGTCTTACTTGAACTGCAAAGACCGGACCTTTACCGCGTCTCTGCCGGGAACCTTGTCCTTGAGCCAGATGATCTTGGCCGAACGTGGTGCGTCGAGTTGCTTTACCGCCTCTGACAAGCATCCGTGCGTCTCACGCTCACTGCGATCCAGATACGCCTTGACCAGTGCAAACTCTGCGGGGCTGAGGCCACGCAGTTCCAGCTCCAGAGGGCGTACGTCACGCAACCGGCCAGCAGTTCTTGCCGCTTCCAGGGCCAGGGCCAAACGATCGATCAGTCTTTCGTACAGCTCCGGTTTCGTAGCTTTTTGCTGTGACTCAACCATCCCTCACCTCATTGGAAGATAAGACCAACTCCCCAGTTAGAGCTTAGCCTCCATGAACAAACCGGCTGAGCGCCGCGACCAACGGCCCTCGCGGCGGTTTTCGCGAGACGCGCGGCAGCAATCAGGGTTTCCCTCGGTAGAGCGCGGTCATGTATGCTACGGCGCTTCCTGTAACTCCACTTCCAGCTCGGCTGGACATCGAAAACGCCAATGCGGCGTGATCAGCGTCCAGCGTTGCATTGAAGAGGATTAGGCCACCCCTATTCAGTTCAAAAGTAGCCATGCACGAACAATATCAGCCCCGTGAAATCGAAGCCGCCGCCCAGTCGTTCTGGGACGAGCAAAAGTCCTTTGAAGTCAGTGAACAGCCAGGCAAGGAGACTTACTACTGCCTGTCGATGTTCCCTTACCCCAGCGGCAAGCTACACATGGGGCACGTGCGCAACTACACCATCGGCGACGTGATCTCCCGCTATCAGCGCATGCAGGGCAAGAACGTTCTGCAACCCATGGGTTGGGACGCCTTCGGCATGCCGGCGGAAAACGCCGCGATGAAGAACAACGTAGCGCCCGCCAAGTGGACCTACGAAAACATCGCCTACATGAAGTCCCAGCTGCGTAGCCTGGGCCTTGCGGTGGACTGGTCGCGCGAAGTGACCACCTGCAAGCCCGATTACTACCGCTGGGAACAGTGGCTGTTCACCCGCCTGTTCGAAAAAGGCGTGATCTACAAGAAAAGCGGCACCGTGAACTGGGACCCGGTCGACCAGACCGTCCTGGCCAACGAACAGGTGATCGACGGTCGCGGCTGGCGTTCCGGCGCGCTGATCGAAAAGCGCGAAATCCCGATGTACTACTTCAAGATCACCGCCTACGCGGATGAGTTGCTGGAGAGCCTCGACGAGCTGACTGGCTGGCCTGAACAGGTCAAGACCATGCAGCGCAACTGGATCGGCAAATCCCGCGGCATGGAAGTGCAGTTCCCGTACAACGTCGATTCCATCGGCGAAACCGGCGCGCTGAAGGTCTTCACCACCCGTCCGGACACCCTGATGGGCGCGACCTACGTCGCCGTGGCCGCCGAACACCACCTGGCTACCCTGGCCGCACAGAACAATCCAGAGCTGCAAGCGTTCATCGCTGAATGCAAGGGCGGCAGCGTGGCCGAAGCCGACGTCGCCACCCAGGAGAAAAAAGGCCTGCCGACCGGCCTGTTCGTCGAACATCCGCTGACCGGGGAAAAACTGCCGGTCTGGGTCGCCAACTATGTGCTGATGCACTACGGCGACGGCGCGGTGATGGCGGTTCCGGCCCACGATGAGCGCGATTTCGAATTCGCCCACAAGTACAACCTGCCGGTCAAATCCGTGGTGCAGACCAGTTCCGGTGACAGCAACCCGGCGCCATGGCAAGACGCCTACGGCGAGCACGGCACGCTGATCAATTCCGGCGAGTTCGACGGCCTCGACTTCGCAGGCGCCTTCGACGCCATCGAAGTCGCGCTGATCAAGAAAGAGCTGGGCGCCTCGCGTACCCAGTTCCGCCTGCGCGACTGGGGCATCAGCCGCCAGCGTTACTGGGGCTGCCCGATCCCGATCATCCACTGCAACACTTGCGGTGACGTGCCGGTACCGGAAGATCAACTGCCTGTCGTGCTGCCGGAAGACGTCGTACCCGACGGCGCCGGTTCGCCACTGGCGCGCATGCCCGAGTTCTACGAGTGCAGCTGCCCTAAATGCGGCCAGCCTGCCAAGCGTGAAACCGACACCATGGACACCTTCGTCGAGTCCTCGTGGTACTACGCCCGCTATGCCTCGCCGCACTTTGAAGGCGGCCTGGTGGAAAAATCGGCCGCCGACCACTGGCTGCCGGTGGATCAATACATCGGCGGGATCGAACACGCGATTCTTCACCTGCTCTACGCGCGCTTCTTCCACAAGCTGATGCGCGACGAAGGCCTGGTGAGCTCCAACGAGCCGTTCAAGAACCTGCTGACCCAGGGCATGGTGATCGCCGAGACTTACTATCGCCGCGAAGCCAATGGCGCTTACACCTGGTTCAACCCGGCGGACGTCGAGCTTGAGCGTGACAGCAAAGCCAAGGTTATCAGCGCCAAGTTGAAATCCGACGGCCTGCCGGTGGAAATCGGCGGCACCGAGAAGATGGCCAAGTCGAAGAACAACGGCGTCGACCCACAGTCGATGATCGACCAGTTCGGCGCAGACACCTGCCGCCTGTTCATGATGTTCGCTTCGCCACCTGACATGAGCGCGGAATGGTCCGACTCCGGCGTAGAGGGTTCGCACCGTTTCCTCAAGCGCGTCTGGCGCCTGGCTCAAGCCCACGTCACTCAGGGCCTGCCGGGCAAACTGGACGTCGCCAGCCTGAATGACGAGCAGAAAGCCGCTCGTCGCTCGATCCACCTGGCCATCAAGCAAGCCAGCCAGGATGTTGGCCAGAACCACAAGTTCAACACCGCCATCGCTCAGGTGATGACGCTGATGAACGTACTGGAAAAAGCCGCGCAAGGCACCGACCAGGATCGCGCCCTGATTCACGAAGGTCTGGAAACCGTGACTCTGCTGCTGGCTCCGATCACGCCGCACATCAGCCACGAGCTGTGGAATCAACTGGGGCACGCTGAACCTGTGATCGACGCCGGCTGGCCGGTGGTGGATGACAGCGCGTTGGTACAGGACAGCCTGCAACTGGTGATTCAGGTCAACGGCAAGCTGCGTGGCCACATCGAAATGCCGGCCAGTGCCAGCCGTGAAGAAGTCGAAGCCGCCGCCCGTGCCAACGAGAACGTGTTGCGCTTCGTCGACGGTCTGACCATTCGTAAAGTGATCGTAGTGCCCGGGAAACTGGTCAATATCGTCGCCAGCTAATTGGATCAGGCGCCAGGTGAGCCTGGCGCCGAGTAAAACCTTTCGGGCCGCCTGATCGGCCCACATGGTTTCAAGGGGAGCAACAAGATGATCAAACGCAATCTGCTGGTGATAGGCCTCGCGGTTCTGCTGAGCGCCTGCGGTTTCCAGCTGCGCGGCACCGGCACCAATGTACTGGCGATCAAGGAGCTCGACCTGAGCGCCCGTAACGCTTATGGCCCAACCGTTACCCAGTTGCGCCAGGCACTGGAGGGCAGCGGCGTCAAGGTCTATACCGGCGCTCCGTACAAACTGGTGCTGACCAATGAGCAGGAAAGCCAGCGTATCATCAGCTACGCAGGCGCCGGTCGTGCTGGCGAGTACCAGGTCACCACCGTGCTGAGCTACGACATCCGCGGTCGCGGCGATCTGCCCCTGTTGAGTGACAAGCTTGAAGTGCAGAAGATCTATATGCACGACGGCAACAACCTGGTGGGCTCTGACCAGGAAGCCGCAACGGCCCGGACAGAAGGCCGTCGGGAGATGGTCCAGCGCATGATGCTGCGCCTGGAACAACTGACCCCAGGCCAACTGGATCAGTTGCAGCAGACTGCCGAAGCCAGGGCCAAGGCTGACGCCGCTGCACTGGAAGCGGCAAAGAAGGCTGAGGCGCAAACCCCGCGTCAGTCGCCTGTCGAACTGCCGCAGCAGTAAGACTTACGGGGCGCCCAGGCGCCCCGTTCGCCCTCTATTATGAAGCTCGCTCCCGCCCAACTCGCCAAACACCTGCAAGGCGCCCTTGCGCCGGTCTATATCATCAGCGGCGATGACCCGTTGTTGTGCCAGGAGGCGGCCGACGCTGTTCGCGCTGCCGCCCGTCAGCAGGGATTCGATGAACGCCAGGTATTTGCCGCCGACGCCAGTTTCGACTGGGGGACTCTGTTGCAAGCCGGTGCCAGCATGTCGCTGTTCGCCGAAAAGCGCCTGCTGGAGCTGCGCCTGCCTTCCGGCAAACCCGGCGACAAGGGCGCTGCCGCGCTGATTGAGTACTGCTCGCGCCCGGCCGAGGACACCGTGCTGCTGATCAGCTTGCCGAAGCTCGATGGCAGCGCGCAGAAAACCAAGTGGGGCAAAGCGCTGGTCGAAGGGCCGCAGACCCAGTTCGTGCAGATTTGGCCGGTCGATGTCGCCCAGTTGCCAAGCTGGATCCGCCAACGTTTGTCCCAGGCCGGGCTTTCCGCCAGCCAGGACGCCGTTGAGCTGATCGCGGCACGGGTCGAGGGCAACTTGCTGGCCGCCGCCCAGGAAATCGAAAAGCTCAAGCTGATGGCCGAAGGCGGTCAGATCACCGTTGAAACCGTGCAGGCTGCGGTGGCAGACAGTGCGCGCTTCGATGTCTTTGGCCTGACCGATGCGGTGCTCAATGGCGAAGCCGCCCACGCCTTGCGCATGCTCGAAGGGTTGCGCGGTGAAGGCGTCGAGCCGCCGGTGATTCTTTGGGCCCTGGCCCGGGAGTTGCGCCTGCTGGCCAATATTTCCCTGCAATACAGCCAGGGCACCCCCCTGGACAAGGCCTTCAGCCAGGCCAAACCGCCAGTCTGGGACAAACGTAAACCGTTGGTGAACAAGGCCCTGCAACGCTACTCGGCCCAACGCTGGGCGCAACTGCTGCTCGAAGCGCAACGCATTGATGCGCAGATCAAAGGCCAGGCGGCCGGTTCGCCGTGGATGAGTTTGAGCCGGTTGACGTTGTTGATGGCCGGGCAGCGTCTGACATTGCCCGCTGAATAGCCCCCTCGCCACAGAAACCACATCGCTATCAAGATCAATGAAAGGTCCTACACAATGTAGGGACTAGACAGATCCCGAACTTCGGCCGATGATTTGCCCCGCAAAAACCACTCACTTGCGAGGCATCATCATGAGCAAAAAGCCATCAACGCATGGCCCCAACAAGGCCAAATCCATCATCGCCCAGCCATTGTTCCGCAGCCGCAAGGAACGCCCGGCCAAGGGCAAAGGCAGTTACCGCCGCGAAGCCTTCCAGTCTGACAACTGGGAGGCTTCTTACTTTCTGGCTGCGTAAAGCAGAACACCCCTTCGACATGTTAAGGTCTGTACCTGATTCGTATTCCCTGGACCCGTGCATGCCCTTTTGTCTTTCCCGTCGTTGGCACCTGCGCCAATTGATCGCTGCCTCCAGCCTAGTTTTGCTTGTCGCCTGTGCGGAAAAACCGACCGCAGCCGACGCTCAGCCGCTTCAGACACTTCCTGTCGCCACCGCCCCGGCGGTTGTTCCGCCAGTGATTCCGACCGGTGAGAACCTCGACATCCAGCCGACCCAGACTTTCGCCGAATGGCAGGCGGGTTTCCGCAAGGATGCCCTGGCCGCCGGTATCCGCGCCGATCTGTTTGATCGCGCTTTCGCCAATGTCAGCTTCGATCCCAGTGTGATTCGTGCCGATCGCAGCCAACCGGAATTCGCAAAACCGGTGTGGGAATACCTGGACGGCGCCTTGTCGCCGCTGCGGGTACGCAAAGGCCAGTCGCTGATCGACCAGTACGCCGACATCTTGCAAGGCATCGAGCAGCGCTACGGCGTCGATCGCCAGGCGCTGGTGGCGGTGTGGGGCATGGAAAGCAACTTTGGGCAGTTCCAGGGCAGCAAGTCGGTGATCAACTCACTGGCGACCCTGGCCTATGAAGGCCGCCGCCCCGGCTTCGCCCACGCGCAGTTGATCGCGGCCCTGCAAATTCTGCAACAAGGCGACATCGAACCCGAGAAGATGCTCGGATCCTGGGCCGGCGCCATGGGCCAGACCCAGTTCATCCCGACCACCTACAACACCCACGCCGTCGATTTCGACGGCGACGGCCGTCGCGATATCTGGGGCAGCTCGGCTGACGCCCTGGCCTCGACCGCGCATTACCTGCAAAGCTCCGGCTGGCAGAGAGGTCAGCCGTGGGGCTTTGAAGTCCAGCTGCCGGGCGGCTTCAACTACGTGCTGGCCGATGGCACGATTCGCAAGAGTGTCGCCGAGTGGCGCCAACTGGGCGTTACGCTGCCCAACGGTGGCCAGGTCCCGGCAGGCTCCGAGCAGTTGTCCGCGGCCCTGCTGCTGCCGGCTGGCTACCGTGGCCCGGCCTTCCTGGTGCTCGATAACTTCCGCGCGATCCTCAAGTACAACAATTCGTCGTCCTACGCCTTGGGGGTTAGCCTGCTGTCGGAACGCTTCAATGGCGCAGGCCTGATCAGCGGCACCTGGCCAAAGGATGACCTGCCTCTGAGCCGCACCGAGCGGATCGAGCTGCAGAACCTGCTGAGCGCGCAAAACTATGACGCCGGTACCGCCGACGGGATCATCGGCGCCAATACCCGCAAGGCGATCCGCAGTGCCCAGCAGTCGTTTGGCTGGCCGGCGGACGGGTATCCGACGCACAAGCTGCTGGAAGGATTGCGTAACCGTTAAAAGCAAAAGATCGCAGCCTGCGGCAGCTCCTACGGGTGTACACAAAACCCCGTAGGAGCTGCCGCAGGCTGCGATCTTTTCAAGATATTCGCGACTTACCTGATTACCACATCCTGCTCCAGCACCAATTCCTTGTTCCCGGCATCCAGCCTGACCAATGCGCCCATGGGCAGCGTCAGGTTCGGGTCGCAATGCCCACTGCGCCACCCGGACAGCACAGGAATTTTCAATGGCTCGAAGGTCTGCTTGAGCAACCTGTCCAGCGCTGCCACCTCAACCCCCGCCACGTCCCCGACCAATACGCCGCGCAGCTTGTGCAAGGTGCCAGCCAGCCGCAGCTGGGTCAGCAACCGGTCGATGCGGTACAGCGGCTCGTTGATGTCCTCGATCACCAGAATGACGCCCTCGGCATCAATCTCGTAGGGCGTGCCCATGGTCGCGGCGATCATGGCCAGATTGCCTCCGAGCAAGCGCCCATGAGCCACGCCCGGCTCGATCGTGGTCAGCGGGTAAGCCACTGGATGAGCCAGCACCGCGCCCGCCCTCACCTGCCCGCGCAGCATGTTGAAGAACGAAGACTCGGTAGGTATTTGCTTGCCCCCCAGCAGATCGGCATTGAGCAACGGACCATGAAAGGTCACGAAGCCGGCATAACGACTGATCGCCAAATGCAAAGCGGTGATGTCGCTGTAGCCGACGAACGGCTTGGCGTTGTCACGCAGCAAATCAAAATCGATACGATCGAGCAGCCGCGGCGTGCCGTAACCACCGCGCAGGCAGATGATGGCATCCACCTCGCTGTCGGCGAACGCTGCATGCAGGTCGCCCAGTCGCACTTCGTCGCTCCCGGCCAGGTAGCCGTTTTTTTCGTAGACCCCGGGAAACAATTTCAGTGAATAACCCCGGGCACGCATCCATTGCACCGCCTTGTCGGTGTCCAGCGGCGCGGGACCGGCGGGTGCGATAACGCCGATCATGCCTTCCGACGGCAGTGCCGGGACGGGAGCATGAGGGCAAAGGGTGTGGGTCGGTCGAGCGGTCATCCGTGAATCTCCCTGCGTGAAATCTTCAGCACACAGTAGTCAGGAACGGGGACAAACAGAAGAGGAACCGTTGCCCCGCAGGTTGCAGGAAAAAACAGCCATTGCCGTAGGCCAGGCAAAAAAACGCCCGCGAGGCTGGATGCCGTGCGGGCGCTTTTCATTTCATTGCGTCGATCAGGACGACATCAGCTCGGCCTTGACCAGCTTGGCCTGTTCGTCAGCGTGATACGAGGAGCGTACCAGCGGACCCGAGGCAACGTTCTTGAAGCCCATCTTGTAGCCTTCCTCGGCGAACCAGGCGAAGGTGTCCGGGTGCACGAAGCGCTGCACCGGCAAGTGGCTGCGGGACGGCTGCAGGTACTGGCCCAGGGTCAGCATGTCGATGTCGTGCTCGCGCATGCGCTTCATGACTTCGATGACTTCTTCGTCGGTCTCGCCCAGGCCCAGCATCAGGCCGGACTTGGTCGGAATGTGCGGCATCATCTGCTTGAAGCGTTGCAGCAGGGTCAGCGACCACTGGTAGTCCGAACCCGGACGCGCAGCCTTGTACAGGCGCGGCACGGTTTCCAGGTTGTGGTTGAACACATCCGGCGGCTCGGCAGCGGTGATTTCCAGTGCGACGTCCATGCGACCACGGTAGTCCGGGACCAGGGTCTCGAGCTGCACGTTCGGCGACAGTTTGCGGATTTCACGGATGCAGTCGGCAAAGTGCTGGGCACCGCCGTCACGCAGGTCGTCGCGGTCCACCGAGGTGATCACCACGTACTTCAGGCGCAGGTCGGCAATGGCAATGGCCAGGCTTTCCGGCTCGTTGACGTCCAGTGGCTTCGGACGACCGTGGCCAACATCGCAGAACGGGCAGCGACGGGTGCAGATGTCACCCATGATCATGAAAGTCGCGGTGCCACCGGAGAAGCACTCGCCCAGGTTCGGGCAGGACGCCTCTTCGCACACACTGTGCAGCTTATGTTTGCGCAGCAGGGCCTTGATGCGGTCGACTTCCGGCGAAACCGGGATGCGTACACGAATCCAGTCTGGTTTCTTCGGCAGTTCGGTGGTGGGAATGATCTTTACCGGGATGCGTGCAACCTTTTCGGCGCCGCGCAGCTTGACGCCCGCTTCAACCTTGGGACGCGGGGCCGGGCGCTCGGAGACATCGAGCGTCGGGATCATGGTTTGCACTGCATCAGTAGTCATATCAGTCGATTCCGCCCGTCAGGGTCGTCTGCTCAGCATAGTCGAGGTGTTTGACGAGCTGCGCGCGCAGCCGGGCACTTACCTCGGCAAATTCAATCGATCCTGCGTGATCGCTCAGCTGGGTCATCGCCAGCCCGGCATAGCCGCAGGGATTAATCCGTCGAAACGGTTCCAGGTTCATGTCCACGTTCAAGGCCAGGCCATGAAAGGAACAGCCGTGGCGGATCCGTAGACCCAGGGAGGCGATTTTCGCCCCGTCGACGTAGACACCCGGTGCATCGGGCTTGGCCACGGCGGTGACACCGTAACTGGCCAGTAGCTCGATCAGGCAGAGCTCCATCCGGCTGACCAGATCGCGCACGCCAAATCCGAGCTTGCGCACGTCCAGCAGCAGATAAGCCACCAACTGGCCGGGGCCGTGGTAGGTCACCTGACCACCACGGTCAACCTGCACCACCGGGATATCACCGGGAAGCAGCAGGTGCTCGGCCTTGCCGGCCTGGCCCTGTGTGAACACCGCAGGGTGTTCCACCAGCCAGATCTCGTCGGCGGCATCGCTGCCGCGTTCGTTGGTGAAGCGTTGCATGGCGTGCCAGACCGGCTCGTAAGCCATCTGGCCAAGTTCACGAAAGCCCAGCGTGCCTGACATCACAACACCATGTGCACGAAACCGGTTGCCCGCAGTTCGCTGTTGATGTTGTACAGCTGGTCCTGGTCCGTCGCGACGATGTGCAACTGAATCGTGGTGTATTTGCCGTTGCTGCTCTGGCGCTCGTCAATACGCTCATCATTGATCTTGGCGTACTTGCTGACGATGTCGATGATTCTGTCCTTGTTGCCCACGCCGGTGTCGCTGATCACCTTAACCGGGTAATCATTGGCAGGGAACTCGATCTTTGGCGCCTTTACTTCGGTATCGGTCATGGCGTAACGGCCTCGTAAGCGTAAGCCGTGGCGACGGCAAAGCCCCGCGCCGGATCAGCGCAGGGCCATGCAGGTGCACACTATCAGTTGAACAAGCCGTAGAAGAATAGACGGATGCTATCCCACATGCGGCGGAAGATACCACCCTCTTCGACGCCATCCAGGGCGATCAGATCGGCGCTGTGCACCACCTTGTCGTCCAGTTTGACTTCGACTTTACCGATCACGTCGCCTTTGGCGATTGGCGCGATCAGCTGCGGGTTCATGGTCATGCTGGCAGCGAGCTTTTTCAGCTGGCCTTTTGGCAGGGTCATGGTCAGGTCTTGCGCCAGGCCAGCCTTGACCTGGTTGGTGGAACCTTTCCAGACTGGAGCCTGAGCCAGCTCGGTGCCCTTCTGGTAGAAGGTCTGGGTTTCGAAGAAACGGAAACCGTAGGTCAGCAGCTTCTGGGTTTCGGCGGCACGGGCCACTTCGCTATTGGTGCCGAAGACCACGGCGATCAGGCGCATGCCATCACGTACGGCCGAGGACACCATGCAGTAGCCGGCTTCGTCGGTGTGGCCGGTTTTCAGACCGTCGACGGTCTTGTCACGCCACAACAGCAGGTTGCGGTTCGGCTGCTTGATGCCGTTCCAGAAGAACTCTTTCTGCGAGTAGATCGCGTAGTGAGCCGGGTCTTCGTGGATGATCGCGCGAGCCAGCACAGCCATGTCGTGAGCCGACGAATAGTGCTCCGGGTTCGGCAGTCCGGTCGGGTTCATGAAGTGGCTGTTGGTCATGCCCAGGTCGCCAACGGTTTTGTTCATCATGTCGGCGAACGCGTCTTCGCTGCCGGCGATGTGCTCGGAGAGCGCAACACTGGCGTCGTTGCCCGACTGGATGATGATGCCGTGCAGCAGGTCGCTGACGGTGACCTGAGAGCCGACCTTGATGAACATCCGCGAACCGCCGGTACGCCAGGCGTTTTCGCTGACGGTTACCGGGTCGTTTTCGCCGATCTGGCCACGACGGATTTCCAGGGTCGCGATGTACGCGGTCATCAGCTTGGTCAGGCTGGCCGGTGGCAGACGCTGGTCACCATTGTTCTCGACCAGCACGTTGCCGCTGCTGGCATCCATGAGCACATAGGCCTTGGCGGCCAGTTGTGGTGGCGAAGGCATCATCTCGACCGCGAATGCGGCGGGTGAGAGAAGCAGCGGGACTAGCAGGAACAGGCGTTTGGCAAAGGTGGTGATGTTCATCCGTCTCTCGAAATCGCTAATGGAAACTGCCCAAGGGCAAAACTAATCAGATGACTTTCTAACGAGTCATCGCGTGTTCAGTTGCTCACTCCAATCACCCTTTGCCGGGCTTTTGTTCTTCGAAGAGCCAACAACCTGGTTCACCCCCCAAAACCGCAGATGAACCGTCAATCAAGTCCTACGTATTACTCAGTCACAACGCTTGGCGAACCGAGATTGGCCAGCCGGACACTGTTCTGCACCTGCTGGATTTCACCCGGCGATCCGATCGGGCCCAGGCGAACCCGATGCAGGGTCTGCTGATTGCGCACGATCGAGCTGATGAACACCGGAGCGCTCACCATCCCGCTGAGCTTCGATCTCAGGAGTTCTGCAGCGTCCGGGTTGGCGAACGCGCCCACCTGCAGATACTGGCCAGAGGCTGATGCAGAAGCGTTTTTTTTTGCATCAAGCTGCACAGGCACCACCGCGGCGGCGTGTTGCTGCGGCGGCGGTGTCCATTGCTCAACGGTACCGGCCGAAGCCGTAATCACCGGGGCGCTATTCTGCGCGACTTTCGGTTCGTTGAGCATTAATGGTGCCGGACGGCCCTTGGCGGCCCACCATTGCTGCGGGTCGATGCCTTCGACCTTGACCCGCGCCGTGCCGGTTTCGGCGTAACCGAGCTTCTTGGCGGCAGCGTAGGACAAGTCGATGATCCGGTCCGAGTAGAACGGACCGCGGTCGTTGACTCGCAGAATCACGCTCTTGTTGTTGTCCAGGTTGGTCACCCGGACGTAGCTTGGCAGTGGCAATGTCTTGTGCGCGGCACTCATGCCGTACAGGTCATACACTTCGCCGTTGGCAGTGTTCTGACCGTGGAACTTGGTGCCGTACCAGGACGCCGTGCCCGACTGCACGTAGGTCTTGGACTCTTGCAGCGGAAAGTATGTCTTGCCCAGCACGGTGTACGGGTTGGCCTTGTACGGGCCGGTATGCAGGGTCGGCGTGGCGTCCGGGATGCGCGAAACATCGACATCCCACCATGGCGCGCCATCCTTGTGGGCGCGGTTGATGTCCAGCCCCGGCGTCGTGCGCACGGCGGCGGTGCTGGTCTTCTGGGCTGGCGCGCGGCTGGTCGAACAACTGGCGACCAGCACTGCCAGCGCGGCGAATGCCATCAGCTTCAGGGGTTTATTGATAGGCAATGCCCGCATTACTTGACGCCCCGTGCTTGGACCAGCTGTTCAGACAGTTGATGTACGGCCATGGCGTACATCACGCTGCGGTTATATCGCGTGATCGCGTAAAAATTCTTCAGGCCCATCCAGTACTCGGGGCCATTGTCGCCTTCCAGGCGGAACGCAGTAACCGGCATATCATCGCGCAGCGCATCATGACTTGACCACCCCAGGGCTCGCAACTCCCCGACGGTTTTCGTCGGTTCGATTCCTGTGGTCAGACCTTCGTCGACCTGATCGCCACGGACATCGGCGCGGCTGACCACCGGTTCGCCTGCAACCCAGCCATGACGCTTGAAGTAACTGGCGACACTGCCGATGGCATCGTCCGGGTTGGTCCAGATGTTGATATGGCCATCACCGTCGAAATCCACCGCATAGGCGCGGAAACTGCTCGGCATGAATTGCGGCAATCCCATTGCGCCGGCGTAGGAGCCTTTGAGCGTCAATGGATCGACCTGCTCTTCACGGGCCAGCAGCAGGAACTCACGCAACTCCTTGCGGAAAAACTCGGCACGGGGAGGATAGTCGAAACCCAGGGTCGACAAGGCATCGATCACCCGGAAATTTCCGGTATTACGGCCGAAAAAGGTTTCAACGCCGATGATCGAGACAATCACCTGGGCCGGCACGCCGTATTCCTGCTCGGCACGGGCCAGCACCGCTTCGTGCTGACGCCAGAAATCCACACCCCGGGCGATGCGCGCATCGGTGATGAACATCGGGCGATATTCGCTCCACTGCTTAACCCGTTCGGCGGGTTTCGAGATGGCGTCCAGAATCGACTGCTTGCGCTCGGCCTCGCGGAACACGCCCATCAATTGCTCACCGGCGAAACCGTAGTCGCGGGTCATTTCACCGACGAATTCGGCCACCTGGGGTGAGCCTTCGTAGTCGCCGGCCAACGCTTCCTGCATGGTGCCAAGGATGCTTACCAGGCCGACCCATGGCGCGTATCGAGTCGCCCAGCCACGCATTACTTGCATTGAAAATTTCACCTTATTCAAACCTGCGCGATCCACTTGCGATGGGTATGGATCGACATCAAAACCCCAAACGCTGACAGTAGCGTTACCAGCGAAGTTCCTCCGTAGCTAATGAAAGGCAACGGCACCCCCACCACCGGCAACAGGCCACTGACCATACCGATGTTGACGAAAACATAAACAAAAAACGTCATGGTCAGGCTGCCCGCGAGCAACTTGCCGAACAATGTCTGCGCTTGGGCAGTAATCACCAGGCCGCGGCCGATCAACAGCAGGTAGATCAGCAACAGCGCGCAGATCCCCACCAGGCCGAACTCTTCACCCAGTACCGCAATGATGAAGTCGGTATGGCTTTCCGGCAGGAAGTCCAGGTGCGACTGGGTACCCAGCAACCAGCCCTTGCCGAACACACCACCGGAGCCGAT
Organism: Pseudomonas sp. IT-P258; assembly: GCF_949767825.1. Taxonomy (NCBI): domain Bacteria; kingdom Pseudomonadati; phylum Pseudomonadota; class Gammaproteobacteria; order Pseudomonadales; family Pseudomonadaceae; genus Pseudomonas; species Pseudomonas sp. IT-P258. Next base: position 118,334 of record NZ_CATKPU010000087.1, on the reverse strand, counting down.
GGCGGCCTTGGACTGGATGATGTTCCAGCCGGTACCGAGCGGATCGCTCTCCGGGTCGAGGAACGTCAGGATTCGCTGCTTCTGGTAGTCGTGCATGATGAAGAACCACATGGCAATCGCCACGGGAACGGCGGCGGCCAGCACGCTGAGGATCCAGCGCCAGCGCAGGCCACCCATGAACAGCACGAATGCGCCGCCGGCCAGGATCAGCAGCGAAGTGCCCAGGTCCGGTTGCCGCACGATCAGAATGAACGGCACGCCGATCAGCATCAGGCTGACGCCCACATGTTTGAGCTGGGGCGGCAATGTGCGTTTGGACAAATACCAGGCAATGGTCGCCGGCATCAGGATCTTCATGAATTCCGAGGGCTGGAAGCGAATCACCCCGGGAATATTGATCCAGCGGGTAGCGCCCATGGCGTTGTGGCCCATGATGTCCACCACCAGCAACAGCATCACCCCGACCACGTAGCCCAGTGGCACCCAGCGTGCCATGAATCGCGGCTCGAACTGGGCGATGACGATCATCGACACCAGGCCGATGCCAAACGAAGTGGCTTGCTTGCCCAGCAGATCCCAGCTCTTGCCGCTGGCCGAATACAGCACGAACAGGCTGCCGGCGGCGAGGGTCAGCAGCAGGATCAGCAGCGGGCCGTCAATGTGCAGGCGTTGTAGCAGCGTCGCACGGCGACGCATCACATCCTCACTGGAGAGCATGCGATCAAAATTATTCATCACGGGCCGTGGCCTCCGCGCTAGTAGGGCTGGCGTATTCGGCTTTGAGGTGCCCGTTCTGGTCGAGCAACCAGGCGTCCATGATCTGACGCACCACTGGCGCGGCGACGCCGGAGCCGGACTCACCGTTCTCGACCATCACCGACACCACAATCTGCGGATCGTCCGCCGGGGCGAAGCCCACGAACAAGGCGTGGTCGCGGTGGCGCTCCTGAACCTTGGAGCGGTCGTACTTCTCGCCCTGCTTGATCGCGACCACCTGGGCCGTACCACTCTTGCCCGCGATACGGTACTGCGCACCGATCGAAGCCTTGCGTGCGGTCCCGCGGGCGCCGTGCATCACCTGCTGCATGCCGTGGTTGACCTTGGTCCAGTCAGACGGATCGCGCAGGATAATGTCCGGCATCGGGTTCTGATCCACCGGTTTCTCGCCTTCGATGGTCTTGGCCAGGTGAGGACGGTTCCAGATGCCTTTGTTGGCCACCAGCGCCGTGGCCTGGGCCAGTTGCAGTGGGGTCGACTGCATGTAGCCCTGACCGATCCCGAGAATCAGCGTTTCGCCCGGGAACCATGCCTGGCGACGGGTCGCGCGCTTCCATTCGCGGGTCGGCATCAGACCCGGCGATTCCTCGAACATGTCCAGGGAAACCTTCTGACCGATACCGAACTTGGACAGATACGACGACAACCGATCGATCCCCAGCTTGTGGGCAAGGTCATAGAAGTAAGTGTCGTTGGAACGCATGATCGCCGTGTCGAGGTCGACAAAACCATCACCGGTGCGGTTCCAGTTGCGGTACTTGTGATCGTAGTTGGGCAGCATGTAGTAACCGGGGTCGAACACCCGGGTCGAGGCCGTCACCACGCCCGAATCCAGACCGGCAATCGCCACAGCAGGCTTGATGGTCGAACCCGGCGGGTACAGACCGCGCAATACGCGGTTGAACAGCGGCCGGTCGATGGAGTCGCGCAGTTCGGAATAGGCCTTGGAGCTGATGCCGGTGACGAACAGGTTCGGATCGAAGCTCGGCTGACTGACCATCGCCAGCACCTCGCCGGTTTTCGGGTTCAGGGCCACCACCGCACCACGACGACCGCCGAGCGCGGCTTCGGCGGCTTCCTGCAATTTGATGTCCAGGCTCAGGACGATGTCTTTGCCGGAAACCGGTTCGGTGCGCTTGAGCACCCGCAATACACGGCCCCGAGCGTTGGTCTCGACCTCCTCGTAACCCACCTGACCATGCAGCTCCGGCTCATAAAAGCGCTCGATGCCGGTTTTGCCGATCTGATGGGTGCCGCTATAACTGACCGGGTCCAGAGACTTGAGCTCTTTCTCGTTGATCCGCCCCATGTAGCCCACCGAGTGCGCAAAATGCGCGCCCTGGGGATAGTGACGAACCAGTTGCGCGACCACTTCCACCCCCGGCAGCCTGAACTGGTTCACGGCAATTCGCGCGATCTGCTCTTCAGTCAGCTCAAACAGGATCGGCACCGGCTCGAACGGCCGACGCCCCTGACGCATGCGCTTCTCAAAGATCACCCGGTCCTCGGGTGTCAGTTCCAGCACTTCGACGATCACGTCGAGTACTTGCTGCCAATCGCCAGAACGCTCGCGGGTCATGCTCAGGCTGAAACTGGGCCGGTTGTCGGCAATCACAACGCCATTGCGGTCGAAAATCAGCCCGCGAGTGGGTGGAATCGGCTGCACATGGACGCGGTTGTTTTCCGACAGGGTCGAATGGTACTCGTACTGGATCACTTGCAAGAAATACAGGCGAGCGATCAGTACGCCAATCAGCGCTACCACCGCAATTGCCCCGAACACGACGCGCCCACGCACCAGACGGGCGTCTTTTTCGTGGTCCTTGATGCGGATCGGCTGGGACATGGGGGCAGAACTACTTGTGGTAAGGGTGACCGGACAGCACGGTCCAGGCACGGTACATCTGTTCGCCGATCAGGATCCGCACCAGCGGGTGCGGCAAGGTCAGCGGCGACAACGACCAGCGCTGGTCAGCCCGCGCACAGACTTCCGGCGCCAGCCCTTCGGGGCCACCGACCATGAAGTTGACGGTGCGTGAGTCCAGCCGCCAGCGATCGAGTTCGACCGCCAGTTGCTCGGTGCTCCAGGGCTTGCCATGGACTTCGAGAGTGACAATCCGCTCGTTCGGCCCGACCTTGGCCAGCATGGCTTCGCCTTCCTGGCGGATGAAACGGGCCACGTCGGCGTTCTTGCCACGGGTATTGAGCGGAATTTCCACCAGTTCCAGCGCCAGCTCGGACGGAAGACGCTTGGCATATTCATGCCAGCCTTCTTCCACCCATTTGGGCATGCGTGAACCGACGGCGATCAGTCGCAGTCGCACAGCGGTCCCTTATTCCTGGTCTTTGTTGAGCTTGTTGAAGTGCTCGTGACCAACTTCAGGGCTGTGGTGCTTGCCATCGGCTGCACGGCTCTGCTCGGCACCTTTCCACAGGCGCTCCAGGTCGTAGAACTGACGGGCGTTGGAGGTCATCATATGAACGATCACGTCGTCCATGTCCAACAGCACCCAGTCGCTGTCGCCCTTGCCTTCTTCACCCAGCGGCTTGATACCCAGGGCTTTGACGGCCTCGCGAACCTTGTCCAGCATCGCGCCGATCTGGCGGTTGGAGGTACCGGTGGCGATGATCATGTAGTCAGTGATGCTCTGCTTGTCGCGAACATCAATCACCAGCACGTCCTGGGCCTTGACGTCTTCCAGGGCGGCTACGGCGATCTTGACCAGCTCGTCGCCTTTAGGCGGCTCGGCGGCGAGGACCTTTTCCGGCAACGGGGCACTCTTGAATGTGCCTTTGCGTTTTACTTTGCTTTCGTTGTTGCTCGTCATATAAAACTCGTTTTGCTCGTATGTTCGGGCGCTTCAATACACGTTGTTGCCACGTGCCTTGAGGCACTCCTATTCAGTTCGACGCACGGTACAGACCGTGCGCATCGATGTAGGCCAGGACCGCGTCGGGCACCAGGAAACGTACCGACTTACCGCTGGCCAGCAGTTGACGGATCTGGGTGGCGGATACCGCGAGCGGTGTCTGCCAGACGAATGCAATCTGTCCGCTCGGCCCTTTGAGGGCCAGCGGGTCGCTCACCGAGCGCGCTGCCAGCAGGTTGCGCAAGGCATCCGGCGGTTCGCTGTCGGCATCCGGGCGTTGCAACACCAGGATATGGCAATGCTGGAGCAACTCTTCCCAGCGGTGCCAAGTGGGCAGGCCGCAAAAAGCGTCCCAGCCCAAAAGCAGAAAAACCTGGTCGGATTCGGCCAGTTCGGCGCGCATCAGTTCCAGGGTATCAATGGTGTAGGACGGTTTGTCCCGCTGCAATTCGCGGGCGTCCACCACCAACGGCGCCACACCGGCCACCGCGCACTCGACCATCGCCAGACGGTCTTTTGCCGACACCTGCGGCTTGTCCCGATGGGGCGGCCTGGCACTGGGTGTCAGGCGCAACTCATCGAGGGCCAGGGTTTCGGCGACTTCCAGCGCACCGCGCAAATGGCCGATGTGCACCGGGTCGAACGTTCCGCCCAGCACGCCAATGCGGCGAGGGGCTGGCTCGCTGGCAGTGACCGGGGCTGACGGGTCGAAGTCGCCCAAGTCAGACCGGCTCCTGTCCGCGCAGCTGCCCGTCGCCGACCACGATGTACTTCTCGCAGGTCAGTCCTTCGAGGCCCACCGGGCCGCGGGCGTGCAGCTTATCAGTAGAAATGCCGATCTCGGCACCCAATCCGTATTCGAAGCCATCGGCGAAGCATGTCGGGGTATTGATCATCACCGACGAGGAATCGACTTCAGCCACGAAACGCCGGGTGTCGCCCTGGTGTTCGCTGACAATCGAATCGGTGTGATGGGAGCCGTAATGATTGATGTGCTCGATGGCCTGGTCCAGTCCGTCGACCACGCGGATCGACAGAATTGCCGCCAGGTACTCGGTGCTCCAGTCTTGCTCGGTGGCCGGCACGGCCTCGATGATCGCCCGGGTGCGCTCGCAACCGCGCAGCTCGACGCCTTTTTCGCGGAACTGGGCAGCCATCGCCGGCAGGAACTCCTTGGCGACGGTTTGATCCACCAGCAGCGTTTCCATGGCTCCGCAGATGCCATAACGGTAAGTCTTGGCGTTGAACGCGATGCGCTGGGCCTTGGCCAGGTCGGCATGCTCACTCACGTAAACATGGCAGATGCCGTCCAGGTGCTTGATCACCGGGACACGGGCATCACGGCTGACGCGCTCGATCAGGCCACGGCCGCCGCGCGGTACGATGACATCGACGTACTCAGGCATGGTGATCAGCGCGCCGACGGCAGCGCGATCGGTGGTTTCGACCACTTGCACCACCGCGGCCGGCAGATCGGCCTCGGCCAGGCCACGCTGAATGCAGGCGGCGATGGCGCGATTGGAATGAATCGCCTCGGAACCGCCACGCAGGATGGTTGCGTTACCGGACTTCAGGCACAGGCTCGCGGCATCGATGGTCACGTTCGGCCGCGACTCGTAGATGATTCCGATCACGCCCAACGGCACACGCATCTTGCCGACCTGAATACCGGACGGACGGAAGCTCATGTCGCGGATCGCGCCTACCGGGTCCGGCAGGGCCGCTACCTGACGCAGGCCGACGATCATGCCGTCGATACGCGCCGGGGTCAGCGCCAGGCGTTCGAGCAGGGCCGGCTCAAGACCATTGGCACGACCGGCGGCCAAATCCTGTTCATTGGCCGCCGTCAGCTCGGCGCGGGCAGCGTCCAGCGCGTTGGCGGTGGCCTGCAGGGCGCGGTTCTTCTGCGCGGTACTGGCACGGCCGATCACGCGGGAAGCTTCGCGGGCAGCGCGACCCAGGCGGGTCATATAGTCAAGAACGGACTCAGTCATGGTCTGGCGTGGTCTTTGATTAGGTCTTGGTAAAGAGTAAAGCGACAGATTATAGCTGTCGCGCCCACTGACTAACAGCGGTGACAGGCGGATGGTCGAAATGGAGGGCAATTTGCCGATGTTCAGCCGGGATTAAGCTGCAAATTGTTATCATCACGACTCATTCAGCCCTGACAAATGCCGGTCATCATGTCCAACCTGACTGTTCGAACGTCCGCCGTGAGCCTGCCCACGGGCCTCCCGGACGCGTTTTTCGACCGTGACGCGAAAATTCTGGCCCGGGACTTACTGGGCAAAGTCATTCGCCATCGGGTTGGTGACCTGTGGCTCAGCGCCAGGATCATCGAGACCGAAGCCTATTACTGTGCAGAAAAGGGTAGCCACGCGTCCCTCGGCTACACAGAAAAACGTAAGGCTTTGTTTCTGGATGGCGGCCACATCTATATGTATTACGCCCGGGGCGGCGATTCACTGAACTTCAGTGCCCAGGGTCCAGGTAACGCCGTGCTGATCAAATCCGCCTACCCGTGGGTCGATCAATTGAGCGGGCCTGCCAGCCTTGCACAGATGCTATTGAACAATCCCGATGCCCAGGGCCGCCCTCGCCCGTCACAAAAACTCTGCGCCGGGCAAACCCTGCTGTGCAAGGCACTGGGCCTGAAAGTACCGGTGTGGGACGCCAAACGCTTCGATCATGAGGTGCTGCTGGTGGAACACGTCGGCCAGACGCCCGCCCACATCATCCAGACCACGCGGCTGGGCATCCCCCACGGGCGCGATGAACACCTGATGTACCGCTTCGTCGATGCAGCCTACGCGGCTTATTGCACGCGCAACCCGCTACGACGGGGCCAGGTCGAAGGTCGCGATTATTTTGTGCTGACCTGAGATTGGCTCAGACTTGATGCAAACGGAGATCCCCTGTGGGAGCGGGCTTGCCCGCGAAGGCGGCGTGTCAGGCGACGTCAATATTGACCGATAGGGCCTATTCGCGGGCAAGCCCGCTCCCACAGGGGTCAGTGGCGTATTCAAAGTTGCACTTATCCCCTGGAAGCAATTGAACATTTGATGGAGTGGTTTTTATGGGCCCATGGCTCGATAGCGTGACCGGATGGTTGGCGGTCAACCCGCAGTGGCTGGCGGCAGCGGTATTCATCGTGGCCTTTGTGGAATGCCTGGCGATTGCCGGGCTGATCGTTCCCGGCACGGTGTTACTGTTCGCCGTGGCGGTACTGGCAGGCAGTGGCGCGCTGACGCTCAGTGAGACGCTCTTGCTGGGTTTCGTCGCCGGGGTGCTGGGTGACGTCATTTCGTATTTTCTGGGACGGCACTTCCATCAGAACATCCGGCGCCTGCCGGGCTTGCGCCATCATCCGGAATGGATCGCCGGGGCCGAGTCATATTTCCAGCGCTACGGCATCGCCAGCCTGCTGGTCGGGCGTTTTATCGGCCCCCTGCGGCCCATGCTGCCCATGGTGGCCGGCATGTGCGACATGCCTTTCCCGCGTTTCTTCGCTGTCAGCCTGCTGGCCGGCGCGGGTTGGTCTGTCGCTTATCTGATGCCTGGCTGGGCCACGGGCGCGGCAATCCGCTTGCCTTTACCCGAAGGTTTCTGGCTCCAGGCCGGGGTTGTTGCCGGCAGTATTGCTCTGATGGTCGGCTTGAGCGCGACCAGCAGCCTGCGCCGGCATCGCCGCGCGACATTGTTCATTACCGGGATGAGTCTGCTGATTCTGGCGGGGCTGTTTATCGGATATTCGCACCTGTCCGCACTCGATCAAGGCGTGATGACGCTGGTGCAGGAACATCGTAAACCGTTGCTGGATGAAGTAGCGGTGGTCTTCACGCTGATCGGCGAATTCCGCAACATGTTGCTGTTCAGTGCGCTACTGACCGGTTTGCTGCTGCTGATGCGGCAATGGCAGCACGCGATCTTCGCGGGCAGCACGCTGCTCTTCACGGCACTGGCCAATACCGCGACCAAGTACTTTTTCGCCCGCGTGCGCCCCGAAGTGTTGAGCGACCCGCTCACCAGCTACAGCATGCCCAGCGGCCATGCTTCAGGGTCTTTCGCGCTGTTCCTGACCCTCGCCGTCCTGGCCGGCCGCGGGCAACCGCCCCGGATGCGTCTGACCTGGTTATTGGTGGGCTGCCTGCCCGCAATGGCAATTTCGCTTTCGCGGGTCTACCTCGGAGCGCATTGGCCGACGGATGTATTGGCCGGCGCAATGCTGGCGGCGTGTGTCTGCGCGGCCAGCCTGTGGCTGATCCAGCGCAAAGAACCGCTCAACGCTTTGCCGCCCAAGGTCTGGTGGCTGGTGTTGCCGGCGCTGCTGGCATTGTTCGGCTTCTTCGTGTTGAGGCATTTACCGCATACGATGTTGCGGTATGCGTACTAGATAAAACAGAAGATCGCAGCGTTCAGTCGCACCTACATGAATGGGGTGTTAGCCCTGTAGAAGCTGCCAAAGACTGCGATCTTCTCAACAATGCCAGACAAACAACTTTTCAGTGACTCATTCAATCACTGCAGGCCAACCAGCAATCGCCTCCATACCAAACAACAACGATTCCTGATGACTTATATTAAATCTCACACATCAAAAGGGAAGCTTGGCAAATTCGAACCACTAACACCACGATATTTCTCAATGGCTGCTTTGGCATGACTGGCAACCTGACGAGCGACGGCAACATAGTCATCCATCTTCCAACGAACTTGCGTAGAGAATTTGATCATCGCCTCCCCCGCATAATCATCCCAGAGTCGTTGTTCAAAACTATCGCGATTGGCACTCACACCCGAACGTCGCTCCAGGACCAACGCATTCGCCGCATTCGCCGCCGAGTTCGCCGCAAACTCAACGTCGACCGGTGCTGTATTTACAAAAACATACTTCACCATGACACGGGAAAAGCACAACCCCCACAACGTACGTTCATCACCATTTAAATCTCTCACAAAACAGCTCCTTATATATGTAATGCCCGCCTCATGCAGGCAACGCAAATATAATCAGCTGAACTTTACAGATCAACACAAACCACTACCCGAATTTATTATAAATCAATACAACGACCAGACAGGCAAACTGACTACTACCCCTGAACAACCAACCATTAAATTGATGACCCAACCAAACAACACCCAGCCAAACAATCGTTGGTTTATCATTATTAATCAGGCAAACAATTCCCCCTGCAACTCATCCAGCAACGCCTGAATCGCATCCAGTCGTTGCTGCGGATCATCGAGTTGCAGCAGGTCGATCTTGTCCAGTTCAGCGAAGGGCAACAGGTACGCCAACTGATTGGCCAGCGACTGCTGGCCGGTCGCTTCGGTGCCCATGTTCAAGGCTTCGACCATCGGGTGTTCGGCCAAAGCCTTGAGCAGCGCCACCAGGTCGGCATCTTCGTCCTGCAACGGTTGCTCCGGCTCGTCTTCCAGCCACTCGACCTCGGCGACGGTCAACTGATCGCGCTGGACGTCCGTTCGTAATACATGGAAACGCCGCCCGCCCTGAACCCGGATCCCCAGCAGGCCGTTTTCCTGCTGCTTGAAATCGGTGATCAGCGCCTCGCACCCGACCAGGGCGTATCCAGCCGGGGCGATACCGACTTCTTCGCCATCGAGGATGCATACCACGCCGAACCCGCCGCCCTGCTTCATGCAGCGGCCGATCATGTCCAGATAGCGCGCCTCGAAGATCTGCAAGTCGAGGATGCAGCCTGGAAACAGCACTGTATTGAGCGGAAAAAGCGGCAGACTCATAGACATTTCCTTACACCACCATCGATACCGCCAACGGCAGGAACACCGCCGTGGCCACACCCATCAGGCTCATCGCCAGCGCCGCGAAGGCACCGCACTCTTCACTTTCCTGCAACGCCACCGACGTTCCGACCGCGTGGGCCGTCATGCCCAGCGCCATGCCCCTGGCTTCCGGGCTGTGCACGCCGAGACGGGTCAACAACGCCGGGCCGAAAATCGCGCCGATCACGCCAGTAATCAAGACGAACACCGCTGCCAGCGCCGCGACACCACCGATCTGCTCAGCCACCAACATGGCGATAGGCGAAGTCACCGATTTCGGCGCCATGGTCATCAGGATCATGTGCTCGGCACCGAACGACCAGCCCAGTAACACACCCATCCCCGTGGCCACCACCCCACCTATCACCAGCGTAGTAAATATCGGCCAGAACAACTGCCGAATCCGTCGCAGGTTGAGATAAAGCGGCACCGCCAGCGCGACAGTGGCCGGGCCTAACAGGATGCTGAGAATCTCGGTGCTCTTGCGGTACTCGGCGTAGGTCAGGCCGCAACCCACCAGCACGCCGATCACCAGCAACATGGAGACAAGCACCGGCTGCAAAAAGATCCATCGGGTTTTCTCGAATGCCGCCAGGACGAGTTGGTAGGCGCCAAGAGTGATGCCGATACCAAACAAGGGATGATGAATTACCGACGTCCAGGCGCCGTGCCAGTCGAAGATCATTGGTTGTCCTCGGAGTGAGCGTGACGCTTGACCATGCGCTGCATCAGCACCCCGGCGAAGGCCATCGAAAGCAGCAGTGACAACACCAGTGCACCGACAATGGCCCAGAAATCCGCCGCGATGTCAGCGGCGTAGACCATTACGCCCACGGCCGGCGGTACCAGCAACAGCGGCAGGTAGCGCAGCAGGCTGCTGGCCGCCAGGTTCAGCGGTTCGCCGACCTGTCCGCGACAGATGAGGTACACCAGCAACAGCAGCAACCCCACAATCGGCCCCGGCAGCACCGGCAAGAACAAATGATTGATCGCAGTGCCGAGCAATTGGAACAGCACCAGCCACGTCAGGCCCCGTAACAGCATCAAAGATCTCCCGCAAAATCCGTCACCCGCATTGGCAGGGCATTATAAGCATGCTCGCGCTATAGACCGGCATTCGCCAAAAGCATGGTCAGTTGACCGGAGCGTTTGGCCATGTTGATCTAAAGTGGTAAGCCGGGAGGTCAGATCCCCGCAAGCCAAAACCATAAAACCGATGAACCCAAGGAGAGTCTCAATGCCCTATGTTCCAGTTGCAGAGCTCAAAGATTATGTCGGCAAGGAACTTGGACGTTCCGAATGGCTCACCATCGACCAGGACCGCATCAACCTGTTCGCCGAAGCCACAGGGGATTTTCAGTTCATCCACGTCGACCCGGTCAAGGCCGCGCAAACGCCATTTGGCTGCACCATCGCTCACGGCTTCCTGTCGTTGTCGCTGATCCCGAAATTGATGGAAGACATCCTCGTCATGCCAGAAGGCTTGAAGATGGTGGTCAACTACGGCCTCGACAGCGTGCGCTTCATCCAGCCGGTCAAGGTCAATTCGAAAGTGCGCCTGAAGGTCGACCTGACCGAAGTCATCGAGAAGAAACCCGGCCAATGGCTGCTCAAGGCCACCACCACCCTGGAAATCGAAGGTTCGGACAAACCGGCGTACATCGCCGAACCCCTGTCCCTGTGCTTCGTATAAACCGTCCTGGATGCGAAGCAGTTCACGCTGTTTCGCGACCTCACGCGGTACCTCGACCTGTATAAGGGCACATAGCTGCGGCATACTCCCTCGCCTAATTGCCCGGAATCCGCTATGCGCCCACTTGCACTCCTCGCCTTGACCCTGATGCTCACCGCTTGCGGCGACGGCGAATCGCCATTGCCTCCTGACGCACGCCTGCCGGACGGCGGACGCTATCGCGGTGATCTGGTCAATGGTTTGCTGCAAGGCAAGGGGCGTATCGACTACCCGAATGGCAGCTGGTACGCCGGCGAGTTCGACAAAGGCCAGTGGCAGGGCCAGGGCGAATGGCATGGCAGCAATGGCGAAGTCTATCGCGGGCAGTTCAATCAGGGACTGTTCGACGGCCAGGGGGCACTGACCACCAACGCCAGCAGCTACAGCGGCGGCTTCAAGGCCGGCCGGCGCAACGGCGAAGGCACACTCAAAGAAAACGGCATGAGCTATCGCGGAGAGTTCAAGGCCGATCAATACGCCGGCCTGGGGCGACTCGAACTCGAAGACGGCAGCTCCTATCAAGGCCAGTTCGCCCACGGCAAACCCAATGGCGAAGGTCAGCGCGGCGACGGCAACGGCAATCAGTTCACCGGGCATTTCGTCGACGGCCAGCTGGAAGGCAACGGGACTTTCAACAGCGCCGACGGCGACATCTATGTCGGCAGCTTCAAGAACAATCAACTGCACGGCAAGGGCCGCTACGAAAACGCCGACGGCGATGTCTGGCTGGGTCAGTTCAAGGAAGGCTCGCTGAACGGCAAGGGCGAGTTGATCGGCACTGACGGCAGCCACTACATCGGCCAGTTCAATGACTGGCGCTTTTCCGGCCAGGGTCGCTTGAACCTGTCCGACGGCAGCTTTTACACCGGCCAGTTCGACAACGACAGTTACCAGGGGCGCGGCACATTGGTGTTGACCGACGGCACCGTGCTCAGCGGCACCTGGATCAACGGCCAGCGCGTACGCGACGCCGAGGGCAAATTACTGCCCGACACCCTGGAGCTCGGCCTGCTGGCCCAGGGGCGCCTGCTCGACGCAGCGCTGGCCAACGTTCCACCCTCGACCCCGGCGGTGGAGCTGTATTCGTTGACCCTGGGTGGCGATGGCAAGCAAAGCGTGTTTCTGCGCGAATCCGACTATGTCGCCAACATGCTCAACACCCGTTTCGGCACCTTTGGCCAGATCCGCCTGGTGAACCATCGTGACCACCTCGCCGACCGCCCGATGGCTACCCGGGAAAACCTGCGCCGCGCAGCCCTGACGCTGGCCGAACGCAGCGGTCCGGAAGACCTGATTTTCATCTACCTGACCAGCCATGGCACCAGCGAACACGAACTGGTGCTAGACCAGCCACGCATGGAATTGGCCGATCTGCCGGCCGACGAATTGGCCGCTGTTCTCGCCCCACTGAAGAACCGCGACAAGATCATCGTGATTTCGTCCTGCTACTCCGGCGGTTTCATCCCCGCCCTCAAGGATGAACGGACCCTGATCATGACAGCCTCGCGGGCCGACCGAGTGTCCTTCGGTTGCTCGGAGGAAGCCAACTTCACTTACTTCGGCGATGCCCTGTTCGCCCAGGCCCTGAACCAGACCGATGACCTGGAACAAGCCTTCAAACTGGCCAAGGCCACTGTCGCCGAACGTGAACTGGCGGACGGTTTCGAAGCGTCCGAACCACAGATCTGGGCACCGAAAACCGTCCTCTCGCATTGGCAACTGCTGCGCAAACAGCAGGCACGAAAAGCCCTGCAAAGTGCGTCCATCGAAAGCAAGGATGCAAACAGCAACTAAGCTGAATAGTATCAAGGGAGAAACACTATGTACTTGACGCCTCAGCACGTATTGCTTGCCGGAGCCACCGGACTGACCGGTGAACATCTGCTTGATCGTTTGCTCAACGAGCCAACGATTTCACGGGTATTGGCCCCCTCACGCAGGCCATTGGCCGAGCACCCGCACCTTGAAAACCCCGTCGGCGACCCGGCGGAGTTTCTGCCGCAGTTGAACGGCCGGGTCGATATCGCCTACTGCTGCCTGGGCACCACCATCAAACAGGCGGGCTCGGAACAGGCGTTCCGCGCGGTGGACCTGGACATGGTCGTAGCCTTTGCCAAACGTGCACGGGAGATGGGCGCACGGCACCTGATCGTGATCAGTGCTCTGGGAGCCGATCGCAGATCCTCGATTTTCTACAACCGGGTCAAAGGCGAGATGGAGTACGCACTGCGCGCGCAGGACTGGCCGCAGTTGACCATCTGCCGCCCTTCGCTATTGCTGGGTGATCGCACCGAACCGCGACTGGGCGAGAAAGTCGCCGGCCCGCTGTCTCGGCTGATTCCTGGCAAATACCACGGCATCGAAGCGTGCCAGTTGGCCCGGGCAATGTGGCGTCTGGCACTGGAAGAGCAGGACGGGGTCAGGATTGTCGAGTCGGATGAGCTGAGGAAGTTGGGCAAGTAATTTTATGGTGCCTGAGCGGGCCTCATCGCGGGCAAGCCCGCTCCCACAGGTTTTTTCAGCGATTACAAAATTTGTGTACAACACAAAATCCTGTGGGAGCGAGCTTGCTCGCGATAGAGCGCGAAGCGCTCTCTTACAATCCACCCGTCGCCTGAAAGCTCACCCCGATCACCGTCAGCAACGACAACGGCAACAGCAGCGTGTCGAGCAACGCACTGGCCGGCAGATCAACGCCCGGATAACTCGGTGCTTCGGCTCCGAAACGGTCCATCGCGCAGCACCCACCGTTCAACGCGTACAAATCCAGGCGAGTCCCCGAGTACACCACCGGCGCCCCCGGCTTCGCTGCATCGAGGGTGCGCACGGTCGCACATCCGGCCAATTGCAGCGCCAGCACCATCACCAGCAGCTTATTCATCGCTGGTCAGATGATGCTCGCCCCAGCGCGGCAACATGTCCTGAGGAATATTCAGCAGGTTGAGGATCCGCGCCACGACGAAATCGATCAGGTCGTCGATGGTTTGCGGCTGATGATAGAAGCCCGGAGATGCCGGCAGGATTGTCACGCCCATGTTCGACAACTTGAGCATGTGCTCCAGGTGAATGCTCGAATACGGCGCTTCACGGGGCACCAGGATCAACTGCCGACGCTCTTTGAGCGTCACGTCGGCGGCCCGTTCGATCAGGTTGTTGCAAGCACCGGTAGCGATGGCCGACAACGTGCCCGTGGAACACGGCACCACCACCATCGCCGCCGGAGAGCCGGAACCCGAGGCCACCGGCGACATCCAGTCTTCCTTGCCGTATACCCGAATCTGCCCGGCGGCAGCCCCCGTGTATTCGGTGAGGAACGCCTGCATCATCTGCGGCTTGGCCGGCAGTGTGACGTCGGTTTCGGTGGCCATCACCAACTGCGCGGCCTTGGAAATCAGGAAGTGCACTTCACGATCTTCCCGCACCAGGCAGTCGAGCAGACGCAAACCGTACTGGGCGCCCGAAGCGCCGGTCATGGCCAGGGTGATGCGGTCCGGGCCATGGTTCATTTGAGCGCCTCGGCCAGTTTGCCGTGCAGGCCGCCGAAGCCGCCGTTGCTCATGATCACCACGTGGGTGCCCGGCTGAGCCTGGCTCTTCACGCGCTCGATGATGCCTTCCAGGGAATCGCTGACAATCGACGGCACGGTGCACAGCGCCGCGGTACCCGCCAGATCCCAGCCGAGGTTGGCCGGTGCGTACCAGATCACCTGATCGGCATCGACCACGCTTTCCGGCAATCCGTCACGGTGCGCGCCAAGCTTCATGGAGTTGGAACGCGGCTCGATGATCGCGATCAATGGTGCATCGCCGATGCGCTTGCGCAGGCCATCCAGCGTGGTGGCGATGGCGGTCGGATGGTGAGCGAAGTCGTCATAAATGGTGATGCCACCCACTTCCGCGACTTTCTCCATCCGGCGCTTCACGCTTTTGAACGCGCTCAACGCGGCGATGCCCATGGACGGCACCACACCGACGTGGCGTGCGGCCGCCAGGGTCGCCAGGGCGTTGGCGACGTTGTGCTGGCCAGTCATGTCCCACTCGACCACACCTTGGGCGACGCCTTCGAACATCACTTCGAACTTCGAGCCATCTTCACTGAGCAGCTTGACCTGCCACTGGCCGCCGGCACCGGTGGTTTGCACCGGAGTCCAGCAACCCATCTCGATCACGCGCAGCAAGGCCGGCTCAGTAGTCGGATGAATCACCAGGCCTTCGCTCGGGATGGTTCGCACCAGATGATGGAACTGCCGCTCGATGGCCGGCAGGTCCGGGAAAATGTCCGCGTGATCGAATTCCAGGTTGTTCAGGATGGCCGTACGTGGACGGTAGTGAACGAACTTGGAACGCTTGTCGAAGAACGCGCTGTCGTATTCGTCGGCTTCGATGACGAAGAACGGCGTATCGCCCAAACGCGCCGACACCGAGAAGTTCTGCGGTACGCCGCCGATCAGGAAGCCGGGGCTCATGCCCGCGTGCTCCAGCACCCAGGCCAGCATGCTGCTGGTGGTGGTTTTGCCGTGCGTACCGGCAACCGCCAGTACCCAGCGACCTTGCAGCACGTGATCGGCCAGCCATTGCGGACCGGAGACATAGGGCAGGCCTTTGTTCAGCACGTACTCCACAGCCGGGTTGCCCCGGGACATGGCATTGCCGATCACTACCAGATCAGGGGCCGGATCGAGTTGCGCCGGGGCGTAGCCTTGGGTCAATTCAATGCCCTGGGCTTGCAGCTGAGTGCTCATCGGCGGATAGACGTTGGCATCGGAGCCCGTCACGTGATGGCCCAGCTCTTTGGCCAGAACCGCCATTGACCCCATGAAAGTGCCGCAGATACCAAGAATATGAATGTGCATAGTCGACCTCGTAAACATGGCCGCAGGTTAGCTTAGGGAGGGGAAAATCGCACTCTTTAGCTGAGATTCACCGCGGTCATTGTGGCGAGGGAGCTTGCTCCCGCTGGGCTGCGCAGCAGCCCCAAACCCTTGAACCGCAGTCGTTCTGAACTGAGTCGGGGGGCAATCGACAGGCGACTGCTGCGCGGTCGAGCGAGACGGTGCGGCGATCCGACAAGCTCCCTCGCCACAAAAGCTTTTACCGGGCGATACCGTGCTTGCGCAGCTTGCGATAAAGGGTATTGCGGCTGACCCCCAACTGCTCCGCCGTGTTGGTCATGTGCCAGCGTGTCTGCTCCAGCGCCGTGAGCAACGCCAGCCGCTCGGCATCTTCCAGCGGATGCTCCGATGGTTCCTCGATAGCCTGCGCCACCGCCGGCCTGGCTGAACGAATCATCGCCGGCAAATCCTCCAGGCCAATCCGCCCGTCCTCACACAGGGCGGCCAACGTACGCAGCACATTTCGCAACTGCCGCACGTTTCCCGGCCAGGCGAATCCCAATAAGGCCGCCCGCGCCGGCCCGTCGATCAACACGGTTTCGCCGCCCGCCTCCTCGGCCAGCAGAAAGTCGAGCAACCGGGATTTGTCGCTACGATCACGCAAGGCCGGCAACGCGACTTCCAGCCCGTTGAGGCGGTAATACAAATCCTCACGGAAGCTGCCGTCCTGCACACGATCCAGCAAGTTACGGTGAGTGGCACTGATGATCCGCACATTCACCGATTCCGGCTCGCCGCCGATCGGCACCACTTGACGGTCTTCGAGCACCCTCAGCAAGCGCGTCTGCATGGCCAGTGGCATGTCACCGATTTCATCGAGGAACAAGGTCCCACCATCGGCCTGCTGCAACTTGCCGCGCATGCCTTCCTTGCGCGCACCGGTAAAGCTGCCGCCGCGATATCCGAACAGCTCGCTTTCGATCAGGCTTTCGGGAATGGCCGCGCAGTTGAGGGCGACAAAGGCTTTCTCCGCCCGCTGGCTGGCGTGGTGCACCGCCTTGGCAAAGGCCTCCTTGCCGGACCCCGTTTCACCATTGATCAGCAGCGGCACGTCGCGCTCGTAGACGCGCAAGGCTTTGCGGAAGTCCGCCTGCAACATCGCGTCATCCAGGCAAATGCCCGACAGGCGCGGCGCTTGTACAACCTTGGCCGCGGGCACCATCGGAATCGGCAGCGGTCGCCGTGCCTCACCGCGCAATACCGCGAACAGCTTGCGGCCATCACGGGTGCGCAACGGCCAACTGGCGGCGGCATTGGTGCTCGCGCGTCCGAGCAACTCATCGAGCGAGCAATCGAAAAACGCCTCCACCGGCTTGCCAAGCAAGCCGCCGCGAATATGTCCCAGCAGGTTCAGCGCACTCTGGTTGACCGCGCTAATGCGCCCTTCCCCGTCGAACGCCAGCAAGCCTTCGCTGAACAAACCGACGGACTCGGCCTGCAAGTGAAAACGCAACAACCATTGATTGTCGAAGCAGCGCAGGAAGTAGCAGCTCTCGATCATCTTCGCCGACAGATTGACCAGCGCCATGGTGTGGAACTGACTTTGCCGCGACACATCGCGCCGCGCCGACGACACGTCGAGCACCGCCAGCAATTCGCCATGGGGATCGAAGACCGGGCTCGCCGAGCAGGTCAGGCCGGTGTGGCGGCCGCGAAAGTGTTCGTCCTGATGGATGGTCAGCGACTGACGCTCCACCAGGCAGGTGCCGATACCGTTAGTGCCTTCGCAGGCCTCGCTCCAGTCGGCCCCGAGCCAAAGGCCGGCGCGCTCGAAGATCTGTCGTTCGGCGGGCGCGGTGACGCAGTTGAGGATCACGCCGCGGGCGTCGGTCAGCAGCACGGCATGACCGGCGCCGGAGAGTTGTTGATGCAAGCTGGTCATTTCATTGCCGGCGATGTGCAGCACTTGCTGCAAGCGCTCGCGGCTTTCCAGGACACGGCCATGTTCCAGCACCGTCGGCGCGATGCTCAGGGCCGGATCGAGGTGATAGTCCTCAAGGCAGCGCAGCCAGGAACGGGCGATGGACGGATCACTGCCAGGACCGTGCAGGTGGGTCTTGCCCTGAGTCACCGTCAATACTTGCTGGGCATGGCGACTCAAATGATTGTCGTGCATTTCTTATTATTCTCCCCGGGGCTCGGCGTCCCGTGCATGAGGTGATGCCGAGCATCCTCCAGCCCGGCCCGCATTGCAATGCCTGCAAGACCGGTTGGTCACAAGCTGTGCCACAAAGGGTACAAAGTGTCACCCAGGCTGTACCCAAAGCGCCACAGGCGCCGCCCGCCCGTCCGACAAAAACCTCGCAAAGCCTTGATTTACCTGACATGCAAGGCACTGGCCCGGCCCTTGCTCTACGCTTAAAGCAAGCGCACATGCGCGACTCCCTATAAGCACAAAAGCAAGGAGAGACCACCATGCGTTACGCTCACCCCGGTACTGAAGGCGCTATCGTTTCGTTCAAAGCCAAATACGGTAACTACATCGGCGGCGAGTTCGTCGCGCCTGTCAAAGGTCAGTACTTCACCAATACCTCGCCAGTAAATGGCCAACCGATTGCCGAATTCCCCCGTTCCACGGCCGAAGACATCGACAAGGCCCTGGACGCTGCCCACGCCGCTGCCGATGCCTGGGGCGCCACCTCAGCCCAGGCGCGTTCGCTGGTGCTGCTGAAAATCGCCGACCGCATCGAACAGAACCTTGAACTGCTGGCAATCACCGAATCCTGGGACAACGGCAAAGCCGTGCGTGAAACCCTCAACGCCGACATCCCGCTGGCCGCCGACCACTTCCGCTACTTCGCCGGTTGCATCCGTGCCCAGGAAGGCAGCGCCGCCGAGATCGACGGCAACACCGTGGCCTATCACATCCATGAACCGCTGGGCGTGGTCGGGCAGATCATTCCGTGGAACTTCCCGATCCTGATGGCCGCCTGGAAACTCGCCCCGGCGCTGGCCGCCGGCAACTGCGTGGTGCTCAAGCCCGCCGAGCAAACCCCGCTGGGCATCACCGTGCTGGTCGAACTGATCGGCGACCTGCTGCCACCGGGCGTGCTGAACATCGTCCAGGGTTTCGGTCGCGAAGCCGGCGAGGCCTTGGCCACCAGCAAGCGCATCGCCAAGATTGCCTTCACCGGCTCGACCCCGGTCGGCTCGCACATCATGAAATGCGCGGCGGAAAACATCATTCCGTCCACCGTGGAGCTGGGTGGCAAGTCGCCGAACATCTTCTTCGAAGACATCATGAAGGCCGAACCGTCCTTCATCGAGAAGGCCGCCGAAGGCCTGGTACTGGCGTTCTTCAACCAGGGCGAAGTCTGCACCTGCCCTTCCCGCGCGCTGGTGCAGGAGTCGATCTACGACGAATTCATGCAAGTGGTGATGAAGAAGGTCCTGCAAATCAAACGTGGCGACCCGCTGGACACCGACACCATGGTCGGCGCACAGGCGTCCGAGCAGCAATTCGACAAAATCCTTTCGTACCTGGAAATCGCCAAGGGCGAAGGCGCCGAGCTGCTGACCGGCGGCAAGGTGGAAAAACTCGAGGGCAGCCTGGCGAGCGGGTATTACATCCAGCCGACGCTACTCAAGGGCACCAACAAAATGCGCGTGTTCCAGGAAGAAATCTTCGGCCCGGTGGTGAGCATCACTACCTTCAAGGACGAAGCCGAAGCCCTGGCCATCGCCAACGACACCGAGTTCGGCCTGGGTGCCGGCCTCTGGACCCGCGACATCAACCGCGCCTACCGCATGGGCCGCGCCATCAAGGCCGGTCGTGTGTGGACCAACTGCTACCACCTGTACCCGGCGCACGCCGCGTTCGGTGGCTACAAGAAGTCCGGCGTCGGCCGTGAAACCCACAAGATGATGCTCGACCACTATCAGCAGACCAAAAACCTGCTGGTGAGCTACGACATCAATCCGCTGGGCTTCTTCTAAAAACCGGGGGCGACACAGGTATTTCTGTGTCGCCCTTTCTACCGCCTTCTTAAATGACCCAACACACAAGGCCTGGCCGCTCTGGCACGGGCCTTGCCTACCCATCATTCAGGATTTGCACCCAACCCGTCGTACCCGAAAGTCCAAAAGATTGAACAATAAAAATTAGAGAGGACTTATGACTACTTCTTCCACACAGCTCAAACCCACACTCGGCACCCTGCATTTATGGGGTATTGCCGTCGGCCTGGTGATTTCCGGCGAGTACTTCGGCTGGAGTTACGGCTGGGGCACCGCTGGCACACTGGGCTTTCTCGTCACCGCGCTGATGGTGGCGACGATGTACACCTGCTTCATCTTCAGCTTCACCGAACTGACGACGGCGATTCCCCACGCTGGCGGGCCGTTTGCCTACAGCCGCCGGGCCTTTGGTGAGAAAGGCGGGTTGATCGCCGGCATCGCCACCCTGATCGAATTCGTCTTCGCGCCACCGGCCATCGCCATGGCCATCGGCGCCTACCTCAACGTGCAATACCCGGAACTGGACCCGAAGATCGCCGCCGTTGGCGCCTATTTCGTGTTCATGGGCCTGAACATCCTCGGCGTCAGCATCGCGGCCACCTTCGAACTGGTGGTCACCGTGCTGGCAGTCGCTGAATTGCTGGTGTTCATGGGCGTGGTCGCCCCGGGCTTCAGCTTCAGCAACTTCGTACTCAATGGCTGGTCGGGCTCGAACGAGTTCACGATGGACTCGATTCCCGGGATCTTTGCGGCGATCCCCTTTGCGATCTGGTTCTTCCTCGCCATCGAAGGCGCGGCCATGGCCGCCGAGGAAGCCAAGGACCCGAAACGCACGATTCCCAGAGCCTATGTCAGCGGCATTCTGACCCTGGTGTTCCTGGCCATCGGCGTGATGGTGATGGCCGGCGGCGTCGGCGACTGGCGTCAACTGTCGAACATCAACGATCCGCTGCCCCAGGCGATGAAAGCCGTGGTCGGCAATAACTCGACCTGGATGCACATGCTGGTCTGGATCGGCCTCTTCGGCCTGGTGGCAAGTTTTCACGGGATCATTCTTGGCTACTCACGACAGTTCTTCGCCCTGGCTCGCGCCGGCTACCTGCCCAAGGGGCTGGCCAAACTCTCGCGTTTCCAGACCCCGCATCGGGCGATTCTGGCCGGCGGCGTGATCGGCATCGCGGCGATCTACAGCGACGGCCTGGTCAACCTGCAAGGCATGACCCTGACGGCGGCAATGATCACCATGTCGGTATTCGGCGCCATCGTGATGTACATCATCAGTATGCTGAGCCTGTTCAAGCTGCGTAAGACCGAACCGAACCTGGAACGCACCTTCCGCGCACCGGGTTATCCGATCGTACCGGGGATCGCGCTGTTCCTGGCGGTGGTGTGCCTGGTGGCGATGGCCTGGTTCAACACTGTGATCGGCCTGGTTTTCCTCGGCTTCATGGTTGTCGGCTACCTGTACTTCCAGTTGACCGCCAAGCAACGTTCCGAGGCACCGGCAGACGCTATGCTCGAAGGTATATGAATGCACCGGCGCCGGGCCTCGAGCCTGGCGCCTGCATTATTGAAGTGCATGCAATTCCCCACAGAAAAGCGGATCGCATTTTAAATTGATCAGGAGGCCCCCGCCCCATGGCCGTATATGCCCATTCCGTCGGCGCCCAGACCTATCGCTTCGACAGCCTCAAGGATGTGATGGCCAAGGCCAGCCCTGCGCGTTCCGGGGATTTTCTGGCTGGCGTCGCGGCCCTCAATGACGGCGAGCGCGTCGCGGCCCAGATGACGTTGGCCGACATTCCGCTATCCCACTTCCTGCAAGAGGTGCTGATTCCCTATGAGTCCGATGAAGTCACCCGCTTGATCATCGACACTCACGACAAACAAGCCTTCGCGGTCGTCAGCCACCTCACCGTCGGCGGCTTTCGCGACTGGCTGCTCAGCGATGCCGCCGACGAGCAGGTCCTGCGCGCCCTCGCCCCTGGCCTGACGCCGGAAATGGCCGCCGCCGTGTCGAAGATCATGCGCGTGCAGGATCTGGTGCTGGTGGCGCAGAAAATCCGCGTGGTCACCCAGTTTCGCGGCACCCTGGGCCTGCGCGGTCGACTGTCCACGCGCCTGCAACCGAATCACCCCACCGACGAACCGGCCGGCATCGCCGCGAGCATTCTCGACGGCCTGCTGCACGGCAACGGCGATGCCATGATCGGCATCAACCCGGCGACCGACAGCATCGCCTCGATCTGCGCCATGCTGGAGATGCTCGACGCGATCATCCAGCGCTATGAAATCCCGACCCAGGCGTGCGTGCTGACCCATGTCACCACCTCGATCGAAGCGATCAATCGCGGCGTCCCATTGGACCTGGTGTTCCAGTCGATCGCCGGCACCGAGGCGGCCAACGCCAGTTTCGGCATCAACCTCAATATATTGCAGGAAGGTTACGACGCAGGTTTGAGCCTCAATCGCGGCACACTGGGCCAGAACCTGATGTACTTCGAAACCGGCCAGGGCAGCGCCCTGTCGGCCAACGCCCATCACGGCGTCGATCAGCAAACCTGCGAAACCCGTGCCTATGCCGTCGCGCGGCATTTCAAACCGTTCCTGGTAAATACCGTCGTCGGCTTCATCGGCCCGGAATACCTGTACAACGGCAAACAGATCATCCGCGCCGGCCTGGAAGACCACTTCTGCGGCAAATTGCTCGGTGTGCCCATGGGTTGCGACATCTGCTACACCAACCACGCCGAAGCCGACCAGGATGACATGGACACCCTGCTGACCCTGCTGGGCGTCGCCGGGATCAACTTCATTATGGGCATCCCCGGCTCCGACGACATCATGCTCAACTACCAGACCACTTCGTTCCACGATGCGCTCTACGCCCGGCAGACCCTGGGCCTGAAGCCCGCACCGGAATTCGAACAGTGGCTGGCGAAAATGGGCATCTTCACTCAAGCCGATGGCAGGGTTCTCTTCGGCGACAGCCTGCCGCCAGCCTTCCGGCAGGCCCTGGCGCAACTGGGATGAGCATCGACATGGAAAAACTACCCTTCGATCCACACAACCCTTGGCTGGAGCTACGACGCCTGACACCAGCGCGAATCGCTCTGGGCCGCACCGGCACCAGCATTCCCACCCGTGCACAACTGGACTTCCAATACGCCCACGCCCAGGCGCGAGATGCGGTGCACTTGCCGTTTGACCATGCCTCCCTCAGCGCGCAATTGGCCGAACGTGATCGCCAGTGCCTTTTGCTGCACAGTGCGGCGACGGATCGCAACACCTACCTGCAACGCCCCGACCTGGGGCGAAAACTCAGTGATGCCTCGGCGCAGACCCTGCGTGACTACGCGACGGTCCATCCGGGTGGTGTGGATCTGGTGATCGTGGTCGCCGACGGACTGTCGGCATTGGCCGTTCATCGCCATACCCTACCGTTTCTGGCGCGATTCGAAGAGCAAATGGCCGGCGACAGCTGGACTGTTGCGCCAGTCGTACTCGTGGAACAGGGCCGGGTGGCCGTCGCCGATGAAATCGGTGAGTTGCTTGGTGCAAAAATGACCGTAATCCTCATCGGCGAACGCCCTGGCCTCAGCTCTCCGGACAGCCTGGGATTATATTTCACCTACAATCCCAAGGTCGGTCTTA
Source organism: Pseudomonas sp. IT-P258 (assembly GCF_949767825.1). Lineage (NCBI taxonomy): Bacteria > Pseudomonadati > Pseudomonadota > Gammaproteobacteria > Pseudomonadales > Pseudomonadaceae > Pseudomonas > Pseudomonas sp. IT-P258. The sequence goes on along the minus strand of NZ_CATKPU010000087.1, from coordinate 94,645 downwards.
CCGATGCCTACCGTAATTGCATCTCCAACGTTCGGCTCGAAGGCCTGAGCTACGGCATGGCCGCACACCGTTTGCTGTATTTGATGCGCGAAGCCTGCCGACGGCAGTTGTCAGGGGTGAATCTGAAGGACGAAGCACAGGTTCAGACACTGGAGTCGGACACTGGAGGCGATATGAAAGGAAATTTCCTGCTCGGCCCGCCGAATGCCTGAACCGCTTGCGCATTGCACATTCGTACCAGTTTCAGGCAGGATCGTTGCGCGCCCGCCAAGGGTTTCCCATCGCCGTCAGAGACGCAAGACAGCCACTTGAAGACGAGACCTACCATGCGGATTATTCAAGCGACCCTCGAACACCTGGACCTGCTGACCCCGTTGTTCGTCAAATATCGCGAGTTTTATGGTTCCCTGCCGTATCCGGACTCGTCCCGGGCGTTCCTCGAAAAACGCCTGCGTCGCAAGGAATCGGTGATCTATCTGGCGCTGTCCGATGACGACAGCAACAAACTGATGGGCTTCTGCCAGCTGTACCCGAGCTTCTCTTCGCTTTCGCTCAAGCGGGTATGGATCCTCAACGATATTTATGTCGCCGAGGACGCTCGCCGCCAGTTGGTGGCCGACAACCTGATCCGCACTGCGAAAAAAATGGCCAAGGAAACCAATGCCGTGCGCATGCGTGTTTCCACCAGCAGCAACAACGAAGTCGCGCAGAAAACCTACGAGTCCATCGGATTCAAGGAAGACACCGAATTCAAGAACTATGTGCTGCCGATCAGCGAAGAACTCTGAATCACCTGCACCCTGCTCGCGATGGCATCGACTGGATTACACTGGTCCAACGAGGCAACGGCATCGCGAGCAGGCTCGCTCCCACCCGATCGTTATCAAACATCAGCCCTGTGATGACATTCCCCGCTACAATCTCGACGCGATTTTCACCACTCGCCTCGTATAATCCCGATATTCCCGGCTTGTAAGAAAAACTACCCCTATCCGTAGTCTTACGCGAAGTCATCCGCACAGGCCTGCCGAGTCGGGCCGTCACCACAGGTGCTTTCCATGGATTTCAACCCGATCGACATTGTCCTGCATCTCGACGTCTACCTCGACATGCTTGTAACCAACTACGGGGCATGGATCTACGCCATTCTGTTCATGGTGATCTTCTGTGAAACCGGCCTTGTGGTCATGCCTTTCCTGCCGGGCGACTCTCTGCTGTTCATTGCTGGCGCCGTGGCGGCCGGCGGCGGCATGGACCCGGTCCTGCTCGGCGGCCTGCTGATGCTGGCGGCGATCCTGGGCGACAGCACCAACTACATCATCGGACGAACGGCGGGTGAAAAGCTGTTCAGCAATCCGGACTCGAAGATCTTCCGTCGTGACTACCTGCAACAAACCCACGATTTCTACGATAAGCATGGTGGCAAAACCGTGACCCTGGCGCGCTTCCTGCCGATCATCCGCACCTTTGCGCCATTCGTCGCCGGCGTGGGGAAAATGCCTTACCCGCGTTTCTTTGCCTTCAGCGTGCTGGGCACCATCCTGTGGGTCGGCGGCCTGGTGACGCTCGGTTACTTCTTTGGCAACGTGCCGTTCATCAAGAAGAACCTGTCGCTACTAGTAGTCGGCATCATCCTGATATCGCTGGTTCCGATGATCATTGGCATGGTGCGCAACCGCCTCGCCGGTTCGAACTCCAAAGCCGAATCGCGCTGACACGATGTGGTCCCTGAGCGCCTGGCGTCGCCGGCGCACCCTGGCAAAGCACCCGATTGTCGATGACATGTGGCAACGGGTGCGCCATCACCTGAGCTTTCTCGATGGCATCAGCGCCGCCGAAGACCAATGGCTGCGCGAAGCCTGCGTGCTGTTCCTCGAAGACAAGCACCTGAGCACCCTGCCCGGTGTCGAACTGCACCAGGAACAACGCTTGCTGCTCGCCGCTCAGGCACAGCTGCCGCTGCTCCACCTCGGCGACCTGAACTGGTATCAGGGCTTCCACGAAATCATTCTCTACCCCGACGACTTCCTCAGCCCCCAGCGCCATCGCGATGCCAGCGGCGTCGAGCACGAATGGGACGGTGAGCACAGCGGTGAAGCCTGGCAGCAGGGCCCGATCATCCTCGCCTGGCCCGGTGTAATGGCCAGTGGTGGCTGGGAAGGCTACAACCTGGTGATCCACGAACTGGCGCACAAACTCGACATGCTCAACGGTGTCGCCAACGGCCTGCCTCCGTTGCATCCCGACATGCGTGTCAGTGACTGGGCCTGCGTCATGCAAGAGGCCTACGACGACCTCGACCGGCAACTGGAACGCAATCCCGATGCCGAAACCGCCATCGACCCGTATGCCGCCGAGAATCCTGCCGAGTTCTTCGCCGTCACCAGCGAATACTTCTTCAGCGCCCCGGATTTACTGCACGAGGCTTATCCACAGGTGTACCAGCAGTTGAAGCTGTTCTATCGCCAGGACCCGTTGGCGAGGTTGAAGCAACTTCAGGCGCATGACCCTGTCTATCAGGCACACCAGTAAGCGCCATACGACTTCTGGTCCATGGCGTCGACACAGGAATATGCCTATAATCGCCGCCACTTTTTGGTCAATCCGGCCAAGTGTTTTTGGTCAACTAACGGGGGCAACGCCCAATGAGCTACAGCAAGATTCCGGCTGGCAAAGACCTGCCGAACGACATCTACGTCGCGATCGAGATTCCGGCCAACCACGCGCCGATCAAATACGAAATCGACAAAGACAGCGATTGCCTGTTCGTTGACCGTTTCATGGCCACCCCAATGTTCTACCCGGCCAACTACGGTTACATCCCGAACACCCTGGCTGACGACGGTGATCCCCTCGACGTGCTGGTCGTAACCCCTTACCCGGTTGCTCCAGGTTCGGTAATCCGCGCCCGTCCGGTCGGCATCCTGAACATGACCGACGACGGCGGCGGCGATGCCAAAGTCATCGCAGTCCCACACGACAAGCTGTCCCAGCTGTACGTGGACGTAAAGGAATACACCGACCTGCCACCACTGCTGATCCAGCAGATCGAGCACTTCTTCGCGAACTACAAAGATCTCGAAAAAGGCAAATGGGTGAAGATCGAAGGCTGGGCCGGTGCAGACGCCGCCCGCGAAGCGATCACCAAGTCGGTTGCCGCCTACAAAGGCTAAGCCCGGCTGCTGGCTTTTAGCTGCAAACGGCAAGAAAAACCCCGGGTAATCCGGGGTTTTTTGTGGGCGTTTGATAAGCACGCCAAACACCCCGTTTAAACAGGTCTTCCAATAGTTTTTGCTTGTTTAAAACGCCCCAGGAACGTCTTACATCCGGTCGTAAATTACCCGCAAAATTTGAACGAGGCGTTTATTCAAACCCTTGTTAGCCGCCAGTAGACTCACGTTCATGAAAAAGAACACTAGCGGCCCACGCTTTAAAGCGCTCCTCGAAGCAGCGAACATCACGACCACCGGATTTGCCGAATTCCTGGATACGGCTCCACAAAATGTACATAACTGGTACACCCGCGGTGTGCCCGCCCATTGCATGGAAGAAGTCGCCCGAAAACTCTCCGTCAGCAGCGACTGGCTGAAAACCGGCGAAGGCCCGAAAGATGCCCAGCTCCTGCGCCTGCTCGTCGAAACTGGCAACACCTTCGATGCCCAGACCATCCGCGGTGTCTACACGGTCATCGAGCCTGTCGACGTCGAACTGCCATTCCTCAAGGAAGCTGTCACCGCCTTGGGCTCCAACAAAACCCACGTCATAGAAGACCCCGAGAAATCCATCCGCCTGCCCCGCAGCCACCTCGATTCCCTGGAAATCAATCACTCAGACGCCATCTGCGCCCTGATGAGCGGCAACAGCATGGGGGAAAAAATTGAAGACGGTTCGACCTTGGCGATTGACCGTGGCCTGACCCAGATTGTCGATGGCGAGATCTACGCCATCGAACATGACGGCATGCTGCGCATCAAGTACCTGCATCGACTGCCGGGCAACTCCCTGCGACTGCGCAGCCACAACCGCGCCGAATACCCGGATGAAATCTTCAGGGCCGCACAAATCGAAGAGCAGAACATCAGGGTGCTGGGCTGGGTGTTCTGGTGGTCGACCCTGAACAAACGACGGCCAACGGTGCCCTTTCTTTAAGCACTCCAGAACGCCCATCGGCCGCCCACCCGAGTGGCCAAACGGCTCTGCCCGGCACTTCCCGCTGGGAATTTCCATCAAACCTGCGTATGCTGCGCCCCACATTTGCGCATCGAACCGCCCAGCGGCTCAGATGCACTGGCCTGACAGATGACTTTCTCACCAGGTCCCACAGCCGGACGCAAGATCCGGGTGTACGTTTTGAAGGCTGGCGCGGTTTACCAAAAATGATCCAAGCCAGTCCCCGAGAAGCCGGCCACAAGCCGGCTTTTTAATGCCTGAAAGAAAGTGATTCACGAAAAAATTCACCCAACTCCTTCCGTATTCAGCGCATAAAACTCCTGCAGCTTGGCTTGCAACAGTTTCTTGTCTGGCAATTGGGTGTGGTACTCCGCAATCAAGGCCGGCGACAGTGAGCGGTTCAGGGCGTACTCGACGATTTCGTCCTCCTTGCTCGCGCACAGCAATACGCCGAGCGCCGGGTTTTCGTGTGGCTTGCGGACGTTGCGGTCCAACGCTTCGAGATAAAAATCCATCTTCCCAAGGTATTCCGGCTCAAAGCGCCCGACCTTGAGTTCGATCGCCACCAGGCAGTTCAGCCCACGGTGGAAAAACAACAGATCCAGCGCAAAGTCCCGCCCACCTACCTGCAACGGATATTGCGATCCCACAAAGCAGAAGTCCCTGCCCAGTTCGATCAGAAAATCCCTGAGCTTGTGCAGCAGGCCTCCATGCAAGTCTGTCTCTGCATGACCACGGTCCAGGGCCAGAAACTCGACCACGTAGGCATCCTTGAATACGTCCAGGGCCTGGGGATGAATTTGTCGCAGCGGTGCTGAGACTTTTGCCGGGCTGACCACTGAACGCTCAAACAGAGCCACCTTGAACTGACGCTCCAGTTCACGGCTCGACCACTTCTCCTGGATTGCCATGCGCAGGTAAAACTCACGCTCCTCCGGGTGTCTGCTCTGGTTGAGGATGATCATGTTGTGTGTCCAGGGCAATTGTCTCAGCAGTGCTGAGACTTTTACGTCATGCCTGTACGCTTCGAAAAATTGACGCATACGAAACAAATTAGGCCGGGTAAAACCCCTCAGTCCAGGCTGAGTACGAGCGAGGTGAGTAGCCAATCGAGCCACCACCCCATCACCCCACTCCGCCGCTTCAATTTTGCGACTGATGTAGGCCCCAACCTGCCAGTGCAGCTCAATCAGTTCGGTGTTGACCGCCCGCATGGCGCGTTGTCGCGCGGTCACGATCAGTTGGGTAATTTCGCTGAAAGCTGAATCGAGGGAGGTATTGCCAGGAAGATCATTCACGTCAGGGCATTTCCATGTCAGTTGGAGGGCCCTTTCAATTACTCCTGATGCCGATACAGAAACATTCACAATGTATGTCTGCATGAAACAACGCTAATTGGCCTCCACCTCGCCGTGTGCAAAGCCTGCGTAAGTTGCACCTCAACCTCACGGATAACTAAACGACTTCACCAACGTCAACTCCCCCACCGCACGCATCGGCACCAGGAAGGTTTCCATCTTCTCGTTCGGCGTGCCTTCCTCGGCAATCACCGTCACCTGCGCCGTGGTCAACGCTTGCACCGCATCTTCCTGCCCCTCTTCATCACTGCTGTAGCCGCCGCCAAAGTAGTTCACATAGACCAGATATTGCCCCTTGATCGGTGCGGGCATGGCGAAGATTTCCGGGCCGTAGCCGGTGGTGACGTCGACGTCGAGCGCGGCGCCGTTGGGGGCGACGCGGTCGCCGTACCAGATGTGCGCGCCGTCGGGGGTGATCAGGTGCAGGTCGAGGTCGGTGTTGTCGCTGTCCCACGCCAGCAAGACGCGCAGTTTGGCCGGGGTCGCACCGCCGCTGCTGTTGAGAAATTGCGTGCGCTGACGTTGCTGGCCATCGGGGCTGCGCACCTCGACGCTGTTGCTGCCGCTGGGGAATGAGAACGGGCGATCGAAGCGGCCGGCCGGGTCGATTTTCAGCGGCATGCTCACTCCGTTGACGATCAACCGGCCGGGCTCTGTGGATTTGGGCGTGGCTTTGATCTGCCCGCTGATGCGCGCGGTGTTGGCCTGCCCTGCCGGGGTATTCACCGACGAGGCCGGGTAGTTCACGGTCTGCCGGAAGTGTTCCCCTTCGCCCTCAGGCGCGCCGGTGCGCCAGCCACCTGCGGGGGTGTCGAGTTTGACGCTGTCAGCCGCCATCACCGATGGCAACGCCACCAGCGAGCAGAGCAACAGCAAGACCTGTGGATAACGGAGTTTCATGGACTATTCCAGCAAGAGGTGGCGGGCGAGCCCTTCGATGTAGGTTTCATCCTGGCCATTGGGGTGTGCTTCGAAGGCCAGGTGCAGGTATTCGTGGGTCAGGTCGAGGCGGTCTTGCAGTGTCTGCACGCCACGCACGTAGATGCGCCGACGTTCGCGGTCGACATAGGGGCGACCGAAGGCCAGGCGGCAAACGGCGAAGGTGCTGACTTCGTTGTAGCCGGTTTCGCTTTCAAGTTTCTGGCGCCAGCCGCGTCGTTGCTTTTGCAGCCATTCTTGTGCGGCGGGCAACGCTTCGCAGGACGCGATCGGGTTGTCCCAGCGACTGAGACTGGCGCGTGGGTAGGCGTGCAGCAGGATGGCGTCGTAGCGCTGGCCGGCACGGGCCTGTTCGACGGCTTGCTGCCAGGACAGCTTGTCCGGGCCGGGTTGATCGGAATGGTAGGTGACGGTGCTGCCGGCCAGCACCAGGTCGCTGGTCCAGGCGGCGATGTCGCGCGACTCGGGCGACGCCGGACGCGGTGCGACCCGCTGACGGCTGCTGCTGTCGTCGATGCTCAGGCAATCACCGCTGCGCGTGGCGTTTTGCAGCAGGTAGGTGCGGATGGCCACGGCCAGGGCTTTGGCGGCCTCGACCGGCTCGGCGCTGGCTTCGCGCTGGAGAACACGGGCAACGTATTCTTCGCGATCCAGACGTGCAACGAGCTTGTGGTTCAGCAGAAACAGTTCGCCGTCGCTGTGGATATCCAGCGCATTGCCGTTGGCGAATTCAACGCGGTAGTCACCCTGCAATGCCCCGGAAGTCACTGCGGTGTTCCCTGACAGCACGCGCCGAAGTGGATAGCGGGAGAACAGGTCGACCTCTACGCACTGCCCTGCATCCGCAGGCCATGCAACTGGAATCACCGTAGAGAGTGCCTGCGCGTAATCTCGAAGAACCCGTTGACTGGTGCCGCGCCCACCGGCCCAGACCGGTGTGCCGTCCGCTGTCCAACCGGCAAACCCGCCCTGACGCGATGTTGCATCCTGATCCGCCAACCAGCTCCAGGTCTTTACCCGCAGGCGGCTTCCGAGTTCGCCGACGGCTTGGCCATCGGCGGCATTGAGCACCACATCGAGCAACACACGTCGGGCTTGATCCTGCGCTGGCAGCACGGCCAACACCTTCAAAAGCTCCGCCACCGAAACCCGGGTAGCCGGTTGCAACGAAGGCAAATCCAGCAGCCATTGCGGCGCCTGCCGCGTCTGCCAATAGGCTCGCCAGTCGGCATCACCGATGCCCAACCGCGCGGGGTCGAAATACAGACCGCATGACTTCACCAACGCCTGATCACGCCCGATCCTGCCGCCCGTCGTACAGCAATAAACCTCTTCTTTCGACTGGCCGCGGCATTCATAAGCCGGCTCGCGCGCGCCGGTGTCCACCAGCCAGGCGTAGACGAACAACTTCCACACACTGCCCAGCGGCGTCTGTAACGGCTGCGGCAACGGCTCGCGGGTGATCACCTGCGTTCGGCTCAGAGACAACAAATCGCCCTTGAAGGCCAGGCGCAAAGGTTCGTCCTGCGCCGTTGCCAGCATAGGGATCAAACACAGCAACCAAGCGATCAGCCGCCTGTGCACGTCAGTGAACCGTGACCTGGCCAAGGGCAGCCTTTTGTTCCATCGCCTGATGCTGCGGCGCATACACCTGAGTGAAACGCACCGGCGGCAAGTTGAACTGCCCCTTCTGCGAGAAACGCACCAAATGCCGCAGGCGCAATTCGCCACTCAAGGCATCGACCGGAACGGCATAAGCCATTTGCCCCGGCTCGAAACGCGCCTTCTCCAGCGATGTCGGTTCGGTGCCGGCCTTGCCCATGAGTTTGATGCCCCAGGTGGTGCGCTCGACATCGGCACCCGGTGGCAGCGGCACTTCCAGCAGGCCATAGCGCAACGGTCTGGCGGCTTTGCTGGTGATGATCACTTCATCGAGATAGAGGCTGTCGCTGGACAGCTGCGCGCTGCCGACCGCTTCGAGTTTGAAGGTGAAAGCCTCATCCCCCGGCACCAGTCGCGACAGGCGACGGGTAATGGTCACGGGCATCGGATCGACCGCCGGCTGCTGACTGCGGTAGCTCAATGCAGCGCGCAGTGGACGCTCTTGCGCGCCGGTCAGCGTCAATACCGCCGGCACTGGCGCAGGCCCCTGCCACGTCCAGTATATCTCACCAGAAACCCCGTACTGCTTCTTCCAGCCTTCACCCGGCGCCAATGCAATGGTGGGCGATGCCTGCTCGATGCTGCGTTGCAGCCAGGTGAGCGCCAAGGCACGTTCCAGGGTTGATTGCTGCGGCAATAGACGTTGTAACAGCGCTTGAGCGCGAGCCTGATCGAAGGGTTGCAGCGACAGGTTCAGCGCTTCGGCAAACGGCTGGGAACTGACCGCCAGACGTTGCTGCGCGTCGGCCAGTTGCCGATTGAACCTGTCCGGCAAAGCGACCTTCGCCTGCCTGGCCAGCGATGCCGTCAGCACTCGTGCACCCGCCAGCCCCAAGGCGGAATCCGGATCGCTCATGACGAGGCTGTCTTCGCCGTCTTCCATCAGGTTCGCGGCAGTGCCCTCGCCCGCTTTCGCCAGGTCGTCCATCAAGCCACTGAGCAAGGTATTGACCGGCAACTGCATCTGTTTGGCGAACGACAGGATCAGCGCCCGCTGCAACAGCGGCGTGTTCTTCGCCTGCTTGGCGTAGACCTCCAGCACCCGCTGCCAATGCTCCGGCGGCAGGCTCAGTTCCAGCACCTGGCTGGCGTGCCAGTCGGCGTAATAGGCATAGGCGGTGAGGAAGGCATCGGGCTCGCCGTCCATGCCCCACCAGGTGAAGCTCGCCGAAGGGCCGGCCATTTGCACCAGGCGCAAACGACTGTTTTGCATGATCAGGCGCAGACGATCACGGATCTGCGGATTCGCCGCCAGCGTCGGGTAAGCGATGCTCAACGGAAGCAGGCGGCTGGCGGTCTGCTCGACGCCACCGTAGGGGTAGCTCAACAGATCGTCGAGGGCAGAACGGAACAACGCTTGCGCACTGTCGTCCAGACGCAGGCGGATATCACTGGCGTCTGTCGGCAACGTCAGCGGCGTATCGCCCTCAGCCACATCGAGGCTCTGGGTTTGAGTCACCTGCCAGCCTTCACCGGTCGCGCTCAGGCGCACCGCCAGGGCGTCAGCGGTTTTGCCATCCTGCACCAGCTCGGCGCTCCACTCGCCATTGGCCAGTTCAAATTCTGGCAACGGGATGTAGTTGATGCCACTGTTCAGGGTCACAGGCACGCGTTGTTCGTTGCCGGCGTAACGGGTCACCAGTTCGGCCTTGACCGGTTTCTCGGCCTGACTGAAGGCGAACACACCAAGGTCCGGTTTGTCGCCAGCGCGGAATCGGGTCGGGCCGCTCCACTTCAGGTACAGCGGTTTTTCCGAGCGCACGAATTGCTTCTTCTGCCCGACCTGCCCGCCATCGGCGATGGCCCTGGCGGTGATGCGCCAGCGGGTCAGGGAGTCGGGCATCTTAAAGGTGAAGCGGGTTTTGCCGTTGGCATCGGTCAGCAATTCAGGTTGCCACGCCGCCGTGTCGACATCCTCGCGACGCGGTCGCTCCAGAACCTTCACGCCGCGCTCACTGCGATTGGCCTTGCCCGGTGCACCGGGGCTGCCCGGCAAGGCGACGTCATAACTGATGAACGACAAACTGGCGCTGGTGCGCACGTTGTTGCGGCGTGGGTGATAGAAGAACTGGTCGATGCTCGGCGCGACTTCCGGTTGCAAGGCATAGACCATTTCATCGACCACGCTGACCGTCAGGTGCGCGGGAATCGCTTTGCCGGCGAACTGGGTGGTCAGGTCCACCGAGACGGTTTCACCCGGCTGATAGGTTTCCTTATCCGTGGTGATGGCCACGTCGATTTGTGGCGTGACCACCTTGATGCCGGCGTTCTGGAAACTGTATTGGCCACCCTTGGTGTACAGCACCGAGAAGGTCAGGTTCGGCGCGAAACCGTCCTTCACCGGAATGCGCGCGCGATATTGGGTATCGCTGAGTTTTTCCATCTTCAGCCAGTCGCCGCCCTTGGACAGCAGCGCAGTGGCTTCGACCTTGTCCCGCTCCAGCGACAGCAAGGCATCGCTGACCGGTTCCGGGAAAGTGATCAGCGCCAGCGCTTCATCGCCTGCGATGTACTCGGGCTTGTCGAGGACGATTTCCACGGTGCCGGGTACGGCTTTGACACCTTCGCCGGTAACCGAATGGCCGGTGGCGCCGACCACCCGGCCATGATCATCCTTGAGCGTCAGGTTGTAGGTGCCCGGCCGGTCAAAGGCCAGGGTGAACCCCTTGTCGGTTGCCGCGAGTTTGCCTTCGCCGGTGCTCTGGTCTTCCAAACGCACCCAGCCATAGCTGCCCGGAGTAACGGCATCGACCTGCTCGCCTTCGCGGGCGTAGCTGAACGCAACCTTGTCACCCACCGCGCTGAAGCGTTGAGGCGCGCCCAAGCGGAAATTCGCCGCGCCACGGTCGATGAGGATTTCCTTGGTGGTCTTGACCCGATACGCCGCTCCGTCGCTGGCAAACACCGTGAGCATGTAGCGACTTGGCTTCTCGGCTGCCGGCAGGTCGAGGGACGCATTGCCCTTGGCGTCGGTGGTCAATTCGGTGCTGGTCAGCTCCACCGGAAATTGCCCGAGGTATTGCAGTTCGTTGTCGACCATCGACAGCTGTTGGGCACGCAGGCTCAGGCTCAACTTCGCATTGGCCACCGGTTTTCCGTCCGGGTACAGCAGCACCAAGTTGCCCTTGACCGGCTCGCCAGTACGGTAATCCTGCTTGGCCAGGTTGAGTGAAATCTCGAAGTGCGGCTTGATGTACTCAGCGACGCGAAAGGCGCTGCTGTAGGCCTGATCCTTGTAGTTGAAACGCAGTTCATATCCACCGGCCACGGCGTTGTCCGGCAACTGGAATCGGCCTTGGGTGCCAGCCTTGGAATCGAGCTTCAGATCGAGGGATTGCAGTGCCGTACCGGTCGCATCCAGCACGGTTACATTGACGTCGGCCGCGCTTGGCTGCACCGAATCCCGCGCGTTCTTGAATTCACGCCCGACGATTTTCAGCGACACCCAATCCCCCGGCCGATACAGCGGTCGGTCGGTGAAGGCATAGAGTTTGGTGTCGTAGATTTCGCTGTCGTAGTAGAAGTTCTCGGAGACGAACACCCCGCCCTCTTCGTCCTCGCCGATCACGAACGAACGCTCGGGGCTGACGTGTTTCAGGCGCAGCAAGCCATCGATATCCGTAGCGCCGCTGCTCATTACGCCGAGGCCATCGGTCCACAGCACATTGACCTTTGGCACCGAGCTGCCTTCGTGTTTGCGCGCGGCCCACACCAACAATTCGTCACCGGCGATCTTGCTCACCGCCACGGTGTTGGAGACGAACACCATGGTGGTCGCGCGGTATTTGCCGATCAGCGCTTCCACCAGATACAGACCCGGCTTGAGATTACCCAACGGGATGTAGACGTTGCCCGGCGCGACGCTGACGAACTCGCTGGAAGAACCGGCCAGGTTCACCCCGGCAGGTGGCTGAATCGGCTTGGCCTGCCACAACGGATAACGGAACTGGCTGACCACCGGCAAACCCGGTATCAGTGCGAATTGCGGCTGCGCATCGTAGGGCGTTGGCGCGGCCATCGCGTTGCCCATCTTCAGTTCCGGCACTTCCTCGGTAACTTGTTTACGCGACTCGTAGGAAAATGCCCGCTGCATCACCCGACGGGATTTGCGATACCAGTTGTCCCACAGGTAAGCGAGGGTGTTGGACAGGCCTTCACCCTTGAACTGACCATCGCTGACCACCCGATGCAGGTTCTTCTGGCGCTTGAGGAAATCCAGCGGCTTGTCGATGCGGTACACCCGAATGTCGGCGCCGCCGTAGGGCTCCATGCGAAACCGGCGATAGTCGCGGCCCGGTGCTTCGAGGCGCACCATCGCCGGTTCATCGCTGGCAAAACTGCTGTCGGCCAGCAGGAAAAAACTCTCGCCCGCCACCGGCGCATAGCCGCTGGCCGGGACCGAATCGTCGGCGTAAACCGCCGAGAACGGCAGCAGCAATACCAACATCAGAAACAGAAAACGCAGCATGCGGGCACCGGTCATTGGGAAAGAAAATTCAGTCGATAGACGCCGATGAAGTTGGGGTTGGCTGCGTCGGGTATCCATCGGGTGTCCTTCCATGTCATGAGTTGCTGCAGGCTTGCCGAACGCATGCCGTTGTCGGTGGGTGTGCTGGTGCCGGTGTGATAGGCGATGTAGCGGCCCATCCAGATCATCAGGTGCTGGTCATCGCCCTGATCGAAAAACATCAGGTCGCCAGGGCGTGCCTGAGACACATCGCGGCTGATCAGATGGCTGTTGAACTGGATCAACTTGATCGCATTGACGTATGGCCCGACCTTGCCGCCGCCCTGCTGCCATTGCTGGGCAAGGCTGCGCTGGGCGTCGCTCAGTTGCAGTTCCGGCGGCAGGTAACGATTGGACAGGCCATTGCTGCGCAGCCATTTGTCGTCATGGACTTTCAGCGCTTCATTGGCAGCGAAGCGCACCAGCCCGGCGCAGTCTTGCTGATACCAACGGGGGCTCGGGCCCTGGCTCAGTTGCTCCTGGGCGATACGCACGAACCAGGCGCGAAACACCTGGGATTGCTGCGGGTCGAGCGATGGTGCCTCGACAGCGTGGGCACCCGCGCTCAACAACAACGCCAGCAGGCCGAGACTTCGGATCAATGCCGTCACAGGGCTTTCCACTCCAGCGGCAGCCATTGCCAATGGCCGTCGGGCTCACTGCCTTCGGGCAAGGTCAGGGCGTATTTGCCGTAGCCGCCGAGCTTGCGCAGCTTCGGGATAAGGTAGGTTTGCGCGGCGTTGTAGAACACCGGTTCCATGTCCTGGGGCAGGCTGTCGAAGGTTTCCTGCTGCATCAGTTGCGCCATGGAATCCGGGCCGAAATAGACCGGCATCAGCAGGTCCTTGGGCACCACGTCGGCCATCGGCGGGAAGCGTTTGTCGAGGGTGCCTAGAGCCTTGTCGACGAGTTTGTCATCGAGGGAAAACAGCAAGGTTGAACCGTGGCGGGCCAAGCTCACACGCATGAACGCCTTGCCGCTGATCGCCTCCGGATTTTCGGCGTCCTTGGCTTTGTACGGGCCGAAACTGGAACTGACTTGTCGCTGCCACTGATGGCTCTGCCCTTCCTGTTTCTCCACCACCGGGAATGCGTGCCCGGCGACATTGCTTTCATAGGCGCCGACCATCGAGCCGAACAGCTTGCCCAGATCGCCATCGAGCGTGCCGCTATCCTCGTCGCTCAGACTGGCCACCAGCAACGGCGTGTACAGACGCGAATCAGCGTACCAGCAGAGCCCCGCCGCACCGGCCATGTGTTCGGTCAACGCTTGTGCCACGCTATCTTCGGCACCGAGTTTCACCAGCAGCGGCTTCTGTTGTTCGGCAGCCAGCGGCAACGCCACGCAAGCGCTGGCGCCCATGGGCATGGCTTGCCAGATCGGTTTGAAATCGAAGTCCGGCTGATTCTCCAGTTCATCCATGGCCAGGAAGCTGTGCCAGCCCTTGTCGTCCATGTCGAAACGCAGGCCGGCGAAGTTCGGTATGAAGCGCTGGTAACCCATGGCCAACACACTGGCATTGACCGACAGACGTTGTTTCACCTCCGGCGCGCGCGGCGGCAGGCCGAAAGCGTCGGGGAACAATTTGTCGCCATTGAGCAGCGCAGCAATGGCCGTTGTCGACACGCTGCCCGATTCTTCCGTTGCACCGCTTTGCGGATCGTAGAGTTTCGCCGGATTGGACAACACCACCAGTTTGTCGCCATGGGATGCGAACAGCAGCGCCTTGCTCGCGTTGTAACCGAGTTGATAGAGCGCCACGTCGTCGGTACCGACCTTCAGGTCCGCAACCTTGCTCAGTTGCGAGTCGTCCAGTGCCACTTTGGCCAGCGGCTCCAGCACCTTGGCCAGCCCGCCGCGATCCATCACCAGCAGGAATTCCTTGAGCCGTCCATCCGCCCCGCGCCACAACGCTACGTCGGCCGGTTGATCGAATAGTTGCTCGATCAAGGTGTCCTGCAGTTTCAAGTCATGTTCGTAGATGATCCGCCGCAAGCTGCCGATCAACCCCAGGCGATCGGCGTGGGATTCGTAATAGAAGACGAAATCTTCGGTCAGGGTTTCCTTGAGGAACGGCACTGCCAACAAGTCCTTGGGTAACTGGCTCAAGGAGTGGGTTTCCAGCAAGCCATCCGGGCGGCTCATGCCCAGTTTGTCACTGGCCAACACAGGCGCCGGGGCCTTGGGTTTGTGCATGAACCACCCCAGCCCACCGGCCACGCCAATGACCAGGCATATCCCGATCAGCAGCGTCGGCCAATGCAGAGAAGGTTTGGCCGCTGGTGCGCCTGCGGCCGGAGTAACAGTGCTATCACTCATGTTCACAAAACCCGATGTTCATCCGTGGAGCGGGGATGCCTAGTAGTTGAAAGTCTTGACCAGCAGCAGGTCGCCGATTGCGCGCAGGGGCACGATGAACGTCTCGCGTTTTTCATCGACGGTGTTTTCGTTGAGTACCAGGTTGATCTGCGAGGTAATCACCTCGTTCTGGTTGCCGGACTCATCGAAGTTATAGCCGCCGCTGCCGAAGTTGCCCCAATAGTTCACGTAAACCAGATAGGTGCCACGCAGCGGCGCGGTCATGGTGAACATTTCCGGACCCGGGCCATCGACGCCGTCAGGGTCGAGGCCGCCGCCATTGGTCAAGGCCGGGTGCGCCCAGAAGGCATGCTGGCCATCGGGCGTGACAATATGCAGATCGAGTTCGGCTTTCGGATCATCCCAACCCAGCACCACGCGAATCCGCGCCGGGGTGCGCAGGTTGTTGGCTTCATAGAATTGAACGCGCTTGAGGGACTGGCCTTCGGCGCTGCGCACTTCGACGCTGTTGGAGCCGGCGCCAAACGCATAGGGCCGGGCGAAACGCCCTTGCTCGTCGGTGTAGAGGTTCAGCGGATTGCCGTTGACCGCCAAGGTGTGCGGCCCGCGCTGGGTGCCCAGGGCCTTCAGTTGGCCTTCGATCATCGTGCGATTGCGCTGCACACCCCGGTCGATGGGTGGAGTGGGATAGGCGACTTGCGGGTTTTCGCTACGGTCCAACAGACCGTTGTAACGCCATCCACCCACCGGTTCCGATAACTCGGCATTCGGCGCAGCCAGAATCACGGGCGCGAAAACCAGCCCGATCAGCAGCAAAAGAAATGAGCGCATGCGACGCCTCCTGCCATGCACGACGAAACCTTGCGCCTGATCCTGGGCACGTTACAGATGCGAATACTGCGTTTCGTCTGAAAGACCTGTGACTGCCAGGTCGTATAGGGCTCGAAGGTTATCCATTCGGGTGTTTTTTAACAATCGGACGGCTGCGAAATTGCGGTGGGAATCACGGTAATGGGTGGACGGTGAGCCGAATAGCGATGTTATTCGGCTCATAAAGTGAGCCGAATAATCCTCAGTACACTTGAGGTCCACTTACTTTGTGGCGAGGGAGCTTGCTCCCGCTGGCTTGCGAGGCAGGCCCAATCAATTGACCTCAGTATTCCTGAAAAACTTGGCAGATGAATTTAGGGCCGCTTTGCGCCCCAACGAGAGCAAGCTCCCTCGCCACAGGGCTCCGCTTTTCGCGTGTCAAACACCCCGCTCATTTGCCCATGAACCCCCTATCTGCTAGTGTCGCGCCGGTTTAACGTCAACCGGAAATCGCCGCCATGGCCCGCAAAAAAGCTGCACTGGATTTCGAACAGTCCCTCGCCGACCTGCAAACGCTGGTGGAGCGTCTGGAGAATGGCGAATTGTCGCTGGAGGACTCGCTGGCCGCTTTCGAGCAAGGCATCGGTCTGACCCGCGATTGCCAGGCGGCGCTGGCCCAGGCCGAGCAAAAGGTTCAGGTGCTGCTCGAGCGTGATGGCGAGCTGGCCGAGGAACCCTTCGAAGCGGATCAGCCAGAATGATTGCAGCGTACTCGGCAACCAGCCAGGCCCGCGTCAATGCGGCTCTGGAAACCCTGTTCACTGCCCCGAGCCCCGAGCTGGCGCGGCTGTACGAGGCCATGCGCTACAGCGTAATGAATGGCGGCAAACGCGTGCGTCCACTGTTGACCTACGCCGCGTGCGAAGCGTTGGGCGGCAAACCCGAGCAAGCCAACGGCGCAGCCTGTGCCGTGGAGCTGATCCATGCTTATTCGCTGGTGCATGACGATTTGCCGGCGATGGACGATGACGATCTGCGTCGCGGCCAGCCCACCACCCACAAGAAATTCGATGAAGCCTGCGCGATCCTCGCCGGCGACGGCTTGCAGAGCCTGGCCTTCAGCGCCCTGCTCGACCCGCGCCTGAGCGCGTTGGATGCCGAAATCCACCTGCAAATGGTCAGCTCCCTGGCACTGGCCGCAGGCCCGGCGGGCATGGTCGGCGGTCAGGCCATCGACCTCGGCTCGGTCGGACTGAAGCTTGACCAGAAAGCCCTGGAGTACATGCACCGGCACAAGACCGGCGCGCTGATCGAGGTCAGCGTCAAGCTCGGTGCCCTGGCCAGCGGCCGTGCCGAAAAAGACGAACTCAAGTCCCTGCAGACTTATGCACAGGCCATCGGCCTGGCATTCCAGGTCCAGGACGACATTCTCGACGTCGAAAGCGATACCGAAACCCTCGGCAAACGCCAGGGCGCCGACATTGCCCGGGACAAGCCGACCTACCCGGCCCTGCTCGGCCTCGACGCCGCCAAGGCCTATGCCCTGGAGCTGCGCGACCAGGCCCTGCACGCGCTGCGACCGTTTGACGCGGCGGCCGAACCCTTGCGTGATCTGGCCCGGTATATCGTCGATCGCCGCAGCTGAAGGCGATTGCGCCAAAAAAGCCCAACGCGTGGGCAGGGGGCGATGCATCAGGTAAACTGCCGCATCTTTTATACCTATAACGATTCGCCTGATGCCCACGACGTTTCATGAGATTCCCCGCAAGCGCCCGACCACGCCCCTGCTCGACCGCGCGAACACGCCGGACGGCCTGCGCCGGTTAGGCGAAGCCGAGCTGGAAACCCTGGCCGATGAGTTGCGCCTGGAATTGCTCTACACGGTCGGCCAGACCGGTGGGCATTTCGGTGCCGGCCTGGGCGTGATCGAGCTGACCATCGCGCTGCATTACGTCTTCGACACCCCGGACGACCGGCTGGTGTGGGACGTGGGTCATCAGGCTTATCCACACAAGATCCTCACCGGTCGTCGCGAGCGCATGGGCACCCTGCGCCAGAAGGACGGCGTCGCTGCGTTCCCGCGCCGCTCCGAGAGCGAGTACGACACCTTTGGCGTCGGTCACTCCAGCACCTCGATCAGTGCCGCGCTGGGCATGGCGATTGCCGCCCGCCTGCAAAACAGCGAGCGCAAGGCGATCGCGGTGATTGGCGACGGCGCGTTGACCGCGGGCATGGCGTTCGAGGCGCTGAACCATGCGCCGGAAGTGGACGCCAACATGCTGGTGATTCTCAACGACAACGACATGTCGATCTCGCGTAACGTCGGTGGCTTGTCGAACTACCTGGCGAAGATCCTTTCCAGCCGCACTTACGCGAGCATGCGCGAAGGCAGCAAAAAGGTGCTGTCGCGCCTGCCCGGTGCCTGGGAAATCGCTCGCCGGACCGAAGAATATGCCAAGGGCATGCTGGTTCCCGGCACGCTGTTCGAAGAACTGGGCTGGAACTACATCGGCCCCATCGATGGCCACGACCTGCCGACCCTGATCGCCACCCTGCGCAACATGCGCGATCTGAAAGGCCCGCAGTTCCTGCACGTCGTCACCAAGAAAGGCAAAGGCTTCGCCCCGGCGGAAGTCGACCCGATCGGTTACCACGCCATCACCAAGCTCGAACCCCTGGACGCCCCGGCCGCCGCGCCGAAAAAAGCCAGCGGGCCGAAGTACTCCGGTGTGTTCGGCGAATGGCTGTGCGACATGGCGGCTGCCGACCCGCGCCTGGTCGGGATTACCCCGGCGATGAAGGAAGGCTCGGACCTGGTTGCTTTCAGCGAACGCTTCCCGCTGCGCTACTTCGACGTCGCCATTGCCGAGCAACACGCCGTCACCCTCGCGGCCGGCATGGCCTGCGAAGGCGCCAAACCCGTGGTGGCCATCTATTCGACCTTCCTGCAGCGCGGCTACGACCAGTTGGTGCATGACGTCGCGGTGCAGAATCTCGACGTACTGTTCGCCATCGACCGCGCAGGCCTGGTGGGCGAAGACGGTCCGACCCACGCCGGCAGCTTCGATTTGTCGTTCCTGCGCTGCATCCCCGGCATGCTGGTGATGACCCCGAGCGATGAAAACGAGCTGCGCAAGATGCTCACTACCGGCCACCTGTACGAAGGTCCGGCGGCGGTGCGTTATCCACGGGGTAACGGCCCGAACGCGACCATCGAGAAAGACCTCGAGCCGATCGAGATCGGCAAGGGTGTGATTCGCCGACAGGGCAGCAAAGTCGCCCTGCTGGTGTTCGGCGTGCAACTGGCCGAAGCCCTGAAAGTCGCCGAGACGCTGGACGCGACCGTGGTCGACATGCGTTTCGTCAAACCGCTGGATGAAGCGCTGGTTCGCGAAATCGCCGGCAGCCACGACTTGCTGGTGACCGTCGAAGAAAACGCGATCATGGGCGGCGCCGGTGGCGCGGTCAACGAATTCCTCGCCCGCGAAAACATCCTCAAGTCGATGCTGCACCTGGGCTTGCCGGATATTTACGTCGAGCACGCCAAGCCGGCGCAAATGCTGGCCGAGTGTGGCTTGGACGAGGCGGGAATCGAAGCGTCCATTCGCGAACGCCTGCAACTGCTCAACCTCTAAACGCAAAACCCTGTGTAGGAGCTGCCGAAGGCTGCGATCTTTTGATCCTGGCCTTCGACAACTCCATATCTGAAAAAATCAAAATCAAAAGATCGCAGCCTTCGGCAGCTCCTACGGAGAGTTGCGTCGCATCTGAAATCTCGGATACTCCATGAAACTCTCTCCCTTCGCCCTGACGCTGACCCTGCTGCCGGCCGGTCAATTGCTGGCCGACGCCTTCGAACGCGACCAGGCCCTGAAGCTGCCCGACGTGTTGATCAGCGCCAACCGCCAGGTCGAAGCGCGCAACGACAGCAGCGCCGCCAACACCGTATTCACCCGCGAAGACATCGATCGCCTGCAACCCTATAGCGTCACTGACCTGTTGCGTCGGGTGCCGGGCGTGCAAGTCTCGCAGTCCGGCGGGCGCGGCAGCATTCCGGGTGTCTACATCCGTGGCACCCAGTCGGCCCAGAGCCTGGTGTTGGTGGATGGCCAGCGCATCGGCAGTTCGACCTCCGGCGACAGCAACCTGCAACACATCAATATCGAGCAGGTCGAGCGCGTGGAAGTGCTGCGCGGCTCCCGCTCGGTGATTTATGGCAGCGATGCGATTGGCGGGGTGATCCAGATCTTCACCCGCCGTGGTGGCGAGCAAGGCCTGCAACCTCGATTGCACATGGGATTTGGCAGCAACCAGACCTGGGAGCGCAGTCTCGGTTTGTCCGGCGGTGATGAGCAAACCCGCTTCAACCTCGGCGCCAGCCTCGACGAAACCGCCGGCATCAATCGCACCCATGAGTCGTATCCCAGTGATGGCGACCATGACGAATATCGCAACAAGTCGCTCAGCCTGAGCCTGAGTCACGCCCTGACGCAAGACATCGAAGTCGGCGCCAACCTGCTGGATAACCGTGGCAAGAGCGAGTTCGACAACCCGTTCGGTCGCTTCGACATGAATACGTTCGAATCGGTCCAGCAACAGCCCTACAGCGACTTCGACGTGAGCAGCGTCAGCAGCTATGTCGATGCACGGATCAACGATCTCTGGAAAACCCGCGTTGATGTCGGCCACAGTGAAAACCGCGAGAAGACCCTCGACAAGCTCAGCGATGAGCGCACCGTGTTCAACACCTATCGCGACTCGGTGACCTGGCAAAACGACCTGACGCTCAATGAGCGCAACAGCCTGATGCTCGGCGGCGACTGGTACGAAGACCGGATCAATAGCACCACGGCATTCGACGAAGACAGCCGCTGGAACCGCGCCGCGTTTATCCAGCATCGCTATCAGGCAGACAGTTTTTCCACGGAGTTGGGCCTGCGCCACGACGATAACCAGCAGTTCGGCAGCCAGAACACCTGGAGCGGCACCTTCACCCTGCCGCTGAACCCGGACAACGAAGTGCTGCTGACCTACAGCGAAGGCTTCCGCGCGCCGACCTTCAACGACCTGTATTACCCTGACTTCAGCAACCCCGACCTGAAGCCTGAAACCTCGAAAAGCTATGAGCTGCAATGGCGTAGCCAATTGACCGAGGACAGTCGCCTGGAGACGTCGCTGTATCGCACCGACCTTGAAGACGCGATCATTTTCGGCAGCAACTCGCGCCCCGAGAACGTTGCCTCGGCACGGATCAACGGCTTCGAAGCAGCGCTGAAACAGGAACTGTTCGGCTGGCAGAGCAACCTTGGCGTGGCGATTATCGACCCACGAGATCGTGACACGGGTCACACCCTGGCCCGTCGCGCGCGCCGCACCTTGAGTTGGGATCTGGACCGTCAGTTCGATCGCCTGGGCCTTGGCGCCAGTTGGCAAGCGGTCAGCAGCAGCTATGACGACCTGAACAATCAACAGCCATTGGGCGGTTATGCCTTGTTGGGACTGCGCAGCAGTTGGGAGCTCAATCGTGAAATCCGGCTGGAGCTGAAGGTCGACAACCTGCTGGACAAGGGTTACAGCCGGGCGCTGTACAGCTTCCAAGGGAGCCAGTACGGGTATCGCGAGGAAGGTCGGGCGTGGATGTTCGGGGTAACCTGGACGCCGGAGATCTGAGGCTGACGCAAATCATTGTGGCGAGGGAGCTTGCTCCCGCTCGACTGCGCAGCAGTCGCAATCAAAGCTGACAGGGCAATCAGACAAATTGCAGTGTTGGTTTTTAGGGCTGCTTCGCAGCCCAGCGGGAGCAAGCTCCCTCGCCACAGTTACAAATTCGGCGCGATCAACTGGCACAGTTTTGCAGTTGCCTCAATCATCTGCCCGCTCGGCCGCTCCAGGCCCTTGTCCGTCACCAGTCGCAATTGCCCTTGTGCCACGGCCGCCACCTGCGGCCAGGCTTTCCACGCATCGAGCTGCGCCTGATCGCTGGCCAGGATTACCTCGGGATTGCGCTGCAACACGGCTTCCACGCTGACTTGCGGTGCCGGCAGCTTCAGGTCATCAAATACGTTTTGCGCACCGCAGACCTCCAGCGCATCGCTGATGATCTGCTCGCCGCCAACCGTATACAGCGGCCGATCCCAGACCTGATAGAACACTCGCAACGGCTTGTCCCGGCGATAGCGCTGACGCAATTCATCCAGCCGCTGGCGTAAATCGCCGGCCAATGAAGTTCCGCGCTCAGGCCGACCGAGCTGAGCGGCAATGGCCTCGATCTGTGCGGCGAGCTGGTTCAGGCTGTGGGGTTCGGCGACGTAGGTGGGCATATTCAGTCGCTTGAGCTGGTCACGCTGGGCCGGGCCGACGCTACCGGGCCATAGCAGCAACAGATCGGGTTTCAGGCTGAGCAGGCGCTCCATGTCCAGCTGGCCATAGCGGCCAACGGAGGGCAGGTTCTTGAGTTCTGCAGGTCGTTCACCGGCATCCAGCACCCCTACCAGGAGGTCGGCGGAACCCAGTTCAACGACGATTTCAGAGAGCGACGGGGCGAGGCTGACAACCCGTTCGACCGAGAATGCCGAGCCGCTGGCGGCCAGCAGCAACACCGCCAGCCAGAGCGCGCGCATCAACCGAGTTGACGCGGAATACGGTAAAGATAGAACAGCACGGCGGTCGACAGGGCCAGCAGCATCAGCGGCACGGCTTCGAGACCGACGAACACCGCCAGGGCACCGATCCAGGCCGGCAGCCCGGCGGCCAGGAATGCCGTGCGCCGCTTGGCCGCCAGACTGATCCAGGCGCCAGGTTCTTCAGGGGTATCGAGGGCTTTCTGGGTGGCGATAAGCGCGTGTTTGTAGGCACCGAAAAATTTCAGGCTGACAAACATCGAGGCGACTCCGGCGATGAACAACGGCATCGCCAGCACCGGCAGAATCGCTTCGCTCTGACCGAATACCGCGTTGATCACAAACAGCGGCAACAAGGCCAGCGCCAGGTATTGCCACCAGTTGAAGGACAATCGCCGCCGCACCTGACCGCGGGTCACGCCCGATCTACCTCGCCCTGATGCTCATTGCCCATCATGTGGTCGAGCTTGCTGGCCTTGGTCGCCAGGTAGAGTCGGTTATGCGGATTGTGGCCGGTGTGCAGCGGCACGCGCTCGGCGACCACGATACCCATGTCGGTCAAGGCCTTGACCTTGCGCGGGTTGTTGGTCATCAGGCGCAAGGACTTCACGCCCAGGTGCTCCAACATCGGCAGGCACATGGCGTAGTCACGCTGGTCGGCGGCAAAGCCCAGGCGTTCGTTGGCTTCGACGGTATCGGCGCCACCGTCCTGCAACTCATAGGCTCGGATCTTGTTGAGCAGGCCAATGCCCCGGCCTTCCTGGCGCAGGTAGAGCAAGACGCCACGACCTTCGCGGGCGATGGCCTGCAAGGCGGCCTCCAGTTGCGACCCGCAGTCGCAGCGCTGGCTGAACAAGGCATCGCCCGTCAGGCATTCGGAGTGCAACCGGCCGAGTACCGGGGCACCGTCGGCAATCTCACCCAGGCTCAGCACAACGTGCTCGCGGCCGGTGGCTTCATCGAGAAAGCCATGCATGGTGAATTGCGCAAAAGGCGTTGGCAGCTTGGAAGCGGCGACAAAAACGACAGGCACCGGTGTGCTCCTGATCTAAAAGTCTGAAGATTCGCAGAGCCGGCATTGTAACAGCAGGTTCCGGAGGACGCTTAGGCTGAATTATCGGCGATAACTATCAAAATGTTTGATATACACCGCACCACAATCAATGTGGGAGCGGCGCACCGCCGCTCCCACAATGGATACATCATCTACCTTAAGAACCGTGTCAGTTCGAATCAACAGCTCTCATGATCAACGCCTGGAATCCCCGGTCAGGCGAAAAACCACACCAGTCCCTGCATCGCCAACCAGGCGAACACCCCGGCCAGGACATCATCGAGCATGATGCCGACGCCGCCATGTACGTGCCGGTCAATCCAGCGAATCGGCCATGGCTTGAGGATGTCGAAGAAGCGGAACATCAGGAAACCCGCCAGCAACCACTGCCAGCCTTCCGGCACCAGCCACAGGGTGATCCACATCCCGACCATTTCGTCCCAGACGATGCCTTCATGGTCGTGTACCCGCAAATCGTCGGCCACTTTGCCGCACAGCCAGAAGCCGAACAGCATGGTGATGCCCAGCATCAGCCAGTAACCCCAGTCGGGCAGCATCTGCCACAACGGGATAAAGGGCAGCGCAACCAACGACCCCCAAGTGCCGGGCGCCTTTGGCAAGGTGCCCGAGCCAAAGCCGAACGCCAGGAAATGCCATGGATTGCGCCAGACCGACGGCGGTACGAACTCCGCCGGGACCTGTTTGGGATGATCTGTCACGGTGACTCCCGAAAATGTTGATAACCCCGGGATTGCGGGGTGATGTCTTTGCCATCGGCGTCCAGCAGCCTCACGCCCTGCCCTGTCACAACCTGGCCAATTACATGGATCGGCCAGCCATCGGCCAGTAATAGCGGCAACTCGACGGGCGGCAAGGTGAAGGCCAGGACGTAATCGTCGCCGCCGCTCAGGGCTGCAACCTGTGCGTCCGACTGACCGAGAAAGTCGACCAGACTCTGCGACAGCGGCAATCGATCCCGCTCGACTTCGATTCCGACCTTCGACGCCAGCGCGATATGCCCGCAATCCGCGAGCAGGCCGTCGGAGATATCCATTGCCGAAGTGGCCTTGCCCCGTAGCGCCTGACCCAAACCGAGCTGCGGTTGCGGCGACCAGTAATGCGCCAGCAATGGCTCGGCAATGCGCGCTTCGGCTGTGCGCTGGCCGAGCACCAAGGGCAAGGCACCGGCGGCATTGCCCAGGTTGCCGCCGACACACAGCAGGTCGCCCGGTTGCGCTCCACTGCGGGTCAGCGCCAGGCCGGCCGGCACGCGTCCGAACACGGTCATGGTCAGGCTCAGCGGCCCGCGGGTCGTGTCGCCCCCCACCAGCGCCACGCCGCAGCTTTGCGCCATCTGGTTCAAACCACGGGCATAGGCTTGCAGCCAATCGGCGGTCACCGTCGGCAAAGTCAGGGCAAGGGTAAAGGCAACCGGGGTGGCGCCCATGGCGGCCAGGTCGCTGACGGCCACGGCCAGCGAGCGCTGACCGAGCAGAAACGGATCGCAGGGATCGGCGAAATGCACGCCGGCCACCAACGTATCGGTAGAGATCGCGATCTGCTCCCCGGAGGGAACAGCCAGCAAGGCGCAGTCATCGCCGATCCCGAGGGCAACGCCTTCGCCGCCCTGCGCACAAGGCGCGGCGGCGAAGAAATTGCGGATCAGCTCAAACTCGCCCATGGCTTCGTGTCGACATTCCAAGCGCCGATCAGCGCTTGAACGCCTTCACTTCAGCTTCACGCAGACGCGGGGCCAGCTTGTCGAGCACACCGTTGACGAACTTGTGGCCGTCGGTGGAACCGAAGACCTTGGCCAGTTCGATACCCTCGTTGATCACAACGCGGTACGGCACGTCGACGCGCTTGAGCAGCTCCCAGGTGGACAGACGCAGAACCGCCAGTTCAACCGGGTCCAGCTCATCGATGGTCAAGTCCAGGCAAGGCGTGAGCGCGGTGTCGATTTCGGTCTTGAACTGCGGAACCCCGTGCAGGATTTCGCGGAAGTACGCGCCGTCGACATCACTGAAATCGTTATCGACCCGGAACTGCGCTTCGATCTCGTTCAGCGACTGCTTGGCCATGTGCCATTGGTACAGCGCCTGAGTCGCGAGCTGACGGGCTTCGCGACGCTTGACGCTTTTCGATGGCTTGCCGGCATCCGCAGGCTTTGGATCGCGCGGGTTGAAACGATCGCTTTCGTCGCTAATCACTTGGCCTCCAACTGCGCCAGCAGGCTGACCATTTCCAGAGCGGACAGGGCAGCTTCAGCACCTTTGTTGCCGGCCTTGGTGCCGGAACGTTCAATGGCTTGCTCGATGGAATCAACGGTCAGGACGCCGAAAGCGACCGGTACGCCGAACTCCATGGACACCTGGGCCAGGCCCTTGGTGCACTCGCCAGCCACGTATTCGAAGTGCGGGGTGCCGCCACGAATGACCGCGCCCAGGGCGATGATTGCCGCGAATTCGCCTTTCTGGGCGACTTTCTGCGCAACCAGCGGGATTTCGAAGGCGCCAGGTGCGCGGATGATGGTGATGTCGCTTTCGCTCACGCCGTGGCGAACCAGGGCATCAACTGCACCGCTGACCAGGCTTTCAACGACGAAGCTGTTGAAACGGCCCACTACCAGAGCGTAGCGGCCTTTAGGGGCGATGAAGGTACCTTCGATGGTCTTCAGGGTCATTCGATAGATCTCTTAAAGAGCCGGGACGCGTCTCGTACGCGTCCCTCGGTGATATTTGAACCGCGAATTCAAGGCCGGAAACAACCGGTCATTATTCGGAGGGCACGTATTCTACAACTTCCAGATCGAAACCGGATATCGCATTAAATTTCATGGGTGCCGACATCAGGCGCATTTTGCGTACGCCAAGGTCACGCAGGATCTGCGAACCGGCACCGACAGTGCTGTAGGTGGTCGGTTTTTTCACCGCTGCGTGATCGGCGGTTTCGCGGATATGCGCGAGCAACACGTCGCCATCGAGCGGGTGACCGAGCAACAGCACCACGCCGCTGCCAGCCTCGGCAACCGTGGCCATGGCGGCGCGCAGGCTCCAGCGGCCGGGTTGCTTGACCATCAGCAGGTCACGCAGCGGGTCCATGTTGTGCACGCGAACCAGGGTTGGTTCTTCGGCACATACGTTGCCCAGGGTCAGCGCCATGTGCACGTCGCCTTCCACCGAATCACGATAGGTCACCAGGTTGAATTGGCCCAGTTCGCTGTCCAGTGGCTGCTCGGCAATCCGCTGAACGGTACGTTCGTGGATCATCCGGTAGTGAATCAGGTCGGCGATGGTGCCGATCTTGATGTCGTGTTCAGCGGCAAAAGCTTCCAGCTCGGCGCGACGGGACATGGTGCCGTCGTCGTTCATCACTTCGCAGATCACGCCGCTCGGCTCGAAACCGGCCATGCGCGCCAGATCGCACGCCGCTTCGGTGTGGCCGGCACGGGCCAGGGTACCGCCGGCCTGAGCCATCAGCGGGAAGATGTGGCCCGGGCTGACGATGTCTTCAGCCTTGGCATCACGGGCAGCGGCAGCCTGCACGGTACGCGCACGGTCGGCGGCCGAGATGCCGGTGGTCACGCCGGTGGCCGCTTCGATCGATACGGTGAACTTGGTGCCGAAACCGGAACCGTTGCGCGGCGCCATCAATGGCAGCTTGAGCAGTTCGCAACGCTCGCGGCTCATCGGCATGCAGATCAGGCCACGGGCATGCTTGGCCATGAAGTTGATGTGCTCGGGCTTGCAGCACTCGGCGGCCATGATCAGGTCGCCTTCGTTCTCGCGGTCTTCGTCATCCATGAGGATGACCATCTTGCCTTGGCGGATGTCTTCAACCAGTTCTTCGATGCTATTGAGCGCCACAAGGCACCCCCCTTCTTTCGAAATTAGAGCTCAGGATTTGAGGTAGCCGTTTTGGGCCAGAAAGCTTTCGGTAATGGTGCTGCCGGCAGTCGGCTCTGCGGCCTTGTCGCCCAAAAGCAGGCGCTCCAGGTAACGGGCCAGCAAGTCCACCTCCAGGTTCACCCGGCGGCCTGGCTGATACGACGCCATGATGGTTTCGCTCAGGGTGTGGGGAATAATGGTCAGCAGGAACTCGGCGCCATCGACTGCGTTCACGGTCAGGCTGGTGCCGTCGACGGTGATCGAGCCTTTATGGGCGATGTACTTGGCCAGGTCCTTCGGCGCGCGGATGCGGAATTCCACGGCGCGCGCGTTCTCGGTACGGGCAACCACTTCGCCCACGCCGTCGACGTGACCGCTGACCAGATGCCCGCCGAGGCGAGTGGTCGGGGTCAGGGCTTTTTCCAGATTGACCGGGCTGCCGCTTTTCAGGTCGTTCATGGCGGTGCAGTCGAGGGTTTCGCGACTGACGTCCGCCGCAAAGCCATTGCCCGGCAATTCCACGGCCGTCAGGCACACGCCGTTGACCGCGATGCTGTCGCCCAGTTTGACGTCGCTCAGGTCGAGCTTGCCGGTTTCGACGTGAACCCGCACATCACCGCCCTTTGGGGTCAATGCACGAATACTGCCGATGGATTCGATGATGCCGGTAAACATGAGGTTCTCCTCGAGAACAAAGCCAGCGCTATAGCGATGGCCGGAAATTATACGCTCGCTGCTGGCGTAGGAATGGCAATGACTCGCCAGTCATCGCCCACCGCGCGAATTTCGATGATTTTAAGCTCGGGCGCATCCTTCATTTGCGCGAGCGGCCAGTCCAGCAGCGGCCGCGCCGAGGAACCCAGGAACTTGCCGGCAATAAAAATCTGGAACTCGTCCACCAGACCGAGCTGGGCAAAGGCACCCGCCAGACGCGGGCCGGCCTCGACCAGCACCTCGTTGGCACCACGGGCGGCGAGCTCAACCAGCAGCTGGCGCAGATCGACCTGGCCATCGTAGCCCGGCACGATCAGGCATTCCGGACCGTTGGCGTATTGCTCTTCCACCGCCACGCAGGTGGCGACCAGCGCTGGGCCAGCCTTGAAGAACGGCGCATCCAGCGGCACCCGCAGGCGCCCGTCGACCAACACCCGCAGCGGTGGACGGCTCATGGCCAGTGCCGTTTGCCTGGCATCCAGACCCAACTCATCGGCACGCACGGTCAAACGAGCACTGTCCGCCAGCACCGTATCGGCACCGGTCAGCACCACACTCGCCTGGGCACGTAGCCGTTGTACCGCCGAACGCGCTGCCGGGCCGGTGATCCACTGGCTTTCGCCGCTTTCCATCGCCGTGCGCCCGTCCAGGCTCATGGCCAGCTTGACCCGCACGAACGGCAAGCCGTGTTCCATGCGTTTCAGAAAGCCTTGATTAAGCTTGCGCGCCTCGCCTTCCAGCACACCGCTTTCAGTGGCGATACCGGCTTGGGCCAGGCGTTGCAGACCGCGACCGGCGACTTCCGGATTCGGGTCCTGCATCGCTGCGACCACGCGGGCCACACCGGCATTGACCAGTGCATCGGCGCAAGGCGGTGTGCGGCCGTGGTGGCTGCAAGGCTCAAGCGTCACGTATGCGGTGGCGCCACGAGCTTGCTCACCGGCCGCGCGCAAGGCGTGGACTTCAGCGTGGGGCTCGCCGGCGCGCTCGTGCCAGCCTTCGCCGACAATCTGCCCGCCCTGCACGATCACGCAACCGACACGCGGATTGGGGTGCGTCGTGTAATGTCCCTTGCGCGCCAGTTCCAGGGCACGGGCCATGAAATGGGCGTCGAGGATGGCTTGTTCTGCGGGTGTGGTCATTCTTTCACCGGTTCACGGGCCAGGCGATCGATCTCTTCGCGGAACTCATTGAGATCCTGGAAGCGACGATATACCGAAGCGAAGCGGATATAGGCGACTTCGTCGAGCTTCTGCAGCTCGGCCATCACCAGTTCGCCGACCACGAGGGATTTGACCTCGCGCTCGCCCGTGGCGCGCAGTTTGTGTTTGATGTGCACCAGCGACGACTCGAGGCGCTCGACACTCACCGGGCGCTTCTCCAGCGCGCGCTGCATGCCGGCGCGGAGTTTTTCTTCGTCGAACGGCTGGCGACTGCCGTCGGTTTTGATCAGGCGCGGCAACACCAGTTCAGCCGTCTCGAACGTCGTGAAACGCTCGCCGCAGGCCAGGCATTCACGCCGGCGGCGCACCTGTTCGCCCTCGGCGACCAGACGCGAGTCGATGACCTTGGTGTCGTTGGCACCGCAGAAGGGACAGTGCATGGTGGCAGGCAACAAAAAAAGGGAGGGCCATGGTAGCGCATCCCGGTGGCAAGACAAGCCATAGGGTTTGCGGTATACAGACGGGATGATCACTTGATCCATGGAATTCAGCTTTATGGAGCCACCAATGTCGTTACGTCCGCTCATTTTGCTCAGTGTTTTCAGTCTGCTGGTGGCTTGCGGCAGCGATGCCCCCAAGTCCCAGCCGCCAACGCCAGGCCCGGCGCCGCAGCAAGCGCAGAAGAAAGCCCGGGAGGCGGCTGACCTCGGCCCTCTGCCCGCCTATCAGCGTGAACTGAGCGGTACCCTGCAAGGCGTTCCAGCCGGCGCTGAGGTCGAACTGGCATTGCTGGTGATCGACGATAAGGACCGCCCGCAACAATTGCTCGCCAGTTCCAGCCTGATCGGCAACAACCAGGTGCTGCCATTTCACCTGCGTTTCAATCCGCAATCCTTCCCGTCCGGGGGCCGTGTTGAACTGCGAGGCCGCGCCAGTCAGTCCGGGCAGCTGATCCTGCACTTGCCGTCGCAGCTGATTACCCAGCCGACCACCCAGGCCCTGGGCCAACTGCAATTTGTCAAAGCCCCATGAGTGCACCGCTCGACCTGCAAAAGGCGTTGGGTGAACTGCTCGGTGATGCGCAATTGGTTGCCTGTGAGTTACCAGGGACCGATCTGAAGTTGTGGCTGATCGACGGCGACAACATGGACCGCGCCTTCAGCCCGGAAGAGACCCGGCGCATCCTGCATGAGCCGCCGTACTGGAGCTTCTGCTGGGCCAGCGGTCTGGCCGTGGCCCGCTATCTGGCCGAAAACCGGCATTGGGTCGAAGGCAAGCGCGTGCTGGATTTTGGTGCCGGTTCCGGGGTGGCGGGGATTGCCGCAGCCAAGGCCGGCGCGCTCGAAGTGCTGGCCTGCGACCTTGACCCGCTGGCGATTGCCGCGTGTCGGGCCAATGCCAAGCTCAATGACGTAGAACTCAACTACTCGACAGATTTTTTCGCCGAGGCCGATCGCTTCGACCTGATTCTGGTGGCGGATGTGCTGTACGACCGGGCCAACCTGCCGCTGCTCGACCAGTTCCTCAGCCGCGGCCGAGAGGCGCTGGTGGCGGATTCCCGAGTGCGGGATTTTCGCCATCCGTTGTACCGGCGCATCGAAATGCTTGAAGCCATGACCCTGCCGGATCTGGCCGAGCCCCACGAGTTTCGGCATGTGAGCCTGTACCACGCGCAACGCGCTAGCTAAAAGCTTCGTCGGATCGCCGCCCGGAGCAAGCCCGGTCAGGCAACACACCGCTCACGGCCACCCCGCTTCCGGCCGCCCCCCACCAAGTCGTATAGTTGCCCCATTCACGCTTTTACGAGATTGCCCATGAGTCAGGAAACGCCGTACATCTTCGACGCCACGACTGCCGATTTCGACCAGTCGGTGATCGAGAACTCTTTCCACAAGCCGGTGCTGGTGGATTTCTGGGCCGAATGGTGCGCGCCCTGCAAAGTGCTGATGCCGATGTTGCAGAGCATTGCCGAGAGCTATCAGGGTGAATTGCTGCTGGCCAAGGTCAATTGCGACCTCGAACAAGACATCGTCGCCCGCTTCGGCATCCGCAGCCTGCCGACCGTGGTGCTGTTCAAGGACGGCCAGCCTGTCGACGGCTTTGCCGGTGCCCAGCCGGAATCCGCCGTGCGCGCCCTGCTCGAACCCCACGTGCAGATGCCGCCACCGGCCGCCGCCGATCCGTTCGAACAGGCCCAGGCGCTGTTCGACGACAGTCGCTTTGCCGATGCCGAAGCGCTGCTCAAAGTGATCCTGGGTGAAGACAACACCAACGCCAAGGCACTGATCCTCTACGCCCGCTGCCTGACCGAGCGCGGTGAACTGGGCGAAGCGCAAGCCGTGCTGGATGCGGTCAAGAGCGACGAGCACAAGGCCGCGCTGGCTGGCGCCAAGGCACAGATCAAGTTTCTCGGTCTGGCCAAGGACCTGCCGGATGCCGCCGATCTGAAGGCCCGGCTGGCAAAAGACCCGCTGGACGATGAAGCGGTCTATCAACTGGCGATCCAGCAACTGGCCCGTCAGCAGTACGACGCCGCTCTGGAGGCTTTGCTCAAGCTGTTCACCCGCAACCGCAGCTACAGCGAAGGCCTGCCACACAAGACCTTGCTGCAGGTGTTCGAGTTGCTGGGCAATGATCATCCGTTGGTGAGCACCTACCGCCGCAAGTTGTTTGCCGCCCTCTATTAAAAATCAAAAGATCGCAGCCTGCGGCAGCTCCTACAGAGAATATGTATTCACCCTGTAGGAGCTGCCGCAGGCTGCGATCTTTTTACGGTCTACTCGATCCAGCTGTAGAGCGGCGTATCCCCGCCGCTCACTACCTTCACGTCCGGACTATGGCGCAAACGCACCAGCAGGCGTTTGCCCGCCGCCGCGCTGCCGGTCAGCCCTTCGAGTTGATCAAGCAGGTCCGGCCCGCTGAGCTGCCCTGCCTTGCGCAGCAAATCCCTGGCGATCTGCCACAGCGCATCATCCTGATTCAGTGGTTTCGCCGCTGGCACGCTGACGGCGGATTTTTCCACCTGCAACTGCGCCCCTAGCCGCGCCCAGTCCGCGTCGTCCATCTCCAGGGTCAAATCCACCGGCCAATCGCCGATGCTTCCGCGAATTCGCAACATAGGTCTGCTCCCGCACATTTCTTCCCGGCATGCTCCCATGGGACTTGTGCAACGCCAAGCAGGCAGTCAAACTCTCCGCACTTACGTTATAAGATCACATAACATTTTCTTCATTTTACTTTTCGGAGACTCGTCATGCGCCGTCTGCTTCTCGCCCTGCCGTTTGCCATGTTGCCGCTGGCTGTCGCCCATGCCGCCGACGAACACGATCATGAGCATGGCAGCCTGGCCGCCCACGAACATGGCGTGGGACGCCTGAACGCGGCCCTGGACGGCAAGACCCTGGAGCTGGAGCTGGAAAGCCCGGCCATGAACCTGGTGGGTTTCGAGCACGTCGCCACCAGCGACGCCGACAAAGCCAAGGTCGCCGCCACCCGCGCGCAACTCGAGCAACCACTGGCCCTGTTCAACCTGCCGAAAGCCGCCGGTTGCGTGGTGGAAAACCAGGAACTGGAAAGCCCGCTGTTCGGCGACAAACCCGAGGCCGACGATGATCACGATGAAGACGCCAAGGACGAAGACGGCCACGAACATCATCATGATCACAGCGAAATCCACGCTCGCTATCAGTTCACCTGCGCCACGCCAGATGCATTGAAGACCCTGGACCTGGCGAATATTTTCACCCGCTTCCCGGCCACCCGGAAAATTCAGGTACAACTGATCGGCCCGAGCGGGCAGCAAGGGGTTGAAGTGACGGCCAAGGCTGCTGCGCTGAAATTCTGAATTCACTGAAGCCCCCCTGTAGGAGCTGCGGAGTGAAACGAGGCTGCGATCTTTTGACCTTCAACGATCAAAAGATCGCAGCCTGCGGCAGCTCCTACACAGGTCAATCAACACCCATGAAATCGGCTAAATGACCCAAGCACTCATCGAACTGTCCGACCTGGGCTTCAGTTGGCCCGGTCACCCGCCGCTGCTGGACATCCCGGCGTTTCGCCTGGAGCGCGGCGAAACCCTGTTCCTCAAAGGCCCCAGCGGCAGCGGCAAGACCACCCTGCTCGGCTTGCTCGGCGGCGTGCAAAAGCCTGATCGCGGCAGCATCCGCCTGCTCGGCCAGGAACTGACGCAACTCTCGGCCGGCGCCCGCGACCACTTCCGCGTCGATCACACCGGCTACATCTTCCAGCAGTTCAACCTGCTGCCGTTTCTGTCGGTGCGCGAGAACGTCGAACTGCCCTGCCACTTCTCGAAACTGCGCGCCGAACGGGCGAAACAACGCCACGGCAGCGTCGACAAAGCCGCCGCCACGCTGCTCGCCCACCTGGGTTTGAAGGATGAAAACATCCTCGGTCGCCGCGCCGACTCGCTGTCCATCGGCCAGCAGCAACGGGTCGCCGCCGCCCGCGCACTGATCGGTCAACCGGAACTGGTGATCGCCGATGAGCCGACCTCGGCCCTCGATTACGACGCCCGCGAGAACTTCATTCGCCTGCTGTTCGCCGAGTGCCGCGAAGCCGGGTCGAGCCTGTTGTTCGTCAGCCATGACCAGAGCCTGGCGCCGCTGTTCGACCACAACCTGTCGCTGGCCGAACTCAATCGCGCCGCCACCCCGCCCGAGGTCTGAGATGTATCTGTTTCGTCTAGCCATGGCCAGCCTGGCTAACCGTCGCTTCACCGCGATCCTCACCGCGTTCGCCATTGCCCTGTCGGTGTGCCTGTTGCTGGCTGTGGAGCGCGTGCGCACCGAAGCCAAGGCCAGTTTCGCCAGCACCATCAGCGGCACCGACCTGATCGTCGGCGCCCGCTCCGGCTCGGTGAACCTGTTGCTGTATTCGGTGTTCCGTATCGGCAACGCCACCAACAACATCCGCTGGGACAGCTTCGAACACTTCGCCAGCAACCCGAAAGTGAAGTGGGCGATCCCGATGTCCCTCGGCGACTCCCATCGTGGTTATCGGGTGATGGGGACCACTGAGGCGTACTTCGAACATTACCAGTACGGACGCCAGCAACACCTGCAACTGGCCGATGGCCGGGCTTTTGCCACTGACCCGTTCGAAGTGGTGCTCGGCGCCGAAGTGGCCGATGCACTGCACTACAAACTCGGTGACAAACTGGTGCTGGCCCACGGCGTGGCGGCGATCAGCCTGGTCAAGCACGACGACAAGCCGTTCACCGTGGTCGGCATTCTCAAACGCACCGGCACACCGGTGGACCGCACGCTGCACATCAGCCTCGGTGGCATGGAAGCGATTCACATCGACTGGCATAACGGCGTGCCGGCCCGGGGCGAGGGGCGCATCACCGCCGACCAGGCGCGCAACATGGACCTCACGCCGCAAGCGATCACCGCGTTCATGCTCGGCCTGAACAACAAGATTTCGACCTTTGCCCTGCAACGGGAAATCAACGAGTTCCGTGGTGAGCCGATGCTGGCGATCCTGCCGGGCGTGGCGTTGCAGGAGCTGTGGAGTCTGATGGGCACCGCGGAAAAGGCTTTGTTCGTGGTCTCGCTGTTTGTGGTGCTGACCGGGTTGATCGGCATGCTTACGGCGATTCTCACCAGCCTCAATGAACGCCGCCGGGAGATGGCGATCCTGCGCTCGGTGGGCGCACGCCCCTGGCACATCGCGACGCTGTTGGTGTTGGAAGCCTTTGCCCTGGCGCTGTCGGGCGTGATCGCCGGTGTGGCGTTGTTGTATGCGTGCATCGCGGCGGCCCAGGGCTATGTGCAAGCCAACTACGGTCTGTTCCTGCCGCTGTCCTGGCCGAGCGAATATGAATGGACGCTGCTCGGTGGCATCCTGATCGCCGCGCTGCTGATGGGCAGTGTGCCGGCCTGGCGCGCCTATCGCCAATCCCTGGTCGATGGCCTGTCGATCCGTTTATGAGGACGTTGAAAATGCCCCGCGCCGTACTTGCGCTGTTGATGCTGGTCGCCCTGCCGCTGTGGGCGGCCCAGCCAAAAGACCTGACCTGGTCGGAGATGATCCCGCCCGACGCGCCAAAAGAAGTGCCGAACATGACGCCGCTGCACGATCTTTCGCAGATGAGCAGCACGCTCTCGGCAGAGTCGGCGCCAGCAGCCAAACAGGACATGCCCAACGCCCCGGTGGTCAAGGCCCTCGATGGCCAGAACATTCGCCTGCCGGGTTACATCGTGCCGCTGGAAGTGAGCGAGGAAGGCCGCACCACGGAGTTTCTGCTGGTGCCGTATTTCGGCGCCTGCATCCATGTGCCGCCACCGCCGTCGAACCAGATCGTGCACGTCAAAAGTGAGGTTGGCGTGAAGCTCGACGAGTTGTATCAGCCTTACTGGATCGAAGGCGCGTTGCAGGTCAAGGCGTCCACCAGCGAACTGGCGGATGCCGGATATCAGATGGAGGCGGACAAGATTTACCTGTATGAACTGCCGGAGTGAGTCCGACTGTATTGTGTCAACTGTCTGTCCGCCATCGCGAGCAAGCTCGCTCCCACAGGGTCAAGTGCTGAAACACAAATCTTCAGCACACCACAATTCCTTGTGGGAGCGAGCTTGCTCCGGGCGGCGATCCGACGATGAGGCCATGAAAAACACCACAAAAATCACTCCCACCCCACTTTCATTGAGCTGCATCAAAAGACCGAATAGTTAGCCCGCTTACCATTGGACATCGAACTTTTTAACGTCCTCTGGAGCCCCCATGAACAAGTCCATGCTCAGCGCTTCGCTGGTTGCCCTCGCGCTTGCAGCCCCGCTCGCCCACGCCTTCGAGGCGGGCGACATTCTCCTTCGCGCCGGTGCAATCACCGTCAACCCGGAAGCCGACAGCTCCAGTGTCAAGGTTGATCAAGGCCCGCTGGCGGGTGCCGACCTGGGTGGCAAGGCGACACTGAGCAGCGATACGCAACTGGGCTTGAACTTCGCCTACATGCTCACCAACCACCTGGGCATCGAGCTGCTGGCGGCGACCCCATTTGAACATGATGTAAAAATCAAGGGCACCGCGCTGGCACCCGCCAACGGCAAGCTCGGTAGCATCAAACAGCTGCCGCCGACCTTGAGCCTGGTGTATTACCCGCTGGATCCCAAGTCGGCGTTCCAGCCGTACATCGGCGGTGGCATCAACTACACCTATATCTACGACGAACATGTCGGCAGCCGAGCCCAGTCCGCCGGTTTCAGCAACTTCAAGGCGGATAATTCCTGGGGGCTGGCCTGGCAGGTCGGTGCCGACTACATGCTGACCGACAACGTGATGATTAACGCCCAGGTGCGCTACATCGACATCGATACCACCGCCACTGTGGAAAACAACGCCATTGCACCGGGCACCCGGGCCAAGGTAGACGTTGATGTGGATCCGTTCGTCTACATGGTGGGTCTGGGTTACAAGTTCTAAGCGACACTGCTGGAAGAATGTTCACGTGGTGGTGAACCTGGCTGTTGTGGCGAGGGAGCTTGCTCCCGCTGGGTTGCGAAGCGACCCTAAAACCGACAAAAGCGGTGATTCAAACAAACCGCATTGACTGGATTTACGACTGCTGCGCAGTCGAGCGGGAGCAAGCTCCCTCGCCACAGGAATTGCACAAGTTGTACGTAAATTCCGGCCATGAAAAAGGCGCCTGTAAAAAGGCGCCTTTTTCATGTCCGCATGGAAGCGATCTATCGCCCCAGCAACCGCGCCAGCCCCTCGCGCATCGGGGTCTGCTCAGTGGTACTGAAGCGTTCCAACAGGCGCCGGTTGTTCGCCCGGGAATGACGAATGTCACCGGAGCGCGCCGGGCCGTAGCTCACCGGTGGCAGCTTGCCGACCACCGCTTCGAGCGCTTCGAGCATTTGCTTGAGGGTCGTCGCCTGGTTCCAGCCGACGTTGACCGCACCGTCTTCGACCCGGGGCTTCTCGATGGCCTGCACCAGCAAGTCGACCAGATCTTCGACATAGACAAAATCCCGGGTCTGCTCGCCATCGCCGAACACCGTGATCGGCAAGCCCTTCAGCGCGCGCTCGCTGAATATGCTGATTACCCCGGAGTACGGCGAGGACGGATCCTGGCGCGGACCGAAGATGTTGAAGAAGCGGAAAATCACCGGCTCCAGCGCATGTTGGCGGCGGTAGAAGTCGAAGTAATGCTCGCTGGCCAGTTTGTCCACCGCGTAAGGCGTCAACGGCGCCTTGGGCGTGTCTTCGTCAATCGACTCACCTTCGCCGTTGTTGCCATACACCGCCGCGCTCGAAGCAAACAGCACACGCTTGACCCCGGTCTGGCGCATGGCTTCGCAGACGTTCAGCGTGCCGATGAAGTTGCTCTGGTGCGTGCGCACCGGATCGTCTACCGAGGCCTGCACCGAAGCCACGGCCGCCAGGTGCGCCACGGCGCTGCAACCGGCCATCGCCCGGGCAACCAGAGCTGCATCGGCCACGTCGCCAACGATCAGTTCGACCCTGGGATTGTCCAGCGGCAGATTGCTGCGTTTGCCCGTGGACAGGTCATCGAGAATCCGCACCGAGTGGCCCTTGGCAAGCAGCGCGTCAGTCAGGTGAGAACCAATGAAACCGGCACCACCGGTGATCAAAACGGGGCCGTCAGCCATGGCGATAAAACCTGTCCAGTAGACCGGGAAGCGCCGCACGCCAGGCGCGCGGTTTGATTCCAAAGGTGTGCAGAATTTTTTTGCAGGCCAGTACCGCGTGTTGCGGTTCTTCGGCGGCATCCGGACGCGCGGCGTGGGCCTGGGCGGTCGGGGCTTCGATAGCCAGCGGATGCAGGCTGCGGGCTTCGGTCAGGATCGCCTGCCCCAGCGCCAGCGGCGTGGTCGCCTCATGCCCGGCGTAGTGGTAGGTGCCCCACAGCGGCGCGGCGCAATCGAGTTGCTTGAGCACTGAAATGATCACGCGGGCCGCATCGTCGACCGGCGTCGGATTGCCCCGTCGGTCGTCGGCCATCAACAGTTCTTCGGGTTGCTCGGCACGGGCGAGGAAGCGGCCAAGGGCGCCGTCCGGGCTATCGTCCAGCAGCCAGCCGAAACGCAACAGCACGTGCTGGGGGCAGGTAGCGCGCACACTTTGCTCGATCCGCCACAATGCCTGACCCCGCAGACCCAGGGGTACCGGTTCGTCTTTTTCGCTGTAGGCCGTGGCGCGGGAGCCGTCGAACACGCGATAGCTGGAGGGTTGCAGCAGAACGATGTTGTGGTGCTGGCACAGTTCCGCCAGACGCTCGATCGCGCGCTCCTGGCCGGCCAGGCGCGATTCGCTCACTGCCTCGGCCTGAAACCAGTCGAAGTAGTAGGCAAGGTTGATCAATGCATCGGGACGGGTGTCGTCGAGCAGTTGTGTCAGGCTCGCGGCATCCCAGCCGTCTTCGGGCGGGCGGGGGGCGAGGAATCCGATGTCTTCCTCCGCACCAAGGCGAATCAGCGCCTGCCCAAGGGCATTTCCGCCGCCCAGTAACATAAGGCGCATTCGCATAGAGTCAGCAGGCCCAGTCTGATTGAAACGATGGCTTTATCGACACCGCCCCAGGCGATGTCGTTGATAATTGCCGGAATCGTTGCATTTTGCGGGTTTAGTGCGCAACCGTCACCCGTAAAGTGTAGATGTCCGACTTTTGCGTTGCCGCCACTGGCCTCATCGCGAGCAAGCTCGCGATGAGGCCCTGAAGACCAGCGAAGGTCTTGAGCGGTACTTGCAACTTCCCGTCCCCACCCGCATAAATTGCTGCATGAACCTGCCCATCCCCGCAGACAGTGCCCTGAGCGGCTTTCACCCTGCCGTCAGCGCCTGGTTCAACCATACGTTCCCGGCCGTCACCGCCGCCCAGGCCCGGGCGTGGCCGTTGATCCGCCAGCGCCGCTCGACCCTGGTCGCCGCGCCCACCGGTTCCGGCAAGACCCTTACCGCCTTTCTCGCTGTCATCGATGACCTGGTACACCGCGGCCTGGAAAACCCCGAAGGCTTGCCCGACGCCACCCAGGTGGTCTACGTCTCGCCCCTCAAGGCGCTGTCCAACGACATCCAGATCAACCTGCAAAACCCGCTGGCCGGCATTACCGAGCAATTGGGCGTGATGGGCCTGCCGCAACTGCAGATCAGCACTGCCGTGCGCACCGGCGATACACCGCAAAAAGACCGTTCGGCGATGCGCAAAACGGCGCCGCACATTCTGGTGACCACGCCGGAATCCCTGTATGTGCTGCTCGGCTCCGATTCCGGCCGGCAGATGCTCGGCACGGCACGCACGGTGATCGTCGACGAGATCCACGCCATGGCCGCCAGCAAACGCGGCAGCCACCTGGCACTGAGCCTTGAACGCCTGCAAGCACTCTGCCCGGAGCCGCTGCTGCGCATCGGTCTGTCGGCCACGCAAAAGCCCATCGAAGCCGTTTCGCGCTTCCTTGTCGGTGGCGATCGTCCGTGCGAGATCGTCGACATCGGCCAC
Organism: Pseudomonas sp. IT-P258; assembly: GCF_949767825.1. Classification (NCBI taxonomy): domain Bacteria; kingdom Pseudomonadati; phylum Pseudomonadota; class Gammaproteobacteria; order Pseudomonadales; family Pseudomonadaceae; genus Pseudomonas; species Pseudomonas sp. IT-P258. Next base: position 54,958 of record NZ_CATKPU010000087.1, on the reverse strand, counting down.
GCCCGCCCCCGCGACCTGGACATCGAAGTGCCGCCCGTGCCGCTATCGGCCGTGATGGCCAACGATGTCTGGGAACTGGTGTACGACCGCCTCGCCGCCCTCGCCCGGGAGCACCGGACCACACTGATTTTCGTCAACACCCGGCGCCTCGCCGAGCGCCTGAGCCGGCACCTGAGCGAGCGCCTGGGCAAGGATGCCGTGGCCGCCCATCACGGCAGCCTGGCCAAGGAATTTCGCCTGGATGCCGAGCAGCGACTCAAGCGCGGCGACCTGCAAGTGCTGATTGCCACGGCATCGCTGGAACTGGGGATAGACATCGGCGACGTCGACCTGGTGTGCCAGATCGCCTCGCCGCGTTCGATTGCCGGGTTTCTGCAACGGGTCGGCCGTTCCGGGCACCAGGTCGGCGGCACGCCCAAGGGCCGTTTGTTCGCCACCACCCGCGACGACCTGATTGAATGTGCCGCGCTGCTCGACTGCGTGCGTCGGGGCGAACTCGATACCTTGCTGATCCCGCGAGCGCCGCTGGACGTGCTGGCGCAGCAGATCATCGCCGAGGTCAGTTGTCAGGAATGGCCGGAGCAAGCGCTGCTGCGCATGCTGCGCCGCGCCTCGCCCTACGCCGCACTCGACGACAAACACTATCAGGCGCTGCTGCACATGCTCGCCGAGGGCTACAACGGCCGTCAGGGCATCCGTAGCGCCTATCTGCATCGCGACGCCGTGAGCCGCACCCTGCGCGGGCGCCGGGGCGCAAAACTGACGGCGGTGACCAGTGGCGGGACCATTCCGGACAACGCCGACTACAGCGTGCTGCTGGAGCCTCAAGGGCTGAACATCGGCACCATCAACGAAGACTTCGCCGTGGAAAGCATTGCCGGGGATATCTTCCAACTGGGCAACACGTCCTATCGGATCCTGCGGGTGGAAACCGGCAAAGTCCGGGTCGAGGATGCCCGGGGCCTGCCGCCGACCATTCCGTTCTGGCTCGGTGAAGCACCGGGGCGCAGCGCCGAATTGTCCGCGGCGGTGGCGCGCTTGCAGGCACAACTCGACGACCTGCTGGGGGCTGCGCCAGGCAACTTGCAGCCAGCGCTCGACTGGCTGACCGAGACCCTGGGCCTGAACGTTGCCAGCGCCGAACAACTGGTGGACTACCTGGCTCGCGCACGGCAAGCACTGGGTGCCCTGCCATCCCAGGACACGCTGCTGATGGAACGCTTTTTCGACGAGTCCGGCGGCACCCAACTGGTCATTCACACGCCGTTCGGCAGCCGCATCAACCGCGCCTGGGGCCTGGCCTTGCGCAAGCGCTTCTGTCGCACCTTCAACTTCGAGCTGCAGGCAGCCGCCAGCGAAGACGCCATCGTGCTGTCGCTGTCCACCAGCCACAGTTTTGAACTGGATGACGTCTGGCGCTACCTGCACAGCAACAGTGCCGAACACATCCTGATTCAAGCCGTGCTCGACGCGCCGCTGTTCGGCGTGCGCTGGCGCTGGAATGCCGGCGTGGCCCTGGCGCTACCGCGCTACAGCGGCGGGCGCAAGGTCCCGCCGCAGATTCAGCGGATGAAAAGCGAAGACCTGATCGCCAGCGTGTTTCCCGATCAGATCGCCTGCGTGGAAAACCTCGCTGGCGAACGGGAGATTCCCGACCATCCGTTGGTGGAACAGACCCTCGACGATTGCCTGCACGAAGCCATGGACACCGAAGGCTGGCTGGCTTTGCTTCGACGCATGGAGCGCGGCGACATTCGCCTGATCAGCCGCGACTTGCCGGCACCCTCGCCGCTGGCGGCGGAGATTCTCAGCGCCCGGCCCTATACCTTTCTCGACGATGCACCACTGGAAGAACGCCGCACCCAAGCGGTGCTCAATCGGCGCTGGAGCGACCCGCAGTCCACCGATGATCTTGGTGCGCTGGACGCCGAGGCGATTGCCGCCGTGCGCGACGAAGCCTGGCCGGCGCCCTCCGGTGTCGATGAAATGCATGAGGCCTTGATGAGCCTGGCGTGCATCACCAATGCCGAGGCCAGCGCCAATCCGCAGTGGCTAGACTGGCTCACAACCCTGGCCGACAGCGGGCGCGCGAGCCGTTTGCAGATCAACGCCGGGCAATCGCTGTGGCTGGCACTGGAACGCCTGACCTGCCTGCGGGCGATTTATCCACAGGCCGAATTGACGCCATCGCTGCAAGCGCTGCCGGACTTCGAGGAGGCCTGGGAACCCGACGACGCCATCCTCGAACTGATCCGTGCACGGCTCAGCGCCTTCGGGCCGCTGGCTCTCGAGCGCATTGCCGAACCGCTCGGTTTGCCCGCTGCGCAGGTCAACCAGGCCCTGGCGCAACTGGAACGCGAAGGTTACGTGCTGCGCGGCCGATTCACCCCGGGCACCGCCCAGGAAGAATGGTGCGAGCGGCATTTGCTGGCGCGGATTCACCGCTATACGGTCAAGCGCCTGCGCCGGGAAATCGAGCCGGTGGCGTTGCAGGATTTCATGCGATTCCTGTTCGACTGGCAGCATGTATCGAGCGCAAGCCAGGGCCAGGGCGCGGCGGTTTTGCCGGCCGTTATTGCGCAATTCGAAGGCTACCCCGCCGCTGCATCAGCCTGGGACAGCGATATCCTGCCAGCGCGAATCAAGGACTACTCGGCGACCTGGCTGGATGAGTTGTGCCGCAGCGGCAGACTGGTATGGACACGCCTGACTGCACACAACAAAAGCGCCAGCACCGCCCTGCGCAGCACGCCGATCGTGTTGCTGCCGCGCAACCAGGTCGGCCTCTGGAGCAGCTTGACCGAACAGACGCCGGTCAGCGAACTGTCGCCGAAAACGCAAAGGGTCCACGCCGCCCTCAGCCAGCATGGCGCGCTGTTTTTCGATGAGCTGATCCATGAGGCCCACCTGCTGCGTTCAGAGCTGGAAATCGCCCTGCAGGAACTGGTGGGCGCGGGGCTGGTGAACGCCGACAGCTTCGCCGGATTGCGCGCCCTGATTACCCCGGCCAGCAAGCGCCAGCCGCGCAACAGTCGGCGTGGACGCGGAGCATTCATCGGTGGCATGGACGACGCCGGACGCTGGGCCCTGTTGCGACGCGCACCTACCGGGCCGATGGTGCAAAACCAGCGGATGTCTGCCGAAACCCTTGAACACATCGCCATGACCTTGCTGCGCCGCTACGGCGTGGTGTTCTGGCGCTTGCTGGAACGCGAGGCGGACTGGTTGCCGAGCTGGCGGGAACTGCTGCGTACCTTCCATCGGCTGGAGGCACGCGGCGAGATTCGCGGCGGGCGGTTTGTCAGTGGCCTGGCGGGCGAGCAATTCGCCCTGCCCGAGGCGATCCCCTTGTTGCGAGAGGTGCGGCGTCGGCCCCATGACGGCAGCCTGGTCGCGGTGTGCGGGGTCGATCCGCTGAACCTCGCCGGCACGCTATTGCCCGGCGCAAAAGTCCCGGCACTGGCGAGCAATCGGCTGGTGTATCGGGACGGGTTGCCGGTGGCTGCCGAGATTGCCGGCAAGCAGCAGTTCTGGGGGGAGTTGGATCAGCTCGGTGGTGCCGAGGTGCGCAACAAACTGATTCGGCATTGAAGTTGTCTGGTCTGGCGCCTTCGCGAGCAAGCCCGCTCCCACATTGGATCTATGTTCGGACGCAGATTGGTGTTCCAACACAAAACCCTGTGGGAGCGGCGGTGCGGCGATCCGACTTGCCCGCGAAGAGGCCATCACAGCCAACAAAGAACCTCAGGACAAAACCTTCTACTGAGAACGCGGCCTATCCGGCATCAGTACAGCAGCATGCTCTGGTTCGATCTCCGGCGGCGCTTCGACCGGATGCCGCGGCACCAGCGCCTGCTGTGGATAAGTCTGCGCGAAGTTCACCCACGGACAGTTATCCACAAGCTTTTTCAACCGCTGGTTGAAGGCCCGGCTCACCGCGTATTGACCACCGGACACCGTGCGGAATTGCGCGGTCAGCACCACACCGTTGAGGTCCATCTTGTCGACGCCAAACACATCCAGCGATCCTTGCAGGTTGTAGCGCAGGAACGGGTCGTTGCTGATGGAGTGCCCGGCCTCGCGGATCAGTTCGATGGCCTTGTCGACATCGGTGTCGTAAGTGAACTGCACCGAGAAAAACGCATAGGCGAATTGCCGCGATTGGTTGGTCACGGCCTTGATCTGCCCGAACGGCACCGAGTGCACGAATCCCTTGCCGTCGCGCAGGCGCAAGGTGCGAATGGTCAGGCCTTCGACGGTGCCTGCGTGGCCGGAATCGAGCACCACCCAGTCACCAATGGACAGGGTGTCTTCGATGATGATGAACAACCCGGTAATCACATCCTGCACCAGTTGCTGGGAACCGAAACCGATCGCCAGGCCGATGACCCCGGCACCGGCCAGGAATGGCGCGACGTTGATTCCCAGGTTGGCCATGGTGGTGATCGCGCAAATCACCACCAGGATGATTTTGATCGCGTTGCGCAGCAGCGGCAGGATGGTTTTCACCCGCGTACTCGGCTGGCGCGCCGAGCGCTTGTTGGTGGGTGGTTTCAGGGCTTCCTGAATGGCCGTATCGAGCAACACCCAGACCATCCAGGTCACCAGGAGGATCAAACCGATGTGGCTCAGGGAATCGCTGATCGCCCGGCCCACGGCATTGGTGACTGCGAATTCGAACAGCGACACGCCCCAGATCCGTCCGAGGATATCGATGAACACGATGGCCATGCCGATGCGCAGCAAGGCGTGGGACAGATTGAGAAAGCGTTCCTTGTAGGCGCTGCTGCGGCGCAGCTCCGTCTCGCTGTGGGCCTTGAACAAATGGTGCAGCGTGGTGCTGAGGAACACCGTGGCAATCAGCAATACAGTGGTGAACAAGGCGCTGCGCAGCACTCTCTGGTTGTCCGCCCCGGCACCGATCAGGTTGATGATCGAAACCAGTACCATCAACAGAATCGGCCAATACCAGAGCCCGGAAAATATCCGCAGGGTTTCACGCAGCGCCGGCTGCCTGAGGCGCTGGGCCAGTGGCAGGATGCGGATCACATGGGCGACCGGTCGGCGCATGCGGATCACCAGCAAGCCGAAGGACATCGATGCTGCCAACCCGGTGAACACGGCGATGCTGCTGGTGAGATTGTTGCCCAGTTGATGGGCGATCTGCGGGCTGGTCAGGGCATCGCTCAATGCCACCAGAAAGCCGATGACGAACAAGGGGCGGGGACTCTTCTCGCGGATGATCTGCACCGCCCGCCGCTTGTGCCCGACATTGAACACCACCACCAGCGACAGCACCAATGACGCGGCAAATATCCCCGCGCTGGCGGCATAGGCCAGACACAGCGCCAGCGCCCGTCCCGCCGATATCGGCAAGAACTGACTGGCATAAATCGTCAACGGCAGACTGATCACCGCCGCAAGGGTGTAGGGCAGCACGTAGCCGAGCAACGCCTGGCCCCGCTCACGACTGAGCAGCAGACGATGCTCGCACAGGCGCCTGACGGCCATCCGCCCAAGCAGCCAAAGACAGGCAAACACCACCGCCCACACGCAGGTCAGCAGCAGGAAATCGCCGGCGACGCTCCAGGGCGAACGGGCCGAAGGCTGATTGACTAACTGATCCACTTCATCGACTGCCAGGTCGGCACGCAGGCGCCAGACGTCGACGAGATTTTCATTGAGATCGAGTTTGGTCTGGACCTCGTCGATGCTTGAACTGATGGCCCCCAGTAACCCGCCTTGCACCAGCGGCTCGGGGTGGGCCGGCGGCGTCGCGGCGGCGGGCAGCCCCGGTATCGCGGCGGCTTCCAGTTGCTCGCTGCCCACAAACAGCAACGCACCGAGCAGTATCGCGGTCTTGAGCCTGATCAAAACACCCGCTCCTTTGGCTGTATCGGTAGGGAACTGATCGAGAAATGCCGGACAAGTTCGGATATAGATCCCTCGCCACAGACTAACACCCGCGCTCGCGATCTTTGCGCCCGAGGCAAATATCAAATGTCCTTCCCTGTATTTTTCTGAACGAGCCAAATCCCGACGCTGCGCTGCCCACGGGGTGTTTTTCTCGATCGACTCGACTATCGCCACCAGTCTAGTGCCGAAGGGAAAAGCCGCCAGCACGATTGCGAGCATGTTCACCAGCCTGACCGGCGTTGGTCACCGGCGTGCCGCTGGGGACATTCATCGGCCAGCATTTGGGCTGGTGTGAAACCGTCCTTGCCGTTTTGCCTCCGGATGTAATCGCCCTCATCGGCAGCTACGTGCCGGAATATATCGCCCACAAGTGGTGCTCTATAGAAAATTTACCGTCCGTAGCGCCATCGAAACTTTCGCCGCAGCCTCGTAGTCATCTCAAGACAGGCGCTGTCAGACCGGAGGCGACATGGCGACGATTCATATCGGTATTTCAGGCTGGCGCTACACGCCCTGGCGGGGAGACTTCTACCCCAGTGGCCTGCCCCACAAGCGCGAATTGCAATTCGCCTCGCGGGCGGTCAACAGCATCGAAATCAATGGATCGTTCTACGCGCTGCAGCGGCCCGAACGTTATGCCCAGTGGTACGGCGAAACCCCGCTCGACTTCGTTTTCAGCGTCAAGGCCCCGCGCTTCATTACCCATATCAAGCGGCTGCGGGACATCCACAGACCGCTGGCCAATTTCTTTGCGTCCGGAGTGCTGGAATTAAAAGAAAAGCTCGGCCCTGTCCTCTGGCAGTTTCCCCCCAGTTTCAAATTCGATGCCGAGTTGTTCGAAAACTTCCTCGACCAATTGCCCCACAATACCGAACAGGCCGCCGCCCTCGCCCGCCAGCACGACTCCCACGTCACCGGCCATGCGAGTCTGAAGGCTCACAAAAAACAGCCCTTGCGCCATGCCGTAGAGATCCGTCACGACAGTTTTATCGATCCGCTGTTCGTCCGCTTGCTCAAGCGCTACAACACGGCCCTGGTCATCGCCGACACGGCAGGTAAATGGCCGTACCGCGAAGACATCACCAGCGATTTCGTCTACCTGCGCCTGCATGGCGCCGAAACACTCTATGCCAGCGGCTACACCCCGCAGGCACTAAAACACTGGGGCGAACGAATCGAAGCCTGGCATCACGGCCGGCAACCGGATGATGCACAACTGATCGCGCCCCGGCAGAAACCAAAGGCGTGCAAATCCCGGGAGGTATTCTGCTATTTCGATAACGACATCAAAATCCGCGCCCCCTTTGATGCACGCCATTTGCTGCAACGCCTGCACCTCGACAAAAACCTCGCCACCGTCCCCGGTGAGCCTGCCACCGAGGGCGTGCTGCCATGAACATTCCCGAGCCGGTCGGCGTCACGGACGAGCAGACACCCATCAATACGACAGTGCGCAGCTTCACAGTGCTGACGGTCAACACCCACAAAGGTTTCACCGCGCTCAATCGCCGTTTCATCCTGCCGGAACTACGTGACGCGGTGCGCAGTGTGTCTGCCGATGTGGTGTTTTTGCAGGAAGTCCACGGCACCCACGAACAGCATCCCAGGCGCTACACCAACTGGCCGGCGATGCCGCAATACGAATTCCTCGCCGACAGCCTGTGGCCACAGTTCGCCTATGGCCGCAATGCGGTGTATCCGGCGGGCGATCACGGCAATGCGCTGTTGTCGAAGTTCCAGATCATCCGCCACGACAACCTCGACGTATCCATCAGCGGCCACGAGAACCGCGGGCTCCTGCATTGCGTGTTGCGCCTGCCCGGCGATGGCCAGGAGGTGCATGCCATTTGCGTACACCTGGGGTTGCTCGAAACCCATCGCACCGCACAACTGAAGCTGCTCGCCCAACGCCTGGACGCCCTGCCCGGCGACGCCCCGGTGATTGTCGCGGGTGACTTCAACGATTGGCGCCAGCGCGCCGATGCGTTGCTCAAACCCAGTGGTTTGCGCGAAGTCTTCGCCGCGCACCATGGCAAACCGGCACGCAGTTTCCCCGCGCGCTTGCCGGCATTGCGCCTGGACCGCATCTACGTGCGCAACCTCAAGGCCAGCCATCCGCGAGTGCTGACCTCCCGGCCCTGGTCGCACCTTTCCGACCACGTCCCGCTGTCGGTGGAGATCGAGCTATGAGCAGCCAGTCGATGGAAAAAAACACGCTGGAACACATTCCCGCTCCGCCGACCCGCGAGCCGACAGCGGTCGATGTCGAATACGGCTGGCAAGGCAGCAATCGGGTCGAGTTGCTGGAAAACGGTGAGGCGTATTTTCCCCGGGTGTTTGAAGCCCTGCGCCGGGCGCAAAGTGAAATCTTGCTGGAAACCTTCATTCTGTTCGAGGACAAGGTGGGCAATGAGCTGCAACAAATCCTGATCGAAGCCGCTCAACGGGGCGTGCGCACCACCGTCAGCCTCGACGGCTTTGGCTGCGGCGAACTGAGTACCGGGTTCCTCACCGCCCTGACAGCCGCCGGCGTGCATCTGCAAATGTTCGATCCGGCACCGAAACGCCTGGGCATCCGCACCAACTGGTTCCGGCGCCTGCACCGCAAGATTGTGGTGGTCGATGGCACCGTCGCGTTCGTCGGCGGGATCAACTTTTCCGCCGATCATCTGGCCGATTTCGGCCCCGAGGCCAAGCAGGATTATTCCGTAGAGGTTCAGGGTCCGGCCGTTGCCGACATCCATCACTTTGCCCTGCTGCAATGCGGTCGCCCGGCACACGCCAAATACTGGTGGCAGCGCCGTCGGCAGCGGCGTTCGGAACTGGCCTTCAGTGATCACGATGGCCAGGTGCGGCTGGTGTACCGCGACAACGGGGAACACCAGACCGACATCGAGGAGGTTTACCGCCAGGTGTTGCGCCAGGCGCAGCGCCGGGTGGTGATCGCCAACGCCTACTTCTTTCCCGGTTTCCGCTTGCTGCGCGAGATCCGCAACGCGGCACGCCGAGGGGTGGATGTGCGGTTGATCCTGCAGGGACAGCCAGACATGCGGGTGGCCAAGCTCGCGGCGCGCATGACCTACGATTACTTGCTCAAGTCCGGGGTGAAGATCTACGAATATTGCGACCGCCCACTACACGGCAAGGTCGCACTGGTGGATGAGGACTGGAGTACCGTTGGCTCGAGCAATCTCGACCCGTTGAGCCTGTCGATGAATCTGGAAGCCAACGTGCTGATCCGCGACCGTGGCTTCAATCGAGTTCTGTTCGATCGCCTGGAAGACCTCAGCGACAACCACTGCAAGGTCATGTCTCACGACATCGCGCCACGCGGGCGTGTCTGGCACATGACCATCGGTTTTCTGGTGTTCCACTTCCTGCGGCATTTCCCGGCATGGGCCGGTTGGTTGCCGGCGCATAAACCTCGCCTGAAACCCTTCCCCCCTCCGACCGAGAGCGCTGACCATGAACCGCGCTGATCCCCACACGGCAACTCACGCCAAAAGCCCGGGCAAGTCGCACTGGAGCCGCTGGAAACGACCGCTGACGATGCTGTTCTTCCTGATGCTGATCGTGCTGTTCACGATGCTCGCCCAGCGCCTGGAATGGAACGAAGTGTTCGATAACCTGGCGGACTTCAAGGTGCGCACACTGATCATTGCGTCGGGGCTGACCCTGGTGAGTTTTCTGGTGTACGCCTGCTTCGACCTGATCGGCCGCACTTACATCCGCCAGAACCTGACCTGGAAGCAAATCCTGCCGGTGGGAATCATCAGCTACGCCTTCAACCTGAACCTCAGCGCCTGGGTCGGCGGCATCGCCATGCGTTACCGGTTGTATTCGCGGCTCGGGGTCAGCAAGAGCAACATCGCGAAAATCCTCGGCCTGAGCCTGGCGACCAACTGGTTTGGGTACATGGTAATTGCCGGTGCCGTGTTCAGCAGCGGGCTGGTACGCATGCCTCCGGGCTGGAAGCTCAGCAGTAGCACGCTGCAAGGCGTGGGGGTCTTGTTGTTGCTGCTGAGCGCCGGGTACCTGGCGGCGTGCCGGTTTGCCAGGCGTCGGGAGTGGGCGATTCGCGGCATCGAAATCGACCTGCCATCCTTGCGCATGGCGGTGCTGCAACTGGCCCTCGGTGCCCTGAACTGGTCGCTGATGGCGGCGGTGATTTTCACCTTGCTGCCGAGCAAACTGGACTATCCACTGGTGTTGGGCGTGCTGTTGATCAGCGCCATCGCCGGGGTCATCACTCACATCCCGGCCGGGCTCGGCGTGCTGGAAGCCGTGTTTGTGGCCCTGCTGCAACACGAGGCTTCGCGGGGCAGCCTGGTGGCGGGACTGCTGGCCTATCGGGCGATTTATTTCATCCTGCCGCTGTTGATTACCCTGGTGATGTATTTGCTGGTGGAAGCCAAGGCCAAGGCGCTGCGGATAGAGAAAAAACCCAAGTGACTTTGTGCTGGTTGTGAAGACGCCTTCGCGAGCAAGTCGGATCGCCGCACCGCCGCTCCCACAGGGTCTGTTGGTGGATGCAGATTCTATGTACACCCTCGATCCATGTGGGAGCGGCGGTGCGGCGATCCGACTTGCCCGCGAAGGCGTCCACAAGCACACCGCAAATCACCGGGATTGAATAATGCTCAACCGCTCCCCCACCACCATCTCGGTAATCCAGCCGACAAGGATCGAGGTGTAGGCCTGCTGCGAAACCGGGTCGCTCAGCGCGTGATCGGCACCATCGATGATGCGATGGGTCAGCGAGTGAGTCTGCTGGCACGCCGCGCGGTAACTCATGATCGTCGAATGGGGCACATAGTCGTCGGTCTCGGACTGCACCAGCAGGACATCCCCGGTGAATTGCGAGCAGGCATGCAAGGCGCGATTGCTGTCGGCACGCACCAGGGTGCTTCGGTAATCACGCAGGTCCAGCTTGTCCAGATCGCGTTTCGGCGCGTGCCATTGCTCGTCGCGATACAGCGCCGGCACCCGCAACGCCAGCCAGCGAACCGGCCTGAGCGAGGTCAGGATCGAGGCCAGATACCCCCCGTAACTGGTGCCGACCACGGCAATCGCCGAGGTATCGAGAGCCGGGTGCGCGAGCAAGCGGTCATAGGCCGCCAGCAGGTCGCGCAAATTGTCTTCCCGGGTCACCCGTGTCAATGGGATACCGGTGCCATTGGTGTGCCCGCGCAAATCGAATGTCAGGCACACGCATCCCAAGCCGGCGATGCCTTTGGCGCGCTCCAGGTCCCGCTCCTGGCTGCCGCCCCAACCGTGCACGAAGAGCACACCGGGAACTTTCGATTTGGGACTCAGGAAGGTCCCGCTCATCTGTTCGTCGTCGATGTCGATCTGAATGGATTCGCTTCTAGCCGTCATAGGATTCAACCGTCACGTACTTGAGGAGAAAGTCACTGGCCTGCGCCGGCCCGCGGTACACCTCGATGGCGTCCGCCGGTAGCGGCTGGTCGATGTAGGTTTCCACCGAAGACACACGAATCGCGCATATCCCCGGATCGTTGACGAAACTCTGCAAGGCCGCCACCTCGGCGCTGCTGGCACCGCCCATGCGCCAGGACTGTTCCAGCACACCGCTGCGTGGCCGACCGTCGCTGCCGACGCCCTGGGCGATGTCGTAGTTGCGCCGCGAGGCATAGAAACCGGGATAGGCTTCATCCGCCGCGCTGTCGAACACCTGTGCCTGATGGATCGCCAGGCACACGTCTTCCGGAAGATCCAGTTCCAGTAATGCGTCATAGCCGCCTGGCACCACCAGCAGGTTGGACCCGCCATACACCTGTTCCCCCTGAGCGTCCTCGGTCAAATATTGATCACCGCAGTAACTGAGTACGTGGCCGCCGATACGACTCTGGCCGACGCTGTGGGTGATCACCTGGTCCAGGTCCTGTTCGAGTACCACGCCTTCGGTGAACATCGCCTCAGCTTCCGGCTGGGCAAGCAGCTCATCGAACTCGTCGAGGCTTTTGATCACTTCCTGACCACGTCCGGCACAGGCATGAATCGGTTTCAGGCGGATCGGCCCGGTGTACAGCAAATGCTCTGCCGCCGGACGCGCATCCTTCAGAGAGAACACACTGAGACCGTCGAGCACCACGCTGCGCACCCGCTCGGAAAACAACGGAGCCCAGCCTGGCGGCGCATGGGCGTGGCGGTTGAGCAATCCGTGGCTGATGGCCTTGGTGCAAATGAAGTCGTGGTCGACATAACCACCCCACAAATCCTCCGGCCCCTTGACCCCCAGTTGCCGGGCAATCGCAGCGCCCACCAGGGTCTGGGTCGGCAACAGGTAGAGGTCCCGCCCGACATGCAGTTGCGGGTCGTAGCTGCCGCCATACTTGAGCCCCAGTATCTGAGCCAGCCAGCGGGCCAGCGCACGGTTGGTTTCAACTTCGTGCTGCGGTGCATCGGCGAGCACCGAATGGGCGACCACCAGTCTCCTGGAGTTTGCTGGGGTCATGCATCCCCCTTCAATCGACGCTTGATGAATGTAGCTGAAGGGGTGCAGAGATCAGGCCAAGGCCCGTCGAGGGAAAAGGGGTTTAAAATCAGCCCGTTGCACAGACAGCGATGGCATTAGGCCTGTTTTATTCTGCACGACGCCCTTTGATACTCCGGCATTTTGCACGATTCCAGACTGGCACAGAACACATGTGGAAGCGGGCTTGCTCGCGAAAGCAGAGTGTCATTCACCGCAAATGTTGACTGAAAGTCCGCATTCGCGAGCAAGCCCGCTCCCACAGGGGGATTTGTTGTGAACGGCCTACCGTGCCGCGGCCCCCGGCGTCACCCCAAACCGCGTCCGATAATCACTCGGCGCCAACCCGGTGATTTTCCTGAACGTCGTACGAAATGCCCCGGGGTCCTGATACCCCACGGTCCAGGCGATGTGATCGATAGTGCCGTTGGTGAACTCAAGCATTTCCCGGGCCTTGCCGACCCGCAGATGCTGGCAGTATTCGGTGGGTTTGAGCCCGCTGGCCGCGCGGAAGCGGCGCAGGAAGGTACGTTCTTCCAGCCCTGCCTTTTCGGCCATCGCCGCCAGCGACACATCGGTCGCCCCGGTGCTTTGCAGCCAGTGTTGCACCTTGAGGATCGCCGCATCGCCATGACTGAGGATCGGCGCAAAGTTGCTGCCGCACTCACTGGCGCTGTCGCTGTGTTCCACCACCAGAAAACGTGCGGTGTTGGTGGCGATGCTCGGCCCCAGCAGTCGATTGACCAGGCGCAGACCCAGTTCGGACCAGGCCATCAGCCCGGCGGTGGTAATCAGGTCGCCGTCATCGACAATCGGCGTATCGGCCTTGAGCCTGATCGCCGGATAACGCTCGGCGAAGGCTTTGGCCGAGGTCCAGTGGGTAGTGGCGCTGCGACCGTCAAGCAGACCGCTTTCGGCCAACAGGATAGAACCCACGCAAACCCCGCCCAGTGTCGCACCGCTGGCATGTTGCTCACGCAACCAGCGGATCAATCCCTGTGGCGCCTGGCCCTCGGAAAAACCGCCGATCGACGGCGGAATCAACACGGCCACCAGGGCGCGCCCCGGGCCGGAATGACTATCGAATACCCGAACCGGCGGCTGATCACCCTCGACCTGCCAATGGCTGACCCGCAACAGCGGTAACTGCGCAGCCTGATGCTCGGCGGCGATCCGGTTCGCCACCCCGAACAAGTCCGTCAAGCCGTGCACCGCCGCCATCTGCGCGCCGGGATAGATCAGCACACCGAGTTCGGCGACTGCCCTTTCTGCGTCCATTGTCAGTTTTCCCCCTTCTATTGTCGGTGCGGCCAATCCTCGGATTGCCTGCCACAGCCAATACTTCATTCCACACCAACACACACTTCGAGGAAACAGTCATGGCCAAGCAAGCGCTCATCGTAGTCGATATCCAGAACGACTACTTCCCCCAAGGCAAGTGGCCGCTGGTCGGTGCCGATGCCGCCGCCGACAACGCCGTCCGCCTGATCAAGGCCTTCCGCGACGCGGGGGATTCGGTGGTGCACATCCGCCACGAATTCACCTCCGAAGAGGCGCCGTTTTTCACTCCGAACTCCGAAGGCGCCAAGCTGCATCCGAAGGTGCTCAACCGCGCCGACGAACCGGTGGTACTCAAGCACTTCGTCAACTCATTCCGCGAAACCGAATTGAAATCGATCCTCGACGAGCAAGGCATCAAGGAACTGGTGGTCGTGGGCAGCATGAGCCACATGTGCGTCGACGGCATCACCCGTGCGGCGGCGGATTTTGGCTATACGGTCACCGTGATCCACGACGCCTGCGCCACCCGTGACCTGGAGTTCAATGGCGTGACGGTTGCGGCGGTGCAGGTTCATGCGGCGTTCATGGCAGCCCTGGCGTTTGCGTATGCCAGCGTGGTGTCGACCAACGAGTTCCTCGCGGCCTGAGTCTGCAACCAAATTTTACCGCCCATAAAAAACCCGCACTTCGAAGTGAAGTGCGGGTTTTGTGTTTCAGCTTGCCGCTTGTAGCTTGAGGCTTGCAGCCAGGCTAGAACGGAATATCGTCATCAAAGCTGTCGAAATCCGGAGCCGGCTGAGGAGCCGCCTGCTGTGGAGCCGGGCGCGACTGTTGCGGTGCCGACTGCTGTGGACGCGGAGCCTGCTGGCGCGGAGCGGATTGCTGGTAGTTGTTACCGCCGCCCTGGCCTTGCTGGTCGCCCTGTGGACGGCCGCCCAGCAGTTGCATGGTGCCTTGCATGTCGACCACGATTTCGGTGGTGTAACGCTTGATACCGTCTTTTTCCCACTCGCGGGTCTGCAGCTTGCCTTCGATGTAGACCTGCGAACCTTTACGCAGGTATTCGCCAGCGATTTCTGCAACCTTGCCGAACATCGACACACGGTGCCATTCGGTCTTTTCGACTTTCTGACCGGTTTGCTTGTCGGTCCACTGTTCGCTGGTCGCCAGACTCAGGTTGGTCACGGCGTTACCGTTAGGCAAGTAGCGAACTTCGGGATCCTGGCCGCAAGTGCCGACCAATATGACTTTGTTAACCCCACGGGCCATAACGTTCTCCTAGGCTACGCACGCTGCCCCGGCCGGGTTGTTCACCAGGCGCTCAAGGGTGGTGCGATCCAATAGTTCGGTGTCCAGTTTGATGTAAATCGCCGCCTCTTCCGCGACGATGACTGCATCTGTTACCCCTACGACCGCCTTCAGGCGCTCGACCAGACCCGCTTCGCGGATCGCCTCGGGCGACAACGGCAAGCGCAGGCTCGTGACGTAGGGAGGTTCGCGCATGGTAACAGCAAAGGCCAGCCAGAGGGCAGCGAGAGCGGCGCATCCGAGGAACACAACCGACAGACCGCCATGCTGGAACAGCCAGCCACCGAGGATTCCCCCCAGTGCCGAGCCGAGGAACTGGCTGGTGGAGTAAACCCCCATCGCCGTGCCCTTGCCGCCAGCCGGTGAAACCTTGCTGATCAGCGACGGCAACGAAGCTTCCAGCAGATTGAACGCGGTGAAGAACACCACCGTACCGATCACCAGAGTCCGCAAGCTGTCGCCGAACTGCCAGAAGAATAGCTCAGTGAGCATCAGCGTCACGACGGCGCCGAGTAAAACTCGTTTCATTTTGCGTTTCTTCTCGCCGTAGATAATGAACGGGATCATGGCGAAGAAAGAAATCAGCAACGCGGTCAGGTATACCCACCAGTGCTGCTCTTTGGGCAGCCCGGCTTTCTCGACCAGCGCCAGCGGCAAGGCGACGAAGCTGGACATCAGCATCGCGTGCAACACAAAAATGCCCAGGTCCAGGCGCAACAGGTCCGGATGCTTGAGGGTCGGGATCAGCGCCTGGCGCGCGACACCGGACTCACGGTGCTGCAACGGGCCGGTGGAGCGCGGCACCATGAACATCACGATCACGATGCCGAACAGCGCCATACCGCCCGTGGCAAGGAACAGCCCGGACAACCCGAAGGCGCGGGTCAGCAGCGGGCCGACCACCATGGCCACCGCAAACGACAGGCCGATGGTCATGCCGATCATGGCCATGGCCTTGGTCCGGTGCTGCTCGCGGGTCAGGTCGGACAGCAAGGCCATGACCGCCGCGGAAATCGCCCCGGCGCCCTGCAGGATCCGGCCGGCAATCACGCCCCAGATCGAGTCGGCATTGGCTGCCAGCAGACTGCCGAGGGCAAACACGATCAGGCCCAGGTAAATCACCGGGCGGCGACCGATGCGGTCGGAAATGAAACCGAAAGGAATCTGGAACACTGCCTGGGTCAGGCCATAGGCGCCAATCGCCAGACCGATCAGCGCCGGCGTGGCGCCAGCCAGATCCATCCCATAGGTCGCCAGTACCGGCAACACCATGAACATGCCAAGCATACGGAAGGCGAACACCAGGGCCAGACCGCTTGCCGCGCGGGTCTCGCTGCCACTCATGCGCTCGCTGTGGGGATCGTGCATGGAAAAACCTCATGTGAACCGGCGGCGATTCTACCAGTCCCATCGATTGGCAGGGTATATCGCGACGCTTTGACGCGCATTGCTGACACACTCTTCATGTAAGACAGTAGCCCACTCGTTTGATAGTGTGCATCCATCCAGTATTTGGCCGTATACTCCTACGTTTTCGACGCCCGCCGAGCGAGGCCACCTTGGACAAGATCCTGATTCGTGGGGCTCGAACCCACAACCTGAAGAACATCGACCTGACCCTGCCGCGGGACAAGCTGATCGTCATCACCGGCCTGTCCGGCTCCGGCAAGTCGTCCCTGGCTTTCGACACCCTGTACGCCGAAGGTCAGCGTCGCTACGTCGAATCGCTGTCGGCCTATGCCCGGCAGTTCCTGTCGATGATGGAAAAGCCCGACGTCGACACCATCGAAGGCCTGTCGCCGGCGATTTCCATCGAACAGAAGTCGACCTCGCATAACCCGCGTTCGACGGTCGGCACCATCACCGAAATCTACGACTACCTGCGTCTGCTTTATGCACGCGTGGGTATTCCCCGCTGCCCGGATCACGACATCCCGCTGGAAGCGCAGACCGTCAGCCAGATGGTCGACCTGGTCCTCGCCGAACCGGAGGGCAGCAAGCTGATGCTGTTGGCGCCGGTCATCCGCGAGCGCAAAGGCGAGCACCTGTCGGTTTTCGAAGAGCTGCGCGCGCAGGGCTTCGTCCGCGCCCGAATCAACGGCAAGCTCTATGAACTGGACGAAGCGCCCAAGCTCGACAAGCAGAAAAAACACACCATCGATGTCGTGGTCGACCGCTTCAAGGTTCGCGCCGACCTGCAACAGCGCCTGGCCGAATCCTTCGAGACCGCGCTGAAACTGGCGGACGGTATCGCCCTGGTGGCGCCGATGGACGACGAGCCGGGTGAAGAGATGATCTTCTCCGCACGCTTCGCCTGCCCGATCTGCGGCCACGCGATCAGCGAACTGGAACCCAAGCTGTTCTCCTTCAACAACCCGGCCGGCGCTTGCCCGACCTGCGATGGTTTGGGGGTGAAGCAGTTCTTCGATATCAAGCGCCTGGTCAATGGCGAACTGACCCTGGCCGAAGGGGCGATTCGTGGCTGGGACAGGCGTAACGTCTATTACTTCCAGATGCTCGGCTCGCTGGCCTCGCACTACAAATTCAGCCTGGAAGTTCCGTTCAACGAACTGCCCGCCGATCAGCAGAAATTCATCCTGCACGGCAGCGGCTCGCAAAACGTCGATTTCAAATACCTGAACGACCGTGGCGATATCGTCAAACGCTCGCACCCGTTCGAAGGCATCGTGCCGAACCTGGAACGCCGTTACCGCGAAACCGAATCGGCATCGGTGCGCGAAGAACTGGCCAAGTTCCTCAGCACCCAGTCGTGCCCGGATTGCCGTGGCACCCGTCTGCGGCGTGAAGCGCGGCACGTGTGGGTTGGCGAGAAAACCCTGCCGGCGGTGACCAACCTGCCAATCGGCGATGCGTCCGATTATTTTGGCGGGCTCAAGCTCACCGGCCGACGTGGCGAAATCGCCGACAAGATCCTCAAGGAAATTCGCGAGCGCCTGCAATTCCTGGTCAACGTCGGCCTCGACTACCTGTCGCTGGATCGCAGCGCGGACACCCTGTCCGGTGGCGAGGCCCAGCGTATTCGTCTGGCCAGCCAGATTGGCGCTGGCCTGGTCGGCGTGCTGTACATCCTCGACGAACCTTCGATTGGCCTGCACCAGCGCGATAACGACCGGTTGCTCGGCACCCTCAAGCACCTGCGCGATATCGGCAACACGGTGATCGTGGTCGAGCACGACGAAGACGCGATCCGTCTGGCCGATTACGTGGTGGACATCGGACCGGGCGCTGGCGTGCACGGCGGGCACATCGTCGCCGAAGGCACACCGGCCGAAGTCATGGCTCACCCTGACTCCCTGACCGGCAAATATCTGTCGGGCCGGGTGAAGATCGAAGTCCCGGCCAACCGCACGCCGCGCAACAAGAAGCTGTCGCTGTCGCTCAAGGGTGCTCGCGGCAACAACTTGCGCAATGTCGACCTGGAGATTCCAATCGGTTTGTTGACCTGCGTGACCGGCGTGTCCGGCTCGGGCAAGTCGACGCTGATCAACAACACGCTGTTTCCATTGAGCGCCACGGCGCTGAACGGCGCGACGACGCTTGAAGCTGCCGCTCACGACAGCATCAAGGGTCTGGAACACCTGGACAAGGTCGTCGACATCGACCAGAGCCCGATCGGCCGTACACCGCGCTCCAACCCGGCGACCTACACCGGGTTGTTCACACCGATCCGCGAGTTGTTCGCCGGCGTACCGGAGTCCCGCTCCCGGGGCTACGGGCCGGGGCGTTTCTCCTTCAACGTGAAAGGCGGGCGATGCGAGGCTTGTCAGGGCGATGGCCTGATCAAGGTGGAAATGCACTTCCTGCCGGACATCTACGTGCCCTGTGACGTGTGCAAGAGCAAGCGTTACAACCGCGAGACCCTGGAGATCAAGTACAAGGGCAAGAGCATCCACGAGACCCTCGAGATGACCATCGAGGAAGCACGGGTGTTCTTCGATGCCGTACCGGCCCTGGCGCGCAAGCTGCAAACCTTGATGGACGTCGGACTGTCGTACATCAAGCTGGGGCAATCGGCGACCACGCTTTCCGGTGGTGAAGCCCAGCGGGTGAAGCTGTCCCGCGAACTGTCCAAGCGCGATACCGGCAAGACCCTGTACATCCTCGACGAACCCACTACCGGGCTGCACTTCGCGGATATCCAGCAACTGCTGGACGTTTTGCACCGCCTGCGCGACCACGGCAATACAGTGGTGGTGATCGAACACAACCTGGACGTGATCAAGACCGCCGACTGGCTGGTGGACCTGGGTCCGGAGGGCGGTTCCAAGGGCGGACAGATCATTGCCGTCGGCACGCCGGAGGAGGTGTCAGAGATGAAGCAATCCCACACCGGTTACTACCTCAAGCCGCTGCTGGAACGCGACAGGGCTTAACCGGGCCCCATGAAAAAGCCCCTGTCACTTCATCAGTGACAGGGGCTTTTTTGTATTCGCAGCAATCAGGTGTGGGATTGCAGGTAGTTCTCAAGCCCGATCAACTTGATCAGACCCAACTGCTTCTCGAGCCAGTAGGTGTGATCTTCTTCGGTGTCATGCAATTGAACCCGCAGCATTTCGCGGCTGACATAGTCCTTGTGTTGCTCGCAGAGCTTGATGCCCTTGCACAGCGCTGCCCGCACTTTGTATTCCAGGCGCAAATCCGCTTCGAGCATCTCGGTGACTGTGGTGCCGACATCGAGATCGTCCGGACGCATCCGCGGCGTGCCCTCGAGCATCAGAATCCGGCGCATCAGGGCATCAGCGTGCCCTGCTTCCTCTTCCATCTCGTGGTTGATTCGTTCGTAGAGCTTGGTGAAACCCCAGTCCTCATACATCCGCGAGTGGACGAAATATTGATCACGCGCGGCCAGTTCGCCGGTCAGCAACGTGTTGAGGTAATCGATTACATCTGGGTGGCCCTGCATCGCCCTACATCTCCCTGCTTGAAAGTTGTAGTTTGAACCAACATACCGGTATCGTCACTCGCAAGACGCAATAAAAGCGAAGATATTCTGAGAAAACCGGCTGAAATAACGCAAAAACCGCCCAAACAAGGGCGGTTCTGCTTCTCATTTAGACTTCGTTAAGCTGTACGTTGAGCAACTTTGCGATTGCTTCTCCATACGCCGGGTCAGCCTTGTAGAAATGTTGCAGCTGGCGGTCAACCACATCACTCGACACGCCCGCCATCGCACCGGCGATGTTGCTGACCAGCAGTGATTTCTGCTCTTCAGTCATCAAGCGGAACAATGCGCCGGCGTGACTGTAGTAATCCGTGTCTTCACGGTGGTCGTAACGATCGGCGGCACCACTGAGGGCCAACGCCGGCTCTGCGTAACGAGGCGCCTGCTTCGGCGACTCGACGTAGCTGTTGGGCTCGTAGTTCGGCGTCGCACCGCCATTGCTGCCAAAAGCCATCGAACCATCGCGCTGATAACTGTTGACCGGACTCCGAGGAGCGTTGACGGGCAACTGCTGGTGATTGGTGCCGACACGGTAGCGATGAGCGTCCGCATAGGCGAAGACCCGACCTTGCAGCATACGATCCGGCGACAGTCCAACGCCTGGAACCATGTTGCTGGGCCCGAACGCGGCTTGCTCGACTTCCGCGAAGTAGTTCTGCGGATTGCGATTGAGCTCAAGTTCTCCGACTTCAATCAGTGGAAACTCTTTCTGCGACCAGGTTTTGGTGACATCAAACGGGTTCTCGTAGTGCGCCGCTGCTTGAGCCTCGCTCATGATCTGAATGCACACGCGCCATTTCGGAAAATCACCCTGGTCGATTGCATTGAACAAGTCGCGCTGAGCGTAATCCGGATCAGTACCCGCCAGGCGAGCAGCCTCGGCAGGTGCAAGGTTCTTGATCCCTTGCTTGGTCTTGTAGTGCCATTTCACCCAGTGACGCTCGCCCTGAGCGTTGATAAGGCTGTAAGTGTGGCTGCCGAAGCCGTGCATGTGACGGTATCCATCAGGGATACCGCGGTCGGAAAACAGGATGGTGACCTGGTGCAGCGCCTCGGGCGAATGCGACCAGAAGTCCCACATCGCCTGGGCACTCTTCAGGTTGCTTTGCGGCAAACGCTTCTGGGTGTGGATAAAGTCCGGGAACTTCAGTGGATCACGAATGAAGAACACGGGGGTGTTGTTGCCCACGATGTCCCAGTTTCCTTCCTCGGTGTAGAACTTCAAGGCAAACCCGCGTGGATCACGCTCGGTATCGGCCGAACCACGCTCGCCACCCACAGTGGAAAACCGCAGGAAAGTGGGGGTTTGCTTGCCGACTGCCTCAAACAGCTTCGCGCTGGTGTATTGAGTGATATCGCGCGTCACGGTGAACGTACCGTAGGCACCCGAGCCCTTGGCGTGTACGCGGCGCTCTGGGATGTTTTCACGGTTGAAGTGAGCAAGCTTCTCGATCAGGTGAAAGTCGTCGAGCAGCAGCGGGCCACGAGGGCCAGCGGAACGGGAATTCTGGTTATCGGCAACAGGAGCGCCACTGGCGGTAGTAAGCGTTTTGTTTTGGCTCATGCGATGTTCCTTCCTCTGTCGGTCTTGAACTGCCGGCTATCGGCTGAGAAGGAGTATTGATCATCAATATGACAGCTACAAATTCATTAACCTGTAGACATCGATAGAGAAAAACTAATGACCATCCCCATCACATCATGACGATGTGGACGAAGGAGACGCTTGTACAAACGGCGCGTTTCTTACAGGCACAAAAAACCGGGCACTAGGCCCGGTTCTTTGTTTCAGACTGACGTCTTACTCGGCAGATACAGCTTCGCCAGCAGTAGCACGATCAACCAACTCGACGTACGCCATAGGCGCGTTGTCGCCAGCGCGGAAACCGCACTTGAGGATGCGCAGGTAGCCACCCTCACGGGTAGCGTAACGCTTGCCCAGGTCGTTGAAGAGCTTACCAACGATAGCTTTCGAACGAGTACGGTCGAAAGCCAGACGGCGGTTAGCAACGCTATCTATCTTGGCCAAAGTGATCAGCGGCTCGGCAACGCGGCGCAGTTCTTTAGCTTTTGGCAGAGTAGTTTTGATCAGCTCGTGCTCGAACAGCGACACCGCCATGTTTTGGAACATGGCCTTGCGGTGCGAGCTGGTGCGGCTCAGGTGACGACCACTTTTACGATGACGCATGGTTCATTCCTTACCAAACACTACGTTCGGTGATTACGACGATCAGGCAGTCGCCTTGTCGTCCTTCTTAAGACTTGCAGGCGGCCAGTTGTCGAGGCGCATGCCGAGGGACAGACCGCGGGAGGCCAGAACGTCCTTGATTTCAGTCAAGGATTTCTTGCCCAGGTTCGGAGTCTTCAACAGCTCTACTTCGGTACGCTGAATCAGGTCACCGATGTAGTAGATGTTTTCCGCCTTAAGGCAGTTAGCCGAACGTACAGTCAGTTCCAGATCGTCAACCGGGCGAAGCAGGATCGGATCGATCTCGTCTTCCTGCTCGACAACCACTGGCTCACTGTCACCCTTGAGGTCGACGAACGCAGCCAACTGCTGTTGCAGGATGGTTGCAGCGCGGCGAATTGCCTCTTCAGGATCCAGAGTACCGTTGGTTTCCAGATCAATAACCAGCTTGTCCAGGTTAGTACGCTGCTCGACACGGGCGTTTTCCACCACGTATGCGATACGGCGAACCGGGCTGAACGAAGAGTCAAGCTGCAAGCGACCGATGCTGCGGCTTTCGTCTTCATCGCTCTGACGCGAGTCTGCCGGTTCATAACCACGACCACGAGCCACTACGAGCTTCATGTTCAGGGCGCCGTTAGACGCCAGGTTAGCGATTACGTGATCGGGATTAACGATCTCGACATCATGATCCAGCTGAATATCGGCAGCGGTAACCACCCCCGAACCCTTCTTCGACAAGGTCAGCGTAACTTCGTCACGACCGTGCAGCTTGATAGCCAGACCTTTAAGGTTCAACAGGATTTCAATTACGTCTTCCTGTACACCTTCGATGGCGCTGTACTCGTGGAGCACACCGTCAATCTCGGCCTCGACTACTGCACAGCCGGGCATTGAGGACAACAGGATGCGGCGCAGCGCGTTGCCCAGGGTATGGCCGAAACCACGCTCGAGAGGCTCGAGAGTGATCTTGGCGCGGGTTGGACTGACAACCTGCACATCAATGTGGCGGGGTGTCAGGAACTCATTTACCGAAATCTGCATGGATGCACCTATTTTCTAGCCCTTACTTGGAGTAGAGCTCGACAATCAGGCTTTCGTTGATGTCGGCGGACAGATCACTGCGAGCTGGAACGTTCTTGAAAACGCCCGACTTCTTCTCAGTGTCTACTTCTACCCATTCTACGCGGCCACGTTGGGCACACAGATCGAGAGCTTGGACAATGCGAAGTTGATTTTTTGCTTTCTCGCGAACAGCGACCACGTCACCAGCACGAACCTGGTAGGACGGAACGTTAACGGTCTGACCGTTTACGCTGATCGACTTGTGCGATACCAGCTGACGGGATTCGGCGCGAGTCGAACCAAAGCCCATACGGTATACAACGTTGTCCAGACGGCATTCGAGCAGTTGCAGCAGGTTTTCACCGGTTGCACCTTTCTTGCCAGCAGCTTCTTTGTAGTAGCCGCTGAATTGACGCTCGAGAACGCCGTAGATACGACGGACCTTCTGCTTTTCACGCAGTTGGGTGCCGTAGTCGGACTGGCGACCGCGGCGTTGGCCGTGGATACCAGGTGCTGCTTCAATGTTGCACTTCGATTCGATCGCGCGCACGCCGCTCTTCAGGAAGAGATCGGTGCCTTCGCGACGAGCGAGTTTGCATTTTGGACCAATGTAACGAGCCATTCTTTACAATCTCCTGGATTACACGCGGCGCTTCTTCGGCGGACGGCACCCGTTGTGCGGGATTGGCGTCACGTCGGTGATGCTGGCGATCTTGTAGCCACAGCCGTTCAAAGCGCGGACTGCGGATTCACGACCTGGACCTGGACCTTTGACGTTGACGTCAAGGTTTTTCAGGCCGTATTCCAGCGCAGCTTGACCAGCACGTTCAGCAGCTACTTGAGCAGCAAACGGGGTGGACTTGCGGGAACCGCGGAAACCCGAACCACCGGAGGTAGCCCAGGAAAGAGCGTTACCTTGACGGTCGGTGATGGTCACGATGGTGTTGTTAAAAGATGCATGGATGTGGGCGATGCCATCAACCACTGTCTTTTTAACTTTTTTACGAGGACGAGCAGCAGGTTTTGCCATGATTAAATTCCTGTCGATTCGCTGGGGCGATTACTTGCGGATCGGCTTACGCGGACCTTTACGGGTACGCGCGTTGGTCTTGGTACGCTGACCGCGTACTGGAAGACCGCGACGATGACGCAGACCGCGATAGCAACCGAGGTCCATCAAGCGCTTGATTTTCATGTTGATTTCGCGACGCAGGTCACCTTCAGTGGTGAACTTCGCCACTTCGCCACGCAGCTGTTCAATCTGCTCGTCGCTCAGATCTTTGATCTTTGCTGCTGGGTTTACCCCAGTCTCTGCACAAATTTTCTGTGCAGTAGTGCGACCAACACCATAGATGTAGGTCAGCGAGATAACAGTATGCTTGTTATCTGGAATGTTAACGCCTGCAATACGGGCCATTCAGTGGGACTCCAATTGACAGCTACCTACGCCCCGGAAGCCAAGAAATAGGGCGCGAGATAATATCGCTGTAATAACAAATAATCAACCCGGCAGCGCACTAGCTGCCGGGCTTGAAGCACAATCACACTCAGCCTTGGCGCTGTTTGTGACGCGGTTCCGCGCTGCAAATTACTCGAACAACACCTTCGCGGCGAATAATCTTGCAGTTACGGCACAGCTTTTTCACCGATGCACGAACTTTCATCACCAACTCCTCGAACCTTATGGGTCAGCGCAGCATGCCGCTGCCGTAACCCTTCAGGTTGGCTTTCTTCATCAGGGATTCGTACTGGTGCGAAACGAGGTGCGATTGTACTTGGGACATGAAGTCCATCACAACCACGACGACGATCAGCAACGAGGTCCCGCCAAGGTAGAACGGTACGTTGGCTGCAACCACCAGGAACTGGGGCAACAGGCAGACGGCCGTCATGTAAAGAGCACCGAACATGGTCAAGCGAGTCAGAACGCCATCAATGTAGCGCGCAGACTGCTCACCTGGACGGATGCCCGGAATAAAGGCACCGGACTTCTTCAGGTTTTCCGCTACGTCTTTCGGATTGAACATCAACGCCGTATAGAAGAAGCAGAAGAAAATAATCCCTGCACTAAACAGCAGAATATTCAACGGCTGACCAGGAGCGATCGACTGCGAGATGTCCTGCAACCAGCCCATACCTTCAGACTGACCGAACCAGGCACCCAACGAAGCCGGGAACAGCAAAATGCTGCTCGCGAAAATAGCCGGAATAACACCGGCCATGTTCACCTTCAGCGGCAAGTGGCTGGTCTGCGCAGCGAAGACCTTACGGCCCTGCTGACGCTTGGCGTAGTGAACAGCAATACGACGCTGACCACGCTCAATGAACACCACGAAACCGATAATCGCTACTGCCAGCAAACCGATGGCAACCAGGGCGAAGATGTTGATATCACCCTGACGTGCAGACTCGAAAGACTGCCCGATCGCTCTCGGAAGACCGGCGACGATACCCGAAAAAATCAACATCGAGATACCGTTGCCAACACCACGCTCAGTAATCTGCTCACCCAGCCACATCATGAACATCGCACCAGCCACAAAAGTGGATACCGCGACGAAATGGAAGCCAAAGTCACCAGTGAACGCAACGCCCTGCCCCGCCAGACCAATGGACATGCCAATGGCCTGGACGAGAGCGAGGACGACAGTGCCGTAGCGGGTGTACTGGCTGATCTTGCGACGGCCAGCTTCACCTTCCTTCTTCAACTGCTCCAGCTGCGGGCTGACGGCGGTCATCAGTTGCATGATGATCGATGCCGAGATGTACGGCATGATCCCCAGTGCAAAGATGCTCATCCGTTCCAGCGCGCCGCCGGAAAACATGTTGAACAAGCTAAGAATGGTCCCCTCATTCTGTCGAAACAGGTCCGCGAGTCGGTCCGGGTTGATACCTGGAACCGGGATGTGTGCGCCTATTCGGTAGACGATAATCGCCAGGAACAGAAAACGCAGACGAGCCCAGAGTTCAGACATACCGCCTTTGCCGAGCGCAGAGAGAGCACCTTGCTTAGCCATTTATTCCTCGAACTTGCCGCCAGCTGCTTCGATAGCCGCACGCGCACCTTTGGTGGCGCCGATTCCCTTGCCGATAGTGACAGCGCGAGTCACTTCACCGGACAGCATGATTTTCACACGCTGTACGTTGACGTTGATCACGTTGGCATCTTTCAGGGACTGCACGGTGACGATGTCGCCTTCCACTTTAGCCAGCTCGGACAAACGCACTTCTGCGCGGTCCATGGCCTTCAGGGAAACGAAACCGAACTTCGGCAGGCGACGATGCAGCGGCTGTTGACCGCCTTCAAAGCCTGGAGCAATGGTGCCACCGGAGCGGGAGGTCTGACCTTTGTGACCACGGCCACCAGTCTTACCCAAACCGCTACCGATACCACGGCCCGGACGATGCTTTTCGCGACGGGAACCCGGCGCTGGACTCAGATCATTGAGTTTCATCGATTAACCCTCGACACGCAGCATGTAGTAAGCCTTGTTGATCATCCCGCGATTCTCGGGAGTATCCAGGACTTCTACAGTGTGACCGATGCGACGCAGACCCAGACCCTTAACGCACAGTTTGTGGTTAGGGATGCGGCCGGTCATGCTTTTGATCAGCGTAACTTTAACGGTAGCCATGATCAGAAGATCTCCTTGACGCTTTTGCCACGCTTGGCGGCAATGGATTCAGGAGACTGCATGGCCTTCAAACCTTTGAAAGTGGCGTGAACCACGTTTACCGGGTTAGTCGAGCCGTAGCACTTGGCCAGAACGTTCTGAACGCCAGCAACTTCGAGGACAGCACGCATGGCGCCGCCAGCAATGATACCGGTACCTTCAGAAGCAGGCTGCATGTACACCTTCGAAGCGCCGTGAGCGGACTTCATTGCGTACTGCAGAGTGGTGCCGTTCAGATCAACCTGGATCATGTTGCGGCGAGCAGCTTCCATTGCCTTCTGGATCGCAGCAGGCACTTCACGCGACTTGCCACGGCCGAAGCCAACACGGCCCTTACCATCACCAACCACGGTCAACGCGGTGAAAGTGAAGATACGGCCGCCTTTAACGGTTTTGGCTACGCGGTTAACTTGAACCAGCTTCTCGATGTAGCCTTCGTCGCGCTTTTGGTCGTTATTTGACATAACTTAGAACTCCAGCCCAGCTTCACGAGCAGCATCAGCCAGCGCTTTAACGCGGCCGTGGTACTTGAAGCCAGAGCGGTCGAAAGCCACTTGCGAGACGCCAGCGGCCTTAGCACGCGTAGCGACCAGCTGGCCAACCTTAGTGGCCGCGTCGATGTTGCCGGTGGCACCATCACGCAGTTCTTTATCCAAAGTCGAGGCGCTTGCCAGGACTTTGTTGCCGTCGGCCGAAATGACCTGGGCGTAGATGTGCTGCGAAGAGCGGAACACGCAGAGACGCACGACTTCGAGTTCGTGCATTTTCAGGCGTGCTTTGCGAGCGCGACGCAGTCGAGTAACTTTTTTGTCGGTCATTTGCTATGCCCTACTTCTTCTTGGCTTCTTTACGACGGACGACTTCGTCCGCGTAGCGCACACCTTTGCCTTTGTACGGCTCTGGTGGACGGAAGTCGCGGATCTCGGCGGCCACTTGACCTACCAGCTGCTTGTCGATGCCCTTGATCAGGATATCGGTCTGGCTAGGAGTCTCAGCGGTGATGCCTTCCGGCAGTTCGTAATCCACTGGGTGCGAGAAGCCAAGAGCCAGGTTCAGCACTGTGCCTTTTGCTTGCGCTTTGTAACCAACACCGACCAGCTGGAGCTTGCGCTCGAAGCCTTGGCTTACGCCTTGGACCATGTTGTTTACCAACGCACGAGTGGTACCAGCCATTGCGCGAGTCTGTTGATCGCCATTGCGAGCAGCGAAACGCAACTCACCGGCTTCTTCAACGATCTCAACGGACGAATGGATGTTCAGTTCGAGAGTGCCCTTGGCACCCTTCACCGAAAGCTGTTGGCCTGCGAATTTTACTTCGACACCGGCTGGCAGCTTAACGGGGTTCTTAGCGACGCGAGACATGCTTATCCCCCCTTAGAACACAGTGCAAAGAACTTCGCCGCCGACACCGGCAGCGCGCGCAGCACGATCAGTCATCACACCCTTGTTGGTGGAGACGATAGACACACCGAGACCGCCACGAACTTTTGGCAGATCATCGACGGACTTGTACTGACGCAGGCCTGGACGGCTAACGCGCTTCACTTCTTCGATAACCGGACGGCCTTCGAAGTACTTCAGCTCGATGGACAGCAGTGGTTTGATTTCGCTGCTGATCTGATAACCCGCAATGTAACCTTCGTCCTTCAGGACTTTGGCAACAGCTACCTTCAACGTGGAAGATGGCATGCTTACGACGGACTTTTCAGCCATCTGGGCATTACGGATACGAGTTAGCATGTCCGCTAACGGGTCCTGCATACTCATGGGCTAGACGCTCCTAATACAAAAAAATTAGCCTTGCGGCTATTACGTGTCGCCGAGAATCTCCGAGCATGAAAAACACGGGCTCAGGCGAGCCGGGTATTCTAGACACACCCCGGAAATGAATCAAGCCCCAAAAGGGGCTTGATCCAGATTCAAGGCCACCGGTGGTCAGGATCTTGCGATCCTGGACACCGAGACTTTGACAGTACTTACCAGCTGGCTTTAACCAGACCCGGTACGTCACCACGCATGGCAGCTTCACGCAGCTTGTTACGGCCGAGGCCGAACTTGCGGTAAACGCCGTGTGGACGACCGGTCAGGCGGCAGCGGTTACGCATGCGCGAAGCGCTTGCGTCACGTGGCTGCTTCTGCAGGGCTACTGTAGCTTCCCAACGCGCTTCTGGACTTGCGTTCAGATCAACGATGATAGCTTTCAGTGCTGCACGCTTCTTGGCGTACTTGGCAACCGTGAGCTGACGCTTCAGCTCGCGGTTTTTCATGCTCATCTTGGCCATGGTCCTACTCCAATCAGTTGCGGAACGGGAATTTGAACGCACGCAGCAGAGCGCGGCCTTCATCATCGTTCTTGGCAGTGGTGGTCAGGGTGATGTCCAGACCGCGGAGAGCATCGATCTTGTCGTAGTCGATTTCCGGGAAGATGATCTGCTCTTTCACGCCCATGCTGTAGTTGCCACGACCATCGAAGGACTTGGCATTCAGGCCGCGGAAGTCGCGAACCCGAGGCAGGGAGATCGACAGCAGACGATCCAGGAACTCGTACATACGCTCACGGCGCAGGGTCACTTTGACGCCGATCGGCCAACCTTCACGGACTTTAAAGCCAGCGATGGATTTGCGAGCGTAGGTCACAACGACTTTCTGGCCGGTGATCTTTTCCAGGTCAGCAACAGCGTGCTCGATGACTTTTTTGTCACCGATCGCTTCGCCCAGACCCATGTTCAGGGTGATTTTGGTAACGCGCGGAACTTCCATCACGTTCGAAAGCTTAAGTTCTTCCTTAAGTTTCGGAGCAATTTCCTTCCGGTAAATCTCTTTTAGTCGTGCCATGGTCTCATCTACCTAGCAGTGTTCAAGCATCAACCGCTTTTTGGGTCGACTTGAAGACACGAATTTTCTTGCCGTCTTCTACTTTGAAACCAACGCGGTCAGCCTTGTTGGTTTCGCCGTTGAAAATGGCGACGTTAGAAGCATCCAGTGGAGCTTCTTTTTCGACGATACCGCCCTGCACGCCCGACATCGGGTTAGGCTTGGTATGACGCTTGACCAGGTTCAGACCACCAATAACCAGACGGTTGTTAGCGAGAACCTTAAGCACCTTACCGCGCTTACCTTTGTCTTTGCCGGCGATCACGATGATCTCGTCGTCACGACGAATCTTTTGCATGTCGGATCTCCTTACAGCACTTCTGGGGCGAGCGAGACGATCTTCATGAACTTCTCAGTACGAAGTTCACGGGTCACTGGCCCAAAGATACGGGTGCCGATCGGCTCTTGCTTGTTGTTCAACAGAACAGCAGCGTTGCCATCAAAGCGGATAATGGAGCCATCAGCACGACGTACGCCGTGACGAGTGCGGACTACAACAGCAGTCATCACTTGGCCTTTTTTCACTTTACCGCGAGGAATTGCTTCCTTCACGGTAACTTTGATGATGTCACCGATACCAGCGTAACGACGATGGGAGCCACCCAGCACCTTGATGCACATAACGCGGCGAGCGCCGCTGTTATCGGCCACATCGAGCATGGATTGAGTCTGAATCATATAATTTCTCCGACCCCTAGTCCTTAGACTTCCACAGCGCGTTCGAGAACATCAACCAGCGCCCAAGACTTGGTCTTGGCCAAAGGACGAGTTTCACGAATAGTGACTTTGTCGCCGATGTGGCACTGATTGGTTTCGTCGTGCGCGTGCAGCTTAGTCGAACGCTTAACGTATTTACCGTAGATCGGGTGCTTAACGCGACGCTCGATCAGAACGGTGATGGTTTTGTCCATCTTGTCGCTGACAACACGGCCAGTCAGCGTACGGACAGTTTTTTCGGCTTCAGCCATGATTACTTACCTGCCTGCTGGTTGAGCACAGTCTTCACGCGAGCGATGTCACGCTTAACTTGCGAGAGCAGATGAGACTGCCCCAACTGGCCAGTTGCTTTCTGCATACGCAGATTGAACTGGTCGCGCAGCAAGCCGAGCAGTTGCTCGTTCAGCTGCTGTGCGGATTTTTCACGAAGTTCATTCGCTTTCATCACATCACCGTCCGTTTAACAAAGGAGGTGGCGAGCGGCAGCTTTGCAGCAGCCAGGGCGAAAGCCTCACGCGCCAGCTCTTCAGAAACACCCTCGATTTCATACAGGACTTTGCCTGGCTGAATCTGGGCAACCCAGTATTCGACGTTACCCTTACCTTTACCCATCCGAACTTCGAGTGGCTTCTTGGAAATAGGCTTGTCCGGGAATACACGGATCCAGATCTTGCCGCCACGTTTTACGTGACGGGTCAGAGCACGACGCGCTGACTCGATCTGACGAGCGGTGAGACGACCACGAGCAACAGACTTCAGCGCGAATTCGCCGAAGCTGACTTTGCTACCGCGCAATGCCAGGCCACGGTTGTGACCAGTCATTTGCTTGCGGAACTTCGTACGCTTTGGTTGCAACATTTGGCGTACCCCTTACTTAGCAGCTTTTTTACGAGGCGCTGGTGCTTGTGGTTTCAGTTCTTCTTGGCGACCACCAATTACTTCGCCTTTGAAGATCCAAACCTTTACACCGATCACACCGTAAGTGGTGTGAGCTTCGTAGTTGGCATAGTCGATGTCGGCACGCAGGGTGTGCAACGGCACACGACCTTCGCGATACCATTCAGTACGTGCGATTTCAGCACCGCCGAGACGACCGCTCACTTGGATTTTGATGCCTTTGGCACCAATGCGCATGGCGTTCTGTACAGCGCGCTTCATAGCGCGACGGAACATTACGCGACGCTCCAGCTGCTGAGCTACGCTCTGCGCAACCAGCATACCGTCGAGCTCCGGCTTGCGGATCTCTTCGATATTGATGTGCACAGGCACACCCATTTGCTTGGTCAGGTCCTGACGCAGTTTCTCAACATCTTCACCTTTCTTCCCGATAACGATACCTGGACGAGCGGTGTGGATGGTGATGCGTGCAGTTTGGGCCGGACGATGGATATCGATACGGCTTACGGACGCGCTTTTTAGTTTGTCTTGGAGGTACTCACGCACATTCAGATCTGCGAGCAAATAGTCCGCATAAGTCCGACCGTCTGCGTACCAGACGGAGGTGTGCTCCTTGACGATTCCCAGGCGAATGCCAATGGGATGTACTTTCTGACCCATCTCTTCGACTCCGTTACTTGTCAGCAACCTTGACAGTGATATGGCAAGACCGCTTGACGATGCGATCAGCACGGCCTTTGGCACGTGGCATGATGCGCTTCAGCGAACGCCCTTCGTTGACGAAAACAGTGCTGACCTTCAGGTCATCAACGTCTGCGCCTTCGTTATGCTCGGCGTTGGCTACGGCCGACTCCAGCACTTTCTTCATGATCTCGGCGGCTTTCTTACTGCTGAAAGCCAACAGGTTGAGCGCTTCGCCCACCTTCTTCCCGCGGATCTGGTCGGCGACCAAGCGGGCTTTCTGGGCGGAGATTCGAGCGCCCGACAACTTAGCGGCTACTTCCATTTCCTAACCCCTTAACGCTTGGCTTTCTTGTCTGCCACGTGCCCGCGATAAGTGCGGGTACCGGCGAACTCGCCCAGTTTGTGGCCGACCATGTCTTCGTTCACGAGAACCGGGACGTGCTGACGACCGTTGTGTACTGCGATGGTCAAACCGACCATTTGTGGCAGGATCATCGAACGACGCGACCAGGTTTTCACCGGCTTGCGATCGTTCTTTTCCGCCGCCACTTCGATCTTCTTCAGTAGGTGAAGATCGATAAAAGGACCTTTTTTCAGAGAACGTGGCACTGTCGTATCCCTCTATTTACTTGCGACGACGGACGATCATTTTGTCGGTACGCTTATTACCACGAGTCTTCGCGCCCTTAGTCGGGAAGCCCCATGGCGATACCGGATGACGACCACCAGAGGTACGACCTTCACCACCACCATGTGGGTGGTCAACCGGGTTCATGGCAACACCACGAACGGTTGGGCGAACGCCACGCCAGCGTTTGGCACCAGCTTTACCCAGCGAACGCAGGCTGTGCTCGGAGTTCGAGACTTCGCCCAGGGTCGCACGGCATTCAGCCAGGACTTTACGCATTTCACCGGAACGCAGACGCAGGGTAACGTACACGCCTTCACGAGCGATCAGCTGAGCCGAAGCACCAGCGGAACGAGCGATCTGAGCGCCTTTACCTGGCTTCAATTCGATGCCGTGTACGGTGCTACCAACTGGAATGTTGCGCAGTTGCAGAGCGTTGCCCGGCTTGATCGGTGCCAGGGCACCTGCGATCAGCTGGTCGCCAGCGCTCACGCCTTTAGGGGCGATGATGTAGCGACGCTCGCCATCTGCGTACAGCAGCAGAGCGATGTGAGCAGTACGGTTTGGATCGTATTCGATACGCTCGACAGTGGCAGAGATGCCATCTTTGTCGTTGCGACGGAAGTCGACCAGACGATAATGCTGCTTATGACCACCACCGATGTGACGAGTGGTAATACGGCCATTGTTGTTACGACCACCAGTCTTCGATTTCTTCTCGAGCAGCGGTGCGTGAGGAGCGCCTTTATGCAGCTCCTGGTTGACCACCTTGACCACAAAACGGCGGCCAGGGGAAGTCGGTTTGCATTTAACGATTGCCATGATGCACCCCTTCCTTACTCAGCACTGCTGCTGAAATCGAGATCTTGGCCTGGCTGAAGGGAGATAACTGCCTTCTTCCAGTCATTACGCTTGCCCAGACCGCGAGCAGTGCGCTTGCTCTTACCCAGAACATTCAGGGTAGTAACACGCTCTACTTTCACGCTGAACAGGCTTTCGACGGCCTTCTTGATTTCCAGCTTGGTTGCGTCGGTAGCAACCTTGAAAACGAACTGGCCTTTCTTGTCTGCCAGAACCGTAGCCTTCTCGGAAACGTGCGGGCCAAGCAGAACTTTAAATACGCGTTCCTGGTTCATCCCAGCAGCTCCTCGAATTTCTTCACGGCCGACACGGTGATCAACACCTTGTCGTATGCGATCAGACTAACTGGATCGGAACCTTGCACGTCACGTACATCTACGTGTGGCAGGTTACGAGCAGCCAGGTACAGGTTCTGATCAACAGCGTCGGACACGATCAGAACGTCGGTCAGGCTCATGTTGTTCAGTTTGCCCAGCAGGTCTTTGGTTTTCGGCGTTTCAACGGCGAAATCCTGAACCACGACCAGACGATCAGTACGCACCAGCTCAGCAAGGATGGAACGCATTGCTGCGCGATACATCTTCTTGTTCAGCTTCTGGGAGTGATCCTGAGGACGAGCTGCGAAAGTGGTACCGCCGCCACGCCAGATTGGGCTACGGATAGTACCGGCACGAGCACGGCCAGTACCTTTCTGACGCCATGGGCGCTTACCGCCACCACGAACGTCGGAACGGGTCTTTTGCTGCTTGGAACCCTGACGACCGCCAGCCATGTAGGCTACGACTGCTTGGTGAACCAGCGTCTCGTTGAACTCGCCGCCAAATGTCAGTTCGGAAACTTCGATCGCTTGAGCGTCATTTACATTTAATTGCATGTCAGCTTCCCCTTAACCGCGAGCCTTGGCTGCTGGACGTACAACCAAGTTGCCGCCAGTAGCGCCAGGAACAGCGCCCTTGACCAACAACAGATTGCGTTCAGCGTCCACGCGCACTACTTCGAGGGACTGCACGGTCACGCGCTCAGCGCCCATATGACCGGACATTTTTTTGCCCTTGAATACACGACCAGGAGTCTGGCACTGGCCGATAGAGCCTGGAACGCGGTGGGATACGGAGTTACCGTGGGTGTTATCTTGCCCGCGGAAATTCCAACGCTTGATCGTACCCTGGAAGCCTTTACCCTTGGACTGACCGGTTACATCAACCAGTTGACCAGCGGCGAAGATTTCAGCGTTGATCAGATCGCCGGCCTGGTACTCGCCTTCTTCAAGGCGGAATTCCATTACGGTACGACCAGCGGCAACGTTCGCTTTAGCGAAGTGGCCAGCCTGAGCTGCTGTTACACGCGAAGCGCGACGCTCGCCGACAGTGACTTGCACTGCACGATAGCCATCGGTCTCTTCAGTTTTGAACTGGGTGACGCGATTCGGTTCGATCTCAATGACCGTGACCGGAATGGAGACACCTTCTTCGGTGAAAATACGGGTCATACCGCA
Source organism: Pseudomonas sp. IT-P258 (assembly GCF_949767825.1). NCBI lineage: Bacteria > Pseudomonadati > Pseudomonadota > Gammaproteobacteria > Pseudomonadales > Pseudomonadaceae > Pseudomonas > Pseudomonas sp. IT-P258. The sequence goes on along the minus strand of NZ_CATKPU010000087.1, from coordinate 19,911 downwards.
TTTACGACCGACTACACCAATAGTCATGTTGTAAACCTCATGAGTGTACGGGGCTTTCACCCGCTATGGCCGCCCATTTCAGAGCGTTACACGACTAAGACCGAGTCTTAGCCGAGGCTGATCTGCACTTCCACACCGGCCGCAAGATCAAGCTTCATAAGAGCATCAACGGTTTTATCCGTTGGCTGGACGATGTCCAGAACGCGCTTATGAGTACGGATCTCGTACTGGTCACGCGCGTCTTTGTTGACGTGCGGGGAGACCAGAACGGTGAACCGCTCTTTACGGGTAGGCAGTGGAATTGGACCACGCACTTGAGCACCAGTACGTTTCGCGGTTTCCACGATTTCCTGGGTTGATTGGTCGATCAGGCGATGGTCGAAAGCCTTCAACCTGATACGGATTTGCTGATTTTGCATTGGATTTCAGACTCCGGCTGCTATTCCCACCGAGCGCAATACGCCCGTTAAAAGGAGGCGCAATTCTATAGACGCCCCAGATGGGTGTCAACCCAATAAAAAAGCCCCCGCTGAGCGGGGGCTTTTCAAAGCATCGAAGCTATCTCAAAAGAGATGCTTACTCGATGATTTTGGCTACGACGCCAGCGCCGACGGTACGACCGCCTTCACGGATAGCGAAACGCAGGCCGTCTTCCATTGCGATGGTCTTGATCAGGGTAACTTCCATCTGGATGTTGTCACCTGGCATTACCATTTCAACGCCTTCTGGCAGCTGGCAGTTACCAGTCACGTCAGTAGTACGGAAGTAGAACTGTGGACGGTAGCCTTTGAAGAACGGAGTGTGACGACCGCCTTCTTCCTTGCTCAGAACGTAAACTTCTGCGGTGAACTTGGTGTGCGGCTTAACCGAACCTGGCTTAACCAGAACCTGGCCACGCTCAACGTCGTCACGCTTGGTACCACGCAGCAGAACGCCGCAGTTCTCGCCAGCACGACCTTCGTCGAGCAGCTTGCGGAACATTTCAACACCGGTGCAGGTGGTGGTGGTGGTGTCACGCAGACCAACGATTTCCAGTGCATCTTGAACGCGAACGATACCGCGCTCGATACGACCAGTCACAACAGTACCACGACCCGAGATCGAGAATACGTCTTCGATTGGCATCAGGAATGGCTTGTCGATAGCACGCTCTGGTTCTGGGATGTAGCTGTCCAGAGTCTCAACCAGTTTACGAACGGCAGTGGTGCCCATTTCGTTATCGTCTTTGCCTTCCAGCGCCATACGAGCCGAACCGATGATGATTGGAGTGTCATCGCCCGGGAAGTCGTAGGTGGACAGCAGGTCGCGAACTTCCATCTCGACCAGTTCCAGCAGCTCAGCGTCGTCTACCAGGTCAGCCTTGTTCAGGAAAACCACGATGTACGGAACGCCTACCTGACGGGACAGCAGGATGTGCTCACGAGTTTGTGGCATCGGACCATCAGCGGCCGAGCAAACCAGGATCGCGCCGTCCATCTGGGCAGCACCGGTGATCATGTTCTTCACATAGTCAGCGTGACCTGGGCAGTCAACGTGAGCGTAGTGACGGATCTTCGAGTTGTACTCGACGTGCGCGGTGTTGATGGTGATACCACGAGCTTTTTCTTCTGGAGCGCTGTCGATTTTATCGAAATCAACGATTGCGGAACCGAAAACTTCGGAGCAAACGCGAGTCAGAGCTGCGGTCAGAGTGGTTTTACCGTGGTCAACGTGACCGATGGTGCCAACGTTGACGTGCGGTAGGGAACGATCAAATTTTTCTTTAGCCACGACAATTAACTCCTTGCCTAAAGGACTGAATCAGCCTTGTTTTTTGGTTACAGTTTCGACGATGTGCGACGGAGCTGTATTGTATTTTTTGAATTCCATAGAGTAGCTTGCGCGACCCTGGGACATCGAACGAACGTCGGTCGCATAACCGAACATCTCGCCCAACGGAACTTCAGCACGGATCACCTTACCGGAGACCGTGTCTTCCATACCCAGAATCATGCCGCGACGACGGTTAAGGTCGCCCATCACGTCACCCATATAGTCTTCAGGCGTAACAACCTCTACCGCCATGATCGGCTCGAGCAACTCACCACCGCCCTTCTGGGCCAGTTGCTTGGTCGCCATGGAAGCAGCCACCTTAAACGCCATCTCGTTCGAGTCGACGTCGTGGTAAGAACCATCAAACACGGTAGCCTTCAGGCCGATCAGCGGATAGCCGGCAACTACGCCGTTCTTCATCTGCTCTTCGATACCCTTCTGGATAGCCGGGATGTATTCCTTAGGAACCACACCACCCACTACTTCGTTCACGAATTGCAGACCTTCCTGACCTTCGTCAGCAGGAGCAAAACGGATCCAGCAATGGCCGAACTGGCCACGACCGCCGGACTGACGAACGAACTTGCCTTCGATTTCGCAATTCTTCGTGATGCGCTCACGATACGAAACCTGAGGCTTACCGATGTTGGCTTCGACGTTGAACTCACGGCGCATCCGGTCAACCAGGATGTCCAGGTGCAACTCGCCCATGCCAGAGATGATCGTTTGACCAGTCTCTTCATCAGTCTTGACGCGGAAAGACGGGTCTTCCTGAGCAAGTTTGCCCAGAGCGATACCCATTTTTTCCTGGTCATCCTTGGTCTTAGGCTCAACGGCAACCGAAATAACCGGCTCCGGGAAGTCCATGCGAACCAGGATGATTGGCTTGTCAGCGTTGCACAAGGTTTCACCAGTGGTGACGTCCTTCATGCCGATCAGGGCCGCGATGTCACCAGCGCGTACTTCCTTGATCTCTTCACGGGCGTTTGCGTGCATTTGCACCATACGACCCACGCGCTCTTTCTTGCCTTTGACCGAGTTGATCACGCCGTCGCCGGAGGCCAACACGCCCGAGTAAACACGGACGAAAGTCAAGGTACCCACGAATGGGTCGGTAGCGATCTTGAACGCCAGAGCCGAGAACGGCTCGTTGTCGTCTGCATGACGCTCCATCTGCTTTTCCTCGTCATCCGGGTCAGTACCCTTGATGGCAGGAATGTCGGTTGGAGCCGGCAGGTAGTCGATAACGGCGTCGAGAACCAGGGGAACACCCTTGTTCTTGAAGGAAGAACCGCAAACAGCCAGAACGATCTCACCAGCGATAGTACGCTGACGCAGAGCACCCTTGATTTCCTCGATGGTGAGTTCTTCACCTTCAAGGTACTTGTTCATCAGCTCTTCGCTGGCTTCGGCCGCAGCCTCAACCATGTTGTTGCGCCACTCTTCAGCCAGTTCCTGCAGTTCAGCAGGGATGGCTTCACGACGAGGGGTCATACCCTTGTCGGCATCGTTCCAGTAAACGGCTTCCATGGTCATCAGATCGATCTGACCCTGGAAGTTGTCTTCGGAACCGATAGCCAGCTGGATAGGCACCGGAGTGTGACCCAGACGCTGCTTGATCTGAGCGATCACGCGCAGGAAGTTCGCACCGGCACGGTCCATCTTGTTCACGTAAACGATACGTGGAACACCGTACTTGTTGGCTTGACGCCATACGGTTTCGGACTGAGGCTCAACGCCGGAAGTACCGCAGAACACAACGACCGCGCCGTCGAGTACACGCAGGGAACGCTCAACTTCAATAGTGAAGTCTACGTGGCCCGGGGTATCGATGACGTTGAAACGGTACTGGTCTTTGTGCTGCTTGGCGGAACCCTGCCAGAAGGCGGTAATGGCAGCAGAAGTAATGGTAATACCACGCTCCTGCTCCTGAACCATCCAGTCTGTGGTCGCGGCGCCGTCATGCACCTCGCCCATTTTGTGACTTTTGCCAGTGTAAAAAAGGACGCGCTCAGTGGTGGTGGTTTTACCAGCATCCACGTGTGCAACGATACCAATGTTACGGTAGCGATTAATCGGTGTTGTACGAGCCATAAAGCCCTCGCAAAATTAGTGACGCTAAAATTAGAAGCGGTAGTGCGAGAAAGCCTTGTTGGCTTCAGCCATACGGTGAACGTCTTCACGCTTCTTAACTGCAGCACCTTTACCTTCGGCAGCGTCCAACAGTTCGCCAGCCAAACGCAGAGCCATAGACTTCTCGCCGCGCTTGCGGGCGTAGTCTACCAACCAGCGCATTGCCAGAGCGTTACGACGGGAAGGACGAACCTCGACCGGAACCTGGTAAGTAGCACCACCAACGCGGCGCGACTTCACTTCGACCAGCGGAGCGATGGCGTCGAGTGCTTTTTCGAAGAGTTCCAGGGGATCGGTGCCGGCCTTACGAGCCTTCACGGTATCCAGGGCACCATAAACGATACGCTCGGCAACGGCTTTCTTGCCGCTTTCCATTACGTGGTTCATGAATTTGGCGAGGATTTGGCTTCCGTATTTCGGATCGTCCAGAATCTCACGCTTGGCTGCTACGCGACGTCTTGGCATTGATAAGCCCTCAAACGGTCTTCAGGTTAGCCCGGGACAGCTCCTATGGATGCGTGCCCGACCTTACTCTTATCGACTCAATAAAATGAAAAACTGCAAAACGGCCGATTACTTCGGACGCTTGGTACCGTACTTCGAACGACCCTGGTTACGACCTTTAACACCGGAAGTATCCAACGAACCGCGAACGGTGTGGTAACGAACACCTGGCAAGTCTTTTACACGACCGCCGCGGATCAGTACCACGCTGTGCTCTTGCAGGTTGTGGCCTTCACCGCCGATGTACGAGGAAACCTCGAAACCGTTGGTCAGGCGCACACGGCATACTTTACGCAGTGCCGAGTTAGGTTTTTTCGGCGTGGTGGTGTACACACGGGTGCACACGCCACGGCGTTGCGGGCAGTTCTGCAGCGCAGGCACGTCGGATTTCTCGACGATACGCTTACGCGGCTGACGTACCAGCTGGTTGATAGTTGCCATCTACTAGCTCCACTGTTGTCTTGCGACGCTATTGTCTTGCAAGAAAAGCAAAATGGCAGGAACGAGTTCCCGCCAAATTTAGGGGTACAAGAGTCTAAAGAGGATCTTGTCCCCAGTCAAGGCAAGGCCCCGCCCTCCCCACTCATCCAATCTCGACAAATTGTCTCGATTCGATGAACGGAGTGACCAGGGCCTCACACTCATTTACCGCAGAACTCAGTTACCGCTCGAGTTCAGCGCTTCGGTCAGTGCAGCTTCCACTTCACTGGCGCTTACGCGCAACGGCTTGTCTGCATCACGGCGGCGCTTACGCTCGCTGTGATAAGCCAGGCCGGTACCAGCCGGGATCAGACGACCCACGACCACGTTTTCTTTCAGGCCGCGCAGGTAATCGCGCTTGCCGGTTACCGCCGCTTCGGTCAGTACGCGAGTGGTTTCCTGGAAGGAAGCCGCCGAGATGAACGATTCGGTGGACAACGACGCCTTGGTGATACCCAGCAGAACGCGAGTGAACTTGGAGACAAACTTGTCTTCGCCGCTCAGACGCTCGTTCTCTACCAGTACGTGAGTCAATTCCATCTGGTCGCCCTTGATGAAACTGGAATCGCCGGATTCAGCGATCTCAACTTTACGCAGCATCTGACGCAGGATGGTCTCGATGTGCTTGTCGTTGATCTTCACGCCTTGCAGACGGTAAACGTCCTGGATCTCGTTGACGATGTACTTGGCCAGCGCACTCACACCCAGCAGACGCAGGATGTCGTGTGGATCGCTCGGACCGTCGGAGATAACTTCGCCGCGGTTTACCTGTTCGCCTTCGAACACGTTCAGGTGACGCCACTTCGGAATCAGCTCTTCGTACGGATCGGTACCGTCGTTCGGGGTGATAACCAGACGGCGTTTGCCTTTGGTCTCTTTACCGAACGCGATGGTGCCGCTGACTTCAGCCAGAATCGACGCTTCTTTCGGACGACGGGCTTCGAACAAGTCGGCAACACGCGGCAGACCACCGGTGATGTCGCGAGTTTTCGAAGTCTCTTGCGGGATACGAGCGATAACATCACCGATCGCGATCTTCGCACCATCCGCTACACCGACCAGGGCGTTGGCCGGCAGGAAGTACTGAGCGATAACGTCAGTGCCTGGCAGCAACAGATCCTTGCCGTTGTCGTCGACCATCTTCACGGCAGGACGGATGTCCTTACCGGCAGCTGGACGATCTTTGGCGTCGAGTACTTCAATGTTGGTCATACCGGTCAATTCGTCAGTCTGACGCTTGATCGTGATGCCTTCTTCCATGCCCACGTAGGTCACGGTACCTTTCATTTCGGTAACGATCGGGTGAGTGTGCGGATCCCACTTGGCCACGATGGCGCCAGCTTCGACCTTGTCACCCTCTTTAACCGAAATCACGGCACCGTACGGCAGCTTGTAACGCTCACGCTCACGACCGAAGTCATCAGCGATGGCCAGCTCACCGGAACGGGACACAGCAACCAGGTGACCATCCACTCGCTCAACGTGCTTCAGGTTATGCAGACGGACGGTACCGCCATTCTTCACCTGAACGCTGTCGGCTGCGGAGGTCCGGCTTGCCGCACCACCGATGTGGAACGTACGCATCGTCAGCTGGGTACCCGGCTCACCGATGGACTGGGCAGCGATAACGCCGACCGCTTCACCGATGTTCACCTGGTGACCACGAGCCAGATCGCGGCCGTAGCACTTGGCGCAAATACCGAAGCGGGTTTCGCAGCTGATCGGCGAACGCACGATCACTTCGTCGATGCTGTTGAGTTCGATGAACTCGACCCACTTTTCGTCTACCAGGGTGCCGGCAGGAACGATGACGTCCTCGGTACCTGGCTTGAATACGTCACGGGCGATAACACGACCCAATACGCGCTCACCCAGCGGCTCTACAACGTCACCGCCTTCAATGTGCGGAGTCATCAGCAGACCGTGTTCGGTGCCGCAATCGATCTCGGTTACAACCAGATCTTGTGCAACGTCTACCAGACGACGAGTCAGGTAACCGGAGTTAGCCGTTTTCAACGCGGTATCCGCAAGACCCTTACGAGCACCGTGAGTGGAGATGAAGTACTGAAGTACGCTCAAACCTTCACGGAAGTTCGCAGTAATCGGCGTTTCAATGATGGAACCGTCCGGCTTGGCCATCAGGCCACGCATACCGGCCAGCTGACGAATCTGTGCTGCGGAACCCCGCGCACCCGAGTCAGCCATCATGTACATCGAGTTGAAGGATTCCTGGTCGACTTCGACGCCATGACGGTCGATGACTTTCTCTTTCGAGAGGTTGGCCATCATCGCCTTGGAAACTTCGTCGTTCGCCTTGGACCAAAGGTCGATCACTTTGTTGTACTTCTCGCCCTGGGTTACCAGGCCGGAGGCGTACTGGCTTTCGATCTCTTTCACTTCATCAGTGGCAGCATTGATGATGCGGGCTTTTTCATCCGGGATAACGAAGTCGTTAACACCGATGGAAACGCCGGAAATGGTCGAATAAGCAAAACCGGTGTACATCAACTGGTCAGCGAAGATCACAGTCTCTTTCAAACCAACCACGCGATAGCACTGGTTGATCAGCTTGGAGATTGCCTTCTTCTTCATCGGCAGGTTGACGACGTCGTACGACAGACCCTTTGGCACAACCTGGAACAACAGAGCACGGCCGACAGTGGTGTCGACGATACGGGTGTTGCTCACGCTGCCGCCATCACGGTCGTTGACGGTTTCGTTGATCCGGACTTTAACCTTGGCGTGCAGTGCGGCTTCGCCGGCACGGAACACACGGTCAACTTCCTGCAGATCCGCGAACACACGACCTTCGCCCTTGGCGTTGATCGCTTCACGAGTCATGTAGTACAGACCCAATACAACGTCCTGCGACGGAACGATGATTGGCTCACCGTTGGCTGGCGACAGAATGTTGTTGGTCGACATCATCAACGCACGCGCTTCGAGCTGGGCTTCCAGCGTCAGCGGTACGTGCACGGCCATTTGGTCGCCGTCGAAGTCGGCGTTGTACGCGGCGCAGACCAGAGGGTGCAGCTGGATAGCCTTACCTTCGATCAGTACCGGTTCAAACGCCTGGATACCCAGACGGTGAAGGGTCGGTGCACGGTTGAGAAGAACCGGGTGTTCGCGAATCACTTCAGCGAGAACGTCCCAAACCTCTGGCAGCTCGCGCTCGACCATCTTCTTGGCAGCCTTGATGGTGGTAGCAAGACCACGCATTTCAAGCTTGCCGAAAATGAACGGCTTGAACAGCTCGAGAGCCATTTTCTTCGGCAGACCGCACTGGTGCAGACGCAAGGTCGGACCTACGGTAATTACCGAACGGCCGGAGTAGTCAACACGCTTACCGAGCAAGTTCTGACGGAAACGACCCTGCTTACCCTTGATCATGTCAGCCAGGGACTTCAGAGGACGCTTGTTGGAACCTGTGATAGCGCGGCCACGACGACCGTTGTCGAGCAGTGCGTCGACGGCTTCCTGCAACATACGCTTTTCGTTGCGCACGATGATGTCCGGAGCGGACAGATCCAGCAGGCGCTTCAAACGGTTGTTACGGTTGATCACTCGACGATACAGATCGTTGAGGTCGGAAGTCGCGAAGCGACCGCCATCGAGCGGGACCAGTGGACGCAGATCTGGCGGCAGAACCGGCAGAACGGTCAGCACCATCCACTCTGGCAGGTTGCCGGAACCCTGGAAGGCTTCCATCAACTTCAGACGCTTGGACAGCTTCTTGATCTTGGTTTCGGAGTTGGTTTGCGGAATTTCTTCACGCAGGCGGCCAATCTCGTGTTCCAGGTCGATAGCGTGCAGCAGTTCGCGGACAGCTTCGGCACCCATGCGGGCATCGAAATCGTCGCCGAACTCTTCCAGCGCTTCGAAGTACTGCTCGTCGTTGAGCAGTTGACCCTTTTCAAGGGTGGTCATGCCTGGATCGATAACGACGTAGCTCTCAAAGTAGAGAACGCGCTCGATATCACGCAGGGTCATGTCCATCAGCAAGCCGATACGGGACGGCAGCGATTTCAGGAACCAGATGTGGGCAACTGGCGAGGCCAGTTCGATGTGCGCCATGCGCTCACGGCGAACTTTTGCCAGCGCGACTTCAACACCGCACTTCTCGCAGATCACACCACGGTGCTTCAAGCGCTTGTACTTACCGCACAGGCACTCGTAATCCTTTACCGGGCCAAAGATCTTGGCGCAGAACAGGCCGTCACGTTCAGGTTTGAACGTACGGTAGTTGATGGTTTCCGGCTTTTTAACTTCACCGAACGACCACGAACGGATCATCTCAGGCGATGCCAATCCAATACGGATGGCGTCGAACTCTTCGACTTGACCCTGGTTTTTCAGCAAATTCAGTAGGTCTTTCAAGGCCTTTCCTCCTGGCGGAGCAGAGAGCGGGCAATCCTGCCCCGCTCTCGATTCGCGTCACGTGTTATTCGGTTTCCAGATCGATATCGATGCCGAGGGAACGAATTTCCTTGATCAACACGTTGAAGGACTCGGGCATGCCCGGCTCCATACGGTGATCGCCATCCACGATGTTCTTGTACATCTTGGTACGGCCGTTCACATCGTCCGACTTCACTGTGAGCATTTCTTGCAGAGTGTAAGCGGCACCGTATGCTTCCAGTGCCCAGACCTCCATCTCCCCGAAACGCTGACCACCGAACTGCGCCTTACCACCCAGCGGCTGCTGGGTAACCAGGCTGTACGAACCGGTAGAACGAGCGTGCATCTTGTCGTCTACCAAGTGGTTCAGCTTCAGCATGTACATGTAGCCAACGGTAACCGGGCGCTCGAACTTGTTGCCGGTACGGCCGTCGGTCAGCTGCATCTGGCCGCTTTCTGGCAGGTCCGCCAGTTTCAGCATGGCCTTGATTTCGCTTTCCTTGGCGCCGTCGAACACTGGAGTGGCCATTGGAACGCCGCCACGCAGGTTTTGAGCCAGGTCCAGGATTTCCTGGTCCGAGAAGTCATCGAGGCTTTCCTGACGACCGCCGATCTCGTTATAGATCTCGTGCAGGAACTTGCGCAGCTCGGCAACCTTGCGCTGCTCTTCAATCATGCGGTTGATCTTCTCGCCCAGACCTTTGGCCGCGAGGCCCAGGTGGGTTTCAAGGATCTGACCGACGTTCATACGCGAAGGTACGCCCAACGGGTTGAGGACGACGTCGACCGGGGTGCCATTGGCATCGTGCGGCATGTCTTCAACCGGCATGATCACGGAGACCACACCCTTGTTACCGTGACGACCGGCCATCTTGTCGCCCGGCTGGATGCGACGACGGATTGCCAGGTAAACCTTGACGATTTTCAGCACGCCTGGAGCCAGGTCATCGCCCTGCTGCAGTTTGCGCTTCTTGTCTTCGAACTTGTCGTCCAGCAGACGGCGACGATCAACGATGTAGGCCTGAGCCTTCTCGAGCTGCTCGTTCAGAGCATCTTCAGCCATGCGCAGCTTGAACCACTGGCCGTGCTCAAGACCGTCGAGAACTTCGTCGGTGATGTCCTGGCCTTTCTTCAGACCGGCGCCGCCTTCGGCTTTGTGGCCGACCAGAGCGGAACGCAGACGTTCGAAAGTAGCACCTTCAACGATACGGAACTCTTCGTTGAGGTCCTTGCGGATCTCGTCCAGCTGGGACTTCTCGATCGACAGGGCACGAGCATCACGCTCAACGCCGTCGCGGGTGAAGACCTGTACGTCGATGACAGTACCCTTGGTACCGGTAGGTACGCGCAGGGAAGTGTCTTTAACGTCGCTGGCTTTTTCACCGAAGATCGCACGCAGCAGTTTTTCTTCCGGAGTCAGCTGGGTCTCGCCTTTCGGAGTGACCTTACCGACCAGGATGTCGCCTGCGCCAACTTCGGCACCTACGTAAACGATACCGGCTTCGTCCAGCTTGTTCAGAGCCGCTTCACCCACGTTCGGGATGTCGGCGGTGATTTCCTCTGGGCCAAGCTTGGTGTCACGAGCCACACAGGTCAGTTCCTGGATGTGGATCGTGGTGAAGCGGTCTTCCTGAACAACACGCTCGGACAGGCAGATGGAGTCTTCGAAGTTGAAGCCGTTCCATGCCATGAACGCGATGCGCATGTTCTGACCCAGTGCCAGTTCACCCATATCGGTGGACGGGCCGTCGGCCATGATGTCGCTACGCTGAACCCGATCACCCTTACGCACCAGCGGACGCTGGTTGATGCAGGTGTTCTGGTTGGAGCGGGTGTACTTGGTCAGGTTGTAGATGTCGACACCGGCTTCACCGGTTTCAACTTCGTCATCGGCAACACGAACCACGATACGGCTGGCGTCGACGGAGTCGATCACGCCGCCACGACGAGCCACGACGCAAACGCCGGAGTCACGGGCTACGTTTCGCTCCATGCCGGTACCTACCAGCGGCTTGTCAGCGCGCAGGGTTGGTACAGCTTGACGCTGCATGTTCGAACCCATCAACGCACGGTTGGCGTCGTCGTGCTCGAGGAACGGAATCAGCGACGCAGCAACCGAAACTACCTGCTTCGGCGATACGTCCATCAAGGTGACGTCTTCCGGCGCCTTGACGGTGAATTCGTTCAAGTGACGAACAGCTACCAGTTCGTCGATCAGGACTTTCTTGTCGTTCATCGTGGCCGAGGCCTGAGCGATCACGTGATCGGCTTCTTCGATGGCGGACAGGAACACGATCTCGTCGGTGACCAGAGCGTCTTTCACCACGCGGTACGGGCTTTCCAGGAAGCCGTACTGGTTGGTGCGCGCATAAGCGGCCAGGGAGTTGATCAGACCGATGTTCGGACCTTCCGGCGTTTCAATCGGGCATACACGACCGTAGTGAGTCGGGTGTACGTCACGAACTTCGAAGCCGGCGCGCTCACGAGTCAGACCGCCAGGGCCGAGTGCGGAAACACGACGCTTGTGGGTGATCTCGGACAGCGGGTTGTTCTGGTCCATGAACTGGGACAGCTGGCTGGAACCGAAGAACTCTTTCACCGCCGCAGCCACTGGCTTGGCGTTGATCAGGTCTTGCGGCATCAGGCCTTCGCTTTCAGCCATCGACAGACGCTCTTTGACCGCACGCTCAACACGTACCAGGCCAACGCGGAACTGGTTCTCGGCCATTTCGCCTACGCAGCGAACACGACGGTTACCCAGGTGGTCGATGTCATCGACGATGCCTTTACCGTTACGGATGTCGACCAGGGTCTTCAGTACCGCGACGATATCTTCCTTGCACAGCACGCCCGAACCTTCGATCTCGGTACGACCGATACGACGGTTGAACTTCATCCGGCCGACCGCAGACAGGTCATAGCGCTCAGGGCTGAAGAACAGGTTGTTGAACAGGGTCTCGGCAGCGTCTTTGGTTGGCGGCTCGCCAGGACGCATCATGCGATAGATCTCGACCAGCGCTTCCAGTTGGTTGCTGGTGGAGTCGATCTTCAGGGTGTCGGAGACGAACGGACCGCAGTCGATATCGTTGGTGTACAGAGTTTCGATGCGAACAACCTGAGCCTTGGCGATTTTGGCCAGGATCTCGGTGTTCAGCTCGGTGTTGCACTCTGCCAGGATTTCGCCGGTTGCCGGGTGCACGATGACCTTGGCGGTTGTACGACCCAGGACGTAGTCCAGAGGCACATCCAGCTCTTTGATCCCGGCTTTTTCCAGCTGGTTGATGTGGCGAGCGGTGATACGACGACCCTGCTCGACAATAACCTTGCCCTTGTCATCCTGAATATCGAGGACAGCGATTTCACCGCGCAGGCGCTGAGGCACCAGCTCCAGGCTCAGGGTCTCGCCCTTCACATGGAATACGTTGGTGGTATAGAACGCGTCCAGCACTTCTTCAGTGGTATAGCCCAGCGCGCGCAGCAGTACCGATGCAGGCAGCTTGCGACGACGGTCGATACGCACGAATACGCAGTCTTTCGGGTCGAACTCGAAGTCCAGCCACGAACCGCGGTAAGGAATGATGCGCGCGGAGTACAGCAGTTTACCGGAGCTGTGCGTCTTGCCACGGTCGTGGTCGAAGAACACGCCCGGGGAACGGTGCAGCTGGGAAACGATTACACGCTCGGTACCGTTGATTACGAAGGTACCGTTTTCAGTCATCAGGGGGATTTCACCCATGTAGACTTCTTGCTCTTTGATGTCCTTGATCGCTTTGTTCGACGACTCTTTGTCGAAAATGATCAGGCGCACTTTTACCCGCAAAGGTACGGCGTAAGTTACACCGCGCAATACGCATTCTTTGACATCAAATGCCGGTTCGCCCAGGCGATAACCGACGTACTCCAGCGCAGCATTGCCGGAGTAGCTGATGATCGGGAAAACGGATTTGAAGGCCGCATGCAGGCCCACGTCGCGGAACTGATCTTTAGTCGCTCCCGCTTGCAAGAATTCACGATACGAATCCAGCTGGATGGCCAGGAGGTACGGCACATCCATGACGTCCGGCAACTTGCTAAAGTCCTTGCGGATACGTTTTTTCTCAGTATATGAGTAAGCCATCAGCGTTCCCCAGCTTGGTCACCTGCTTGTTTGGCCCCTCCCGACGGGAGCAGCCAGAAAATCGTGCAAACCCCATGGTTTGCGCCACCGCATCGGGTGGTTACAGCACGTTATCGGCACCGACCCAGTCGGCTGCCAATAACGGAAAAAGGCCGGTGGCAAGAGCCACCAGCCATCAGCCTGTCGCTTAACGCTCGGGCTGGAGGAGCAAAGTCGATGCTTACTTCAGCTCGACTTTAGCGCCTGCTTCTTCCAGCGCTGCTTTGGCTTTGTCAGCTGCGTCTTTGGCAACAGCTTCCAGAACCATGGCAGGTGCGCCGTCAACTACAGCCTTGGCTTCTTTCAAGCCCAGGCCGGTCAGTTCACGTACAGCCTTGATCACGTTAACTTTCTTCTCGCCAGCTTCGGTCAGCATGACGTTGAATTCGGTTTGCTCTTCAGCAACGGCAGCAGCAACAGCTGGACCAGCCGATGCAGCAGCAGCGGTAACACCGAATTTTTCTTCGAAAGCTTTGATCAGCTCAACAACTTCCATTACGGACATGTTGCCAACTGCTTCAAGGATATCGTTCTGAGAGATAGACATGAATCTAATTCCTGATATTGGGGACGGCCTACGCGACCATCGAAAAAAACAAAAAACGCGAGAAGTTGACGAGCCTTAGGCTGCAGCAGCTTCTTTCTGGTCGCGAATTGCCGCCAGAGTACGAGCCAACTTGCTGGTAGCGCCTTGAATCACGCTCATCAGCTGAGAAATTGCTTCGTCACGGGTCGGCAGAGTTGCCAGTACGTCGATTTGGTTAGCTGCGAGGAACTTGCCCTCGAACGCAGCTGCCTTGATCTCGAACTTGTCCTGACCCTTTGCGAATTCCTTGAAGATCCGGGCAGCAGCGCCTGGATGTTCCTTGGAGAACGCAATCAGGGTAGGGCCAGTGAACACGTCGTTGAGGACACTGAATTCAGTGTCAGCAACAGCGCGCTTGAGCAGGGTGTTACGTACAACACGTACGTAAACGCCAGCTTCACGAGCCTCTTTACGGAGTCCGGTCATCGCGCCTACTGTTACGCCACGGGCATCAGCCACGACAGCGGACAGAGCGACTTTGGCAGCCTCGTTGACTTCAGCGACGATGGCCTTCTTGTCTTCGAGTTTAATTGCCACGGGTTTAACTCCTGCTTGTTACCGTTTCATCTGGTCGAAACCGGATGTCGTTTTGGTGTCTGATTCGGTAAGGAACCGGGAGCACCATCTGCGTAGGCTTGTGGTTTAAGACTTGCGTCGCCTACGGTCTTGGATAGCCCCCGCCAGGCAGGGACCCCAATTTTTCAATTGGCGCAATCGCTTGCGCCAACTTGTGTCTTACGCGTCGAGCGAGCTTTGGTCGATGACCAGACCTGGGCCCATAGTGGTGCTCAGGGTAACGCGCTTGACGTAAATGCCTTTCGAGGAAGCTGGCTTGATACGCTTCAGATCAGCGATCAGGGCTTCAACGTTTTCCTTCAGCTTGACGGCATCGAAGCCGATCTTGCCAACGGAAGTGTGGATGATGCCGTTTTTGTCGGTGCGATAACGAACCTGACCAGCCTTGGCGTTCTTAACCGCGGTAGCTACGTCTGGAGTTACGGTGCCGACTTTAGGGTTAGGCATCAGGCCACGTGGACCGAGGATCTGACCCAACTGACCTACAACGCGCATTGCATCCGGGGATGCGATCACTACGTCATAGTTCAGGTCGCCGCCTTTCATTTCGGCAGCCAGGTCGTCCATGCCTACGCGGTCAGCGCCGGCAGCCAGAGCGGCTTCAGCAGCTGGACCCTGGGTGAACACAGCAACGCGAACGGTCTTGCCAGTGCCGTG
This sequence comes from Pseudomonas sp. IT-P258, assembly GCF_949767825.1. Taxonomy (NCBI): domain Bacteria; kingdom Pseudomonadati; phylum Pseudomonadota; class Gammaproteobacteria; order Pseudomonadales; family Pseudomonadaceae; genus Pseudomonas; species Pseudomonas sp. IT-P258. Next base: position 4,609 of record NZ_CATKPU010000087.1, on the reverse strand, counting down.
TGGCAGCACAGTAGCGCTACGAACGACCTGGTCGGATTTACGCGGGTCAACACCCAGGTTTACAGCTACGTCGAACGACTCGCTGAACTTGACAGTCGACAGCTCAGCCAGCAGGGCAGCGGCGTCTACAAAGTTGTAGGCCTTGCCTGCTTCGATTTTGCCGGCGATAGCCTTTTGACGCTTGGTCAGCTTAGCCATTACACACCCTCCACGTTAAGGCCCATGCTACGAGCAGAACCGGCGATAGTACGCACGGCTGCTTCCATATCAGCTGCAGTCAGATCCGCGTTTTTGGTTTTCGCGATTTCTTCCAGCTGAGCACGAGTCACGGTGCCAACCTTAACGGTGTTCGGACGAGCGGAACCGCTGGTCAGACCGGCCGCCTTCTTCAGCAGAACCGAAGCAGGGGTGGATTTGGTTTCGAAAGTGAAGCTACGGTCGCTGTAGACAGTGATGATCACTGGAGTCGGCAGACCTGGCTCAAGACCCTGAGTACGGGCGTTGAAAGCCTTGCAGAATTCCATGATGTTCACGCCGTGCTGACCCAGAGCAGGACCAACAGGTGGGCTTGGGTTAGCCTGAGCGGCCTTCACTTGCAGCTTGATGTAAGCGGTAATCTTCTTGGCCATGAGGCACTCCAATTACGGGTTCGAACGCCTCGAGAGGCTCCCCGGTTACTTGCGCGTTTATCCCAGTGACGACAAAACCCCACAGCCTACGGCTGCGGGGTTGGGATTTTTGTTCAACTAGACCTTTTCGACCTGGCTGAACTCGAGCTCCACCGGAGTAGAGCGACCGAAAATGAGCACTGCGACCTGGATCCGGCTCTTTTCGTAGTTAACTTCTTCAACAACACCGGTAAAGTCTGCGAACGGACCGTCATTGACACGCACCGACTCGCCCGGCTCGAACAACGTCTTCGGCTTCGGCTTGTCGCTGCCATCGGCAACGCGGCGCAGAATCGCTTCTGCTTCTTTATCGGTGATTGGTGCAGGCTTATCGGCAGTACCGCCAATGAAACCCATCACCCGAGGCGTATCCTTGACCAAGTGCCAAGTACCCTCGTTCATATCCATCTGCACCAGCACATAGCCAGGGAAGAATTTGCGTTCGCTTTTGCGCTTCTGGCCATTGCGCATCTCGACCACTTCTTCAGTGGGAACCAGAATCTCGCCGAAGCCATCTTCCATACCAGCCAGCTTTACGCGCTCGATCAGCGAGCGCATTACATGCTTCTCGTAACCGGAGTAAGCATGCACAACATACCAACGCTTAGCCACGGGACACCCTTAGCCGACGATCAAGGAAACAAGCCAGCCGAGCAGGGAATCAAGCCCCCACAACAGCAACGCCATAACCAGGACAACAGCCACAACGATCAACGTGGTCTGCGTGGTTTCTTGGCGAGTTGGCCAAACGACTTTACGAATTTCGGTGCGCGCTTCCTTAACCAGTACAAAGAAAGACTTGCCCTTGACTGTCTGCAGGCCTACAAAGGCAGCTACGGCAGCAATAGCAAGCAATGCGAGTACGCGGTACAGGATCGGCGAAGCAGAAAAGTACTGATTGCCAACAACGCCAACAACCACCAGAGCGACTACTACAAGCCACTTGAGGAGGTCGAAACGAGAGCCTTGAGCTTCAGCTTTAGGAGTCATCTATGAAGATCCTGTGAAAAGAAAGCCAGACACACCGAGTGAATCTGGCAGGTCAGGAGGGAATCGAACCCCCAACCTACGGTTTTGGAGACCGTCGCTCTGCCAATTGAGCTACTGACCTAAAACAAAATCAGGCCGACCATTATGCCGACCCGAAAAAGACTTTACAACACTTACGAGGCAATCCTGGCTGCAACACCGACATCCATGACACCGGCAACCCTCAGAAACACAATCAGGCGCAACCACTACCACCTAAAACAAAGGCAGATATTTTCATATCTGCCTTGTTATATGGAGCTCTTGAGCGGATTTGAACCGCTGACCTCACCCTTACCAAGGGTGTGCTCTACCAACTGAGCTACAAGAGCGTAACACTGTGCAAAACCCGTAAACTTGGAGCGGGTAGCGGGAATCGAACCCGCATCATCAGCTTGGAAGGCTGAGGTTCTACCACTAAACTATACCCGCGAGGCTTACAGCTCTCGCTAAAAATGGTGGAGGGGGAAGGATTCGAACCTTCGAAGTCGTAGACGTCAGATTTACAGTCTGATCCCTTTGGCCGCTCGGGAACCCCTCCTAAGCGAGCCGGCATTCTACATCATGCCAGCCTTCTGTCAAGCATTTTTCTCATTAAAAACCTGAGCTTAGCTGCGTTGACCTCGCTTCACACCGCTTACCGTTTCCGGTGTTCGCTGTGGAGCGGGCGCCATTCTATGCAAACTATTCGGTGGGTGCAACCCCCTCGCACGGCATTATTTTATGTTTTAACTCATTGAATTCTTTAGAAAGGTTTTGCAGCTGCAAATCGTCCAGCCAACGCCGGCTTTCCGGTGCGATACGCACCCAATACGCCGCTCCTTCAGCCGCAGCTTTCGGCAGGGACTGAAACTTGACCTCCATCCCGCTCAAACGACGCTCAACCGCCTGTGCGGCCTCCTGGCGCGCATAGCCGCCCAGATAAAGGCAGCCATTGTCTGCCGAGGCAGCTTTTCCCTTATCCTTGGATACGTCACTTGCTTCGCTCAACAAGCGAATATCTTGTTGAGATCCGCGATACAGACTCAAAGGCGTGACATCCTTCGCGCGCAAAGGAGCCTCTTGTTGATGCCAGATGTAGTAGAAGCCATTGAGGACAAGCAGCAGCAGAAACAACCAACGCATAAAAACCTCAGGACAAGGGACAGGCCATGGCCAATCCGACAAACACCAAGTCCGGAACAACCCTGGCCTGAGGCACGACCTCGGCAACCAGGCTCGCATCCCCCCCGGTGAGGAACACGACAAAGTCCTCACCCCAGTAACTGCGCGCCAACTCGAGCTGGGTCAGCACGAAGCCGCGCAACATCAACAGACAACCACGCTCTACAGCCTCGACAGTCGCGCGACCAGGAACAAGACTTTCCTGAGCCTGCTCGGCCGCCAGATCCCCATAACGAATTTTGCGGGTGTGGGTGCGCAACTGGTTGCGCATCAACGGCATCCCTGGACAGATGAAACCACCCAGGTGCTCTCCATCCGCCGCGATAAAGTCAGCGGTCACGGCCGTACCGAAATCGAGCACCAGACACGCACCCGAGGCCAGATGAAAGCCTCCGAGCATTGCGAGCCAGCGATCCAGCCCCAACCGCTCAAACTCTTCATAGCCATTGCGCACGCCTGACATTTCGCGAGCAGGCGTTGCGCATACAACCGGCACATCAAAGGTATCGCCGAGCAATGACGTCAACGCAGCGGTTTCCTCCGCGGTCCTGACGCTCACCAACCGGCAAAACGTGAGGGCAAGCCCTTTGATCGCCCCCAAACCCTCCAGCAATCCAAGATTGGAATCGACGACCCCTTCACCGAGCACCTGCCCGGCATTAGCGGCAAGCACACGCCACTTGATGAAACTATTCCCACAATCGAGCTCAAGAATCATCACGCAACCTCAGGCTCAACTCACCACCACTGAAGACTTTCTCCACACCATCCACCTTCAGGCGCAAAGCGCCCTGGCCATCAATACCAAGTACTTCACCATCAATTTGATTGACGCCGGCAATCAAGGACACGCTTCGCCCCTGCCATAGATGATTTTGCTCCCACTCCGACTGGATGGCCAAAAAACCACCCGCCTGGTGACGAGCCAGGTATCGCTGCAGCATCTCCCCCAGCACCGCAACCAATTGGTTGCGGTCAAAAAATTTGCCTGACTCGAGCCGCAGGGATGTCCATTGCTGGTCCACCTCATCAGCGGACTGCATGTTCACATTGATCCCCACCCCCAGGACCACGTGGCACACATCAGCAGGATCACCAACCAACTCGAGCAGTATTCCCGCGATCTTTTTCTGGCCTACAAGGACATCGTTAGGCCACTTCAATCCAGCGGATGCAATACCGAGCTCGCGCAACGCCTGCAAGACAGCGAGCCCAACGACAAGACTCAAGCCCTCCAGCTGGCGCATCCCACCATCAATGCGTAGCACCAGGCTGTAATAGACGTTTTCTGCGAATGGACTGACCCACTTGCGACCACGCCGCCCGCGTCCGGCTGTCTGCCGCTCCGAAAGCACCACAAAGGGTGCCGCTTGCCCACGCTCGATAGCGCGCAGTGCTTCGGCATTAGTGGAGTCGATTGAGTCGTAAACCTGGACGGGCCAGGCGCAGGAGTGCGCCTGAGCGCTAATCTCGGCAGGATCGAGCAGCGCCAATGGCGCGGACAGTTGATAGCCGCGCCCACGAACCTTATGAATAGACAGACCCAGCTCAGCTTCCAAATGCTGAAGCTGCTTCCACACAGCACTACGACTGACGCCCAGGGCGGCACCCAATGCTTGACCCGAATGGAATCGGCCATCTTTAAGAAGCTTTAACAACGTCAGCATGCAGGTCTCGCCTCACAATGAGGCCCGCATGATAGCCACGCATCGAGCGATTGCATAGAAATCCAGCAGACGTGGCTTTCT
>NZ_CATKPU010000086.1:0-297 GCF_949767825.1 Pseudomonas sp. IT-P258 | reverse complement strand
CCGGATCGTAATACCGAAACGTGTTGTAGTGCAGCCCCGTCTCATCGTCAAAATACTGCCCCTGAAACCGCAGATTCTGCTCGACATCATTGACCGCCAGCCTTTCAACAGCCCCCCAAGCCTTGTACGTCGCCTGCCAGACAATCTGCCCTTCACGGTCAGTCATCTCCAACGGAGTACCAATCTGATCGGTATGGAAGTAATAGAGCTGCTGCTCTTCCCCCTCTGCCTGATCCACCCGCGCCAACGGCGCATAACTCCCCGGCTCATACAGGTACAAACTGCTCTGCCCCGGAC
>NZ_CATKPU010000085.1:0-305 GCF_949767825.1 Pseudomonas sp. IT-P258 | reverse complement strand
ATCCGTAGTGCATGGGTTTACTCTATAAGATCACGCAGGAGATTTGACGTGCACATTGGTGTTCCTCTCGAAACCCAGACCGGTGAAACACGGGTTGCTGCAACCCCGGAAACCATCAAGAAGCTGATCGGCCAGGGCCATAAGGTCACTGTACAAAGCGGCGCCGGCATTAATGCCAGCGTTGTCGACAGTGCCTATGAAGCGGCAGGCGCAACCATTGGCAGCGCCAATGACGCGTTTGCTGCAGAGCTGATTTTGAAGGTGGTCGCGCCCAGCGACAGCGAGCTGGCGCTGATTAAAAGCGG
>NZ_CATKPU010000084.1:0-311 GCF_949767825.1 Pseudomonas sp. IT-P258 | reverse complement strand
AAGCGCGGGCTGAAACGACGATAATCGTCGGCCGCGAAATCATCCGGGCTTTTTATTGGTTCTTCACGGAATCCCGGAAAACACAGAAACAAGAACGCCGATTTGATTGATGATGTTCGTGCGAGCAAACACATCTAACAAACCGGCGTTCTTATGCGCGATATTAATACTTTCCTTCCTTTTTGGGAGGGCTTTTCTGTTGTCACCATCAAGCCTGATGGCGATACCCTACAAATCGATCTAACCCCTCACGCCACCCGGTTCCCATCCTGTGGCGGGTGCCAAAAGCCCTGTTCAACCACTGATGAGTA
>NZ_CATKPU010000083.1:0-323 GCF_949767825.1 Pseudomonas sp. IT-P258 | reverse complement strand
CGAGCACGCCTACAACCCGATCCACCGCCGCCACCAGTACGACCCGGCCGGCGAGTTGACCCGTACCCTCGACAAACTGCGCGGCGAGATCAAGTACGAATACGAAGCCAACGGCCAGTTGCACAGCCGCGACACCGGGCAGTTGATCGACAGCGAAGAATTCCGCTACGACGCCGCGGCGAACCGGCTGAACTTCAACACCAGCCAGTTTGATCACGTCAAGGACAACCGCCTTAAACGCTGGCGGGATCAGGAATATGCCTACGATGCGTGGGGCAACCTGATTGAAAAACGCAGCGGCATGGGCACGCTGCAGACGTTTG
>NZ_CATKPU010000082.1:0-324 GCF_949767825.1 Pseudomonas sp. IT-P258 | reverse complement strand
GGCGCCTGGAAAAAGGCGAGCCCCGGCGCTTCGAGAAGGGCGAGATCATGCCGACTCTGAACGTCAAGCATCGTCACAGCCGCTTCCTGCTCGCCGACCGTGTGACGGTCGAGGAGGAAAATATCGAATGGAGACTGTTCAGTGAGGTCTGAGTATTTATGGAGCTGTTTGATACTCATCGCCTTGACCGGTTGTGGCGCCAACAGTTCCGAGCCTTTGTCGGTGGACTTTGTAAACCCGCTCACCGATATCAACGTTGATCTCGCCTTCACCTGCCAACACGAAACAATTCCGGCGCCGCCCGCTGAGGCCGATGTGCTGTTT
>NZ_CATKPU010000081.1:0-328 GCF_949767825.1 Pseudomonas sp. IT-P258 | reverse complement strand
GGGGCGAAAGCACACCGTCTGCGCATAGGGGATGGCCTGGAAGCTGCACTCGAAGCTGCGGTCGCGGGCGGCGCCGGCCTTGAGCGCGATGATCACCGCCCGCGGCGCGAAGGCCTGGGGCGCGCCGTCGGTGACTTCCAGCACCTGCCCCGGCGCCAGGCGGGGACTGCTGCTCATGCCGCGCAGGCGGGTGCGGCGGTTGAGGTAACGCTCGTGGCGCAGGCGCGCATAGAAGTAGCCGCTTTCGCACTGCACGTCTTCGGGGAAGGCATGGCGGTCGCCGAGCGCGGTGTAGGGTTCGGCGTAGTGATAGGCCTCGCCGTAGGTG
>NZ_CATKPU010000080.1:0-328 GCF_949767825.1 Pseudomonas sp. IT-P258 | reverse complement strand
CACCTACGGCGAGGCCTATCACTACGCCGAACCCTACACCGCGCTCGGCGACCGCCATGCCTTCTCCGAAGACGTGCAGTGCGAAAGCGGCTACTTCTATGCACGCCTGCGCCACGAGCGTTACCTCAATCGCCGCACCCGCCTGCGCGGCATGAGCAGCAGCGCCCGCCTGGCGCCGGGCCAGGTGCTGGAAGTCACCGACGGCGCGCCCCAGGCCTTCGCGCCGCGGGCGGTGATCATCGGGCTCAAGGCCAGCGCCGCCCGCGACCGCAGCTTCGAGTGCAGCTTCCAGGCCATCCCCTACGCGCAGACGGTGTGCTTTCGCCCT
>NZ_CATKPU010000079.1:0-343 GCF_949767825.1 Pseudomonas sp. IT-P258 | reverse complement strand
CAGGTCACCTACACCGTGACCCTGACCAACGCGGCCGGTCTGCCGGTCAATAACCACGGCCCGTTGGAATTCACCCTCTCCGATGGCACCAAAATCACCGTCCCGGCCAATACCGCGACTGGCACGGCAACCATCGCCGCTGCCGACGACGTGTTCACCGGCGGCCAGGCGCCGATCGTCAACAAGCTCGAGAGCGTTACTGGCGCAGACAATTTCGAAAAACTGACCCTGAGTCAGACCGAGGTCGCAACCACGGTCACCGATGAGCCATCAGGCCAAGGCGACAAGGTCACGGTGAGCATCGCCAGCAACGGCGATGTACAGGAAAACCTCGCGCCAACCT
>NZ_CATKPU010000078.1:0-348 GCF_949767825.1 Pseudomonas sp. IT-P258 | reverse complement strand
CGATATTCCGTCGCGGATGAAATACATCGACGGCTGAAAGCCCCAGCAGATGATGTCGACAGTTGCCTTGGCCTGTGAAATGGCCAGGTGCACGGCCCGGAACGTTTCTTCCCCATTGATCAGCGGTTGATACGTCGCCATGGCGGGAGGGTATTCGGTATTGCGCACATACCATGGCGGGGTACAGGTCACCTCTTGGGTGTGCTGGAGTGCGACCGGTGTGACGATCTCGTATTGGCTCATGGTGTTTTCCCTTCCTGATCACCAGCGCCTTCCATCACCGTGGCATACAGGCCGCGGTGATCGGTGTGCGATATGGGCTGGCTCACCTCGGCGTGGGCTTGCGAA
>NZ_CATKPU010000077.1:0-348 GCF_949767825.1 Pseudomonas sp. IT-P258 | reverse complement strand
AGATATTCCATCGCGGATGAAATACATCGACGGCTGAAAGCCCCAGCAGATGATGTCGACAGTTGCCTTGGCCTTTGAAATGGCCAGGTGCACGGCCCGAAACGTTTCTTCCCCATTGATCAGCGGTTGATACGTCGCCATGGCGGGAGGGTATTCGGTATTGCGCACATACCATGGCGGGGTACAGGTCACCTCTTGAGTGTGCTGGAGTGCGACCGGTGTCACGATCTCGTATTGGCTCATGGTGTTTTCCCTTCCTGATCACCAGCGCCTTCCATCACCGTGGCATACAGGCCTCGGTGATCCGTGTGCGATATGGGTTGACTCACCTCGACATCGGCTTGCGAT
>NZ_CATKPU010000076.1:0-376575 GCF_949767825.1 Pseudomonas sp. IT-P258 | reverse complement strand
CGGCCTGGACAACGAGCTGTTCTACCTGGACAAGACCATGATGGTGTTCGGCGACGCGAAGAAGGTCATCGAAGACATGGTCAAGGCCGTCGAATAAACAAAGCTAGTATTTACTTGAGTTCCAGCGGTGCTCTGCTCTACGAGAGTCCAGCAACGTCCAAGGCACAGGCATACACCGCGGCTAACGTAGAGACCCCCTTCGCCCTGCAACAACGGCCTCACGACGACACGCTGGTCCTTTCCGACGGCCAGTACGGTGACTGGACGCCGCGTGATCTGCGCCGTACCGGCGCGACCATGATGCAGGCCTTGGGGGTCAGCCTGGATGTCATCGATCGCTGTCAAAACCATGTGCTGGCCGGCTCGCGGGTGAGACGCCACTACCTGCATCATGATTATGCCGAAGAGAAGAAGTGCACTAATACCCTCTAACCTAGCTTCGTCGATGTATGGAAGCGGTTATTAGGGTGGAGCATAGTCTCTATGGGCCACTTGAAAAAAAGCGCATCCGTGCTAAAACCAATGTATTGAATATTATGTATTTCTGGATTCAATTAATGTGCACGACTCGTGTATTCGATGATTCGGCCCAAGGACTGAGGGGCGGCGCAGAACGGTCGCGAGGTGCCAGGCGCCGGCTCATGGGCGCTACGCTCTTTTGCTCGTCATGTATCAGATGTTCGCCAACGTGGCCAATGCGCCAGTTTCAGGAATGATAGCGAGCTAATATGCCCTCCAAAAAATCATCATTAAGAATGGGCGGGCCGGGAGAAATTAGTACAAGCCCATTCCGTAGGTTCCCGGAAGTAGTTGACGCGATAGGGGGTTCCTCGCGAGGCGTTTTCAAAGACGCTGGTATCAGCCTTGAGCAATTTGCATATGAAGACAACCATCTCGCCTACATGGACGTTGCTCGTCTGTTCAACACGGCATTCGAACACACTCAGTGCCCCCATATTGGCCTGCTGATCGGTGAGCGCTTTTCGCTGGAAAATTTGGGTCCGGTGGGTCAGCTTATGCGTCTTGCGACTACACCAGGCGATGCATTGAACGACCTGGTCGGACATGCAAACCTCTATGATCGTGGCGCGACCCCACTCCTTCTTCCCTTGGCGGGCCAACACAGTTTGTTGGGATATGTCATTTATCGCCACGACCTGCCCAATCAATCATTGCTTGTCGACACTGCCGTCATGGTTGGCCTCCAAATGCTGCGGGCCTTATTAGGCGCTAACTGGACGCCCGTTCGTGTGCAGTTTTCATATCGCAAGCCATCAGACATCACCCCGTACATCAGAAAATTTCGCTGCAATATTCAGTTCAATACAAGCATTTCCGGACTTGTAATAAACAATCAGCAACTCCGACAAATTCAATGTACGGCGAATCCACGCTTACACCATCTACTTAAACTGACTATTTCGAGCGCCACGTCACATTTGACGATTTCAGAAAAAATAAAGAGTCAGGCATACGCTCTATTATTGCAAGGACAGGCAAACTCCAAGCACATCGCCAGTCAATTCTCATTGAATGAAAGAACGCTGCGACGCCGGCTGGATGCGGAAGGTTCTCACCTCAAAGAACTGATCACCGACTCCAGAAGCAACTTCGCGCGGCAGCTCTTGAAAGATACGGATTTGCCGATATCCACAATCTCCCAGACCCTTCAATACCAGGATCCAAACGCCTTCTCCCGTGCATTCAAAACGTGGACAAATACGTCACCACAGCATTGGAGAAATGGGCTGGGGTAGCCTCCATTGGGGGTTGATTCAACCACTTCCATACCCCCGTGATACCGCGCGCACTGTCCGAAAATGCAAGGTGCCTTTCTGATGATTGCCGTAAAGTGAACGCAACAACAGGCTGATTGCAAAGCTGATCTTCGGTTTTTTGTGTTGTTCATGAGGTTGGCGATTAGTTGCACCTGCGGGTGGAGTTCCGCGCAGACACTCAAGAAGGCCACACGAATAAAAGACGATGCCCAGGCCTTGGGGCGATGCAAGCGACATAGACTGAGTGATCTGATAGAGAGGGATTTCATGCAATTAAATAAAAGTGTGTTGTCGATTACTGTTCTTGGTGCGCTGACACTCTTGACCAGTGGCCGAAGTGTTGCCGGTGGCCTGATGTTGTACGAAATCGCCACCGACAACGTCGGACTGGCCAATGCCGGTGCAGCGGCCCGGGCACAAGGCCCTTCGACCATTGCCAGCAACCCCGCCGGCTTGAGCTACCTCAGCGGAACACAGATCTCCGCTGGCGCTCAGGTTCTTTTTGGTGACTTATCGTTCGATCGGGACAGTGAAACCAATACGCCGGGCACTGGCAGCGGTAACGCGCTCGATCCCATACCGGGTGGCAGTTTCTTCATCAGCCATCAACTGGATGATCGGTGGTCCGTCGGCTTCGGCTCCTATGGCGATTTCGGTCTGGCTGTAAACTACGACAATGACTGGTCCGGCCGTTATTTCGTGCAGAACGCGAGTATTGCGGGACTGTCACTGGTACCCAGTGTCGCCTATCGCTTCAACGATCAATGGTCCGTCGGCGTCGGACTCAAAGCCATGTACGGGATGCTGAAGAGCGAAGCCGCCATCGATCAGGCGCCGCTCGGACTGACACAACGGGGTGACGGCCAATACAAATACCGGGACAGCACCTGGGGTTACGGCGCCAACGCAGGCGTGATTTATGCCCCAAAGCCCGGTACCCGGATTGGCCTGGCTTACACCAGTCAGGTTGACCTCGACTTCGAGGATCGCCTGGATGTGAAGAGCAGTGCTCCGTTGGTGAGTCGCCTCAACAGCCTCAACACCAAAATCGACCTGAAAGTACCGCAAACGGCGACCCTCAGCCTGTACCAGCAACTGGATACGCAATGGGCCGTTCTGGCCTCGGTCAATTGGCAGGACTGGTCGAAATTCGGTGACATCGGCATTGACGTAGACACGTCCAGAACCGGTTCCCGGGCCGCTTCAATCGATGCGCATTACAAAGACACGTATCAATTGGCGCTTGGCGCTCAATACCAGATGAACCAGGACTGGGTCTGGGATTTCGGTGTCGCCTATGACACGTCCGCCGTGTCCGACGGTAATCGTACGCTCACCGTGCCCATGGGCGCCGCCTGGCGCTTCGCCACAGGCTTTACTTATTCACTGAATAAAGAGACAGACGTGAATTTCAGTTGGGTCACGGTGTGGATGGGGGACATGTCCGTCGATCAGCAAAAAACGTTGTCAGGCAATCGTGTCTCAGGCGAGTTCGACAACGCCTGGATTCAAGCCCTGACTGGCAACATGACTTGGCGCTACTGAGAAAAATCCAAGAGCGTTTCAGGTGTCATGCCTAGTATCTAGCCGTGGGCATGAACGCTCACGACACCGGCTTGTACAAAACTAACGAGGTGAAAATGAACAGGAAGTCTCACAGTGGCTGGACATTGGCTGCGGCGGTCGTCGTAGGTTCAACGCTTTTCACCGGGTGCACGAGCAAGCTCGATCCGATCACACAGGCCGACAAGGCCGATGTGGCCAAGGGCGTTCCCGCGCCGAGTCTGGAGCAAACCAAGGCGATCGCCGAGGAAGGCTTTATCTACGGCTTGCCGCTGGTCATGAACTACGCCGTAATGAACGAATTCGCGGTGGACTCCAAGTCCAGCCAGTTCAAGGCCCCCTTCAACCAACTGCACCACGATCATAAGGTCGCGACCCCCGCTGACACGGCCATCATTACCCCCAACAGCGACACGCCGTACTCCTTTCTCTGGACCGACCTGCGCGCCGAGCCGTTGGTGATCACCGTGCCGGCCGTCTCCAAAAAACGCTACTACTCGGTGCAACTGATCGACGGCAACACCTATAACTACGGCTACATCGGCAGTCGGGCCACGGCCAGCGCACCCGGGAGCTATTTGATTGCAGGCCCCGACTGGAAGGGTGCGACACCTCCAGGCATCGACAAGGTGTTCAGCTCCACGACCCCTTTCGCACTGACGCTGATCCGCACCCAGCTGTTCAATCCGGCCGACATGCCGAATGTCGAGAAGGTGCAGGCGGGTTACAAGGTCCAGCCGCTGTCCGCTTTCCTCCATCAACCCGCGCCGCCCGATGCGCCGAAGATCGCTTTCGTGCCGGCCACCACGGAGGGCATCAAGGCCAACTTCTTCGAGTACCTGTCGGCGGCGCTGCAGTATGTGCCGCCATCGGCTGAGGACAAGGCGATCCGTGCGAAGCTGGCCAGCATCGGCGTAGGCCCCGGTCGCAGCTTCGAATTCAAGGACCTCTCGCTCGAGCACAAGGCCGCGGTCCTGCTCGGGATGAAGGCCGGCGACGAGCAGGTCGACAAGTTCCTCTCGAACGGAATGAAGAATATCAACGGCTGGAGCGTCGGCGCGTTCTTCGGCGACCAGGCGTTCTACAAAGGCGACTGGCTGATGCGGGCTGGCGCCGCGAAGGCTGGTCTGTACGGCAATGACGCCGCCGAGGCGATGTACCCCTTTACGCGTACCGATGGCAATGGCCAGACGTTGAATACCGGCAAGCACAACTACACGCTGACCTTCCCTGCCGGCAAACTGCCGCCTGTCAATGCCTTCTGGTCGGTGACCATGTACGACGGCAAGAGCCAACTGCTGATCAAGAATCCGATCAACCGCTACCTGATCAATTCGCCGATGCTGTCGGCCATGAAAAAGAACGCGGACGGTTCACTGACGCTGTATATCCAGAAGGATTCGCCGGGCAAGACCAAGGAGTCCAACTGGTTGCCCGCGCCTGACGACACGGCCTATCTGGTGATGCGCCTCTATTGGCCGAAGGCCACGCCGCCTTCAATTCTTCCCGCAGGCAGCGGCAGCTGGCAGCCGCCGGCAGTGGTGGCATCGAAGTAACGCGACGCTTGCGACTGCTTGCAGTTAGCAAGCAGTCGCTCGATTGCTCAGGCTGAGATCCAGTGGGCCCTATTCCGAAAGGGCTAAGTCCACAGAGTCTGACCTTGAATAAAAGACATTCAGGAACACATCCCTCAAGGAGTACCGTTATATGAGCTTCTCGCACAAATGGATAACGAGTGCTGCACTGAGCAGCTTGTTATTGACCGGCTGCGTATCGAAAGTCACTGAAGTCGAGCAATACTCGGGCTACCTGTCCAACTACAACAACTTGCAGGAAGTCAAAACGGCAAGCGGCGGCACAACAATGCGTTGGGTCAGTCCGTCGTGGAACCCGAATGCCTATGACACAGTGGTGTTCAACAAGCTGGAGCTCTATCCCGCGCCCAAGCCCGATGAGCGGGTCAACCAGCAAACGCTGACCGACATCCAGAACTACATGACCAGTAAGGTCAAAGGCACCCTGGGTCAGAAATACCGTGTGGTTTCCAATACCGGCGCCGCGCCGGCGAGTTCCAAAACCCTGCTGATGCGTGCGGCGATCACCGGGGTGAATGCCGAAAACGAAGGGATGAAATGGTACGAAGTGGTGCCGATCGCCGCCGTAGTCGGAGCAACACAGGCCGCCACCGGCCACCGTGATCAGGACAGCACTTTGTTCATCGAGGCCGAGATTATCGATGCGAGAACCAACCAGACGGTCGCCAGGGTAGTCCGTAAGGTGTTTGGTACAACGCTGGAAAACGAAAGCCAGAAGATCACCGCCCAGGACTTCAAAGCGGCGATCGACAAGTTGAACGTCGATCTCTGGGCGTTCATTCGCAGTTAAGCCTTGATTGAACTGCCAACAGACGTTGGCTCAAGCATTGCAATCAAATACCAATAACGAGGTGCATCGCAATGAAAGTAATCCTGTCCTGGCTGTCAGTCACGTTGATGACGGTGCTGATAAGTGCCTGTTCCGCCGTCGGGTCAACCGATGGCGGCGCCGGTGAAATCGAGATTCGCTCAGGGAAGATCGAGCAGATATCGCTGACGCAGATGCAGACCAATCACGACAGTGGTGTCGGCGCCGTACTCGGTGGTCTTGGCGGCCTGGCGGTTGGCAGCTTGATCGGGGGCGGCACCGGGCGTGACGTCGCCATGGTTGCCGGCGCGCTCGCCGGTGCTGCTGGCGGTAACTACGCCGAGAAGAAAAAATATGACCAACCGATCGAGGCGCAACAAATCATCGTGCGGGTCAACAGTGGCGTGCTGGTATCGGTGACCCAACCGATCAATCCGTCCCTGACCAAGGGCTCGAAGGTGTATATCCAGGGCTCAGGCAATGATGCCCGCGTTGTGCCGCAAGGCAGTTAAGGCTGACTGTTCGGATTCGTAAAACACCGTACGTGCCTTCTTAACAAATTTTGTAGGAGCGAGCTTGCTCGTGATGGACTCAAGAGCGCTGCGTTTATTCTGTAAACACGCGATTCGTTAACGACCATCGCGAGCAAGCTCGCTCCTGCAAAACCTCCCACCGGCAACGGTAAACTTTACGCCCTCCTGCCTAGACCCGACAAATACATGACTGATTGGAGAAGTTAAACTTGTAAAGTAAGTAACCTCGGCATAATACAAGACGTATCAACAACAGAATGGGTGGCTGTTCGCTGTGCTTCAGTTAAGTACGGCCCACTGAGATTGAGGTATTCAAGTAACTTCTGCTTGTCGTTAGAAGGCTCCCGTTGATAGTCGAGGGGCCCGGGGCGATTGGTATCCAAGGAATTCGCATGAACAAGTACATTGAACGACTTTTGCTATCGTCTTTGGTTTTCGGTATTTCCGTTTCCAGTCAGGCCGACGATCAGGCGGAGCTGGCCAAACAGTCATTAAATCCAGTCGCGGCACTGTATAGCTTGCCCATCCAATACAACTGGAATCAGAAAATGGGGCCCTCTGGCAATGGAATCCAGAGCGTCACCAATATCCAGCCGGTTTTACCCTTCACACTTAATGACGATTGGAATCTGATCTCTCGCACGATCCTCCCGGTCATTGATCAGCATGGACTGGCACCGAGGGGCATTGCCGATAAAAGCGGAGTGGGCGACACCACGCAAAGCTTCTTTTTCTCTCCCAAAAGGCCCACCGAGGACGGCTGGATCTGGGGTGCAGGCCCCGCGTTGTTGTTACCGACCGGTAGTGATGAGCTACTGAGTAGCGAACAATGGGGGATTGGACCGACAGCGGTGGCGTTGAAGCAGGCCAACGGCTGGACGAACGGTATTCTGGCGAACCACATCTGGTCGCTGGACAACAACCCGGCCAATGACAAGGAGAAGGTCAATCAGACATATCTGCAACCCTTTCTGGTCTATACCACAGCGTCGTACACCAGTTTTGGCATTAATACAGAATCCACTTACGACTGGGAAGCCAGGGAGTGGAATGTGCCGATCAACCTGTTCGTGACGCAATTGTTCAAAGTCGGCAAGCAGCCCATGAGCCTTCAGGTAGGGCCGCGATACTGGGCGGACAGTCCTGAGGATGGTGCACACGGTTGGGGCTTTCGGGTGGCGTACACGCTACTTTTTCCTAAGTGAAACTATCCGTAAGACTTACTTTTAGCATCAGAGGACAAGTTGTTCTCATGTCAGCAGCGTAGTTTGATTTGCTGCTTATACTGACCGAGCAGTCTGAGCTTGTCATCCGTCGTGGTTCTCCTCGATCAGCGTCGCGCTTGCGCCGACCAGCTTCAGAAAAAAACAAAGACTTACAGCAAGAAAAGGAGCGTTATGAGATATCAAGTCGTGAGCAAACGCGACACTGAATATCCCCTGATCAGCAGTTAATCCCATCTAATGCGAAAAATGGAGTTTCAAGTTCATGATAACCACACTACCGAGAACATTTGGCTGTGCAATGGTATTGCTCGCGTCCTTTGGATTTACGCACGCCCAAGCAGCGGACATCACTCCCGCCGAAACAAAAGCCATCGCCGAGGAAGGTTACATCTACGGTCTGCCCATCGTGATGAACTACGCGACCATGTACGACTATGCCGTGGACAAGAACTCAGGCCAGTACAAGGCACCGTTCAACCACATCCACAGCATGCACAATGTCTTCACCTACAAGGACACGGCCATCGTCTCGCCGAACAGCGATACGCCGTATTCCTTGATGTTCATGGACCTGCGTAGCGAGCCGATCGTGCTCTCGGTACCGACGGTGGAGAAACCGCGGTACTACTCGGTGCAGCTCATCGATAACAACACCAACAACTTCGGTTACATCGGCAGCCGTACCACCGGCAGCGAAGCCGGCGATTACATGCTGGTCGGCCCAGACTGGAAAGGCGTGACCCCGCCTGGCATCAAGAAGGTGTTTCACTCCCAAACACAACTCCTCTTCGCGATCTTTCGCACCCAGCTCTTCAATCCGGCGGACATGCCAAACGTCGAAAAGATCCAGTCCGGTTATGCGGCCCAGCCGTTATCGGCTTATCTCAAGCAGCCCGCGCCGCCTGCCGCGCCGGCGATCAACTTTCCGAAGTTCGACAAGGCCCTGGCCAAGACCGACTTCTTCAAGTATCTGGGCTTTGCCTTGCAGTTTGCCCCGGCCACCCCGGATGAAGTGGCGATCCGCGCGAAGCTGGCCCGTCTGGGCATTGGCGCCGGCAAGGACTTCAACTTCCAGGACCTCTCCGCCGAGCAAAAGGCCGCTGTGGTCGAGGGCATGCAGGCTGGGCATGCGAAGGTCCAGGATGCAGTCAATCATCTCGGCACACAGGTCAATGGCTGGAACATCGTGAGTTCCGGCGGTAATGCCGCGTTCTACAAGGGTGATTGGCTAAAGCGCGCCGCCATCGCACAAGCAGGCATCTATGCCAACGACGCCGAAGAGGCCACGTATCCGATGGCCAAGATCCTGTCCGACGGGACGCCGCTTGACGGCAGCAAGCACAACTACACGATCACTTTTCCCGCTGGACAGCTCCCGCCGGTCAACGCCTTCTGGTCGGTGACCATGTACGACGGCAAGTCGCAACTGCTGATCAAGAATCCGGTCAATCGCTACCTCATCAACTCGCCGATGCTGCCTGACATGAAGAAGAATGCAGACGGCTCGTTGACGCTCTACATCCAGAAGGACTCGCCCGGCGCGGACAAGGAAAGCAACTGGCTGCCCGCACCGAATGATCTGATCTACATGGTGATGCGCCTGTATTGGCCGAAGACGGAAAACCCTTCCGTCCTGCCGCCTGGCAAAGGCACGTGGAGTCCGCCGGCGATCGTTAAAATCAATTGAGCACCTAACGACCGGTACAGCGGACGGCGCTGGCGTGCCGCCGCTGAACCGGGGCGTCAGGGTTTCACAGAGGCCCTGACGTCCGCTTTGATCACCCAAAGGCCAACGGTGGCCGCAAACCGTAGATATTGTTGTTTTGGCGTTATTTGCACGGCACTCCGTATGCCGCAATTCAACGCCATTGGATGGATCCCCCTCCTCAAGAGGGGGGCGGTGTGAGCACGGCCTGTTCACGATGCTCTTAACGCACCGTGTAAATCCTTCCACCGTCCAACAGAGAACAACAAGCATGTTTTATGAAAACATCGACACCTCCTCCATCAACGACGAGGACCTGCCGTGGGTTCCGTTCGCACCTTACAGCGATGAAATCTTCATCAAATACATCAAGTGCGACCCGGTTCGCGGGGAAACCATCACCCTGCTCAAGGCCCCGGCCGGGTCTTCTCTGCCCAAGCACCATCACTCCGGCACGGTCATCGTTTACACCATCAAGGGTGGCTGGAAATACCTGGAGCACGACTGGATCTCAAAACCGGGCGGCGTGGTGTTCGAAACCGCAGGTTCCAGCCATACGCCGATCGTGCTGACTGAATATGGCGATGAACTGATCACCTTGAACATCACCCAGGGCGACCTGCTGTATTACGACGATAACAACAACGTCGTGGCCATCGAGAACTGGAAATCCAGCGTGGATCGTTACCTGGCGTTCTGTAAAGCCAATGATATCGAGCCCAAAGACATCACCAGTTTTGCGGTCTGAGCAGCTCTCCAATATCTCGGCCGTCCGGTGTTCGACCGGGCGGCTGCGTCGTTGCAATGAATAAAAAACGGAGACACTCATGTCCCAGAAGCTGCAACCCGCCGGACGTTTCACCCTGAAACTCTGCGCACTGTTGGCCAGCTCGGTCGCATCCGCACAAGACTCGCTGCCCTTCCCGCCGACGCCTTCGGCCAGTGACGCCAAACCGACGCTGCAAGAATCCAAGCACCAGAAACGTCAGCAGCAATCCCGGCTTCCTGCCGAGGCCCCCAATATCCTGGTGATCATGCTCGATGACGCCGGCTTCGCGCAGTCCGACACCGTCGGCGGCGCAGTCCATACGCCGACCCTGAGTCGAGTCGCCGACAGTGGTGTGCGCTACAACGCTTTTCATACCGCTGCCATCAGCTCCGCTACTCGCGCCGCATTGCTCACCGGACGCAACCATCACCGGGTTGGCAACGGCGTCATCGCAGAGCTGGCCACTGACTGGGAAGGCTACACCGGCAAGATCCCCAAAAGCTCGGCGACCATGGCCGAGGTGCTCAAGCAATATGGCTACAGCACCGCCGCGTTCGGCAAATGGCATAACACACCACCCCTGGATACCACGGCGGCCGGTCCTTTCGATACGTGGCCGACGGCCTACGGTTTTGAACATTTCTACGGTTTCCTGGCCGGCGAAACCTCTCAGTACGAACCGCGACTGTACCGCGACACAACGCCAATCGAACCGGCGCGAGATCCGAAATATCACCTCAGCGAAGACCTCGCCAATCAGGCCGTAAACTGGCTGCAAGACCATCAGACCTACGCACCGGCAAAACCGTTTTTCATGTATTGGACACCGGGTGCCGTACATGGTCCGCACCAGGTGAATGCGCAATGGGCCGATAAATACAAAGGCAAGTTCGACGGTGGCTGGGACGCCTATCGGGAGCAGACGTTCGCTCGCCAGAAAGCCCTGGGCTTTATCCCGCAGGACGCCGTCCTCACCCCACGCCCGGCGGAGCTCCCAGCCTGGGACAGCTTGTCTTCCGAACAGAAACAGTATCAGGCACGGTTGATGGAGGTGTATGCCGGCTTCCTGGAACATGCCGACACGCAGGCCGGCAAGATCCTCGACGAACTGGAGCGTGAAGGTAAGCGCGACAACACGCTGATCTTCTATGTCTTCAGCGACAACGGCGCTTCTTCCGAGGGGATGGAGGGCACGATTAATGAGTTGCTGGCCCAAAACGGGATTCCAGTTCCCAAAGAGCAGCAGTTGAAAGTCCTCGACGAGATGTATGGCGGCTTGTCCGCGCTCGGCGGTCCTAAACTTGAAAGCATGTACAACGCCGCGTGGGCCTGGGCAGGTTCAGGGCCATTCGTAGGCACTAAACTGGTCGCCGGCTACTTCGGTGGTACGCGCACGCCGCTGGCCGTTTCCTGGCCGAAACAGATCAAGGCCGACGCCCGGGTTCGCGCGCAATTTCACCATGTCAACGACATTGCCCCGACGGTCTACGACGTGCTGTCGATCACGCCACCCAAAGAGGTCAACGGTATCGCTCAGGACCCAATGGATGGCGTCAGCCTGCGCTACACCTTCAACGACGCTCAGGTGAAGTCGAAAAAACCGGTGCAATACTTCGAAGTCTTCGGCAGTCGCGGCGTCTACAAGGATGGCTGGATGGCCTCGGTCTTTGGCCCGCGCAAACCCTGGGTGCAAGGCTTTGCGCAGTTCATGGGCTGGAATCCGGCGAATGACCGATGGTCGCTCTACAACCTGCAAAACGACTACTCCCAGGCCAACGACTTAGCCGCGAGCAATCCGGAAAAACTTGCGGAGCTGAAGGCCGAGTTTGACGTGCAGGCCAAGGCTAACCATGTCTATCCGATTGGTGCCGGTCTCTACCCCTTCCTCGATCCGACTGCACGAATCTCCAGCAGCCAACGCGAATGGCATTTCAGTGATCGTGTCCAGCGCTTTCCAGAGTTTGCGGCTCCGAACCTGCGCAATCAGAACAGCAAAGTTGTCGTCGACGCCGAGGTTCCAGCTAACGCCACCGGCGTGTTGTATGCCTTGGGCGGAATCGGTGGCGGGGTCAGCCTGTACATGGATGACGGTTTCCTGAACTACGAGTACAACGCGCTGGCTATCTCTCGAGTGAAACTGCGTTCGGCCGAACGAGTACCCGCAGGCAAAGTCAGTATCGAAGTGCTAACGACCCTGTCGTCAGCCAAGCCCGGAGCGCCGGCCAATCTGAGCTTGCGACTTGACGGGCAGGAAGCCGCCAAAGGGGTGACACCGTTCACTCCGGCACTGACGTTCACCGCCAGCGAAACCTTCGACGTCGCTCAAGACCTCGGTTCCCCCGTCACCCTGGACTATTTCGAGCGTGCGCCCTTCGCATTCAATGGCAAGGTCAAGGATGTACACGTGACGTATTTGCCTTGACCCTCAATGCCGCCCGGATAACCGGGCGGCAGACTGATGACTCCCGGATCCTGCCCCCATGCCTACCCACGAATCCCCGCCCCAGGGCTTGCATCTCATGGCCAAACCCGTCGGGCCGATCTGCAACCTCGATTGCAGCTACTGTTTCTACCTCGAAAAAGAACAGCTTTACCCCCCTCGGGAACGCTTCAGCATGACCGACGAGGTACTGCGTCTGTATGTGCAGCGCTACATCGAGGCCCAGCCCACGCCTGAGGTCGAATTTACCTGGCAAGGCGGCGAACCGACGTTACTGGGGTTGGATTTTTTTCAACGAGCGGTCCTGTATCAACGCCAGTTCGCAGGGAACAAAGTCATTCGCAACACGCTGCAGACCAATGGCACGTTACTCAATGACGACTGGTGCGCGTTCCTCGCCCGTGAACGCTTCATGGTGGGGATCAGCCTCGATGGCCCGCGATTCGTTCACGACCTCTATCGCCCCGACAAGCGCGGACGCTCCAGTTTCGATGACGTGATGCACGGTCTCGAACTGCTCAAGCAGCATGACATCGACTTCAATGTGTTGGTTACCGTGGCGCGCGATGTCGCCAGATTTCCCTTGGAAATCTATCGATTCCTCAAGTCTGAGGGCGTTCGTCATATTCAGTTCAACCCCGTGGTGGAACGCAAGCCCAGCGCCTCACAGGTCAGTCTGGGTCTGCATTTCGCTATCCCGCCGGAATTGCGCTTGCACGTGGTGCCGGAGCCCGCGATGGTGACGGAGCAAACGGTCGCCCCCGAGGCCTATGGCGATTTTCTCATCACGATTTTTGACGAGTGGGTGCGCCAGGATGTCGGGGAGGTTCATGTCATGAACTTCGAATGGGCACTGGCCTCATGGTGCCAGCTGCCGGCCTCGGTGTGCCTGTTCAGCCCGCGCTGCGGCAAAGCGGCGATCGTGGAACACGATGGCAATGTCTACTCCTGCGATCACTACATGTATCCCGAGTATCTGCTGGGCAACCTGAAGACCGATGATCCTGCCGTGCTACTCGCCTCTGCTGCGCAACAAGCCTTTGGCGCCGCCAAGGAAGAGACACTGCCGACGTATTGCCAGCAGTGCGATTACCGCTTCGCCTGCCATGGCGAATGCCCGAAAAACCGCTTCATGAATGCGCCCAATGGCGAGCCGGGTCTGAACTACCTGTGTCCGAGCTACAAGAAATACTTTCGTCACCTGACGCCCTACATGAACGCCATGGCCCAACTGGTCAGCCACAACCAACCCGTGGCGTTGATCATGCAGGCCTTCGCCGGCCCGCTGATCGTGCCCCTGGATAAATAGCCTTTCAGCTCTGAAATCTGAAGTCGCGAAACTGTTCGCGAAGCTTCATTTTTTGCAATTTGCCGGTGGCGGTATGCGGCAGCGCTTCGACGAAGGCCACATCGTCCGGCAGCCACCATTTCGCCACGCGGCTTTGCAACACCGTCAGCAGATCGTCTTTGCTCGCGGTTCTACCAGGTTTGAGCACCACCACCAACAACGGCCGCTCCTGCCATTTGGGATGAGGGATGCCAATCACCGCCGCTTCGGCGACGGCCGGATGACTGACAGCGGCATTTTCCAGATCAATCGAGGATATCCACTCGCCACCCGACTTGATAACGTCCTTGGCGCGGTCGGTGATCTGCATGTAGCCGTCAGTGTCGATCGTTGCGATGTCACCGGTATCGAGCCAGCCCTCGCCATCAAGAATCTGCCCTCCCTCGCCGCCGTAATACTGGCTGGCGATCCATGGTCCCTTGACCAGTAGAAGACCGCTTGCCTTGCCGTCTCGCGGAAGTTCAGCGCCTTGCTCGTCGACAATCTTCATCGACACCCCAAACAACGCCCGCCCTTGTTTGGCCTGCAGGTCGAGCACTGCTTCCAGCGGAGCATCACGGTGTTTGGGCAGCGGATTGCAGATGGTGCCCAGCGGGGACATCTCGGTCATCCCCCAGGCATGCAAAACACGCGCATTGAAACGGGTTTCAAACGTATCGACCTGGCTGCGCGGCGCGGCGGCTCCGCCGATCACCACCCGGTTCAGGCACAGCTCTGTCGCCGGTTGCAAAGCCTTCGTCTCGACATGCTGTTGCAACATCATCCACACCGTCGGCACACCCAGCGCCAGGGTCACCTGTTCATCCCGCATCAGCGTGTAGAGGCTCTCGCCGTCAAGTGCGGCGCCCGGTAACACCAATTTTGCGCCACACATTGCGGCGGCATACGGCATACCCCAGGCATTGACGTGGAACATCGGCACGACCAACAACGCTGAATCCGCCGCCGATAGACCGAAACCATCCGAGGTACACAGCGCCAGCGAATGCAGGATCGAAGAACGGTGCGAATACAGCACACCCTTGGGATTGCCAGTGGTGCCCGAGGTGTAGCACATGGACGACGCCGTGCGCTCATCGAACTCAGGCCAGATGAAGTCATTGCTGTGCCCGGCGATCAGGTCTTCGTAGCACATCAAGCCAGGCACATCGATTGCCGGCATTTGCTCCCGCTCACACAGAGCGATGAACGCTTTGACTGTCTTCAGGCGCGGCGCGATCTGCTCGACCAACTCAGCGAACGACAGGTCGAAAAGCAGGTACTGATCCTCGGCGTGGTTGGCGATGAATTCGATCTGCTCGGCGAACAGCCGCGGGTTGATCGTATGCAGTACCGCGCCCATGCCCGACACACCGAAATACAATTCCATATGCCGGTAACCGTTCCAGGCCAAGGTGCCGATTCTGTCGCCAGGTTGTACACCCAACGCAACCAGCGCATTGGCCACTTGTTTAGCGCGTTCGCCGATGTCGGCGTAAGTGCAGTGATGCACCGCTCCATCTGCCATGCGCGAGGCAATTTCGGTGTGCGGATGCGCCTTCAGCGCATGTTCCAGAACGGAAGAAATCAACAGCGGTTGATCTTGCATCAAGCCCAGCATGGTTTTGTGTTCCTTTTATTCTTGTTTGATGTCGATGTTTCAGAAGCGGCAGAGACTCGCAGGTAGCCGAGCGGATAAAGCATGCAAGCAGCCGCTTCAAGGAGCACGACGGAGCAGGAAATACGACAGCGCCGGGATCAGCACCAAGGCGCCGACCATGTTCCAGATGAACATGAAGGTCAGCAGGATGCCCATGTCGGCCTGGAACTTGATCGGCGACCAGGCCCAGGTGATCACGCCCGCCGCCAGGGTGATGCCGACCAGCGCCACCACTTTGCCGGTGAACGCAACGGAATTTTTGTAGGCTTCGGTCAACGACAGACCGGCACGCTGCTGAGCCAACTGAACACTGAGCAGGTACAGCGCGTAATCGACACCGATGCCGACACCCAAGGCAATCACCGGCAAGGTCGCGACCTTCACGCCCATGCCCAGCCAGACCATCAACGCCTCGCAGAGAATCGACGTCAGCATCAACGGCACGACCGCCACCACCACCGCTCGCCAGCTGCGGAAGGTGATGAAGCACAGCACGATCACCGCGCCATACACGTAGAACAACATGGTGCGATTGGCGTCGCGCACGACGATATTGGTCGCCGCTTCGATCCCGGCGCTACCGGCGGCGAGCATGAACTGCCGATCGTCGTTGCTGTGTTCACGGGCGAACTGATCGGCCACTTTGACCACGTGATCGAGGGTTTCGGCCTTGTGGTCGGAGAGATAAGCGATCACCGGCATCATCGAACAGTCACTGTCGAACAGTTCCGGGTTGTTCACCGAGGCCTGCTGCGCGCCGTAGTTGAGCACGTTCTGGTTGCGCGCTACGGTCAGCATTTTCGGGTTGCCTTCATAGGAACCCGCCGTGATCTGGCGCACAGCGTTGACCAGCGACACGGTAGTCTGCACGCCCGGTTGCTGTTGCAGCAGCCAGCCGAGACGATCGGCTTCCACCAGGGTTTCGTACTTCAGGCAACCTTCGCTGGCTGTTTTGACCATGACCGCAAACTGGTCGCTGGACAGCGAATAGTTGGCAGTGATGTAGGCGTTGTCGCGGTTGTAACGTGAGTCGGCGCGCAGTTCGGGTGCGCCCGGATCGAGATCACCAATCTTCAACTGCGTGCTGACCATGAAGCCACCTGCCGCCAGCAACCCGGCCACCACCACCGCCACCGTCGCCCAGCGACGCTCGGTAAAGCGGTCAAGCAGGCTCCACACATTGCCCAGCCCTTTTCCATTCACCTCCTGCCGTTCCTGACGCAGGCTGCGCGCAGCCGCCTTGGGACTGACACCCCAATAAGACAGCAGCACTGGCAGCAGCACCAGGTTGGTGAAGATCAGCACCGCCACGCCAATGCTGGCGGTGACGGCCAGGTCCTGGATCACCGGAATGTCGATCAGCATCAGTACCGCAAAACCCACGGCATCGGCCAGCAATGCGGTCAGTCCGGCCAGGAACAGACGGCGGAAGGTGTAACGCGCGGCGACCAACTGATGGGTACCGCGTCCGACGTCCTGCATGATCCCGTTCATTTTCTGCGCACCGTGGGATACCCCGATGGCGAATACCAGAAACGGCACCAGAATCGAAAACGGGTCGAGTGCATAACCGAACAAGGTGATCAGGCCCAGTTGCCAGACCACCGCAACCACCGAGCACAGAATCACCAGCGCGGTGCTGCGCACGCAACGGGTAAAGCCAAAGATGATGGCAGTAGCGATCAGCGCTGCGGCGCCGAAGTACATCATGATCAGCATCAGGCCATCGATCAGATCGCCCACCAGTTTGGCGAAACCGATCACGCGGATCTTGATCGGGCCTTTGCCCTCTTCACCGGCGAGGTGTACCGCGCTACTGCCGGCAAACTCAAACTTGTTGCGTAGCTGCTCTTCAAGCATCCGCGAAAAATGGTGATAGTCGATTGCGGCGCCCGTGACCGGATCCTTCTCCAGCAGCGGCACCACAATCATGCTCGATTTGAAATTATTGCCGACAAGACTGCCGATGATGCCGGAACGGGCGATGTTCAAGCGCAGTTGCTCGACCCCACTGGCCGAGCCGTCGTAGGAGTCCGGCATGACCGGGCCACCACGGAAGCCCTCCTCCGTGACCTCGGTCCAGCGCACGGCAGGCGTCCACAATGACTTTATCCAGGCCCGGTCCACGCCCGGGGTCAGGAACAAGGTGTCATTAACCTGCTTGAGTACCTCCAGGTATTTCGGGTCGTAGATGTCGCCGTCGGTGTTTTCCACCACCACCCGAACCGTATTGCCCAGCCCGCGTAACGCCTGACGATTCTCAAGGTAGTTTTTGATGTACGGCTGACTCTGCGGAATCATCTTTTCGAAGCTGGCATTGAGCGTCAGCCCAGTGGCCGCGAAATAGCTCAGCAATACCGTCACGATCAGGCAGGTCAGCACCACCAGCAGGCGGTTGTTGAAAATCAGGCGTTCAAGGACATTGCCGGAGCGTGCATCGAAGCCCTTCAGCTCTCGGATCACCGGCATCGTATCGAGGTTGTAGTTACCCATGAAGTGGCTCGTCTCTTTTTATTATGTGGGATGTGGGCTCATTCGAAGGGCAACTGGCGCAAGCCCCGTGCGCCCGCGACCACCACGACGTCTGATGCGATGGCCTGCGCCGCAGCGGCGGGCCCCAGGCGGTCTTGTGGCTTTAGCGTGAAACTGGCGCCGTCGTCGGTGCTGACAAGCACATGCCCGGCCTGGCTGACCAGGATGATTCGGCCGTCGGCGGTGATCGTGCTCGCGGTGATGCTTGAGGACAGCCCCACTTCAACCTTGTCCCAGTTCACGCCGTGATCGACGCTGCGATAAACATTGCCCCGCAGGCCATAAACGAGCACCGAGCCCGGCTTGCCGGTGATGCCGAAATAGCTGCCGCCGTAGGGCGTCGGGAGGTTGATGAAGCGTTGCGTTGCCGGGTCCAGTTTCAATACCAGGCCTTGTTCGCCGACAATGAACAGGTCATCGCCGATTGCTCGTATCCCGTAGAAATTCAGTGCTCCCGGATTGTCGGTGCGATCCATCAACGGAACCCAGTTTCGGCCGCCGTCTTCAGTGCGGAAAATCAGATTGAACGCGCCGACGATATATCCGGTTTTATCATTGGCGAACCAAACGTCCAGAAAAGGTTTGTCAGCCCCTTCATCGACCATTCGTTGAGCCTCGGCCAATAACGCATCATTGGGCTGTTGCCCTTCTTGCTTCTGAAAATGTTCGAGCATGATCTGCCCCACCTGACGGCCATCGAGCTGACGCTTCCAGGTTTCACCCCTGTTGTCGCTGTGCAACACAATGCCATCGTGCCCGACCGCCCACCCCTGCGTCGGGCTCGGAAAATGCACGGCCACCAGATCGGAACTCACCGGCACTTCTGCCTGGTGCCAGCGGACGCCGTTGTCATCGGAATAAAAAATATGGCCGCGTTGGCCCACGGCGACCAGGCGCTGACCTGCACGGGTCAACCCGGTGAACACCCCGCCAATCGCCTTGTCACTCTGAATCGCGGGGCTCGACAGCACGTCGACAAAGTCAGCGGCGACGACGGATCTGGTGAATGGGGCAGCCAACGCCAAAATTAGCGCAGTGAGCGCAATCCATCTAAATGTATTCATGAGGTCTACTCGGCAAAAAAGCCGCCGAACAGTGCGATACACACTGTCGGCGACAAGAAAACACCTGCGTTATGGCTCAGCGAATACCCGTGCCGGCCAATGACTCAGGTGCCCATTGCGCTTTCGAAAGCGGGTCGATGTACTTGACGCCGCCGTACGGCCCGTAGATGCCGGTGATGTTGTAGCTGCCAGAGACCAGGTCATAAATCATGTGGTTATCGGAGTTCGGCGCCTGCACGTCATAGCTGTATGCCATGTGTGCAAAGGACCCGCGGTACAGCTTGCCGCTGGCGTCATATTCATCCGAAGCCAGGGCGATCCAGCTGTCTTCGTCGAGGTAGAAGGTGCGCTTGCTGTAGATGTGGCGTTTGCCCGGTTTCAGCGTGGCTTCGACCACCCACACGCGGTGCAACTCCCAGCGCATCAGGTCCGGATTGACGTGATGCGGCGTGGTGATATCCGCAGCAACCTTGTGATAGTTCAACTTGTACGTGTTGTAAGGAATGATCATTTCCTTCTTGCCGACGAGTTTGAAGTCGTAACGGTCCATTGCGCCGTTGAATACCCAGGCATCGTCATAGGTCGAAGCGCCGGCCGAGCCAGGGTTTGGCGTGTCGTAGGCGATATCCGGTGCGAGTTTCACGCGGCGCTGACCTGGCAGGTATTGCCAGCCACGACGCTCCATTTTCAGAGGGTTGACGGCATCCTGCACCAGGATGGCTTCGCCTGCGCGACGGGCCGGGGCCTGGTAGTAGAGTTTGGTCTTGAAGAACAGATCCGTTTCTTTCGCCGGGTCCATACGCTTGGGATCGTACAGCGGGTATTCCAGATAGGCATTGCCGGACGTGGCCAGAATTGCCCTCCCGGAACTGTCGACGTTCCAGGAGTCATATTTCAAATTGGTGGCATACCCCTGATACCGCAGCAAGTGGTTCCACATGGCCTCATAGCCATCTTTCGGGATCGGGAACGGAACGCCCGGCAACGCGTTCTCCAGTGCTACCCCGCCTTCGAGTGTTTTAGTGCCGACGGCGTTTTTTGCGGTGTTATCCAGCAACCGTTGAGGCAGCGCAACGCTGCGATGAGTCGGAAACACATCGACCCGGAACGTCGGGTAACGCTTGAGCAGTTCTTGCGTGGTTGCGGTCAGTTTGTCGGTGTATTGACTGACGTTTTTGCCATCGACGACAACGCGTGGCTTGTCTGCCTCATAAGGGTCCGGACGGAACGAACTACCCGGTTGAAAACTGGCCGGCGCCGTAGTGAGACCGCCGGTGTAGGGCGGAATGGTGTTGTCGGCATTGCCGGTCTTTTCAGCGCCGACGCCTGTCAGGCTGTTGCCGAGTCTGGCTGCTTCATCGGGGGACACGGCTGCGTGTGCCGCACCCGCGATGGCAACGGTCAAGGCAGTGAACAAAAGCGTATTGACGAACTTCATGGAGTGACTCCTGCTATCAAGCAAAGACTTCGATCAAATGGTCGTTTTGAAGGTCAAAGTGACCATGCCCCGATCCTTGAGCTGAGGCTGAGTACCGCCAAAAGCAGTGGTCTGCCCCGGTACGCAGTTGTATTGGCCGTTGGCCCCAGGTGCGGCACCCTCGCCCTGTACACCTGCACCACCGGCTGAGCCGCAGGTGTCGAACGGACCAAAGTTGTCCACGTACTTCAGGTCAAACCGGTACTGGTTGTGCACGTCCATGCCAACGCCCACCGAGTAACTGCCGGAGTCCTTGTTACCCCCGAGCTGAACCGACGAGTTGCCCGCAAGGCCGACGCTGTAGTTGGCCGGCAGGTACATATCGATGCCGGGGAACACCTGATACCAGGTCGGGTTGAAGTTGACGCCCAGGACGTAGTTGTCCTTGGTGACCTTGTCGACACCGCGATACCAGTCTTCGCCTTTGAACAGCTGCTTGTTCTCGGTGACGTCCAGCCAGCGGCTGTAGGCGACTTCAACCAGCAAGGTCGAACTGTCCCAGACCGGTGTCGCACCGAAAGTGGTCAAGCCGTTGAGCACCGCGTGCACGGTGTTGCCCCGGGCCACGCCGTTATCACCATCAAAGCTGCTGATGAAGCCAGGCAAACCGGCAGCACCGGCTACCGGATTGACCGTTGCCGGCACGCTGGCCAGCGGCATGTTGTGGCGATAGTTCAGGTCGAAACCGACGCTGACACCTTCGATGCTTTTCGACAGGCTGATGCCGTAGATATCGATGTCGTCGACATAGAACTGGTTGTAGCTGCCGGCATTGCCGGAGATCAGTTGCGCAGGGCCGACCGCCGTTGGCTGCAACACCAGGTTGGGCAGAATGTCGGAGGTTTTGCGGTAGTAGAAACCCAGCGTACCCTGCAGCCATTCCGGGCTCCACTTGGCCATCAGGCCAAAGTCACCCTGGTTGTCCGGGGTAAACGTATGCCCGTTGGACAGCCGTAAAAACTGGTTGGCACCCAGTGGGCCAGGTGTGCCGAACAGCGGGTTTCGGCCGCCGATCAACGACAGGTTGTGCCCGCCATTTTGAATGCCGTCGTTGAACCCCAGATAAGTGCCCGACTCCGGCAACCGCGCGGCGTCCCAGTCCAGGAAGTACTGCGCGGCGAGGGTCAGTTCCGGGTTGACCGTGAGGCTGGTGGACAACTGATTACGCGGAATGAACAGTTCTTTGGCTTCTGTTCCCGGGACCGCCAGCGACTTGGAAATATCCAGACCGGACTGGCCATAACTATTGCTATGGGCAAAGGCGAGGATGCTTTCACCCCAGTAAACGGTGTGCTTGCCGAGCTTGCCGCTGAGCAGTGACTCATCGCCGACTTCCGTGCTGCCAAACACGAAGGCATCAAGGATTTCCGAAGAAGGACCGTTGTAATACCGATCGGCGTAACCGCTTTGATGACGAGAGTCCGGCTTACCGTTGTTGAGCTGATTGGTCGAGGCGTTATCGCTGCCAATATCGTCGTAGGCGTGGTCGTACCAGGTGTTGGCGCTGACACGGAAACCGACTTTTTCTTTGTAAACCACGTCCAGTTCGGTCAGCACATCCAGTCGTTGAGAAACGGGACTGCCGGAGGAGAAGTTGCGATCCCCGTCATTGTTGTTCCACGAATTGGCCAACTTGCTGTTGGGGGCTTCCACGCGCTGGGCGTAGTTGAACTTCAGCGTGTTGTCGAAGCGAACCGCAAAGTCTTCATTCCCCGTGTTGATCTCCACAGCCCCTACGGGCGCGATGCCCAGGCCGGTGAGAATGGCGGAGGCCAACAACCCTTTGCGAAGGTTTGCATGGCAGATCTTATTATTTTTGTTCATCTAGCTTGCCACCTGCTCTATGGTTTACGAAAAGTCATGGGTTGAATCACGGCGTAGTGAGCCTCCTCTCAGGTGCGCTGCAAAAGGGTGACCGACACCGCCCGGCCCAGGGCGGTGCTATGTTGTAAAGCCGTGCGGGCACCAGCAATTTGCCTGCCGTCGGCCACGCCGCGCAGTTGCCAGACCAACTCGACCAGTTGCGCCAACCCGGTGGCACCCGGGGCGTGACCACGTCCCAGCAAGCCACCCGATGGGCACACCGCATTCATCTGTCCTTTCAGGCGGTGTCCTTGCTGCACGAATCGATCGATCTCGTCCTCCCGGCAAAAGCCCAGCGCGGCGCTATTGACCATGAAGTCGCCGACGCTTTGGTCGTGCAGTTCAACCACGTCGATGTCTTCCGCACCGAGGCCCGCCTGCTGATAGGCCAACTGCGCGACTCGCCGGGTGGTCGCCTGTCCGAGCACATCCAGCACGCAACCCGTTTCCTGCTCTGAAGCGCTGTCACTGCCCCTGACACTGGCCAACACGGTGACGTCCGCCCGAGCGCCGAAACGCAGGGCGAAGGCCGGGGTACAGAGCAGGATGGCCGCCGCACCGCAGGCGGGCGGGCACAGATAAGGCGGGAGCCAGCCGTCGCGATCCGGCACTCGGTTCAACACGGCGTAGGGATTGCGCCCGGCCTGGGCCCGTGCCCGCTCAAGCACTTGATCGAAGCTGCTTTGAGCAATGCCCATGCGTGTCAATAACCAACTGGTTTGGGCCGCGAACAGCAGCGCCGGTTGTTGTCGACGCTCGATAAAGCCGATGGGGTTCTCATCCTGCCTGAGCGTTGCCGACTCATCGCGAGCGAGATCTTTCAAACCGAAAAACTCACGATTGGAGATGTGTGCCGGCATGCACTCGACACCCACCAACAGGACACATTCAGCCTGGCCGCACAGCAGGCTATTGCGGGCCAGATGGAAAGCACTACTGGCCGACGCACAGCCATCGCCGAGGCTGAAAGTCGGCACCCCCGAGTAGCCAATCTGCGACAACATTTGCTCGGCGATACCGGCTTCTGCGTGTACGCAGGAAGTAAACACCTGGTCGACCAGGTCATAGTCGATCCGCGCATCGGCCAGCGCTGCACGAATAGCTTGCCCCGCCAATGCCGCATGACTGTCAGAGCCACCCAGCGGTAGAAACGGCACCATTGCTGCACCGGCGATCAGCACTTTTACAGACATAAACCTGCTCCCACTCACCGATACGTTGGTGCTTTTGTGGATTCAGACTATTGCGAAGTCGAAAAGCGTACCCCCCCATTGACTGGGGGGGTGGCTGGAAATCGGATTAGGGGGGGAGTTAAAGGATGATCCGAACGGATCACCTCGGGTGGTGAGTTCGCATCAGCTCGCTGTCTCGAGAATTCCCAGCATGTATGCGCGCGCGACTACATGCTGTCTTGTGCCGGCCTGGAATTTTCCAAACAGGTTTTTCAGGTGCCACTTCACGGTTTCCTCGCCGACATTCAGCGCCAGGGCGATTTGCTTGTTGGACAGGTTGCGAGCCAATAGCTGCAACACCTCGCGCTCCTTGGGCGTCAAGAGACGACTCGGGGACACGCTCAAGGGGGTGGATTCCGGTCGCGGAACAGGTGCGGGCGTAGAGGTCGCCGCAAGCAAATTGACGGTATCACGCTGGAGCGTCTGCTTCCATTTGATCAGGTCCGGATGGGTGTCCTGCACCACGCGTAACATACCGTTTTCTTGCGCGAGGCTGACAGCCTCCAGCAAATAGTCGGTGCCGCCCTGTCCGGTCGCCCGAAGTGCCAGCGCCCTGAGCAGCTTGATCTGCACGATGTCTCGCCCACGACGCAGGTATTCGGCTGTTTCGCCAACCCTGTCCAGCACCGCCAGCATCGCCTCCCAGTCACGTTGGGCCAGTAAGGCATAAGCGTTGGCTACCCCGGCCAGCAAGTCCAGCTCCGGACCCAGCAACCCTGCTCGCTCACGGGCAATAACCGGCGTGAAACTGTCCAGCCGGCGCCATAATGCCTGACAGGTATCGCTGCGTCCCTGCAAGGCATGCAGGCGTATTTGCTCTCCCAGGGAGGCAATGCAGAATCGTGGAATATTTCGCTCTTCTCCAAGGGCGAATAACGCCTCGAGCAGATCCTGCCCGCGATGCCCCTGCCCCTGAAGTGAGGCCAGTCGAGAGGCGGCGAGGAAACCCTGCACAATCGCATCGGGAGAGGCCAATCGCTCAACGATATCCAGCCTGTTCGCCAGCACCGTAGCGGTCTCCTGGACTTCCCCCTGTTCCAGCAACACCGTCGCCAGAGCGCTCGCTAACATGACCGCCACCGGACTGCGCCGACCGATGTCCCGTTCGGCATGCAACAGGCTGTCGTGCAACGCAGTACGCGCCGACACCATTCGACCCTCGTATAAATAGGCAAGACCGACCACCCACTCGCCATACCCGCGTATGGCATCAAGGCCAGTACTAGCCGCGTAACGCGGTGCTCGCTGAAGGATTCGTCGGGCTTTCTCCGGTTGTCCCTGCAACAGCGTCAGCCGGGCGATCTGGCTCGCGACAATCGCTTGCACCTTGATCGAGAATGAAGGCAATCGATCGACCCAAGGCATGATGAGTTCATGCGATTGATCCGGATGGTCCGCAAAGTAGGCGGCGGCGGCGGCGATGGCGGCCGCTTCACAACGTGTCGCCTCGTCGGCGGACGGATGCTGTTTAATGGCAGCAATCAATTGCGCGGCTTCTGCCTGACGCTCTCCCATGGCTAAAGTCCAGGCCGCCGCCAGGCAGATGCGCGGATGCGACAACACGTCAGCGGGACCAAGCTCCTCGACCCACTCCAGCACCCGACTGAACTGCCCTTGCAACATGACTTCGTACAGGCAATTGCCGATCAACGTATAGGCCGGTTGGGGCATGCCGGCCAACAGATATTGCCGGGCGGCCTGCTCCAGGAAACCGTGGTGCTCCAGCCACACAGCACCGCGCCGGTGATAACCCTGACGTTCCTCCAACGGCAAGTCGGCAAAACGACCGAGCAGAAATTCCCGCGCCAATGGATGGATGCGCACCCAGTCACTGTCGATGCTTTCAACAAAAATCGGTGTCGAGGCACATAACTCCTTCAGCAACTCACCCGAGCAAGCGTTGCCCGTCAGCGCCTCGCATAACAAGGGCTGGACCATTTCCAACACTGCAATGCCGGTCAGAAAGCGAACCTGCTCCTCCCGAAGATGTGCGAGTAAACTGTCGACGAAATAACGCTGGATATCACCCAGGCAAGTCGACAACTCTTCGACTGCCGCACTCCGATTCGGGCTCTTCTCCAACGCCGAAATCGCTAATTGCAGACCAAGCGGCCAGCCTTCGGTTATCTCGTGCAGTCGCACGCAGAGGTCGGCATCAACCCTTGTGCCGAAACGGTCATTGAGGATGGCGATCGCCTCTTCCACATTCAGTCGTAAAGCCGCAGTCATGATCGTCGTGAAAAGCCCTCTTGCCGCGAGGTCCGCCACCTGCAGATTCAACCGTGTGCGAGAGGCCATGATGATGCGCAAATTGGCCGGCGCGTTGTGCAGCAGGTACGTCAGGGAGTAACGGATCGTCAGCTCGGGCAGGGTATCCACTTCATCCAGAATCAATACGGTTTCGCTACCCAGATCGGCCACTTCCGCCAACCACTGCGTCAGCCCTTCCTGTTCGTCACGCCCCAGTCCCGCAATAGGTTCGAATGCGCGGGCAAACGATGGCCGACCGCTGCCAATTGCCATGGCAACTCCCAGCCCCTGGACAAAACGCGCACCATCATCCTGTGCATCCAGCGTCATCCAGGCCACCACGGCGCCGTGAGACAAACATTCACGACGCCATTGGGTCAGCAGAAAGGTTTTGCCGAAGCCTGCCGGCGCTTGAACGGCGATCACCACTTTGTCTGTCAGTTCCTGGGTCTGGATACCCAGGCGGTTTCGCATCCGTGCTGATTTCTGACTACGCGGCGGTGTGGTTTTGAGGATCAGTTGGGGTTCTATGCAATCCATTTCTTTCAGACCCTGGTGGTTGATAGACGCCTACCCAAGGAGCGTCTGAAGGTCGCTGGATACAGTTCCAAACGGTCGAACACTACCATGGAATGGTCCGGGGGTTTGAACCCCGGTGCAATCCAACGCAAGCCGCTTGCGTACTTTCGGTGCCGTGACCTGCTCGCCACGCAAAAGAATCCGCTACCTTCCAGCCAGGGCTCTGTATTCGGCCGGTGTACTGGCGTGCGCAACCTTGAACGCTGCCGTCAGGTGGCTCTGAGAACTGAAACCACACTCCAGTGCCACATGCAAAATAGGTAGATCGGTCTGCATGAGCAAATCACGTGCATGTTCCAGTCGTACATTCATCACATAGCGATGGGGCGGCATACCCATGGCGCGCTGAAACAGCCGTCGGAAATGAGCCGGGCTGACACCCGCCTGGCCAGCCAGCGTGCTGATCGACAGTTCCTGCCCCAGATGCTCGCGAATGAAGACCAGTACCGTATGCAGGCGCGCCAGATGAATATGCGGCGGATAAATACCTCTGCTCGCGTCAACTCGTAGCGCACGATACACCTGCTCAAGCATGACCATGGCCAATCTTGCCATGAACCCCTGATCAGCCCCTTTCCCAAGACTTAGCTCATCCATCAATTGCCGGGCCGCCGCGCTCACCAAACCATCACTGACGGGCAATGGCGCCTGCGCGCCAGCGCATAGCTCACGCAATTGTCGAAACACGCCATCAGTGCGCTCGGGCAGATAAAAAACCGCGAAATCAATGCTGCCGGAATAGTGCCATTGAGTGGCACAACCTGCAGGCAGCAGCATTGACAAGCGGGGCATCGATGTTGAGCGCAACTCGCCCCCTGCCCCCTCATCCGCCCGCGAGCCACCGAACTGGGTCAGCAGGGCCATGAAGTCAACGGGCGGGACGGATAAATCAGTCGTATGCAAGAAATAGCGCTCCGCATACAAGGGGATTTCACTGCACACCAGGCCGCCCAGCAAGGGCAATCCCAGTGTTTCATGGACCTGTTGCTGCGGATTCATGGGCATCTCGGGATGAGCATATTTTGACAAATATGACCGCTTTTCAGGTGAGTTGTCGATGTCGGGAAGAACAATAATCACCCGAATTTCCGCCGTTCGCATAAGTGCGGGGCAGATCGATCACAACTCCAGGCGAGGCCTTCACAATGATCACATTGCACGAAACCCTGCGATTGCCTGCCGTCGGTCTGACTGGCTTTGAAACGCCGCTGACCGAAGAAGAGCGCGCCATACAGCAGACGGTGCATCAGTTTGCCAAACACGTACTACGCCCCATCGGCCGGGAGCTCGACAAAATGAGTGCCGCCGACGTGTGCGCACCAGACTCGCCATTCTGGTCGGTGTTTCAAGAGGCGGCCAAGCTCGGTATCGAGCCAGCTTTCTTCTCTCAGTTCGAACCCCAGACCGCCGTTCGTCTTGAGTCACTGATCGGCGAGGAAATGGGGTGGGGCGATGCCGGCCTGGGGATTTCCCTGGTTGTCTGCGGTGCTCCCTTGCAAATGGCCATGGCCGCCGGCAATCAAGAGCTCGTAGAGCTCTGCACGGGCAAGATCGGCTGCTGGATGGTGACTCACCCGGACAAAGGCAGCGATCTCATGATCTACGACATGAAGCGCGAATGGCCGCCCGGGCAGGAAGGCAATAAGGGCAGCCTCTGCGCCAAAGTCGGCAAGGACGAGATCGTTATCAATGGCCAATGTTCGGCCTGGGTTTCAAACGGTGCCGTGGCGCAAGTCGCGCTGGCTCACATGACCGCTGACTATGGTG
The DNA here is from genome assembly GCF_949767825.1 of Pseudomonas sp. IT-P258. Taxonomy (NCBI): domain Bacteria; kingdom Pseudomonadati; phylum Pseudomonadota; class Gammaproteobacteria; order Pseudomonadales; family Pseudomonadaceae; genus Pseudomonas; species Pseudomonas sp. IT-P258. The sequence goes on along the minus strand of NZ_CATKPU010000076.1, from coordinate 348,407 downwards.
ACGGCTACTTCGATGCCGATGGCAGACCCCACGGCGTAGCTGTGATCATCCCGCTCGACCTGCCCGGTATTTCACGCGGCAAGCCGCTGGACAAAATCGGTCAGCGCGCCCTGCCACAGGGCGAAATCTATTTCAGCAACGTGAAAATACCACGCCGCTTTGCCGTCGCCCTGAAAGATCAATATTACGGCAACCAATCCTCGGCCTGGTCCTACGCCGGTACGCACATGTCGCAGGTGTTCACCGGCGTCGCCCGCTCGGCCTTCGAAATGGCTTTGCAGTATTGCCATGAACGCAAACAGGGCGGCCAATTGCTGATCGACCATCAGCTCACACGCTACCGCCTGGGCGACATGATGCGCCGCGTTGAACTGGCGCGCGGCGTCGCTCGGCGGTCACTGGCCTATGCGCGTTTGTCACCGTGCGCTCACCCCTACGCGACAGCTTCAGCAAAGGTAACGGTCACCCAAGAGTGCATGAAGGTTGCCAGCGAGGCACTGCAGCTATTCGGTGGCGCGGGCACCTCACGCGAATACCCGATCGAAAAAATCTTCCGCGATGCCCGCTCTGCACTGATCGAGGATGGTGAGAACACCATCATCACGATGCGTGTTGGCCTCCTGTGCCAACAGCTCTATGCCGAAGGCTGGTCACAGAATTGATGCTTGCAGCTACCCAAAACCCGAAAAACAAGAGACGCAAAAAATGGCTAAATTCCCCGTAGTTGTCTATGGCGCCAGTGGTTACACCGGCATGCTGACCATGGACTGGCTGATCGACCAGAACATCCCCTTCACCGCTGTGGCGCGCGATGCCAAGCGCGCGCAGGAAATGATGGCGCAACGTGTGGTACGCCTGGAGTCCGCGACCTATGAAATCATCGAGGCCGAGCACAACGTCGAGTCGCTGAGCGCCGCCTTCAAGGGGGCCAAAGTGGTCTGCAACACCGTTGGCCCCTTCGTCAACTTCGGTCTGACCACCGTCGAGGCCGCGCTCAAGGCCGGCTGCCACCACATAGATACCACCGGCGAGCAAAGCTACGTCCGTCAGGTTCGCGAGCAATTTGGCGAGCTCTATCGTCAGGCTGGCCTGCTGGTTTCGCCATCGCTGTCCTACATGTTCAGCTTCTCCGAGATCGCCGCCGAACTGGCGCTGGAAACCCCCGGCATCGACGTGCTGGAAACCGCCGCCCTGTGCCGCGGCCCGCGTGATGTCGCCGGGGTCAGCCTGGGCTCGGCGGCCTCGATTTTCGAATTATTCCACCGGGAGCAGTTCTACCTGTGGGAAAACAAGCTGGTGCAGCACCCCGCCACCGCTTCGTTCAACATTGTCGACCCCAACTTCATGCAGCCGGTTTTCTGCCTGCCTTGGGGGGGAACCTCGCTGCCAATTTACTTCGAGCATGATCCGCGCGTGCGCGCCTGCACCTCCGCGGTCGGTTTCTACGACAACAATGTGATGCCAATGGTGCATGGCCTGAGCCAGAAGTGGGAAGCGGAATACAAGCACTTGTCCAAGGAGCAGCAGGACGCGGTGGTGAAGAGCCTGGTAGAGGCCACCACGCCGAGCATGCCGCCCCGCGAACGCACCACCTTGCAACGCAGCGTCGACATCGCTATCGGCCGCGGTCACCTGTCCGCCGTGCGCGCTACCGTGCATGGCGTCACACCCTATATTTCCACCGGTGCCCTACAGGCCGCGGCGGCGATCAGGCTGCTCGACGACGACACCAACAAGGTCGGCTTCGCTTCCGGTTCCAAGGCTTTTGGACACCGCTATCTGCTCGGTTTCCTGGAAGAGCGCGGCCTGGCCCGTGCCACCGTTACCAAACTCTGATTACCGGCACAGGAACCATTTATGGCCATCATCGATTTTTACGATCGCGGCTGGGGCATCAACCCTGCCGGGGTCGCCTACATCCAGGGCGAGCGCTCCTACACCTTCAACGAAATCGGCGAGCTCTCGTGTCGCATCGCCAACAAGTTGCTCGCACTGGGCTTGCCGAAGGAAACCAAGGGTGCCGTCTGGTCAGGTAACGACGTCACCGCCTGGGCCTGCACACTGGGTCTATGGCGCGCCAACATGACCTGGATTCCAGTCAATGCGCGCAATTCCAGCGAAGAGAATCACTACCTCCTCGACGCATTCGACTGCGAGGTGATGTTCTACCAGAACGATTTCGCGCAAATCATCGCCGAGCTACGGTCCAGGCTGCCTAAGATCAAACACTGGATCTGTATCGATGCCGACGCTGTCGATGCACCTTCGTTGGAGCTATGGAGTGCCGGCCAGCCGGCGAACCGTCCCGAAGTCGCTTATGACATGGACGACGTGGTGGCGGTCTCACCCACTGGTGGCACTACGGGCACGCCAAAGGGCGTGATGAACACCCACCGCAGCGTGCAGACGTTCATCGCCCACTTCATGCTGACCTGTGCTTATCGCGATGGTGAAAAGCCGGTGAATATGGCCGCCGCACCGATGACCCACACTGCCGGCCTGTTGTCCGTACCCTGCACGGCGCAAGGTGGCACTGTAGTGGTCATTACCAAACCCGATCCGGCATTGATGTTGAACGCCATTGCGCAGCACAGGGTCAGCGAGCTCTTTCTGCCGCCAACGGTGATCTACAGGCTGTTGGAAATTCCCGGCATCGAGAAGCTGGACTTCTCCTCGGTGAAGTACCTGATGTACGGCGCGGCTCCTATGTCGGTAGACAAGCTGAAGAAAGCTATCGAGATTTTCGGCCCGGTCATGACCGGCGGCTATGGTCAGACCGAAGCACCGGCCAGCATCGCCAACTTTCGTCCTGACGAGCATCTGGTGGACGGCCAATTCGCCGACGACGAACGCCTGTCCTCGGTCGGCCGCCCTAACCCGCTGGTCCGCGTCGAAGTGATGAGCGACACCCACCAGATCCTGCCGCGCGGTGAAACCGGTGAAATATGCGTGCGCGGCGACCTGATCATGAAGGGTTACTACAAGCAGCCGGAGAAGACCGCCGAGACCATCGTCGACGGTTGGCTGCATACCGGCGACATCGGCCATATCGATGCCGAAGGCTATCTGCACCTCACCGATCGCAAAAAGGACATGATCATTTCCGGCGGTTTCAACGTCTATCCCAGCCAGGTCGAGCAAGTGCTGTGGGGACATCCGGCGGTTCAGGACTGTGCCGTGATTGGCGTGCCCGATGAAAAATGGGGCGAGGCCGTCAAGGCCGTGGTCGAGCTCAACCCAGGCCAGGAAACCACCGAGCAGGAGCTTATCGAGCTGTGCAAAGCCAGGCTGGGCAGCGTGATGGCACCGAAGTCGGTCGACTTCACGACCAGCCTGCCACGTAGTCCGGTGGGCAAGGTGCTGAAAAAAGAACTGCGTCAGCCGTATTGGAAAAACTCGGCCCGCAAGATCTGACACAACCGCGGATCTCAGGCCCGTCGAACGACCCGATCGGGAAAAAAATCGAGTCGATTTCAACCTCGGCGTGCACGTGGCCGAGATACGCCTGCCTGAACCTGGTAACGACCAGCAACTTCAGTAATCCGATGCCCAGGCGCACCCAACGTCAACCACGCCGTGGGGTGCGAACTGGACACTGACCCACTGAATATAAGGAATTTTCCATGAGCAATATCTATATCGCCGGCATCGCCATGACCGTCTTCGGTCGCCACATCGAACGCAGCCTCGACGACTTGGCACGCGAGGCTTTCCAGGGCGCATTGAAGGACGCCCACTGCACTGCCGCCGATCTCGATATCGCGTTTTATGCCGGCATGACCAATGGCCCATTGCAAGGCCAGCTCTCGATCCCGGGTCAGGTCGTGTTCAGCAAGATCGGTATTGAAGGCATTCCTATCTATAACATCGAGAATGCCTGCGCTTCGGGTAGCTCAGCCTTCAATTTGGCCGTGCAAAGTCTCAAGGCCGGTACGGCCAGTATCGCGCTGGCGTTGGGTGCGGAAAAGATGAACATCCCGGATAAACTGAAGGCCCTCTCGCTGTTCGAGGCTGGTTGGGACGTATCTCGCGCCGAAGAGAATTATCAGACGCTGGTAAAAATGGGCGAAGGTGTAGTGCCGCCCGCCGGCTCGGAATCGGACAAGCCTTACAGTAAGTTCATGGCCATCTATGCCGCATTGTGCCGCCAGCATATGAAAACCTACGGCACCACGCAGCGACAGATCGCAGCGGTGTCGGCAAAAAACCACACTCACTCGGTCCATAACCCCTACTCGCAATTTCGCAAAGCCTTCGGTATCGACGAAATCCTTGCCGCCCCTCCGATCACCTACCCGCTCACCCTGCCAATGTGCGCGCCGCTGTCGGACGGTGCAGCAGCAGCCATCCTGTGCACCGAGGAAGGACTCGCACGCATCGGTGCCGACAGAAGCCGCTGCATCAAGATAGCGGCCAGCGTCATCCGTAGCTTCAGCCATCGCCGGCTCGATCAGCCGGAACTGAACGTCGGTCACCTGGCAGCTAACCAGGCCTATGAACAGGCGGGCCTGGGGCCGCAAGACATGCATGTCGCCGAAGTCCATGACGCCTCGGCGATGGGCGAAATCATTCAGGTCGAAAACCTGGGCCTGGTCCCGTTCGGTCAGGGCGGACCTGCGGCTGAACGTGGCGAATTCACGCTGGGCGGGCGCATCCCGGTCAATACCTCAGGTGGCCTGGAATCGAAAGGCCATCCACTCGGCGCTACCGGGATCGGACAACTCTACGAACTTGTGACGCAACTGCGCGGAGAGGCTGGTGCACGCCAGGTATATGGCGCACGCCATGCAATCCAGGAGAACGGTGGCGGTTTGCAGGGTATCGAGGAGGCAGCCGTCGCGATCCACATTCTCAGCAAATAGTTCTTGTCAGAAAAATTTGTAGTGGCCAAACCAATCAAAACAAGAAGGATAAAAACATGTTCCAAAACAAAGTAGTCGTCATCACCGGCGCAGGATCAGGCATTGGTCGGGAGTTGGCTATCCAGATGGTGGAAGCTGGCGCGCATGTCGCCCTGTCGGACATCAACCAGGTGGGTCTCGACAAAACCATGAAGCTATTGCCTGACGCCAGCAAAGCGAAAGGTTACCTCCTGGACGTATCGTCCTGGGACGCCTTCCAGGCCCACGCCGACGAGGTAAAGCGAGATTTTGGCACGGCGCACTTCGTCATCAATAACGCAGGTGCCGCAGTCATCGGGACAGTTGCCAACACCTCCATCGATGAGTACGAGTGGCAACTCGGTATCAACCTGTGGGGCGTGCTGTACGGTACCAAAGCGTTCCTGCCGATGATGCAGGCCCAGCGAGAAGGCTGCATCGTCAACATTTCCAGCGTATTTGGCCTGGTGGGTTTCCCGATGCAAAGCGCTTACAACATGTCGAAGTTCGCCGTACGGGGTCTCACCGAAGCGCTTTGGTCGGAACTTGAGGACAGCGGCGTGCGCGCCGTGTGTGTGCACCCCGGAGGAATTCGAACCAATATCGAGAAGTCCGGACGACGTTGTAAGGCCGCCGGCAAAACAGAAGAAAGGTTCACGGCACTGGCAGACAAGATGCTGCTGACGCCAGCGGCGGATTGTGCCAGCGACATCATCAAGGGGCTGCGCAAAGGAACCAAGCGCATTATCACAGGGAACAAGTCGAGCACCTTGTTCTGGATAAGCAGGCTGTTCCCCAATAGCTATCCGGCATTACTCAAGCTGCTTGGCTGAGGCCCGGAAGTTACAAGATGTCTCAGCGCGACGAGACGCGTCACCACCTCTCAGGAACAATTCCATGACCGACAGTTATACCCGCAAGCTGTTTATTTCTGCCGCTTGTTTCAACGTACTCGCGGGTCTTCCATTACTTGTGGCCCTGCGACCCGTAGCTGCACTGTTGGGGCTGCAAATTACCCCCACCTCAACCCTCTTCATTCAACTCACCACGTGCCTGGTTATCATATTCGGCTGGGCCTATTGGATGATCGCTCGCGATCCGCTGCAGTATCGTCCCTATATCCTGCTCGGGATTATCCTGAAAGTACTGTTTGTTGTGGTGGTCTATGGTCACTGGCTGGCGGGCAGCATCCCCTGGCCATTGCCAGTAGCGGCATCGGGTGACATCGTCTATGCATTACTGTTCTGGCGTTATTTCCAGCGCGCTGCGCGTTGAACTACGTCGTGCTGACCGTCGGTGCTGCTGGAGCATCAAGGATTGAGCCAGGAAAATTCGAACGCACCCAGCAACCAGGCCGGCCGGTAGGCCGCCTCGGTTGCTGTTGCGGGACACGCCCCTCGTGAGGCCGGGCGGCGTTCCGTTTTTACAAGTGACCCGCCGTAAGGGCGCAACCCTGAGCGGCGGTTACCGCAGCAACGGATATGTACACCTTCAAAAATCCACACCGCCTGAAAATCGACGTCCTTGATCTCACACTTTGTTACCCCATACCCCAGCCGGGTGTAAAAAACTGCTTTGGTAACAGCCTCGCAGGCGGCCTCCCGCCCTGCACTCACTTGCCTGAAAAGCCCATCCCAGAGCGCTGTACGCGCTTTCTCAAACGCCCACTGCGCGAATTGGCCGGGTGATTGCATATGCTTGTCTGTACAAGTATCTGCGTGTGCATAAGACATCTTGCCAAACAGTCAATATGCTTTTGCGTCACAAGCGCTTCCGATGGTCCCTGGGAATAAAATAATGAAAAAAGCATTTCTCACCCTTTCTGCATTAGCTTTGTGTGTGGCTGCCGGTTCTGCGCTGGCCAAGGAGTACAAAGAGTTGCGCTTTGGCGTCGACCCCTCTTATGCGCCATTCGAATCCAAGGCCGCCGATGGCAGCCTGGTGGGCTTCGATATCGACCTGGGTAACGCGATCTGCGCAGAGCTGAAGGTCAAGTGCAAGTGGGTCGAAAGCGACTTCGACGGCATGATTCCCGGCCTCAAGGCCAACAAGTTCGACGGCGTGATCTCTTCCATGACCGCCACGCCAGCGCGCGAGAAAGTTATCGATTTCTCAAACGAGTTGTTCTCTGGCCCGACCGCGCTGGTATTCAAGAAAGGCGTGGCCATCGGCACCGATCAGGCCTCCCTCAAGGGCAAGAAAGTCGGCTACGAGCAAGGCACCATCCAGGAAGCCTACGCCAAGGCCGTGCTGGACAAGGCCGGGGTAGAGACCCAAGCCTACGCCAACCAGGACCAGGTGTACGCTGACCTGATCTCCGGACGCCTCGATGCCTCAATCCAGGACATGCTGCAAGCCGAACTGGGCTTCCTGAAGTCGCCGCCAGGCGCCGACTTCCAAGTCAGCGCGCCGATCGAAAGCCCCCTGCTGCCAGCCAAAACCGCCGTGGGTCTCAGCAAAGGCAACGCCGAACTCCAGGCATTGCTGAACAAAGGTATCCAGGCACTGCACGACAATGGCACCTATGCGGCCGTCCAGCAGAAGCACTTTGGCGATCTGAATCTCTACAGCGGCAAATAATGACCCTGCGCCCATTCTCGGATGGGCACTTTTCTGATTGACGTAGGGCTGCTCAATGCTAGAAAACCTATTGCAGATTCTTGGGCTGTCAGGCTTCAGCCTCAAGGGCTTCGGCCCGCTGTTGCTACAAGGCTCCTGGATGACTGTCAAATTATCCTTTCTGTGCTTGTTGGTAAGCGTTGGCCTGGGCCTGATCGGCGCCAGCGCCAAGCTTTCGAAATCAGCGCTGCTGCGCGTCCCTGCGCAGGCCTACACCACGCTGATCCGCGGGGTGCCGGACCTGGTGCTGATGCTGCTGATCTTCTATAGCCTGCAAACCTGGCTGACCTCGTTTACCGATTTCATGGAATGGGAATACATCGAAATCAATCCCTTTAGCGCCGGGGTCATTACCCTGGGATTCATCTACGGGGCTTATTTCACCGAAACCTTCCGTGGCGCCATCCTTGCCGTACCGCGAGGGCAGATGGAAGCGGCTACCGCCTACGGCCTGACCCGCGCTCAGCGCTTTCGCCTGGTGGTGTTCCCGCAAATGATGCGTTTTGCCCTGCCGGGGATCAGTAACAACTGGATGGTGATCCTCAAGGCCACGGCGCTGGTGTCAATCATTGGCCTGGCCGACCTGGTCAAGGTGGCCCAGGATGCGGGCAAGAGCTCCTATCAGCTGTTCTTCTTCCTGATTCTGGCCGCCTTGATCTATCTGGTGATAACCACCGTTTCGAACTACGTCTTGCGCCGGATGGAAATCTTCTACGCCGCAGGTACCCGGGAGGCCGTGCGATGATCGAACTTCTACAGGAGTACTGGAAACCTTTCCTGTTCCAGGACGGCAATCACATCACCGGGCTGGCCATGACCCTCTGGCTGCTGAGCGCCTCGATCTTCTTCGGCTTCGTGATGTCGATCCCGCTGTCGATTGCCCGGGTCTCGGACAATGTCTGGGTGCGCTGGCCGGTGCAGTTCTACACTTATCTGTTTCGGGGTACTCCACTCTATATTCAGCTGCTGATCTGTTACACCGGCATTTACAGCCTGGCCGCGGTGCGTGCTCAGCCCGTGCTGGATGCGTTCTTTCGCGATGCGATGAACTGCACCATCCTGGCCTTCGCCCTGAACACCTGCGCCTACACCACGGAGATCTTCGCCGGGGCCATTCGCAGCATGAACCACGGCGAAGTCGAAGCGGCCAAAGCCTACGGCCTGACCGGCTGGAAGCTTTACACCTACGTGATCATGCCATCCGCCCTGCGTCGTTCGCTGCCTTACTACAGCAACGAAGTGATTCTGATGCTGCACTCGACCACCGTGGCCTTCACCGCGACCATTCCGGACATTCTGAAAGTCGCGCGAGACGCCAACTCGGCGACCTTCCTGACCTTCCAGTCGTTCGGCATCGCCGCGTTGATCTACCTGGCAGTCACTTTTGCGCTGGTCGGCCTGTTCCGCCTGGCTGAACGCCGTTGGTTGTCTTTCCTCGGCCCGGCTCACTAATTCAGGATGCTTGTTCATGTACAAACTGACCGTTGAAAACCTGCACAAAAGTTATGGCAACCATGAAGTCCTCAAGGGCGTTTCGCTAAACGCCAGGACCGGCGATGTGATCAGCCTGATTGGCGCCAGTGGTTCGGGCAAGAGCACCTTTCTGCGTTGCATCAACTTCCTGGAAACGCCCAACGACGGCGCCATGAGCCTGGACAACCAGCCGATTCAAATGGTCCATGACCGCCACGGCATGCGCGTGGCCGACGCCAATGAACTGCAACGCATCCGCACTCGCCTGGCGATGGTGTTCCAGCACTTCAACCTGTGGAGCCACATGACCGTGCTTGAGAACATCACCATGGCCCCACGCCGGGTGCTGGGCGTCAGCAAGAAGGACGCAGAGGATCGCGCCCGGCGCTACCTGGACAAGGTCGGTTTACCGGCACGGGTGGCCGATCAATACCCGGCGTTTCTCTCGGGTGGTCAGCAGCAACGCGTCGCCATTGCCCGTGCCCTGAGCATGGAACCGGAGATCATGCTGTTCGACGAGCCGACTTCAGCCCTGGACCCTGAACTGGTGGGAGAAGTACTCAAAGTGATCCAGGGGCTGGCCGAAGAAGGCCGCACCATGATCATGGTGACTCACGAAATGAGCTTTGCGCGCAAAGTGTCGAATCAGGTGCTGTTCCTGCATCAGGGGCAGGTCGAAGAACAGGGTGCGCCCGAGGACGTATTGGGTAACCCCAAGAGTGAGCGTCTGCGGCAGTTCCTCAGCGGCAACCTGAAGTGACCAGAGCGCCTTCGAGCAACCGCAGGGTCGCTCGAAGGCGCTGGTTCAACCCTCAACACGGAGGGCTGATGGTCCTCAATGACTCTTTACATCTCTACCTGCGTGCCCAACTCGATCACCCGATTCAACGGCAATTTGAAGTACTTCAGATTGCTGTTGGCATTCTTCAGCAAAAACGCGAACAGGCTTTCTCGCCAACGGGCCATGCCGATGCGCTTGGTCGGGATCACCGTTTCACGGCTCAGGAAATAGGTGGTGCGCATCGGGCTGAAGTCCAGCTCGGCCAAGTGGCAGAGACTCAACGCCAAGGGGACGTCGGGCTCCTCGATAAAGCCGAAGTGCAGGCTGACCCGGAAGAATCCTTCGCCATAGGCTTCAACCTCAAACCGTCGATCAGCGCTCACACGAGGGCTGTCTTCAGACACCACGGTGAGCAACACCACTTGCTCATGCAAAACCTGGTTATGCAGCAGGTTGTGCAGCAGCGCATGCGGAACGGCATCGGACCTGGCCGTCAGAAACACCGCCGTACCTTGTACCCGATGAGGAGGCTGCGTGCGGATGCTACTGATGAACAGTGGTAGAGGCAGCGCGGTTTCGTCCAGCCGTTCAACAATGATCTTGCGGCCCCGTTTCCAGGTCGTCATCAAAATGAACAGGCCAATGCCGGCAATCACCGGGAACGCACCGCCCTGGAAGATCTTCGGTGCATTGGCCGCGAAGTACAGACTGTCTACCAGCAGAAAACCGAGCAGCATCGGAATGGCCAACCAGCGCGGGGTTTTCCATAGCAGCAGGACGACGGCCGAGGACAGGATGGTGGTGATCAGCATGGTGCCCGTCACAGCGACCCCATAAGCGGCGGCCAAAGCACTGGAAGACTCGAAACCAAGCACCAGCAGCACAACACCGACCATCAACGCCCAGTTGACCGTGCCGATGTAGATTTGCCCCTGCTCCTGGCTGGAGGTGTGCTGGATAAACATGCGAGGGACATACCCAAGCTGGATGGCCTGGTGGGTCAGGGAAAATGCGCCTGAGATCACGGCTTGAGAAGCGATGATGGTCGCCAGTGTGGAGAGTGCGACCATTGGCAGCAATGCCCAGCCCGGCGCAAGCAAATAAAATGGATTGCGCACCGCCTCAGGGTTTTCCAGGATCAAGGCACCTTGACCAAAATAATTGAGTAGAAGTCCTGGCAGTACCAAAATGAACCAAGCGCGGGCAATGGGCTTGCGACCGAAGTGCCCCATGTCGGCATACAGTGCTTCGGCGCCCGTGAGCGCGAGTACCACTGCCCCAAGGATGGCCACACCGATTCCCGGATGAGCGATAAAAAAATGCGCTCCCCAGTACGGATTGAGCGCTTGCAGTACTTCCGGTCGCTGGAAAATGCCATAGATCCCCAGTGCACCCAACACCACAAACCACAGCACCATCACCGGGCCGAACAGGATACCGATGCGAGCCGTGCCGTGTTTTTGTATCAAGAACAGCGCCACCAGCACGATCAATGACAAAGGCACCACCCAGTGCTCTATTCCATCAAACGCCAGCTGTAGTCCTTCAACCGCAGAGAGCACCGAAATAGCCGGGGTAATCATGCTGTCCCCGTAAAAAAGTGCCGCACCAAACAGACCGAGCAGCACCAGTGCCTTGCTCATGCGCGGATAAGGTAAGGCCGCGCGGCGGGCTAACGCCGTCAACGCCATGATGCCGCCTTCGCCCTGATTGTTGGCCCGCAGGATAAACAACACGTATTTGATCGAGACCACCCAGATCAACGACCAGAAGATCAACGATAGAATGCCCAGCACGCCATCGTGGTTGGCCTGGACACCGTAGTGACCGGCAAACACTTCCTTTAGCGTGTACAGGGGGCTGGTGCCGATATCTCCATACACCACTCCGACAGCAGCGATAAGCAGTCCCGCCGCTGAAGATTTGCGATGGGGTTTTTCAATGGCATGGGGCGATGTTTCGCTCACTTTCTACGTCTCGAGTATTGAGGGCCGAAAACGCATTCCGTGAGAATTCAAGGCCGGTGGACTTCAGTGAAACTGCCATCAAATTCAGATGAGTCGTAAAGACCGTCGTCCTTGCACAGCCAAGTGACCACTCGTTCTGAAGGGCCTGCGACAGACCCGCACCACCTTCTACTCCCCCGCAAGCAACATTGAACAGCCTAAGGAAATCTTGAGGGTAAAGACGAAGAAGCCGAGAGTTGCGAGGCATAAAGGCAATGTCAATTTTCCCGGCCAGTATCGTTGCGAGTAACAAAAGCCATCGTAAAAAAAGCGTAATTTTTCCGCCGCCATACCCTCCGTCCTCAGTCGGCATCTTTAGTCCTGCGTCCTCATAGCATCGTTATTCTTCCGATACTCATGGTCCCCCCCAGAGAGGCAACCTTCGACATTTTCCATGGAGAGGGCTTCGAGCAGCACCTGCTCCAGGATGGCAAAAAAACATTTGATGTGAGCCTGTTTCAATGCCTGAGGCCGGGTCACCAGATAGACTTCCATATCTGGAAGTTGGAGATCCGGGAACAACTCGATCAAGTCCTTTGCCAGAATACGGGGCAGTACGGCCACACCCATTCCTCGTCTCACCGATTCGAGCTGAACTGCGAACGCGTTCACACTGATCTGCGCGCGGTCCAGACCACCGGCCTTTGCCGCACGCATTTGCGGCAACATGTCCAGCGGGGGAAGCAAGGCAATATTGACCGCAGTGGCCGGGGTCACCCCTGGAAACCGCTTCAGATAACCTGCATCAGCGAAAACACCGTAGGCGAGCCGGCCTATTGGTCGATAAATCAGCGACGGCTCACCCAGATGAGCTGTACGTACAGCAATGTCTGCCACGCCGCGGACGATCTTGTGAAAGTCGGCTGTTACCATCAGCTCCACCGAGCAACGCGGGTGCAGAGAAGTGAAGCGACTCGCGGCCTCCAGCACACAAGACGAGAACCCCTCTCCTGCGCTGACCAGGACACTGCCAGATAACTCTGTGTGTACCCCGGATAGGCCAGCAGCGGTTTGACGCCTCAAGCCAGTTTCCGCGGCCAGGGCAACTTCCACGAGGGATTGGCCCCGTGAGGTCAACCAGCATCCTTCAACGCCCCGCTCGACGAGTGGCTCGCCCAGTGCGACCTCAAGTTGGGTCAGGCGGCGGGACACCGTAGACGCCGCGATACCCAGCAACTGGCCAGCTTGAAGAAAGCTGCCACGCCGCGAAACTGCCAACAGCAGACGAAGATCGTCCCAATTTGCTTGCAACGCCATGCGTCCTGTCCTCCCTGGTCTGCATATGTGCAAATCCATTATGCAGTAGTCGCTGTTTTTCGAGGGAGGCCTCAAGGGTATATCTACAGGCCCTCGAAACGAATGGAATGGATTGTATGACTACTGGCCCCAACGACTATGCGGAACGCGCCTCAAGAGCCTTCAATTGCCGTGATGTGGAGGCGATGCTTGCGTTGGTTTGCGAAGACTTCATCTACGTCGATGGCATGGGGGTTCAAGCCGGTCGCGAATCCATGCGCAAAAGAGAGACTGCGCTGTTCTACGCATTCCCCGATGCCCAGGTGACCTTCACCCCATTCATGGTCGCTGACGATCGTTTGGCGCTGACTGCCCTGCTGACCGGCACCTTCGCCGCCCCCCTGGTGCTGCCAGGCCGGGTGATTGCACCCCATGGACGCCATATTACCGTGCACTACGCCGCACACTTCACCTTCAAAGACGGACTGGCCATCCGTGAAGAGGTCTTCTTCGACAGTGCGGTGTTGATGCCGTTAGCCGGACAGGGTGAGGGTTGAGCCATGCGCAGCGCATTTGTTACTGGAGCAACCGGCTTGCTGGGCAACAACCTGGTGCGTGAATTGGTCGCTCGTGGCTACAGGGTCAAAGGCCTGGTCCGCTCAAGAGCCAAAGGTGAACAGCAGTTCAACAATCTGCCGGGTGTGGAGCTGGTCGTGGGTGACATGGCCGATGTCGACGCATTCGCCGCATCGCTGCAAGGCTGCGATACGGTGTTTCACACCGCGGCGTTCTTTCGCGATAACTACAAGGGTGGCAGGCACTGGAAGGAACTCGAAAAAATCAATGTCGCCGGTACGCGGGACCTGATTCACCAGGCCTACCGCGCCGGTATACGACGGTTCGTCCATACGTCTTCCATTGCCGTGCTCGACGGCGCACCTGGCGCGTCCATCGATGAGACATGTCTGCGGGCCGACGCCGACGCGGATGACTACTACCGCAGCAAGATCCTCGCCGACCGTGTCGTCTTGTCGTTCCTGCAAGCACATCCCGAGATGCATGCCTGCATGGTCCTGCCCGGTTGGATGTGGGGCCCTGCCGACATTGGCCCGACCTCTTCGGGACAGTTGGTCAACGATGTCGTGAACGGCAAGTTGCCCGGGCTGATCCCTGGCAGCTTCTCCGTTGTCGATGCCCGTGATGTGGCATCGGCGCTGATTGCCGCAGCCGAACATGGCCGACGAGGTGAGCGCTATCTCGCGGCGGGCCGACATATGACGATGGGTCAGCTGGTCCCGGTTCTAGGACGTATAGCGGGCGTCAAGACGCCCGTTCGACAACTACCGCTGCCGTTTCTATACACCCTGGCGGCTGTGCAGGAGATCTATGCACGCCTTACCGGCAAGCCCATTCTGCTGAGCATGGCCACGTTGCGCCTGTTGGTACGAGAGAAGGACCGCACCTGCTTCAACCATCGCAAGAGTGAACAGGAGCTTGGCCTGAGTTTCCGGGCGCTAGAGCTGACAATCACTGACACCGTGGCGTGGTACCGTGATCACGACTGGTTTGAAAACCACGGTGCTGGCACACGAGGCGTACCTTGAGTTCCCGAGACCGCACTTACTGGTCATTTACCACGCACCAGAACAAGGACGTAAATTTGTGAACAGGGAAATAATCCTGATGCGTCACGGCCAGCCAAAACTGGCCGCTACCGACAAAATCTCAGCGATCGAGATGAAAGAATGGATCGAGCAATACAACCGATCCGAAATTACCCACCACCCGATCCCGCCTGCCAGTATGCAACTCGCCGCAACCGCCACGGTGATTGTTTCAAGCAGCGCGCCTCGTGCGCTGACCTCTCTCCAGGCGCTCGGCCTGAAGCCTGCACTGGTCGACGCACTTTTCTGCGAAGCACAACTACCTTGTGGTCATTGGAAGCTGCCACGGTTATCGCCGTTTACCTGGGCATTTATCCTTCGAGTCTTATGGCTGTGCGGTTACTCACGCAACGTCGAATCCGCCAGCACTGCGAGGATCCGCGCCAGCACGGCAGCCAAACGATTACAGTCCCTTGCCGGTGATGGACCGGTTCTGCTGCTCGGTCATGGTTTTATGAATCGAATGATCGCCAATCAACTGGTCGCTGACGGTTGGGCTCGGCAAAAACGTAACGACAGCCAGTATTGGAGTGCGACCGTGTATCAGTACGACGGTATGTAAGAGGCGCCACCTGTACAGTTCGATGCCCGGCATCCACACATCGACTGCCGCACAGGCCATGGCCAGATCGTTGTTGGCGCCCGTGGTTTTCAACATGTCCCAGACCACTGTGGTAACGGTGTCGAATACCGGTTCAGTTAATCATCACCTCGTCCAGTGCCTGCGCGAGGGTGCTGACCGTGCGCTCGATATTGTGCAGCTTTTCGAGTCCGAACAGACCGATGCGGAAGGTCTGGAAGTCGGCCGGCTCGTCGCATTGCAACGGCACTCCGGCGGCGATCTGGAGGCCGTGCTCGGCAAATTTCTTGCCGCTCTTGATGTCGGCATCATCGGTGTAGCTCACCACTACGCCAGGGGCCTGAAAGCCGGCTGCGGCCACGCTTTTGATGCCTCTGCCGCTCAACATTGCGCGCACCCGATCACCCAGGACCTGTTGTTCGCCGCGGACCTTTTCGAAACCGTAGGCTTGCGTCTCTTTCATCACCTCGTTAAACCGCGCGAGGGAATCGCTGGGCATGGTCGCATGGTAGGCATGCCCGCCCTGTTCGTAGGCCTGCATGATCTGAAGCCACTTTTTCAGGTCGCAGGCGAAGCTGCTGCTTTGCGTCTGCTCGATGCGCTCAAGGGCCAAAGAACCGAGCATCACCAGGGCGCAGCAAGGGGAGGCGCTCCAGCCTTTCTGCGGCGCGCTGATCAGCAGGTCGACTGCGCATTTGCGCATATCAACCCAAAGCGTGCCGGAAGCGATGCAGTCCAGCACGAACAGGCCACCCACCGCATGCACGGCGTCGCCGACGGCCCGCAGGTAGTCGTCGGGCAGGATAATCCCTGATGAGGTTTCAACGTGGGGGGCGAAGACAATCTGCGGCCTCGAAGCCGCAATGGCTGCCAGCACTTCGTCCAGAGGGGGTGGGGCGTAGGCCGCCTGGCGACCGGTGTCGACCGGTCGGGCTTTCAGCACCGTAGTAGCCGCCGGGATGTTGCCCATCTCAAGGATCTGGCTCCAGCGATAACTGAACCAGCCGTTGCGTATCACCAGACACTGCTGGTCGGTGGCAAACTGTCGCGCCACCGCTTCCATGCCGAATGTGCCACTGCCCGGGACCACCGCGACAGCCTGGGCGTTGTAGACCTGTTTCAGGGTCCTGGAAATGTTCTTCATCACGCCTTGAAATGACTGCGACATGTGGTTGAGCGAGCGGTCGGTGTAGACCACTGAGTACTCGACCAGCCCCTCGGGATCGATACTGGGATATAGCTTTGACATAGGGTGACTCCTTTGGCAGAGATCTCAGTGGTATCGACCCTGCCCTAAGCCTTGGCAAATGACAAGATTGCTCGGGATTGAATGGCGACTTCTGTCGAGCAGCGCATCATTTTTTTGATCCGGCGTGATCACCACGCAATCAAGTTCGTTCAAGCCAGGCACGGGCGATTTCTTCGCGCGTAGCAAACCAGACATCGCTGTACTGCCTGGCATACTCGATGAATTGCTTGATCGCCCTTACTTTCCCGGGACGGCCCACCATGCGTGGATGCAGCCCGATCGACATCATGCGGGGTCGCTAGCGCCATATCGGCAATACCAGCCCACGGGACGTTTGCCACAGGTACGTTCGAAAAATTCGATTGCCAGGCGCATGTGCTCTCTCGAACCATTGCCTATGCGGAATTTGTGCCGGTTTAGAGGGGGTCAGTCTTGCTTCAGCTCGTGGGTCAATTCGGCGCGAGCATCAACGCTGGCCATTACCTCGCCGATTTCTATAGCCCGATTGGGCGTCCGTCGGAACGGCGGGCGTCGATTCAAGGCTAGATCCAGGATAACCGTGGGAGTAAATGTGGGGGGTAATTTTGCAGGCATGAAAAAGCCCAACCTTTTCAGATTGGGCTAAGTCATTGAATTATATGGTCGGGACGGAGTGATTCGAACACTCGACCCCTAGCACCCCATGCTAGTGCGCTACCGGACTGCGCTACGCCCCGACTAGGCGTGAAACTCGTCCCTCTCCTCGAGGAACGCTCAAGAATATATCGCAAGCTTTTGAAAACTGGAAGTATTTAAAAGCGAGAATTTATTTCTTGAGCACCACCAGAACATCTTCGAGCTCGGCGATCATCTGGCGGATCATTTGCTTGTATTGGGTGGTGTCGTCTTTGGCTTCATCACCGGACAAACGCAAGCGCGCTCCGCCGATGGTGAACCCCTGATCGTAAAGAAGCGCGCGGATCTGCCGGATCATCAGCACGTCCTGGCGCTGATAATACCGGCGGTTTCCGCGGCGTTTGACAGGGTTGAGTTGAGGAAACTCCTGCTCCCAGTAGCGCAGCACGTGCGGTTTGACCGCACACAGCTCGCTGACTTCACCAATGGTGAAGTAGCGTTTGCCCGGGATGACGGGGAGCTCGTCGTTATGACTTGGTTCCAGCATAAGCCTCAACTCGGGCCTTCAACTTCTGCCCTGGACGAAAGGTGACCACACGGCGAGCCGTGATCGGGATTTCTTCCCCCGTTTTCGGATTGCGGCCAGGCCGCTGGCGTTTGTCCCGAAGGTCGAAATTGCCGAAACCGGACAATTTGACTTGTTCGTTGTCTTCAAGAGCGTGCCTGATTTCTTCAAAAAACAGTTCGACCAATTCCTTGGCCTCCCGTTTGTTCAGGCCCAGCTCTTCATACAGACGTTCCGCCATCTCAGCTTTCGTCAGAGCCCCCATACGTCACTTCCTTAACGTGGCGTTCAACCTTTGTTCGAGCGAGGTGAGGATGTTTTGCGTTGCGGTATTCACCTCATCGTCATTAAGAGTGCGCGATGGATGCTGCCAGGTCAAGCCGACTGCAAGGCTTTTTCTATCAGGATCAATGCCTTTACCCTGATACACGTCAAATAGCCTGAGGTCTGTCAGCCATTCGCCTGCATTTTCACGGATTACGTCCAGTACAGCCGTGGCTGCAACGTCTTTGTGCGCAATCAGTGCAAGGTCACGACGCACTTCAGGAAAGCGCGATAACTCGTGGAATTTAGGCATTTTGCCCGACGCCACTTCCGCCAGAACCAGCTCGAAGACGAAGACTGGACGGTCGAGACCGAGGGTTTTCGACAATTCAGGGTGGATCGCGCCAATGAAGCCGACCAGACGACCGTCACGCTCGATGCGCGCGGTTTGACCCGGGTGCAGCGCCGGGTGCTTGCCCGGTACGAAAGTGAACGCATCCAGGGCACCGGCGAAGCCCAGCACCGCTTCCACGTCAGCCTTGACGTCGAAGAAGTCGACGGTATCGCGACCTTGCGCCCAGCCTTCCGGCAGACGACTACCGCAAACAACGCCTGCCAACATCGGCTCTTGCTTCAAACCTTCAAGCTGACCAACGAAACGCAAGCCGCTTTCGAACAGACGCACGCGATCCTGCTGACGGTTCAGGTTGTGCTGAAGCGCCTTGACCAGACCCGGCCACAGCGACGAACGCATGGCGGCCATGTCATTGGAGATCGGGTTCGCCAGCAGCAACGGCTCCACACCCGGATTAAACAGTTCGAACTGTTTCGGATCGATGAAGCTGTAGGTAATTGCTTCCTGATACCCACGGGCAACCAGCAGTCGGCGCAGTTCAGGCAGGTCGCTACGGGCTTCTGCCTTGGCTTGCGGCGCCAGACGCGCTTGCGGGTAACGAACCGGCAAACGGTTGTAGCCGTACAGGCGTGCCAGTTCTTCAATCAGGTCGACTTCCAGGCTGATATCGAAGCGATGGCTTGGCACTTCTACACGCCACTGCCCTGCCCCGTCGGCAGTAATGGTCAGGCCCAAGGCATTGAGCAGACGCTCCACTTCAGCCGAGTCCATTTCCATACCCAGCATCTGGGCAATGCGCTGGGCACGCAGGGTGATCGGAGCAATTTTCGGCAGGTGCTGTTCGCTGACGGTCTCGATGATCGGACCCGCTTCACCACCGGTGATATCGAGCAGCAAGCCGGTCGCGCGCTCCATGGCTTCGCGGGCCAGCTGCCAGTCAACGCCGCGCTCATAGCGATGGGATGCGTCAGTGTGCAGGCCATAGGAACGGGCCTTGCCTGCTACGGCGATCTGGTCGAAGAAAGCGCTTTCCAGGAACACATCGCGGGTGGTCGCGGAGACACCGCTGTGCTCGCCACCCATGACACCGGCGATTGCCAGTGCGCGGGAGTGGTCGGCAATCACCAGCGTATCGCTACGCAGGCTGACTTCCTGACCGTCGAGCAGTACCAGCTTCTCGCCCTCTTCGGCCATGCGCACACGGATGCCACCGTTGATTTCGGCGAGATCGAAAGCGTGCAGCGGCTGACCCAGTTCCAGCATCACGTAGTTGGTAATGTCGACGGCAGCGTCGATGCTGCGCACATCTGCACGACGCAGGCGCTCAACCATCCACAGCGGCGTAGGCCTGGACAGGTCGACATTACGAATCACACGACCGAGGTAGCGCGGGCACGCGGCGGGCGCCAGCACTTCTACCGAACGCACTTCATCGTGGGCGGCCGGAACCGAAGCCACCACCGGACGAACCACCGCAGCGGCGTACAGTGCGCCCACTTCACGGGCCAGACCGGCCAGGGACAGGCAGTCGCCACGGTTCGGGGTCAGGTCGACCTCGATGCTGGCGTCTTCCAGGTCCAGATAAACGCGGAAATCCTCGCCCACCGGCGCATCGGCCGGCAGCTCCATCAAGCCGTCATTGCCTTCACCGACCTGCAGCTCGGATTGCGAGCACAGCATGCCGTTGGACTCAACGCCACGCAGCTTGGCCTTCTTGATCTTGAAGTCGCCCGGTAGCTCGGCGCCGATCATGGCGAAAGGAATCTTCAGGCCCGGGCGCACATTTGGCGCACCGCAAACAACCTGGAAGGTTTCCGAACCGTTGCTGACCTGGCACACACGCAGCTTGTCGGCGTCCGGGTGCTGCTCGGTGCTCAGCACCTCGCCAACGACCACGCCACTGAAAACACCGGCGGCCGGCGTAACGCTATCGACCTCAAGACCGGCCATCGACAGACGAGCAACCAGCTCGTCGCGACTTACCTGCGGGCTAACCCAGCCACGCAGCCATTGTTCACTGAATTTCATCCTGCTCTCCTAAGAATTCGTTACGACTAGCGAAATTGCGCGAGGAACCGCAAGTCGTTGTCGAAGAACAGACGCAAGTCGTTCACGCCGTAACGCAGCATGGCCAGACGCTCAACGCCCATGCCGAAGGCAAAGCCCGAGAACTCTTCCGGGTCGATCCCGGACATGCGCAGCACGTTCGGGTGAACCATGCCGCAGCCCATCACTTCCAGCCAGCCGGTCTGCTTGCAGACGCGGCAGCCTTTACCGCTGCACATCACGCATTCCATGTCGACTTCAGCGGATGGCTCGGTGAACGGGAAGTACGAAGGACGGAAACGTACCGCCAGTTCCTTTTCGAAGAACACCCGCAGGAACTCTTCGATGGTGCCTTTGAGGTCGGCGAAATTGATGTCGCGATCGATCAGCAGGCCTTCGACCTGGTGGAACATCGGCGAGTGGGTGATATCGGAGTCGCTGCGGTATACACGGCCTGGGCAGACGATGCGGATCGGCGGCTGTTTCGACTCCATGGTGCGGACCTGTACCGGCGAGGTATGGGTGCGCAACAACATGTTCGCATTGAAATAGAAGGTGTCATGCATCGACCGGGCCGGGTGGTGGCCTGGGATGTTGAGCGCTTCGAAGTTGTGATAGTCGTCTTCGACCTCAGGGCCTTCGGCGATGCCGTAGCCAATACGGGTGAAGAACTGTTCGACGCGTTCCAGAGTGCGGGTAACCGGATGCAGACCACCGGAGGTCTGACCACGGCCAGGCAGGGTCACGTCAATGGACTCGGCAGAGAGTTTGGCAGCCAGATCGGCTTCTTCAAACAATGCCTTGCGCGCATTAAGGACCTCTGTGACACGCTCCTTGGCAACGTTGATCAGCGCACCGACCTGCGGGCGCTCTTCTGCCGGCAAATTCCCCAGGGTCTTCATCACCTGAGTCAATTCACCCTTCTTGCCAAGGTAGTGAACCCGGATTTGCTCCAGGGCATTGATATCTTCAGCGCTTTGCACAGCCTCTAGAGCTTGAGAGACGAGCGCATCCAGGTTTTCCATGTACAGACTCCAGATACAAAATAGGGGAAGAGCTTGAAGGCTCTTCCCCTATTTATGACGTTTAACACCTGGCCCCACAGATGCGAGGCCGGGTGACTGTCGGGGGTACTTAAGCCAAGGTGGCTTTAGCTTTCTCGACAATCGCAGCAAACGCCGCTTTTTCGTTCACTGCCAGATCAGCCAGAACCTTACGGTCGATCTCGATGGACGCTTTTTTCAGGCCGGCGATGAAACGGCTGTAGGACAGACCGTTGATACGAGCACCAGCGTTGATACGAGCGATCCACAGAGCGCGGAACTGACGTTTTTTCTGACGACGGTCACGGTAGGCGTATTGGCCTGCCTTGATTACCGCTTGCTTGGCAACACGGAATACGCGGGAGCGTGCGCCGTAGTAGCCTTTAGCAAGTTTCAGAATTTTTTTGTGACGCTTACGGGCAATGACGCCACGCTTTACACGAGCCATGAGTTACTTCCTCTATTCTTGACTAAAATTAACGAAGGCGCAGCATGCGCTCGACTTTTGCCACGTCAGACGGATGCAGCAAGCTGCTACCGCGCAGTTGACGCTTACGCTTGGTCGACATTTTGGTCAGGATGTGGCTCTTGAAAGCGTGCTTGTGCTTGATACCGTTAGCAGTTTTCAGAAACCGCTTAGCAGCACCACTTTTGGTCTTCATTTTTGGCATGTTCGGATACTCCGCATTCAGTTGATAAACATAATCAGAAGGCCTGCCGTGCCCTGTTGATTACTTCTTCTTTTTCGGGGCGATGACCATGATCAGCTGGCGTCCTTCCATCTTAGGATGCTGTTCGACCGAACCGTACTCGAGCAAGTCACCTTCAACTCGCTTGAGGAGTTCCATCCCCAGCTCCTGGTGGGCCATCTCACGGCCGCGGAATCGCAAGGATACCTTGGCCCTGTCCCCATCACTCAGGAAACGTACCAGGTTGCGCAGTTTTACCTGGTAATCCCCTTCCTCCGTCCCTGGACGAAACTTGATTTCTTTAACCTGAATCTGCTTCTGGTTTTTCTTGGCCGCAGCAATCTGCTTCTTCTTTTCGAAGATCGACTTGCCGTAGTCCATCAGTTTGCAAACAGGGGGTACTGCATCGGCGGAAATTTCCACCAGATCCAGCTTGGCCTCTTCAGCCTTAAGAAGCGCGTCTTCAATTGACACAATCCCAAGCTGTTCACCTTCAGCCCCAATTAACCGAACCTCGCGTGCCGAGATATTCTCGTTGATCGGGGCTTTCGGTGCAGCTCGTTTATCTTGTCTCATTTCACGCTTAATAATAATTACTCCGAATCTGGGCGACCACGCCGGGAAACCGCTTGCGCGAGAAACTCAGCGAACTGGGCGACGGGCATCGAGCCCAGGTCAGCACCTTCACGAGTACGCACAGCGACAGTCTGCATCTCGACTTCCCGATCTCCGATAACCAAGAGATAAGGAACCTTGAGCAAAGTATGCTCGCGGATTTTAAAGCCGATCTTTTCATTTCTCAAGTCAGACTTGGCACGAAATCCGCTTTCGTTGAGGGTTTTTTCAACTTCAGCGGCAAAATCGGCCTGTTTATCAGTGATATTCATCACCACTGCCTGGGTCGGCGCCAGCCACGCAGGGAATGCACCCTCGTAGTGCTCGATCAGGATTCCGACGAAGCGTTCGAAGGACCCCAGGATCGCCCGGTGCAACATGACCGGGTGCTTGCGGCTGTTGTCTTCGGAGACGTATTCGGCTCCCAGACGGACAGGCAGGTTAAAATCGAGCTGCAGGGTACCACATTGCCAGACGCGACCGAGGCAATCTTTCAGCGAGAACTCGATCTTCGGACCGTAGAACGCACCCTCGCCCGGCTGCAGATCGTACGGCAGGCCCGCGCTATCAAGGGCTGCGGCCAGTGCAGCTTCGGCGCGATCCCAAAGTTCGTCGGAACCGACGCGTTTTTCCGGACGAGTGGACAGCTTCATTTCGACATCTTTAAAGCCGAAATCGGCGTAGACGTCCATGGTCAGCTTGATAAACGCAGCGGACTCGGCCTGCATCTGCTCTTCGGTGCAGAAGATGTGGGCGTCGTCCTGAGTGAACGCGCGCACGCGCATGATGCCGTGCAAGGCACCCGACGGCTCGTTGCGATGGCATGCACCAAATTCGGCCAGGCGCATCGGCAACTCGCGGTAGCTCTTCAGGCCCTGGTTGAACACCTGCACGTGGCAAGGGCAGTTCATTGGCTTGATCGCGTAGTCGCGGTTTTCCGACTGGGTGGTAAACATGTTGTCGGCGTAGTTGGCCCAGTGCCCGGATTTCTCCCACAGGCTGCGGTCAACGACTTGCGGCGTCTTGATTTCGAGGTAGCCGTTATCGCGCTGAACCTTGCGCATGTACTGCTCTAGCACCTGGTACAAAGTCCAGCCGTTCGGGTGCCAGAACACCATGCCCGGCGACTCTTCCTGGGTGTGGAACAGGCCCAGGCGCTTGCCGATCTTGCGGTGATCGCGCTTTTCGGCTTCTTCAATGCGCTGGATGTAAGCCGCCAGTTGCTTCTTGTCCGCCCATGCGGTGCCGTAGACGCGCTGCAATTGCTCGTTCTTGGCATCGCCGCGCCAGTAGGCGCCGGACAGCTTGGTCAGCTTGAAGGATTTAAGGAAGCGGGTGTTCGGCACGTGCGGACCGCGGCACATGTCGACGTATTCTTCGTGATAGTACAGGCCCATGGCCTGCTCGTTCGGCATGTCTTCGACCAGGCGCAACTTGTAGTCTTCGCCACGGGCCTTGAACACTTCGATCACTTCGGCGCGCGGAGTGACTTTCTTGATCACGTCGTAATCTTTCTCGATCAGCTGCTGCATGCGCTGTTCGATGGCCGCCAGGTCGTCCGGAGTGAAAGGACGCTCGAAGGCGATGTCGTAATAGAAACCTTCATCGATGACCGGACCGATGACCATCCTGGCGCTCGGGTACAACTGCTTGACCGCGTGGCCAACCAGGTGGGCGCAAGAGTGGCGAATGATCTCCAGCCCCTCTTCATCCTTTGGCGTGATGATTTGCAGCGACGCATCGCTGTCGATGATGTCGCTGGCGTCGACCAGCTTGCCATCGACCTTGCCGGCAACGGTGGCCTTGGCCAGGCCTGCACCAATGGATGCGGCGACCTCGGCTACGGAAACCGGGTGATCGAATGAACGTTGACTGCCGTCGGGAAGAGTAATAGTTGGCATGGCGCCTCCTCTCCTAGTGGTGACCCCTACCAAAGGTCACGTGGGTTGGGATGAGCCAGTACAAGATCCGGTCCAGGCCATTCAATGACGAACGCCTGCCTTACAGCGGCAGGAGCCTTGCGGCCAACCGGAAAACCGAACCAGAGTGACTGGGATTCAAATCAGGGTTAATCGTGCATCTGCCGCTACCGGGACTGAAGGTCCGCCGGAGCCTGCAAACGCCCGAACGAGGCATGCTAGCACAGATGAACGGTCGTCGATGCACACAGACTTTGTACGGGGGCAAATCGGGCATTTTTATGCCAGAGTGCTGAACTTGAACACCGCTTCGCCCCTCAGATAACACGTCATTGACCCACAAGGAGCATCCCAGCATGCGTCTGAACCGTTTGTTCGCCGTAGTTGCCCCCATCGTTCTGCTGCTGCCATTGGCCGCCCACGCCGATTGGCCAAAGGGTGAGCGCGAAAAATACATGGCGCAATGCGTCCCTGCAGCGGCACAAAAGATCGGTGATGCGAAGGCAAAAGCCGTCTGTGGTTGCGGCGCCGACCAGCTCAAATCCTATCCTGCCAAAGACCTTCAGGCATTGATGGACGGCAAGGCAAGTCAAGAACTGGCAAATCAGGCGATGCAGAAAATCGCCACTTGCAGGGTCGATACCGGGGCGAAGAAATAAGCGTCTGGCATTGATTTTTTCACCTGCACTGACCGAAAAAACAGACCGAATGTCACTTTGACTGAGATTTTTTGAAGGTTTTACAGCTTTTTTTTCGTCTTTTCTTTCGGCTGAAAGCCTTTTAAAACGGGGCCTCCAGCGATAGGAAGCACCAAAGACCGCTCGACAGCAAGGCAAACAGCTCGCCCGGGGGGCTCCCAAAGCGAACATTTCGACTATGATACCCGGGTGTGCCCAGTTGGCCTGAGCAGCACAGTACTACTGAAAATATATGTTTCTTGGAGATACACCATGTCTAATCGCCAAACCGGCACCGTTAAATGGTTCAACGATGAAAAAGGCTTCGGCTTCATCACTCCTCAAGGTGGCGGTGACGACCTGTTCGTACACTTCAAAGCTATCGAAAGCGACGGTTTCAAAAGCCTGAAAGAAGGCCAGACTGTTTCCTTCGTGGCTGAGAAAGGCCAAAAGGGTATGCAAGCTGCTCAAGTTCGCCCAGAGTAATTTCCAGGCGCACTAAAAAAACCCCGTCCATGTGACGGGGTTTTTTATGGCTGAAACAAAAGCCGAACGATCAGCCGCAGTTGACGCGCGTCACTACCCGGCTGGCATCGGTGTTCAGGTTCAGGCGATCGGAACGGTACTCCAGCGTCACCATATCGGTTGGCAGCAGGAACCGTGCACTTTGCGCCCCTGCGCGGGTACGCGCCTGCTCAAGCAACTGCGGCGATGCCTGTTTACCGACAGTGAACTCGGCAGCCTTTGCCTCACAGCGACTGTGACCCGTGTCAGTTGTCGCAACATCCGTTGTTGCCGACTCCGTAGAGGGAGTGCTGCAACCGGCCAGTGTGGCAACGGCCAACAAAGTACCCAATGACGCGAGCTTCCAAGGCATGAAGCCTCCTTATTCAATGATTAAGCTGAGATCGTGCGACAACCAGACTGGCGTTTGGTTTCACAGGGAGCACCCTGCCCATGATCCGGACGAGCCGCGATTCTGCCTGAGCGTCGCCCTGCCCTTAACCACTGAATCGTGACTGAATATGAACGACGCTCAATAGACGTCGATGTAGTCGTAAGGAGGATTGGGCCAGTTCTCTTTCAAGGCATTGAAGATTTGCATGACCCAGACTTCATCGCTGGCCGCGACCCGCCCGACATAACCTGAGCCCTTGGCCCAGGTTTCGAGCCGGAACAACAAGCCGTCGATATCGGTACCGCCCACGACACCCGAGGAGATGTAGGCGATGCCTCCCTTGGTGACCCGCAACTGGGTGTGCCCATCGTCACTGGCGCCGGCCAGCAACTGACGCACCGCCTCGAGGGTCAGGCCATCCGGGGAGTTCAAATCGATCTGCACAACGTGCTCCTTGAATATTCGACAAAGGCCAAGTGTCGCATAGCCCTCCTTTCATACCTAAGTCGGCGTGTCAAAAGCCCCGCAAAATGGTTAACTCGGCACTCAGACTTCCCCGACTTCACGAGCGCCATCATGACCACCGTAAGCATCGACGCTGACATCAAGGCCAAGTGGCAAGACGGCCACAGCTCCTACAGCCCAAGCAGCACGGAAGAGCTCGCCATTATCGGTATCGACCTTCTGGTCAGGGACCTTGGAACCGAAGCCGCCCAATCGTTCATCGAGCAGATTTTCGAGAAACACCTGTCGGACCAAAAGACCTGAGCGGTTAGCGCGAGGGAGTGAAACCCGCAGGCAAGCGCCTGCGGCAGATGATGCTTACTTCAGGCGGGCCAGGCGCTCGGTCAGCAGATCGAAGAAGCCCTGGGCATCGCCGCTTTCTACCCAGAAGGCATTCTTTGGCGCTTTCAAGCCGTCATACCAGTCGACGATGGTTTGTCCAAAGGTCGGTCCTTCGCGGCTGTCGACCACCACGTTGACCGAACGACCGCTGAACAATTGCGGCTTGAGCAGGTAAGCGACAACCGTGGCGTCATGCACCGGGCCGCCCGGAAGGCCATAGTGCTCCATGTCGCCCTTGATGTACTCATTGAGAATACTGCCCACCAGACGACTGGCGTTGTTGTTCAGCGCGGCAATCTGATTCAGGCGCGCTTCGCTGGTAAGGATCTTGTGGGTCACATCCAGCGGCAGGTAGGTCAGCTTCACACCACTGTTGAGCACCACTTCGGCCGCTTGCGGATCGGCGAACAGGTTGAACTCGGCCACCGGCGTGATGTTGCCGCCGTTGAAGTGCGCGCCGCCCATGACCACCACTTCCTTGATGCCCTGAACGATACCCGGCTCCTGGATCAACGCCAGGGCCAGGTTGGTCTGCGGGCCAAGCATGGCGATGGTAATGCTGTGAGGCTCGGCAGATTTAAGGGTATCGATCAGATAAGGGATGGCACTGCCCTTGGCCAGGCCTTTGCCGGGCTCATACACGGCAATGCCCGACAACCCTTCCTGGCCATGAATATCCTCGGCATAGATGGGTGTGCGCACCAGGGGTTTCGGCGCCCCCGCATAGACCGGAACCTCTTCGCGCCCCGCCCACTCGCGGGCCAGTCGAGCATTGCGCGAGGTCTTGTCCAGGCGAACGTTGCCGGCAACGGTGGTCAATGCCCGGACATTCAGCTCTTGCGGCGATGCCAGGGCGAACAACAGGGCAACGACGTCGTCAGCCCCCGGATCGGTGTCGATGATCAGGTCGATCTTTGGGGCCGCGTGGGCGTTGGTTGCGGTCTTCAAGGTCAAAAGCAGCAGGCTCCGGAGCAGTGGGTGCAGTTTCTGAGCATAGCGATACGGGGCGCACGCCTTGTGCCAGGGACATCAAAACGCGGACAGCCCGTCAAAACGTAACCCCGGCGACCAGCACAATGTTGCAGTACGGCTGGCATTCGCCTGTACGAACAATCGCCCTGGCTTGTCGGCTCAGGACCTTGAATTGTTCATGAGTGAGCAACTCGCGCCGCCCCAACGCACCTTCGCCGTCCAGCTCTTGCAGCGCGACCAGGGCCGACGGCTTTTTATCCAGGATTTCCTCAGCCAGCACATGGCTTTCGACCTGCATCTCACTGAGCACCACCTTCAAGGTGCTGACAAAATCCGGAATGCCATGGGTCAGGGCCAGGTCGATCAATTCAACGCCCGGTGGAACCGGCAGCCCGGCATCACCGATGACGACCAGGTCGCCATGCCCCAATGAAGCGATCAGCCGCGATAGCGCAATGTTGAGCAGAGGTGTCTTTTTCATGGGGTTTTAAACGCCTGTACATCGCTCAAGACGGGAATCGAAGGTTGCGCGCCAGCACGGGTGACCGACAGCGCCGCGGCCACCTGTCCGAAGCGGATCGCCTGCGCCTCATCTTGACCCGCGGCCAGTGCCGCAGCGAAACCGCCGACAAACGTGTCGCCGGCCGCCGTGGTATCGACAGCCTTTACTATGGGCGCGGGGAAATGTTCGAAGCGATGGCCATCGGCAAACAGCGAACCTTGCGCACCGAGGGTGATGATCACTTTGCCGGCGCCCAGGGCAATCAGGCGGGTCGCCGCGGCTTGCGCAGTTTCGAGGGAGTCCACCGACACACCGCTCAGTGCCGACGCTTCGCTTTCGTTTGGAATCAGGTAATCGATGGACGCGTACCAGTCCGACGGCAGCGGGCGGCTGACCGGTGCCGGGTTGAGGATGACGGTCTTGCCCAGTTCGCGACCGCGCTTGAGCGCATGGCCAACGGAAGCATCGGGCACTTCCAGCTGACAGATGAGCACGTCCGCCGCCTGTATCACCGAATCAAAACGGTCGATGGCTTCAGAGGTCAATGCCCCGTTGGCGCCGGGGACGATCACGATGGTGTTCTGACTGCTGTCGTCGACCACAATCAACGCCACCCCACTGGAACCATCAACGATGCTCACCGCCTGGCAATCGATCTGCTCGGCCAACAGCGCCCCGCGCAGCACCTCACCATAAGCGTCATTGCCCACGCTGCCGATCATCGACACCTGGGCCCCCAGCCGCGCCGCAGCCACGGCCTGATTGGCGCCCTTGCCGCCGGAGACGGTGGTAAACGACTGCCCAATCAGCGTTTCACCGCCCTTGGGCAAGCGTGGCGCCCGGGTCACCAGGTCCATGTTCAAACTGCCTATCACCACTACTTTTGCTGGCATACATTGCTACTCATCGATTCTGTTTCGGCGGCGCTGTGGGTTCAGCGGCTTTCTGTTTTCAATGGCTTTTTGTTTCAACGGCTTTCTGTTTTCAACGGCACTGGGCAAACACGCCAGCCAGCGGCGCCGTCGATTCACGTATGACGATACTCGGCGTCACGATCCGCTGATCGGTCGCCAGGCCCGGCGTGGCGATCCGCCGTAAAAGCACTTCGGCAGCCATTTCGCCGAGCTGCAGGATCGATTGCCCGACCGTGGTCAACGACGGGTAGACATAGCGACTCATCTGGATATCGTCGAAGCCGATCACCGACAACTCGCTCGGCACGCGAATATTGCGCTCGGCGGCGGCCCGCAGCACGCCGATGCCGATCATGTCGTTGGCGGCAAAAATGGCGCTAGGCGGATTGCTTTCCAGCAGAATCGCGGCGGCGCTGTAGCCGCCGGTGCTGGTGAAATCGCTTTCCAGCATGCGCCCGGACGAGACTTCGATGCCCGCCTCCTTCAAGGCCCGGCGATAACCCGCCAGTCGCATCTGCGCCACGCTGGTGTTTTCCGGCCCGCTGATGGTGGCGATATCCCGGTGCCCCAACTCCAGCAGATGTCGGGTCGCCAGATAGGCGCCGTATTCATGATCGATACGCACCAGGTCCGCATCGACACCGTCCAGTCCGCGGTCGACGATCACCATGGGCGTGCGGACGCCTTTCAGGCCTTGTACCAGGCCACTGTCGCCACCGGCCGAGGCGACAATCAGGCCGTCGATGCGTTTTTCCAGCAGCACGCGCAGGTAGCTGCGCTGCTTGTCCGGATTGTCGTCGGAGTTGCACAGGATGACGCAGTAACCGTTTCGCTCGCAGTAATCCTCGATACCCCGGGCCAGTTCGGCGAAATACGGGTTCAGGCTGTTGGGCACCAACAGGCCGATGGTCGCCGTGGTCTTGGCCTTGAGCGAACGGGCCACGGCGCTGGGGACGTAGTCGAGGGTCTGGATTGCCGCCTCGACCTTGATCCGGACTTCTTCACTGACCGGGCGGGTCTTGTTCACCACATGGGAAACCGTGGTGTAGGAAATGCCGGCAAGGGCTGCCACATCTTTGATAGTCGCCATGACTCAGGTCCGCCGGCTTGCGCGTTGACTGCGATAAGTATCCAGCACCACCGCCACCACGATCACCGCACCGGTAATGATGCGCTTGGTCGGCTCGGTTGCGCCGATCTGCGCCAGCCCCGCGGCCAGCACGGAAATGATCAGGACGCCAAAAAACGTGCTGATCACCGAACCGCGCCCGCCCATCAGGCTGGTCCCACCGATCACGACGGCCGCGATCACCTGCAACTCAAGACCGGAACCGGCATTCGGGTCGGCGGCTTCCAGGCGAGAAATCTGGAACAACGCGGCAATACCGGCCAGCAACCCCATCAGGCTGAAGACCAGGATCTTGTATGGCTTGGGGTTGATCCCCGCCAGCCGTACGGCCTCTTCGTTGGTACCGATCCCGATCAGGTAACGACCGAACACCGTGCGGGTCAATACGGCCTGGGCGACGAAAATGATCAGCAACGCAATGATGAACGACGGCGAAATGCCGAAGGCGATCGGATTGGACAACCAGGCGAACGCATCGCCGATGTAGGCCGTACGCGAACCGGTCATCTGGTACGCCACCCCGCGAGCCATTTCCAGCACGCCCAGGGACACGATGAACGACGGAATCCGCCACGCCACCGTGATCGAGCCGGTGACGGTACCGGCGAGCGCCGCGACGGCCATGCCCAGCAGCGCCGCCGGCAGTACGCCCCAGCCCCAGCCGAGAATCGCCACGCTCACGGTCGAGGCCGCCAGCGCCAGCACCGAGCCTACCGACAGGTCGATGCCACCGATGATCAACACAAAGGTCATGCCGACCGCCAGCACCATCAGGTCCGGAATCTGGTTGGCCAGGGTGCTGAAAGTATCGTAGGACAGAAAATGACTGCTCAGCACCGAGAACAGCACGATCATCGCCAACAAGGCACCCGCCAGGCCCAGATAGGTGCCCAGTCCGTAGAAGTTGCCACTGCGTTTGCCGGCGGAAGAAACGGTATTCATGGAAGATCCCTAGGCGCGGCTTCAACGAGCTGCGCATCACGTTTTTGGTAGCCGGCGAAAGCAGCGGCGAGCAATTCATCCTGGGTCCAGCTGTCGCGATCGAAGGTATCGATCAGGCGCCCGGCCGACAACACGCCGATCCGGTCGCAGATCAGCATCAGCTCGCGCAAGTCGCTGGAAACCACCACCAGCGCCTTGCCTTGGCGAGTCAACTCGCCGAGCAGGTTATAGATATCGAACTTGGCGCCGACGTCGATGCCGCGGGTCGGCTCGTCGAACAGCAGCACCGAGCAATCGCGCTCCAGCCAACGGCCGATGACGACCTTCTGCTGATTGCCGCCGGACAACTCGGACACCAACTGTGCCGGACCGGAACTGCGAATGCGCATGGCGTCGATCTGACGCTGGGCCAGGGCGTTCTCGCCATCGTTGTCGACAACGCCCGCGCAGGAGATGCCGGGCATGTTGCCCAAGGCGATATTGGCGCCGATCGATTGCGTCAACAAAAGGCCTTCGCCCTTGCGATCTTCGGTGATCAACGCGATGCCATGCCCGACCGCATCCACTGGCGAACGCACATTGATGACCTGCGCCGGCGCCCCCAGGGCAACCGTGCCGCTGTCGGCGATATCAGCACCAAAGATCAGACGCAGCAACTCGGTGCGCCCTGCGCCAATCAAACCGGATATCCCGAAAATCTCTCCGGCACGGACTTCGAACGACACGCCGCGAACCTTGTCGGCACGGCTCAGGCCCTTGACCGTCAACATCGGAGCGCCGATCTTGCGCGCCCCCATATCGATGTGTTCGCCGAGCTCGCGACCAACCATCAAGGTAACCAGTTGCTCGCTGTTGTAGTTGGCCATCGGCTCGACACAGACCAGGTTGCCGTCGCGCAGCACGGCAATGCGCTGCGCGACCCGCGCCAGTTCTTCAAGGCGATGGGAGATATAGATGATCGATACGCCGCGCGCCTGCAGGCGGGTGATCTGCTCGAATAGCATTTCGACTTCGCG
The DNA here is from genome assembly GCF_949767825.1 of Pseudomonas sp. IT-P258. Taxonomy (NCBI): domain Bacteria; kingdom Pseudomonadati; phylum Pseudomonadota; class Gammaproteobacteria; order Pseudomonadales; family Pseudomonadaceae; genus Pseudomonas; species Pseudomonas sp. IT-P258. Next base: position 315,912 of record NZ_CATKPU010000076.1, on the reverse strand, counting down.
GGCAGTGAGCATTGCCGTCGGCTCATCGAGAATCAGCACATGACAATCGCCAATCAGGTTGCGGGCGATCTCGACCATTTGCTGATGGCCGATGCCCAGTTCGTCGACCAGGGTGTCCGGGTCAATGGCGTCGAGCCCGACATGAGCCATGGCCTCGATGGCAGCCTTGCGCAACTGCTTGCGACTGATCCAGCCGCCTTTGCTGGGCAGGTTGTCGAGAAACAGGTTTTCCGCCACCGACAAGGTCGGCAGCAGATTGAGCTCCTGCATGACCATGCGGATACCCAGCGCTTCAGCCTGAGCCCGGCTACCCGGACGATAGTCCTGCCCCTGAAACCGCATCTGGCCGGTGGTCGGCGTGACCAGCCCGCCAATAATCTTCGAAAGCGTGCTTTTGCCTGCACCGTTCTCGCCGGTCAACGCCAGTACTTCCCCGCGCATGAGCGTCAGGTCGATGCCGGTAAGAACCGGCTGGGCGTAGGTCTTGCCGATACCGCTGACCGAGAGGACAGCGTCCGGAGCGCAAACTGACATAAAAACTCTCCATGCGCCCGTCCGGCTGGACGAGCGCCGTTGCGTTGCCAGAAGGTTACTTGGTGACCAGCTCTACCGGCGTTTCGATCACGCCATTGGCGCCGCCTTCGACCTTCTCGCCCTTGAGAATCTTCAATGCAGTCTCGATGCCGAACACCGCCTGTCTGGCCGCGAACTGGTCCGCGGTGGCCAGCACGCGACCGTCCTTGAGCATTGGCTGGATGGCATTGATGTTGTCGTAGCCGACCACTTGCACCTTGCCGGCCTTGCCCGCGGCGCGCACGGCGGATACCGCGCCGACCGCCATGCTGTCGTTGCCGGCCAACAGGGCCTTGGTTTGCGGGTATTCGCTGAGAATCGACGCGGCGACCTTGTTGCCCTTGTCGATCTCCCAGTCACCGGATTGCAGGGACACGACCTTGATCTGCGCCGCCTCCATCGCATCTTTGAAACCCGCGGTCCGCTGCTGGGCATTGGTGGTCGTGGACACACCTTCGATGATGCCGACTTCGTCACCGGCCTTGAGCTGTTTGGCCAGGTAATCCCCCACCAGCCGTGCGCCCTTGCGGTTGTCCGGGCCTACGAACGGAACATTGATGTTTTTGCTTTTGACGACGGCGGGGTCCAGTTGGTTGTCGATGTTGATCACCGTGATACCGGCATCGATGGCTTTCTTGATCACCGGGACCATGGCCTTGGAGTCTGCCGGTGCAATCACCAGTGCATTGACCCTGGCCAGGATCATCTGCTCGACGATACGCGTCTGGCCTGCGGTGTCGGTTTCATCCTTGATGCCGTTGGAGATGAGCTCGAATTCGCCGGAGTGATCTTTCTGGTACGCCTTGGCGCCATCTTCCATTGTCAGGAAGAATTCGTTGGCCAGGGATTTCATGACCAGTGCGACTTTCGGCTTTTCAGCGGTTTCAGCAAAAGCCGAAGAGACAGGCAATGCAGCGGATGCGGCAGCCAGCATAGCGACAGCGAGAAGACGTCCAGCGAATGGCAGCTTCATGGGTTCACTCCGATCTTATGATTATTGTGAGCAACGCTTGCGCTGGCGTAAGCTTCACGGCCCACAGCGATAAAGCCATCGCCGGAGCCGCGCAAACGTTTGCGTGAACCAAACTATGCGAACCCTGCCGGATTTTGTCAACGACCTGAAAAATGCTTTCAGAGATGCGTGGCGAAAAAACGGCATTCAACTCATGCCGTGGTGTTGACCACCGATCCCGTGCCGGAACCCTTGGCCAGCTCCTTGATCAGGCTCGCACTCACTTGCAGGATGGCGCCGTTGGTGTCGGCAACCTGCCCCTGAATGGCCGCTACCGCGGTGGTCTTGGCTTCCGGACTCGGATAGGACGCCGCCTGGGCTTGCGCCAGCTGCTGTTGTTGCTCACGCAATTGCTGCTGCAATTCCTTGAGGCGTTTGAGCAAGACCTTCACCGCCACGCTGGTGTTATCGCTGGTTTGCGATTCGGCCTGTGCGCCAGCACTCTCCCCCGGACCAACCGGGCCCGTCTTGACCTGATTGCCGTCGCTTTTTTTTGCACCCGGCGCTTGAGCAGCCGCATCAGCTGTCGCGTCGCTCAAGGCACGAAGGGTAGTGGCCGATTTGCCACCGATGGTGATGCCGGCGGCATTGGGAATGCCAACAGATAACGACATGTGAACTCCTGAAGAAAAAGATCCCTTGAAGGAGCATCGACCGACGCGGCTGTTTCTTTAATGGTCACTGATGATTTGACGCGTTGAAATCTTAAACAGAACTGCAATCCGTTTCGGAGAGCCGAACGCAAAATCTGCATATGTTCGGCAATCCGAACATCCAGACTCAAAATCACACCTGACACAAACAGCAATACCATTACAAATCATTAACTTAAGCGTGTTTTTTCGATTCTGAGTATTACTGGTACAGATCCTGCTTTTCCCTCACACCCCCAGCGTTCAGGTTCGTCTGGGGCGTATCTAGATGAACTTGCATCTGCACCGTCTCACAACTAGAAGAGAAAAATAATGACATCTGCACTTAAGACCTTTGTTCCGGGCGCCTTGGCCCTCCTGCTGCTTCTGCCCACTGCCCTTCAGGCCAAAGAAGCCGAAACCCAACAGAAACTGGCCAACGTGGTAATCCTGGCCACGGGCGGCACCATTGCCGGTGCGGGCGCCAGCGCCGCCAACAGCGCGACCTATCAAGCGGCGAAAGTCGGCATTGAACAGCTGATCGCCGGCGTCCCGGAACTGAGCCAACTGGCTAACGTTCGCGGCGAACAGGTCATGCAAATCGCCTCCGAAAGCATCACCAACGAAAACCTGCTGCAACTGGGTCGCCGCGTAGCCGAACTGGCCGACAGCAAAGACGTCGATGGCATCGTGATTACACACGGCACCGACACCCTTGAAGAAACGGCGTACTTCCTGAACCTGGTGGAAAAAACCGAGAAGCCGATCATCGTCGTGGGCTCCATGCGCCCAGGTACCGCGATGTCCGCCGATGGCATGCTGAACCTGTACAACGCGGTGGCCGTGGCCAGCAGCAAAGACGCGCGGGGCAAAGGCGTGCTAGTGACCATGAACGATGAAATCCAGTCGGGTCGCGACGTCAGCAAAATGATCAACATCAAGACCGAAGCGTTTAAAAGCGCCTGGGGTCCGCTGGGCATGGTGGTCGAAGGCAAATCCTACTGGTTCCGCTTGCCAGCCAAGCGCCACACCATGGATTCCGAGTTCGACATCAAGAACATCAAGAGCCTGCCTGACGTCGAGATCGCCTATTCCTACGGCAACGTCAGCGATACCGCCTACAAGGCCCTGGCTCAATCGGGCGCCAAAGCCATCATCCACGCTGGCACCGGCAATGGCTCGGTATCCTCGCGGGTAGTCCCTACCTTGCAAGCCCTGCGCAAGGACGGCGTGCAGATCATTCGCTCCTCCCATGTCAACGCCGGTGGCTTTGTATTGCGCAACGCCGAACAGCCTGACGATAAATACGACTGGGTCGTTGCCCACGACCTGAACCCGCAGAAGGCCCGGATCCTGGCGATGGTCGCACTGACCAAGACCAACGACAGCAAAGAACTGCAACGGATGTTCTGGGAATACTGATTTGCCCTCGCCCGACCGGATCCGGTCGGGCACCCCGTGCGCCATTCGCCAGTTTTGGCGAGTGGCTGCCGCTGGATCTTACAAAAAAACTCCCTTCGCCTTACGCCAAACGGAACAAATCGCTGTCAGAGGATTTTCTTGGTTTTTAAGCAGTTGCGAAATGGCCTACAGTTAAATACTGTATGCACGTACAGCTTAATAAGGATAATTCCGTGGACACCACCTCTACCTCTCCTGACACCTATGTACGCATGGGCTTGCGCGTTCAGAAAATCATCAACTCTCCCACCGCACAAAAGGCCAGGGCAGCATTGATCTTCCGCCTGCCTGACGAACCGGTGGATGAATGGGAACGCTTGCTGGAAGAAATCGACGAGAACGACAACGTCACCCTCGCCTATCGCGACGATGGCGGCGTGCAGATCTTCTGGGTTGTGCCGAAGGAAGATTGAGTCGATGAGTGTCCGCTGGTTTACCTTGCTGTTTCTGTTTGTTGTCATGGGTGCGCAAGCCGACGCGCCGCGCACCTTCACCGAAGCGAAAAAGGTCGCCTGGAAGCTCTACGCGCCCCAGTCCACCGAGTTTTACTGTGGCTGCAAGTACACCGGTAACCGGGTGAACCTTGCCGCCTGCGGTTACGTGCCGCGTAAAAATGCCAAACGCGCATCCCGCATCGAGTGGGAGCATATTGTTCCGGCCTGGCAAATCGGTCATCAACGCCAGTGCTGGCAAGCGGGCGGTCGCAAGAACTGCACCCGCTACGACCCGGTTTACCAGAAGGCCGAGGCTGACTTGCACAACCTGGTGCCCAGCATTGGCGAGGTCAATGGCGATCGCAGCAACTTCAGCTTTGGCTGGCTGCCCGAGCAGTCGGGGCAATATGGTTCATGCCTGACCCAGGTCGACTTCAAGGCCAAGAAAGTCATGCCCCGCCCTTCCATTCGCGGCATGATCGCCCGGACCTACTTCTACATGAGCAAGCAGTACGGCGTGCGCCTGTCGAAACAGGATCGGCAACTGTACGAAGCCTGGGACAAGACCTATCCGGTACAGGCCTGGGAACGCCAACGCAACCAAAGCGTGGGGTGCGTCATGGGGCGCGGCAACGAGTTCGTCGGCCCGGTAGACATGAAGGCCTGCGGTTGAATCCGGAACGGGACACCTGAAACGACAAAGGCCTCGAGGTTAAACACCCAAGGCCTTTTTTGTTTCTTCAACGCCTGCGCTACAGAACGCTATTGAGCGACCGGACGCTCAAGCACCAGCAATTCGATGTTCTGCTTCTTCGCGCGAGTGAGCGCCGCGCGGACTTCATCCTGCTTGGTTTCGGCCTCGGCTTTCGAATTGAACGGCCCCATCAGGACTCGGGTATTGCCATTCTCCTTGACGACGCTGGACATGAAACTGTGCTCGATCAGCCAGCCACTCAAATCGCTGACCGCCTGAGGGGTTTCACCTCGCACCTCAAGATCCCATTGGGGGCCGGATACCGGCGCGGGTACGGCCGCCATGACCGGCTTGGGCTTCGGCGCATCCACAGTGCTGCCCTCGCCACATCCCGCCAATGCCAATATCGCGATGACCAAAACCATTTTGCGCACGACGCTTCCCTCCAAATGCATAAAGCGGTGATTTTAACACCCATGAATACTTCGCGAGTGCCGCAAAATGGGCTTAAAACAACGAGAATGATGGTTGCGGCCTCTGTATAGTTACGCCTTGGGAATTAATGCCGCATCTGCGCGTCAGAAAGAGGCACCCAAACCGCGAGACTTCGCACTAATCTATACATAACACCGACCTCTGCACTGTCCGAATCAGGTGCCCCACAAAGCAATCAAGGAGAAGACCATGCTGATACTCACCCGCAAAGTCGGTGAAAGCATAAACATAGGTGATGACATTACGATCACCATCCTCGGCGTAAGCGGCCAGCAAGTCAGGATCGGCATCAACGCTCCGAAGGACGTTGCAGTGCATCGTGAAGAAATTTACCAGCGCATTCAGGCCGGCCTGACCGCCCCGGAAAAGCCGCAATCCTGAATCCTGTTGCAGTCAGTAGCCAGCCCGTTCAGTCCGGAATCACGGCTGGCTAAAGATTCAGCACCCCATCGCCCTGCTCATTCGCCCCACTCAAACCCCAGGGGTCGATACTAGCGGCAAGTTTTACTCTATTGCTGTCAGACTTTTCTGGTTTGCCCCAGGGAAGGATGCGTTCACTGCGCGGTCAACCAAGCATCACGCCTCGCGCCATGCCCGTCGCCGCTACCACCATCAGCAGCACCAGCAGCGCCTCTATATGACTGATCCGTGCAAACAGCTTCGCACGGCCGGTATCGATCGACACTTTACGGGCAAGCGTTATCCGCCACTTGATCAGTGTCACCATAGGCGCGATTTCCAGTAGCAAGATCAGGACGAACAGCGACATCTTCAGATGAAACAACGGCTGATGCAGGTAATAGTCCGTGCCCTTCTCGTACCCGCCAAACGCTCGCATCCCGCCACTGATCAATAAAACGACAGCTGAAATACCCCAGATATTGTCCGCCATCAGAACACTGCGCACCTCCGCAGCCCCATCGGCCAAGCGCCGAAAAGCCGTGCCTCGAACCAGCACCGCCCAGAATCCCAAGGCAAATGCCAGAAGATGAACCGCCGCCAGAAACCAGTGAGTCAGCATAGAGAAACCCCTGCCAGGTCGAAGTTGTATGAGCCTGTCAGTAGTAGCCCATGAAATGGCTGCGTGCACGGCATCCAGGGACAATGCCCGGAACACAATACGACAGACCAACTAGACTCCACTGCGCTGGTATTGAGCGTCCGCGACGGTACCCGCCCCAACAGCAACTCACTCCCACCGCGTTGAACTGAGTAAACAAAATCATGTGTGAATCATGTGATTCAAGCTCTGCTTCAAACACAACAGGCCGTCGTCGTTTTCTTCAATTTGCCGGATTGAGCGCAGGCGCCCTGCTGCTGACCGGCACACTGCCCGGCAAGATCATCCTGGCAGCCGAAAAAGCGACAGCCCCACCCAAACCGCAAAACGTAATCAGTCCCGACATGGCGTTGAAAAGACTGATGGAGGGCAATGCACGATATGTAGGCGGCACTTCCACAACCCACGACTTCAAGGCAGAGCGAGAGGCCCTGGTGTCCGGCCAGAATCCATTCGTGGCCGTGCTGAGCTGCTCCGACTCGAGGATCGCCCCGGAATATGCGTTCGACACTGCGCGCGGCGATCTTTTCTCCATCCGCGTCGCGGGCAACTTCGTTACGCCGGAAGGCCTGGCCAGTCTTGAATACGGCGTTGCCGTACTGGGCGCCCCGCTGATTCTCGTACTCGGGCATGAGAGCTGCGGCGCCATCGAGGCCGGTATCAAGGCGGTCAAGGACCAGACGATTTTCCCCGGCCATATCCCGAAACTGACTGACGCACTCAAGTCAGCAGTCGAGGCAGTACTCAAGCAGCCCGGGAACCTGATGGAAAACGCCACCGCGCAAAACGTCAAGAATTCGGTCAACAGCCTGAAACAGGCCTCGCCATTGCTGACTGATGCGCAGAGCAAAGGCGCGCTGAAGATCGTGGGCGGCATCTATCGCCTGGCGAGCGGCAAGGTAGAGTTGATCGCCTGAACCGCAACGCGCACAGCGTCAGCATCGGTGCATAAGCCCGCATGCAAAGAGCCCAGCGCGACGGCTGGGCTCTGATTATCTTCGGTTTTGCATCATTTTATCCGCGAGGACCCTGGCCCTCTCGATCAACAGGTTCTGCCTGTCCTCATGAGTAGCCTCGCCCACAATCGGGGCAGTCAGATTGCTTTCGGCAATCAATGCAGCGCAGAAATATCGATCCCAGACAGCCGTGTCCACAGGTGCCTGCTTGCTCATTTGATCGGCGTTCATAGGCGGCTCCTTTTGATAAGGTCGCATTGCCAGTTTACGCCTGAATGACAAAAAATCCGGACCATCATTCACAGTCACCTGCCATTCGTCGCCTGCCAGAACACAACGAGGAATTCGCCCCTATCCGTGGCTTGAGGCTTGCTAAGATCGCCCGTAGCAGCGCCGCAATGACAGGATTCTGACGCCGCAGCCATTCAATCAATGCTTAAGGACGCCAGCGATACGCTTGGTCAGTCACCGGGAGATGTAACGTGTCAACGCTCAACGAAATCGCAATGAACCACGCGAGAATGGCCAAGGAACAAGCAGGAAAGTCGACCGAACTGAGCGAGCGCCACCTCCAGATCGTAGGGAGCTTCGAAGTACCGTCCATTGAAGTACAACAGAACATCCCACTGCACCTGATCGCGGGAGCCCAGGAAGGCCACCATGGCCTTGCAGCTACCTTTGCCCTCTGACACCTACTGAGGCTGGCGACGATCTGAACGGTTTACCCGGCAATCATCCGGCATCCGCTCAGCAATCGTCGCGCCTTGATGGCCCGGCACTACTTTTCTGATCCGGGCATCTCATCTTTCAAATACCGCGAAGTGATTGCCAGCCGAATGCAATGTTCAGCAAAAACACGCAATGACTTGTGGATTGAAAATCCATGAACTAGACATAACTCCACAGTCCGCTTCCCCAAAGATCGGTAACGATTCTTTGGACAACAAAAAAGGGCCCACCTTTCGGTGAGCCCTTCCAGACCGCCCAGCAGAGCGGATTTTGTTTGGTAGGCGCGATTGGACTCGAACCAACGACCCCCACCATGTCAAGGTGGTGCTCTAACCAACTGAGCTACGTGCCTGCTGTGAGGCGGCATTCTACGGAATTCCGGAGGGGTGTCAACACCTTTTTTCGCGCTAACCCTATGAATATGCAAAATATTTAATTTTGCCGCTACAAAGAAGATTTTCCGGGTGGCTGGCGGGGGATTTTCAACTCGGGTAGGATCAACGCACTCGTAAAATATATTAAACAGAGGCTGCCGGATGGCTAACACTCCCTACCCCGAGTCCTACTACGCCGCATCGGCCAATGCGGTTCCGCCGCGCCCGGCGTTGCAGGATGACGTGGAGACCGATGTCTGTGTGATTGGCGCCGGTTACACAGGGCTATCCTCTGCCTTGTTTCTGCTGGAGAACGGTTTCAAGGTCACGGTGCTCGAAGCCGCCAGGGTAGGTTTCGGGGCGTCCGGGCGTAATGGCGGCCAGATCGTTAACAGCTATAGCCGCGATATCGATGTCATCGAACGCACGGTCGGTCCCAGGCAGGCCCAGTTGCTGGGCCAGATGGCGTTCGAGGGTGGGCGAATCATTCGTGAACGGGTCGCCAGGTACGACATTCAGTGCGACTTGAAGGACGGTGGCGTGTTCGCCGCGATGACCTCCAAGCAAATGGGTCATCTCGAATCCCAGAAGCGCCTGTGGGAGCGTTTCGGGCACACCCAGCTCGAGTTGATGGATCAACGTCGCATCCGCGAGGTGGTCGCCTGTGATCAGTACGTCGGCGGGATGCTCGACATGAGTGGCGGCCACATCCATCCGCTTAACCTGGCGCTGGGTGAAGCGGCGGCGGTCGAGTCCCTGGGCGGGACGATCTATGAGCAGTCGCCGGCCGTGCGCATCGAGCGCGGCGCGAATCCGGTGGTGCACACGCCGCAGGGTAAGGTCCGGGCAAAATTCATCATCGTCGCCGGTAACGCTTATCTGGGCAACCTGGTGCCGGAACTGGCCGCCAAGTCGATGCCTTGCGGCACGCAGGTGATTACCACCGAGCCCCTGGGTGAAGAACTGGCGAAGAGCCTGCTGCCTCAGGATTACTGTGTCGAAGATTGCAATTACTTGCTCGACTACTACCGCCTCAGTGGCGACAAGCGTCTGATTTTTGGTGGTGGCGTGGTGTACGGCGCGCGGGATCCGGCGAACATCGAAGCGATCATCCGGCCGAAGATGCTCAAGGCCTTCCCGCAACTCAAGGACGTGAAGATCGATTACGCGTGGACGGGCAATTTCCTGCTGACGTTGTCGCGCCTGCCTCAGGTCGGACGGCTGGGCGACAACATTTACTATTCCCAGGGTTGCAGCGGTCATGGCGTGACCTACACGCATTTGGCGGGCAAGGTGCTGGCCGAAGCATTACGCGGCCAGGCAGAACGTTTTGATGCGTTTGCCGACCTGCCCCATTACCCGTTCCCGGGCGGCCAGTTGCTGCGCACACCGTTTGCGGCATTGGGTGCGTGGTATTACGGATTGCGGGATAGATTCGGGTACTGACTGCTAAAACAAAAGGCCCGCTGCGATGCGGGCCTTTTGTTTAGATCAACATCGAAAGATCGCAGCCTGCGGCAGCTCCTACATGGGAATGCGTTCTGCGTAGGAGCTGCCGCAGGCTGCGATCTTCTGATCTTAAAGCCGGTCCCGTGGGATACCGCTGCGAATCCGCAGGATGTCCGCCAGTACCGCCAGGGCAATCTCGGCTGGCGTCTTGCTGCCCAGGTTCAAGCCGATTGGCGCATGAATCCGCCCCAACTCGACATCCCCCAGTCCACCAATACGCCGCAACCGCTCGAAGCGCTTTTGCGAAGTCTGCATGGAGCCCATCACACCGATGTAAAACGCCTCGGTGTGAACGGCCTCCATCATCGCCAGGTCATCGATACGTGGATCGTGGGTCAACGCCACCACCGCCGTGTCGCTGTGGCACCCGCCGTCGGCAATGAACATCGAAGGCAGTTGGCGACGAATCTCCACGTTTTCCAGCACGACGCCTTCGAGCACTTCGTCCCGCGGGTCACATAGAATCACCTCGAACCCAAGCCCCACGGCAAACTCCGCACAGGCCTGGGCGACACTGGAATACCCCGCCAGCAGCAAGCGCTGGGCCGCGCCGACGCGCACGCGCACCCGGTCGATTTCACGCTCGATACGCACACCCTGTTCACGATCATCGAACAGACTGCGCGCACCGCTTTGCAGATCGACTTCGCGGATCAACCGACGCCGACCCAACAGCGCCGACTCCAGCTCCCGCAGATGCGCTTGCACCTCGCAATCGGCCTCAAGCTTCTCGACCAGCACATCCAGCACCCCGCCACAGGGCAGGCTGACGCGCGAGCGTGGGTCGTCGCCTTCGCCATAACGAACAACGCTGACCGGCTCCAGAAACGCGCCCTCGGCGACTCGCTCGAGAAAGTCTTCCTCGACACAGCCACCGGACAGCGAGCCAATCCAGTGCCCCTGCGTGTTCACCGCCAGCAGCGAACCCGGTGCGCGCGGTGCCGAGCCGTAAGTGGCCAGCACCGTACACAGCCAGATGCGCTGACCGGCCGCCGACCACTCCAGCGCCCGGCGCACCACTTGCAGATCCAGATGCTGCATATCAGTGGGCCTTGTGCTCGAGCGGCGGCGCATCGGCCCGCAACTTCTGCACGTCGTTTACAGCCAGGTCATTCGGCTGACCGCCCCAGCCTTGGCGCAGGTAGTTCAGCAGGTCCGTGAGCTGTTCGTCGCTCAATTTCGCGGCGAACCCCGGCATCGGTTGCATGTGTTCGAAACCGGAGAACTTCTGCTCACCAATACCGTCGTCGATCACCCGTACCAGATTACGCGGATCTTCCAGGCGCAGCGTGGTGTTGCCGCGCATGGCCACGGCGATGTGCGGCTTGCCCTCACCGCCCGGTGCATGGCAACCGGCGCAGACATTCAAATATTCCTGACGGCCGCGCTGGGCACTTGGGCTCAGCTTGTCCAACGGCACTTCGGTGAGCACCTTCGCCGCCGGTGGCTGATCGCCGAGCAGGAAGGTCGCCATCGCCGCCAGGTCCGGATCGCTGAGACCCTGGGTGCTGTTGTGGAACACCGGGAACATCTCGTTGAACATCGTGCCCTGGGCGCTCATGCCGTGCTTGAGGAACGAGCTCAGGTCCTGATGATTCCAGCCACGGGCCGCCAGGTCAGTGGCCAGCAGGCTCGGCGCCAGATAACCATTGAGAATGCCGCCGGTCATGCGTTTGTCCATCTGCATCGCGCCGGGCAGGCCGCGTGGGGTATGGCACTCGCCACAGTGACCCAGCACGTCGACCATGTACTGGCCGCGCTTCCAGGCTTCGCTCTTGCCTTCGGCAGGCTCCAGCTTCACGTCCTTGCCGTACATCATGTTCCATCCCATCAGGCCCGGGCGCACGTTGAACGGGAAGCTCAGGCTGGTGACTGGCGCGGCACGCTCGATCGGCTCGACGGTTTTCAGGTAGGCATGAATCGCATCGGAATCCGCACGCGGGATCAGGTGATACGAGGTGTAGGGCATCGCCGGATACAGGTTCGCCCCGTCGCGGCGCTTGCCTTCGGTCAACGCGACGAAGAACTCGTCATCGTTGTACAGGCCGATGCCGTGCTCTTTGCTCGGGGTGATGTTGGTGCCGTAGATCGTGCCGAACGGCGACACGATCGGCAGGCCGCCCGCATAGGGCGCGCCACCCGGCGCGGTGTGGCACGCCATGCAGTCGGCGGCGCGGGCGAGGTACTCGCCTTGCTTGACCTGCGCATCATCGGCGTGAGCTGCCACCACAGGCGCAGCCAGGCCAACCGCCAACGCCAGGCGGCTAAGTAGAAGCTTCATGCTTAACCCTCCTTGACCAGGCCGAGATCGGTCAGCACGTTGCGGGTGGCGCTGTAGTAGCGCACGTACCCGGTGCAACGGCAGATGTGATGACCGAGGCTGTCCTCGATGACTTTTTCCAGCTGGCTTTTGACGATCGGCTGACGCTGCAGCTTTTCCACCAGCACGGTCGCGGCATTGACGAAGCCCGGCGCGCAGTAGCTGCACTGGAAGGCGAATTCATCGACGAAGCGCTGCTGGATCGGGTTCAGCTCGGTGACCTTGCCCTGCTCGTCGCGGGTCGCATGGCCTTCGATGGTCCGCACTTTCTTGCCTTCGAAATAGTGTGCGCCGGTGATGCAGGTGCGCACTTCTTCGCTGGTGCCGTCCGGGTTGTCGACGATCACCACACAGGCGTGGCAGATGCCCTGGCCGCAGCCCAGGCGCGAACCGGTGAGGTTCTTGTATTCGTGCAGGTAGTCGATCATCGGCAGGTCATCAGGGATGTCCACCGGGCCGACGGATTGACCGTTGAGGGTCAGTTGAAGCGGACGGTTAGCCATTGAGGGCCTCCTTGATGCGTGCAGAAGTGATAGGCAGGTCGCGGACACGTTTACCGATGGCATGGGCCACGGCGTTACCGATGGCGCCGACCACCGGGATCATCACCACCTCGGCGATGCCCTTGGACGGGTCGCTCGGCGACAGTGGCGGCAGGATTTCCGCCGTCTGTTTCCACACCGCGACGTGACGCGCCATTGGCAGGCGGTAACGGTTGAAGTTCCAGTCCCCCTCCCCCGGCCCGCCTTCGTACAACGGCATCTCTTCCATCAGCGCGTGGCCGATGCCCATGGCGATCCCGCCTTCGAGCTGGCCCCTGACCAGTTCTTCGACCAACACCCGACCGCACTCGACCCACGAGTGATGGTTGAGTACCGACACTTCGTTCGAACCCTTGTTGACCTTCACTTCCACCAACGTCGCGACCGGGCTGTAGTAAGTCACCGCCGCGTTGTTCAACTGGGTTGCCGGGTAGGCGATACCCTGCCGATCCAGCAGATGGAAACCGGCGCTGTTCATCTGCGCCTTCTTCGCCTTCGGTGCACCGTCGCCGTACTTCACAGCCAGGCCGTCGAGCGGCAAGCGTTCACGCACGCCGTCGATGCTGAACTCGGCCTCGGCCCAGCTCCAGCGGTTGAAACCGTGCACGGTGGCGCCGCTCACCAGGCCACGTTCGTGAACGCGCTTGGCGAGCATGGCGAATGGCAGTGGCGCCATGCCGTTGGCCGTGAGCTTGCCGTCGACCCAATGGGCGTCTTCGCGGCGCACCACGTAAGGGTTGGCCTGGCCGCCGTAAGGGCCTTGGCGCCAGATCTCCATCGCCGCTGGCCACAAGCCGTGGTTGAACAGCACGCGCGCCGCTTCACGGGTGGCGTGACTGAAGTAGTACGCCGAGTTGGTCGCCGACGAAGCCGAAGCCACCTTGCCGACCCAACGTGGGTTGCGCAGGAAATTGTCCTGCTCGGCCTGGCTCATGATGTACGGGTTGCCGCCACTGACCAGCTGCAACTCTTTCCATTCGGTTTCGCCGGTCTTCACTTCGTGCGCCGCAATACCGAGGAAATCGGCCACGACCATGGCCTGGGAGGTGGACATGCCAGTACCGATTTCGATACCGATGTGGCGCAGGCTGATGCGACCTTCGGCAGTGAATTCAATGCTGGCCATCGGCGCTTCGGAACCGGTACCGAAGTCCTTCTGGCAGATGGCGAAACCCACCCCGTACCAGTTGTCCGGATCGGCGGCTTCGCGTTGCTTCTTGATCGCGTCGCGGTTTTTCCAGGTGTCGTGGACCGCCGCCTTGTCGAGAATCTCGTGCAGGCGCAAGGCACCGGCCGGGATCGCGCCCTGGGTGTTCTTCATACCCGAGCGCAGTGCGTTCTTGCGGCGCAACTCGATGGCATCGACACCGAGGCGACCGGCGATTTCGTCGACCATCATCTCGGTCGCCGCCATGCTCTGCAGGGTGCCGTAGCCACGCATCGACCCGGCTTCAACGGCGCGGGAGTGATAGGCCGTGACCTGCAGATCGTTCTGCGGCATGTAGTAGATCGACTGTGCCGCCGTGGCGCCCACCGCCGCCACCGACGGGCTGTAGTTGATCCGCCCGCCACCGTCGACGCTCATCTCGGAGCGAAAAATCTTGAAGCTGTGGTCGTTCTTGTCCACCGCCAATTGGTAGCGGATGTCGAACGGGTGACGCTTGATGCCGCTCTGGAACTGCTCGTAGCGGTCGTTGGCCAGGCGTACCGGCACACCGGCGCCGTACAACGCCGCCAGCGCTGCGTAGTAGACGAAAATGTTGTGGTCTTTGGAGCCATAACCGACGGTGTAACCCGGGTGCATGTTCAGGTTGGCCAGGCCGAAACGCGACGGCGCGATCATCTTCGCGGTCTCGGTCGCGGTTTCCAGCGGGCACTGTGTCGCCACCACGAAATGCAGGGTCTTGGTCGCCGGGTCGTACCAGCCGTTGCCGTTGTCCGGCTCCAGGGCGGCCGGTTCGATCGACGGGGTCTTGTAGCGCTCGTCGAATACCAGCCAGTTGTCCGGCGGCGTATCGATCTGCTGCTTCATGCGGTCGGCGTAGAACAACCCGCGCTCGGTCAGGTTGCCGTGCAGGTTCGGCTGGGAGTTCCACACCGGACGACGGTTTTTCAGCATCGGGAACAGGATCGAATCCTTGAGGCTGGCGAACTCGTCTTCGTCCGCCGAGGTCGCACCGCCGACGCGCACGTAGCGGAAGCTGCCGTAAGGATCGCCTTCGTAGAACGGCGCTTTCTCGCCGTAGCGGATTGCCTTGTCATTGAACTTGAGTTGGTTCTTGGCCTGACGGAAGCGCTCGAAATCGTTCCAGATCAGGATCGCCACCGGGTGCCCGATAAACATCGGCACCTTGCCGGCCGGCAACAGCGGATCCGGGGCGTGCTCCTCAGGGAACACGATTCCGTCCTTGACCAGGTCTTCGGCGGTGACGATGCGGTCCGGTTGCAACTCGGTACCGAGCCACGACAGGTTGATGCCTGCGAAGATGTGGTCGGCCTTGATGGTTTTGAGCAACATGGCGTGGCCTTGCTGCTGCGGCCAGCCCGGCATGTCCTTGGCGCGGATGTCGCGGGCAAAGACCTTGCTGCCGCAGACCTTGGACAAGGCATCGTTACGGGCGCGCGCCTTGCCATTGTTGCCGAGCCACTGCTCGGACGGCACGGTCACGCTGCTCTCCATCAAGGCGGCCAGCGCCTGGCTGCTCAATGGTGTGAGCGTCACGCTCACACCCGCTACCAGCCCGCCCTGAAGGAACGAGCGCCGGGATATATCACGGTTGGACATGGATCATCCTCTGGGCGGTTATGGGGTCCGCCCTTCTGGTTATGTTCTGGAAATCTCGAGTCTTGCAGAAGCCCTTTTCGACGATGCAAAGGGCTGTTGTTTACAGTGCAAAGCTGACCGAAAGGTTAAGTTTATAGGCTTATGCCTTCGCGGAAAACCAAAAACTGACCAAGGAATCAAAAAACCGCGACTTTTCGACGCAGCAGATCGATGAACAACCCCAACTCCCGGTTGATGTGCTCGCCCTTGCGCAACAACAACCCGAAGGGCTTCATCTAGACATCCAGCGCCATCACCAAGCCCATTTCAAGATAGTCGCGCAATGCAGTTTCCGACAGCATCTTGATCGCGTCGATCGTTGAACAGCGGCTATTCCTTTGCTGGCGAGGGTCGATCCGGTCACTCATCGGCATTTCCCCGGACGTAGCAACGGACAGGTCGAACAGTAGTCTGCGGGTTCGGTGGCCAGGTAATAAAAGCAACAGGTTCGGCGAAAGCGAATGCTGCGCTGCCCGTCGTCCACCAGCGTCGGCGGTCGGCGGAAATGGCTCAGCGGGTTGTAATCCAGACCGAACAACGCAGGCTCGGCTTGTGTCAGCAGCCAATTGAAATCCGCTTCACAGCGCTCGCGAATTGACGGGTCCTCGGTTTTCACCATGCGTTTTTCATACAGCGAATAAACTCGCACGGCGGTGTTTTCCCAGAGGATGCGCCGGGAAACACCGGTGACACGATTGAAGGTTTGCCACAGCGGTTTCAGCAGTCCGGCGAACAGTCCCCGCACCAAGGCTTCCCGCCAGGCCTCGCGCTCATTGAGGCCATAGGTCAGTGGCTGACCGTGATGCACCGGCATTGAAGACGTCCACAGCCCCTCATCGTGACCGTATTCGATCACCGTGTTGTCAGGTGTCAGTAAAAGGCCTTTGTCATACACCGACATTGCATACAAACAGGCGCCAGTCGCCAGAAACGACAAGCGCTTGCCCAGCAGCGAGGCCGTGATCGCCCGGGTTGGCGAGCCGATCACCGGGCCCAGCGCATCCAGCAGTTGCTTGCACACGTCTTCCTGCAACAAGTCTCGGGCCATCAGCGAACGCAACGGGTCGCGCTCGTCGCTGTCCTTGAGCCGCAAGCCGCCGGACAACAGCGCCCACTCCGACGCCGCGAAATGACGTGCCAGACTCATTGTGGCAATTCCCGGCCAAACGGAATGCACAACGGCGTCCCGAAGAACGGATCGGGAATGATCCGGCAATTGAGGTCGAACACAGTCTTGACCAGGGTCTCGGTCAACACCTCGTCGGGCCGCCCTTGGGCAAAGGCCGTCCGGTTGTGCACCGCAACCATATGGTCGGCGTAACGACAGGCCAGATTGAGGTCGTGCAGCACCATGATGATGGTCTTGTTTTCGAGCCGGTTGAGGTCGCGCAACAGGTCCAGCACTTCGATCTGGTGCGCCAGATCAAGAAAGGTAGTGGGTTCGTCAAGCAGCACGATGCCGGTGTCCTGGGCCAGGGTCATGGCAATCCACGCACGCTGGCGCTGGCCACCGGACAACGCGTCCACCGGCCGGTCCGCCAGGGCCTGCAGACTGGTTTGCGCCAGCGCGCGGTTGACCATGGCTTCGTCTTGCGCCGACCACTGTTGCATCCAGCTCTGATATGGATAACGCCCCAGCGCCACCAACTGCCTGACGGTGATGCCCTCCGGCGCGCTGGGGGTCTGGGGCAAAATGGCCAACTCCCGGGCCACGGTGGCCGTGGACTTTTGCTGGATATCCACACCGTTGAGAATCACCGAGCCCTGCTGCGGCTTGAGCAGTCGGGCGAAGGATTTGAGCAAAGTGCTTTTGCCGCAGCCGTTGCTGCCAATCAGTACCGAAATCTTGCCCTGGGGCAGTTGCATGTCCAGCGCATCAATAATCACCTGGCGCTGATAACTCAGGGTCAGGCCGCGACTTGCAATCGACGTCATACGTTGAATTCCTCAATGACGCTGTTTGATCAACAAATAGAGAAAAAAGGGTGTGCCCAGCACGGCGACAAAAATCCCGGCCGGCAGATCCAGCGGCAAAAACAACACACGCCCGGCGAGGTCGGCCAGCACCACGAGGTTCGCCCCGACCAGCGCCGCCATCAGCGCCTGACCAGCGAAACCCGGGGCCACCAGACGCTTGGCAATGTGCGGCGCAATCAGCCCGACAAAGGCTATCGCCCCGCCCCAGGCAATCGCCGCACCGGCCAATGCCACGCTCACCAGCAACAAACCGGCGCGCAACCACTGCACGCGAACGCCAATGCCTTGGGCCAGTTGGTCATCCAGTTGTTGCACCATCACCTGCCGGGCCAGCAGCACCAGCAGCGGGCAAATACCCAACAACCAGCGACTCAGCGCCAGCGGTTCCGGCCAACTGGCGCCGTACACGCTGCCGGTCAGCCAGACATAAGCCGACAGGGTCGTAGTCAGCGGACTGAAGACCAGAATGAAGGTGGTCGCGGCGGTCAACATCGCGCTGATACCGACCCCGATCAACACCAGGCGCAGCGGTGAAGCTCCCTGCTTCCAGGCCAGCAGATAGATCGCCAATGCCGCCAGCCCCGCGCCGGACATCGCCGCCAGCGGCAGATACTGTTGACCCAGTGCGACGGAGAAAAACGACAGATACAGCACCGCCGCCGCACTGGCGCCGCTGGTGATACCCAGCAGGTCAGGTGACGCCAGCGGGTTGCGGATGATGCTTTGCAGAATCAGCCCGGACACCGACAACGCCGCCCCCACCAGCGCCGCCAGCAGCATGCGCGGAAAGCGCAGTTGCTCGACGATGAACGTCAGGCTGGGGTCCTGGCTCGACAGCAAAATGCGCAGCACCTGCAGCGGCGACAGCATGACTTTGCCCAGCGACAGCGAGCCGAGCATGATCAGCGTCGTGACCATCAACGCCGCCATCAATCGCCACATCGTGGCGACATTGATCCGCCGGGAAAACCCGCTGCGGCGCCAAGTCAGGACCTTATCCATAACGACCTCCGCGCCGGGCCAACAGAATGAAGAACGGTGCGCCGAACAACGCCATCATCACGCCCACCGGCACCTCCTGCGGCAGGATCAACACCCGCGACAAGGTATCGGCCAGCAGCAGCACAATCGCGCCGAGTAGCGCACTCCCCGGCAGCAACCAGCGGTGATCGATGGACAAGCCCTTGCGCACCATGTGCGGCACCAGCAAGCCGATAAACCCGATGCTGCCGGCCAATGCCACGGCACTGCCCGCCAGACAGATCACCAGCACGCTAATCAGCAGCCGGATCAATCCGGTTCGCTGACCCAGGCCGGTGGCGATCTCCTCGCCTGCGTTAAGTACGTTAACCTGCCCCGCCAACAACATCGCGCCGAACAGCCCGAGTACGCCACAGATCAGCATTGGCGCGGCGACCGACAGGCTACGCTCGGTCAACGAGCCCGCCAGCCAGAACAGCACCGTGTCCAGGCCATCCTGATTGGCCACCAGCAACGCCTGGCTGAATGCGGAGAACAACGCGGCCATCGCCGCCCCCGCCAGCACGATGCGCAACGGACTGAGACTGCCCTGCCCCATGTTGCCGATCAGCCACACCAGGCTGCCGGCCACGGCCGCGCCGATGAACGCGCACCACAGCCAGGCATCCGGGGATGACAGGGAAAACAGCGAGGAACACAGGATGATAAAAAAAGTCGCGCCGGCATTGATCCCGAACAAGCCGGGGGACGCCAGCGGATTGCGCGTCAGCGCCTGCATCAAGGCCCCCGCCACTGCCAGGCTCGCGCCCACGGCCATCGCCATCAAGGTGCGCGACAGGCGTGTGGTGGTCACCAGTACATGGCTGACGCTGAGCGGGTCGGGATGCACGAAGGCAGCGGCAATTTGCGAAAGCGGAATCCAGGTCGCTCCGACTGCCAGGCTCAGCACACTGCTGAGGAGCAACACGACCCCGGCACAGCACAGTTTCAAACCATTGCTCATCAGGCCGCATCCGCCGTGACCAGCCGCGCCACATCATCGAGCATCAGGTTCGCCCCGAGCATTCCGCCCGACAGGCTCCAGGCCACGCCGTCGACCCGCCACACCTGCCCCTGCTGCGGCGCACGCATTTGCTGCCACAGCGGATGCTGCACCAGGCTGTCATAGTTTCGCTGCACTGCCGGTTTCTCCGCGCGCAAGAAGACAAAGAAAATGTCGGCATTGACCACCGCCAGACTTTCCTTGCTGGTGAGTTTGATCGATACCCCGCTCGCCGCCCGACTGGCCTGACTCCACCCCAACCCCAGCTCAGTGACTACCGAACCTGGAAAACTGGCCGGCAAATAACTGCGGATATGGTCTTCGCGGACATCCAGAATCGACACCGTCGGCGGCCAGCGCCCGGCAAACTTGTGCTGCAGTTGCTGGCGCAGTTGTGCCGTGCGCAGCTGCCAGCGGGCCAACACTTCGTCGGCCCGCTGCTGGCGATGCAAGGCCAGGCCCATCAGTGCCAAGGTCTTCTTGAATTCGAACACCTCCTCCAGCATCACCACCGGGGCGATCTGCTTGAGCAAGGGTGCGATGCGCTCATGGCGAAAGCGCGAGGCGATGATCACGTCCGGCTTGAGCAGCGCGATGTCCTCAAGGCTCGGCTGGGTTTCCAGGCCGACATGGGGCACCGGCTCCAGCGCCGAGCGCAGATAGCGATAGGTGGGCTTTTCACTCCAGGAATCGACGATGCCGCAGGGTGTGATGCCCAACGCCACGGCGCTGTCGGTGGCGCCCTGAAACAGGGTGATCACCCGCAGCGGCGCGGCGTCGGCCAGAGCCCACGCCGATGGGGTAAACCTCAGTGCAAGCACGCCCAGGGACAGGCGCAGCAGCGTGCGCCTGGAGGGCGTTTTGACCTGTTCGTTCTTGAGTGGGTTAGTGAGACTGGGCATGCTCTGGTCCTCTGCAATCGATGCATGACACAACTCGGCGGCGCCCTTCCCTGTGGCGCAACGCACGGTTGAATCGATTCAGAAGTCGACGGTTGCCGAAAGGAGGTAGGTTCGTGGCGTCGCGAGCGTCAATCCTGGCTCGCTGTCATCCGAGGCCCCGGCGGAACTCCAGTAGCGCTTGTCAGCCACGTTCTCGACATTGGCCCGCAGGGTGATGTTCTTTTCCTCGACCTTGAAGGCGTAGCGAGCGCCCACGTCGAAACGCGTCCAGGCGTCGATTTCCTTGTTATTGGACTGGTCCAGATACTGAGAGCTGGAATACATGCCGCGGCTGGTCAGGGTCAGGCCTTGTACACTTGGCACGTCCCACTCGGCCCCCAGGTTGACGTTGTACTCCGGCGTGGCAGGAGCGCGATTGCCGTCAAAGGTACCATTGGTGGTGTTGGTCAACTCGCTGTCGATGTACATCACGCCGCCGAGCAGGCGGAAACCGTTGAGCGGCTCACCGAACACACTGACTTCCACACCGGTGTTTTCGCGTTTGCCGTTCGGGCCGAAAACCCGCGTCGTGGCGTTGGTTTCATAAGCTGGCTGCTTGATCCGGAATACCGCGGTGGTAATGGCGAACGCACCCGCATCATATTTGGCACCGACCTCGACCTGCCGACTGATGAACGGCGGGAAGATCTCGTCTTCGTTCACCGAGGTTGACGGCGCGATCTTGCCCTGGCTCAGGCCTTCCATGTAGTTGGCATACAACGAGAGCTTATCGGTAGCCTTGAACAGGATGCCGCCCGAGGGCGAAACCTTTTCTTCATCGTAGCCCGTGTCGCCTTTGACATTATCCGTCCAGTCGTCAACCTGCACTCGCTGCCAGCGGGCACCGAGGGTCAGCAGTACCCGATCATCGAAGAACCCCAATGTGTCGGACAACGCCACGCTGCTGGAACGGTTCTCGGTATACACCTCAGAATCGAGTCGCGTGGGAGTGATGGGCGTCGGTGTTTGCACCGGGTTGTAGATGTTGCTCGGGGCGGCGGCATAACGGGCGCCGCCGTTTTCGAAGTCCATGTAGAAATAGCTGGCAGCCAGGTTGACCTCATGGCTCACCGAACCGGTATGGAACCAGTTGCGCACCCCGGCGTTGGCCGTCCGGACATTTTCGTCACGGGTGAAGTCACGTGGCAGAACACTGAAGTTGCCCGCGTCGTTGGTGACCGCTACGGCGTGCCGAAGGAAGTCATGATTACTTTTACGCGCGCCCGCACCGGCGTACACCATGACGGAATCGCTGACATCGTACTCGCCGGTCACCGTCCCGAAGGTGTCCTTGGTACGCGCCTTGCTCCACGGCTGCGCATAGTTGTGGCGAACATCGCTGGCGTGCGGAACCTGCGCGTTGGCACCCACCTGCACGCGTTCCTGCGGGGCGTCGGTGTCACGCTCGTTATGTCCAATGTCCGTCGAGAGCCGCAGGCGTTCACCGCGAAAATCCAGGCCCAGCACAGCCATCTCGCGGTCAACGCTCTGGTGATCCCATTCGGTGTCGCCGGACTGCTTCACGCCGTTGAAACGAACACCGAACATGTCCCCCTCACCAAAGCGCCGACCGATGTCCACGGCCCCGCCGACCTGGCTGCCGGAAGCATAGTTGCCGGTAAACGACGTAATGGGCACGTCGGTGGCGCGCTTGGGCACCACGTTGATCCCGCCACCCACGCTGCCCCGCGGCGAGATACCATTGATCAGCTGGCTCGGGCCTTTGAGGATGTCGACGCGGTCAGCCATCTCCATGTCAATGGAGTAAGTCGGCAGGATGCCGTAGAGACCGTTGTAGGAGACATCACTGTTGAACAGGCTCATTCCACGAATGGTGAACTGCTCATACCGCCCACCCGCCGGGTTGGTGGCGCGAACCGAGGGATCGCTGGCCACGAGGTCGCCCAAGGTACGCGCCTGAAGGTTTTTCACCAACTCACTGGTGTAGGTGGTCTCGCTGAACGGCGTCTCCATGAAATCTTTCGAGCCCAGCAAGCCTTGCGACCCACGGCGTGCGACCTGCCCGCCGGCATATGGATCACCGTGCGCCGTGTCTGCCGTCGCGTAAATAGAAGTAGCGCCCAATTGCAGGCTGCTTCCTGTTGGCACCGGGGTCAGCATGTACGCCTGTTCGCCCACTGGAAGCAGTTGCAGACCGGAACCCTGCAGCAGTTGGGCGAAGCCCTCCTCCACCGCGAAGTCACCGGAAAGACCGGGGCTGGTTCGCCCGCTCACCAGTGCCGGGTCCACTGACAGATTGACCCCGGCCAGCCCGGCGAAACGGGTCAGCGCAGCGTCGAGACTACCGGCTGGCACCTGATAGCTGCGGCGCGGCGCGTCTTCGGCCCAACCGGCAGAGATGAACAACGGACAGGCACTCAGGCTCAACAACAGACTCAAGTGCAACAACGGGCGCAACCTGGATGGAGCCGGACGCATACTGCAAGACATCACTGCGGGCATTGTGAATCTCTCTGATTTCGTTTCGCTTACCTTGAATGACAAGCGAGGCGAAAAAAGGGGACACGCTTTAAACACTATTTTTGCGCTGCACCAGCGTTACCCAGTAACGCGTACGCGAATGCACTTCCAGCGGCAGGCTGGCCGCGAGCAGAGCCAGAATGCGATCGGTGTCTTCAAGGCGAAAACTGCCGGTGATGCGCAGCGATTCCAGCTCGGGCTCCCAACGCAACACGCCCAGACGATAGGTGCCGAGTTCGCGCAGAAAATCCCCCAAGGGCTGGTTCTGCGCCATCAGCACACCCTCACGCCAGCCCGGGGCCAGCACGTCAAATGGCTCCACGGCACCGACACCCGCCGCTTGAAGGCTGACTTGCTGGCCACCGCGCAACGAAAAGACCGGTCCGTGCAGAGGCTGCAACTGCACCGTGCCTTTGAGCACTTGCACCTTGCAGCCCGTCTGCCCCTGACGAACACACACCTCGCCCTGACTGACGACCACTTGCCCGAAGTGCGTGAGAATCGTCAGCGGCGAGATCCCGGGCACATTCAGTGCCATTTCACCTTCCACGAGGGTCAGGCGCCTGTGCTTGAGGTCGATATCGACGGCACTGGCAGTGTTCAGTTGCACAGAGCTGCCGTCGGCCAACCGGACCTTTTTGCTTTCCCCGGTGGCGGTCCGCAGGTCGGCACTCCAGGCATCCAGAGGCAACTGTCGACTGATCAGCCAGGCAGTCGGCAGCAAAGCCACCGCCCCGACAGCGCGCTTGAGCACCGTACGTCGACTGGCTTGTGGCCGGCCCAGACTGGCCATGGCAAGGGCCGGTGGCAGGTCGGCAAAGCGTTGGCGCAAGAGTTGCGCTTTCTGCCAGGCCTGCTCGTGACTGGAATGGCTATCGCGCCAGCTCTGCAACTGCGCCCGATCCTGCTCATTGGCGCAGCCGGATTCCATGAGGGCCAGCCACTGCGCGGCGGCCCGCACGACTTGCCGGGCCTGGGCCGAAGGTGCCGAACCGTTCACATGTCCACCAGCAGGCAATGTTCGTAGGCTTGAGCCATGTAGCGCTTGATCGTGCGTTCCGATACTTGCAGGCGCTCGGCAATCTCTTGATAGCCCAGGCCTTCCAGCTGACTCAAGAGAAACGCTCGGCGTACCGGGCCCGGCAATCCATCGAGCAATTCGTCCAGGGCCTGCAGGGTTTCCAGCAGGATCCAGCGTTGCTCGGGGGACGGCACGCAGTCCTCGGGCAGCAACGCCAATGCATCGAGATAGGCTTGCTCCAGGCTGCGGCGCTTGTAGAAGTTGGCCAGCAGCCGCTTGCCGACTGTCGCCAGGTAGGCGCGAGGCTCTTGCAGGTCGGCGATGCGCTGAGAGCTGGCGAGCAAACGAACGAAGGTGTCCTGGCTCAGATCCGCAGCGTCGCTGCCGTTGCCCATGCGTCGTCTCAACCATCCTTCGAGCCAGCTCCGGTGATCGCGGTACAGGTCGTGGAAGGTTTGCTCCGGCGGCAACGCTGCATCACTCATCTAAAGGAACCCTGCGCGAAGAAATATTATAAATGCGACTCATTCTAATTAGTGTTGATAACTCAAACCAAGTCCTTTGTGCAAATCGCACCCGGTAAATACTTGAATAATTTGATGACAGGCCGAGATATCGGCCGCGCGGCGCCGGTTTATCGAGGCTGTGGATTATTGAGGGGAGTTTTCAAGAGACAACGGAATTCACTGGCCATCCGCGCGTGGTCGGCGGATGCGAAACCGTGAGGGTCGTGAGGAAGGAGAAAAAGCCAAATCGCAGAAACAAAAAACCCCGGTCTTTCGACCAGGGTCTTTGCTATCGACTCGAAGTAACCAATGGTTTCTTCGTAGCTCCAAGGCGTTCAGTGGGCCTCGGGGCAGATATGGCGCAGCGGACGGGACTCGAACCCGCGACCCCCGGCGTGACAGGCCGGTATTCTAACCGACTGAACTACCGCTGCGTATCGCTTTGGACTTGCGCCCAAGTAACTCGGTCTGATTGAAAACTCAGTAGCTTTTCAATCTCGAATCAGAACATGCCTGACTCGGAAAATATGGCGCAGCGGACGGGACTCGAACCCGCGACCCCCGGCGTGACAGGCCGGTATTCTAACCGACTGAACTACCGCTGCGCGTCGGTGGAGGCATTTCAGCCTACCTCTTGCTTTCGCAAGTATCTCGGAAGTGGTGGGTGATGACGGGATCGAACCGCCGACATTCTGCTTGTAAGGCAGACGCTCTCCCAGCTGAGCTAATCACCCGTTTGCATCTCCGAGGCCGCGAAATTTACGCAGGTAGCGAACCTAAGTCAATAGCAGGATTGAAGTTTTTCTGAAAAAGACAAAATCATTTCATTCCGGCCAATGTCGGCAACCATCAGTCCGCTATCGTCGGAACGCCGCCCGGAGCCTGCTCGCGATGAGGGCGATACATCAACGCCAGTATCACTCGCTGTAAATCATCTTCTTGGTCATGCCGCCATCGACCACGAATTCCTGGCCGGTGACAAACCCGGCGTTTCTCGACAACAACCAGGCCACCATCGCCGCCACATCCTCAACCGTGCCCACCCTGCCCGCCGGATGCTGGGCATGATCGGCTTCGCTCAACGGTTCGGCACGCCGTACCGAAGGATCGCGCGCGTCGATCCAGCCAGGGCTGACCGCATTGACCCGGATCTCCGGACCAAGGCTGATGGCCAACGCATGCGTCAGGGCCAACAGACCGCCCTTGCTCGCCGCATAGGCCTCTGTGTCGGGTTCCGACTGCCCGGCGCGGGTCGAAGCCAGATTGACGATGGCGCCGTTGTGAGCGCGCAGGTACGGCGCACAGTGCTTGGCCAGCAACATCGGCCCACTGAGGTTCACCGCCAACACCCGATTCCAGTGAGACAGATCGAGGCTTTCCAGGGTGATGTTGTGCGGATCGGCAACCGCCGCGTTGCATACCAGCGCATCCAGTCGCCCGAACTGGCCGAGCACCTCGGCCACGCCCAGCGCGACCTGCCCTTCATTCGAGACATCCATGGCAATGAACCAGGCGTTGTCGCCCAGCACTTTCGCCACTTTCGAACCGCGCTCCCGGTCCAGATCGGTCAGCACGACTTGCCAGCCTTCGCTGATCAGCCAGGCCGAGATCCCCAGGCCAATGCCCCGCGCAGCACCGGTCACCAGCGCTACGCGGCCATTTGAGCCAGTGGTCGGCGTAGACAACTGGATCACAACGCAGCCAGGCCGCGCGCCAGATCGGCTTGCAGGTCCGCCACGTCTTCCAGACCGACCGCAACGCGGATCAGGCTGTCACGAATGCCCGCCGCTTCACGCTCCTGAGGCGCCAGGCGACCATGGGAAGTGGTGCTCGGATGGGTGATGGTGGTTTTGCTGTCACCCAGGTTGGCGGTGATCGAAATCAGGCGCGTGGCATCGATAAAGCGCCAGGCGCCCTCTTTGCCGCCCTTCACTTCAAAACTGACGACCGCACCGAAGCCCTTCTGCTGGCGCAGCGCCAGTTCGTGCTGCGGATGGCTCTTGAGGCCGGCGTAATGGACTTTCTCGATGCCTTCCTGCTGCTCCAGCCATTCGGCCAGTTGCTGGGCGTTGGCGCAATGCGCCTTCATTCGCAGGTTCAGGGTTTCCAGGCCCTTGAGGAAGATCCAGGCGTTGAACGGGCTCAGGGTCGGCCCGGCGGTACGCAGGAAGCCGACCACCTCTTTCATCTGCTCGCCGCGGCCAGCGACCACGCCCCCCATGCAACGGCCTTGGCCATCGATGAACTTGGTGGCCGAGTGCACGACGATGTCCGCGCCCATTTTCAGCGGCTGCTGCAACGCCGGAGTACAGAAGCAGTTGTCGACTACCAGCATCGCGCCTTTGGCGTGGGCGATTTTCGACAGCTCGGCGATGTCGACCAATTCGGCCAGCGGATTGGACGGCGACTCGACGAACAGTAATTTGGTATTGGCCTTGATCGCCGCATCCCAACCGGACAAGTCCGCCAGGGCCACGTAATCGACTTCGATACCGAAACGCTTGAAGTACTTCTCGAACAGGCTGATGGTCGAGCCGAATACGCTGCGCGACACCAGTACATGATCACCAGCGCTGCACAGGCTCATCACCACGGCCATGATCGCGGCCATACCGGTGGCGGTGGCCACGGCCTGCTCGGCGCTTTCCAGCGCGGCAATGCGCTCTTCGAAGGCGCGTACGGTCGGGTTGGTATAACGCGAATAAACGTTGCCCGGCACTTCGCCAGCGAAACGCGCAGCGGCGTCGGCAGCGGTACGGAACACGTAGCTGGAAGTGAAGAACATCGGATCACCGTGTTCGCCTTCCGGCGTGCGGTGCTGACCGGCGCGTACGGCCAGGGTATCGAACGCTACACCTTCGAGGTCGCTGTCCAGCCGACCGGCATCCCATTCCTGACTCATGCTGTCACTCCTTGCCCTGCTCTTGATAGATGAAAGTATTTTTTGCCAGATACAAAACCGGCCCCTCAGGGCCGGTAGAAACTCAGTTGTTGTACAGATCGATGATCGCACTGACTGCCTGCGTCTTGACCTTGGAGGCATCGTTGCGTGCCTGCTCGATCTTGTTCAGGTAAGCCTCGTCGACGTCGCCGGTGACGTACTGGCCGTCGAACACCGCGCAATCGAACTTGTCGATCTTGATCTTGCCGCCACCGACCGCTTCGATCAAGTCAGGCAGGTCCTGATAGATCAGCCAATCAGCGCCAATCAGGTCAGCCACGTCCTGGGTCGTACGGTTGTGGGCGATCAGCTCGTGAGCGCTCGGCATGTCGATGCCGTAGACGTTCGGGTAGCGAACCGCTGGTGCCGCGGAGCAGAAGTAGACGTTCTTGGCGCCAGCTTCGCGGGCCATCTGGATGATCTGCTTGCACGTGGTGCCGCGAACGATGGAGTCATCCACCAGCATCACGTTCTTGCCGCGGAATTCCAGCTCGATGGCGTTGAGCTTCTGGCGTACGGATTTTTTCCGTGCGGCCTGGCCCGGCATGATGAAGGTCCGGCCGATGTAGCGGTTCTTCACAAAGCCTTCGCGGAACTTCACGCCCAGGTGGTTCGCCAGCTCCAGCGCGGCGGTGCGGCTGGTGTCCGGAATCGGGATGACCACGTCGATGTCGTGATCCGGACGCTCGCGCTGGATCTTCTCGGCCAGTTTCTCACCCATGCGCAGGCGGGCCTTGTAGACCGATACGCCGTCGATGATCGAGTCCGGACGTGCCAGGTAGACGTGCTCGAAGATGCACGGCGTCAGGGACGGGTTGGTCGCGCACTGACGGGTGTACAGCTTGCCCTCTTCAGTGATGTAGACCGCTTCGCCCGGTGCCAGGTCGCGAATCAGGGTGAAGCCCAGCACGTCCAGGGAAACGCTTTCCGAGGCGATCATGTACTCGACGCCTTCGTCGGTGTGACGCTGGCCGAACACGATCGGGCGGATGCCGTGCGGGTCGCGGAAGCCGACGATGCCGTAGCCGGTGATCATCGCTACAACGGCATAACCACCGACGCAACGGTTGTGCACGTCGGTGACGGCGGCGAATACGTCTTCTTCGGTCGGCTGCAACTTGCCGCGCTGGGCCAGTTCGTGCGCGAACACGTTGAGCAGCACTTCCGAATCGGAACTGGTGTTGACGTGGCGCAGGTCAGATTCGTAAATCTCCTTGGCCAGTTGTTCAACGTTGGTCAGGTTACCGTTGTGCGCCAGGGTGATGCCGTAAGGCGAGTTGACGTAAAACGGTTGAGCTTCAGCCGAAGTCGAGCTGCCCGCGGTTGGATAACGCACATGGCCAATGCCCATGTGACCGACCAGGCGCTGCATGTGACGTTGCTGGAACACGTCACGCACCAGGCCGTTGTCCTTGCGCAGGAATAACCGGCCATCATGGCTGGTCACGATACCGGCAGCGTCCTGGCCGCGGTGCTGGAGGACGGTTAGCGCGTCATACAGCGCCTGATTGACGTTCGACTTACCGACGATACCGACGATGCCACACATGCGACGCAACCCCTACTTAATGGATCTGAACTGAGCACTACTCACTGAGGCGTTTTGGCCGTCGGCAAGAGTTGCTCCTTGAACGGAATATCAGCGGGTACGCTGATTCCGCTGGCAAGCCACTGACTGCTCCACCCGAGGATCAGGTTTTTGGACCAGTCTGCAACCAATAGAAATTTTGGCACGAGTTGTGACTCTTTCCACCACCCGTCCTGCTGTACCGGCCCCAGGCTCAACAGCCCGACGGCGATGACCACCAGCAACCCGCCACGCGCGGCGCCGAAGGCCATGCCGAGGAATCGGTCGGTCCCGGAGAGCCCGGTGACGCGAACCAGTTCGCCGATAAGATAATTGATCATTGCGCCTACGATTAAAGTGGCGACAAACATGATGGCACAGCCCGTGATTATACGTGCCGATGGCGTTTGAATGTACCCGCCGAGGTACTCGGACAGTGAGCCACCGAACATCCAGGCTACGACTCCTGCGATGATCCAGGTCAGCAGCGACAGAGCTTCTTTGACGAAGCCGCGGCTCAGACTGATCAATGCGGAGATGGCGACGATTGCTACGATCGCCCAGTCAACCCAGGTAAATGGCACAGTGCAGCCTACAGACGGATAAGGCGGCGCATTTTAGCAGAGCCCATGCTTATCGGTAAGCTGCGATTGTCAGTGCATTTCATATCGAGGCGATAGTTTTAGCCACGTTCCGGCTGAAAGCGCACCACAAACCCCTTGAGGTTCTGCTGGCGGTTCAGCAAGTCACGCAGCCGATCGGCTTCAGCGCGTTCGATCAACGGCCCGACAAACACCCGGTTTTTTCCGTCGGCGGTACGGATGTAGGCGTTGTAGCCCTGGCTGCGCAGGGTTTTCTGAAGTTTCTCTGCGCTTTCACGGTTCGACAGGCTGGCCAGTTGCACCGACCAACTGACGGGCAAGCCATTGGCATCGATACGGCTTTGCGTGGTGTCCGGCTTGCCCGGTGCCGCGGTGATCGGCTGGGCCGGCGCTGTTGCAGGCTTGGCCGCCAATGCCGGGACCGGCGCGGGCACAACCGGCTTGGCTGCTGGCGCTGCAGGCGCTGGAGCGACCGGAACAGCTGGCACCGCCGATTCCTGCTGGGCGATTTCGTCATCGCTCGGCACGGGCTCCTGAGGTAAAGATTGCGGCTCAGGCACCACCACGGGCTCGACCTGCACCTGGGGCATCGCCGGCGCCTGCGGAGCCGCAGGCGCTTCGACCGTCACCTGGCGTTGTTCGTCCTGGCGGGAAAACAGCATCGGCAGAAAAATCACCGCCAGCGCGACCAACACCAGGGCGCCAACCATGCGCTGTTTGTATGCCTTATCCAGCAATGCCATTTGCCGCTTCCTCCGTGGAGCGCCGGGCCAGCCATTCAAGGGCCTCGGCGACACAATAAAATGATCCGAACAACAGGATTTCGTCGTCGTTCGTGGCCTGCGCGCACTGCCCTTCCAGGGCGGCCGCGACGCTGCCGTATGACGTGACCGAGGCACCAAGACCTTGCAGCGCGGCGTGCAGATCCGCAACCGGACGCGCCCGAGGCGAATCCAGCGGTGCAACGGCCCAGTGCTGGACACTAGCACTCAATTCGCCGACAACACCACCCAGGTCTTTGTCCGCCAGCAGCCCGAATACCGCCAGACGCTTGCCGACCGGCGGGCGACTGGCCAGGCGACGAGCCAGATACTCCGCCGCATGGGGGTTATGCCCCACATCCAGCAATAGATTCAAGCGCTTGCCTTGCCACTCGAACTCACGGCGATCCAGACGACCGACCACCTTCGTTGCCCGCAGCGCCTCGATAATCTGCGCATCCACCCAAGGCAAGCCGAGCAGCAGGTACGCCTGCAACGCCAGCGCAGCGTTTTCCATCGGCAGATCGAGCAGTGGCAGGTCGCGCAGTTCAACCGCGCGCCCTTGCCCATCGACACCGCGCCACTGCCAGTTGTGATCGGTCACACCGAGGTCAAAATCGCGCCCCCGCAGGAAAAACGGGCAATTGAGCTCGCGCGCCTTGTCCAGCAGAGGTTGTGGAGGATTCAGATCGCCGCAGAGCGCAGGCGCGCCCTGACGGAAAATACCGGCCTTCTCGAAGGCCACGGACTCCCGGGTATCACCCAGGTAATCCGCATGATCGACGCCGATACTGGTGACCAGCGCCATGTCGGCATCCACCACGTTGACCGTATCCAGACGACCGCCCAGTCCGACTTCCAGCACCACTGCATCGAGCCCGGAGCGCTGGAATAGCCAGAATGCCGCCAGGGTGCCCATTTCGAAGTAGGTCAGGGAAGTGTCGCCGCGCCCGGCCTCTACCGCGGCAAAGGCTTCGCACAGCTCGGTGTCCGTGGCTTCGATGCCATTGACCGTTACCCGCTCGTTGTACCGCAGCAGGTGCGGGGAGTTGTAGACCCCCACTTTCAAGCCCTGGGCCCGCAGCAAGGACGCCACGAACGCACAGGTGGAACCCTTGCCGTTGGTCCCGGTGACCGTGATCACCCGAGGCGCCGGCTTGCCCAATCCCATGCGGGACGCTACCTGCTGCGACCGCTCCAGGCCCATGTCGATGGCCGAAGGGTGCAACTGTTCAAGGTAGGCGAGCCATTCGCCAAGGGTACGTTGGGTCATAGGTTGGCAGGTACCGGTGGAACCACGATCGGCTCGATGGGTGTAGCCACGAACTTCGGCGTCGGCAGGCCCATCATTTGCGCCAGCAGGTTGCCCAGGCGCGGACGCAGTTCCTGACGGTCGATGATCATGTCGATGGCGCCGTGCTCCAGCAGGAACTCGCTGCGCTGGAAGCCTTCCGGCAGTTTTTCACGCACGGTCTGCTCGATCACGCGCGGACCGGCAAAACCGATCAATGCCTTCGGCTCGCCGACAATCACGTCGCCCAGCATCGCCAGACTGGCGGAAACGCCGCCGTAGACCGGATCGGTCAACACGGAGATGAACGGGATGCCTTCTTCGCGAAGACGAGCCAGCACCGCGGAGGTCTTGGCCATCTGCATCAGGGAAATCAGCGCTTCCTGCATCCGCGCACCGCCGGAAGCGGCGAAGCAGATCATCGGGCAACGTTTTTCCAGGGCATAGTTGGCGGCGCGCACGAAACGCTCGCCGACGATGGCGCCCATCGAACCGCCCATGAAGGAAAACTCGAACGCCGAAACCACCACCGGCATGCCCAGCAAAGTACCGCTCATGGAAACCAGCGCATCTTTTTCGCCGGTCTGCTTTTGTGCAGCGGTCAGGCGGTCCTTGTATTTCTTGCCGTCGCGGAATTTCAGACGGTCAACCGGCTCAAGGTCCGCACCCAGCTCGGCACGGCCTTCAACATCGAGGAAGATGTCGATACGGGCACGGGCGCCGATACGCATGTGATGGTTGCACTTGGGGCAAACGTCCAGGGTCTTTTCCAGCTCCGGACGATACAGCACAGCCTCGCAAGACGGGCATTTGTGCCAAAGACCTTCAGGCACCGAGCTCTTCTTGACCTCGGAACGCATGATCGAAGGGATCAGTTTGTCTACTAACCAGTTGCTCATGCTTTCTTTCTCCAGTACCGGCGGCCCGAACGCTCTGGTTCGCGGCCCCGTGTATGCCCTAGCGCTAAATTCATGTGTGCGAAGAGGGTCGATGGACTGCCACGGTCAGCGCGAAACATGACCTGCGTGCAACCAAAAACCCTCGGATCTGCCTGCTGTGTGCAGTGCATCCGCTTTGTACAGTGCAGTGGACGGCGGCAGTCTGCCAGCCGTCACATCAACAGGTGCTACCGCGTACCGCTTTGATAAATGCCTGGATCTTTGCGTGATCCTTGATGCCCTTGCTCGCCTCTACCCCGCCGCTGACATCCACGGCATAAGGCCGCACGCGCGCAATCGCTTCGGCGACGTTATCCGGCGTCAGACCACCCGCCAGAATGATCGGCTTGCTCAAGCCTTGCGGTATCAATGACCAGTCAAATGCCTCGCCGGTTCCTCCGGGAACGCCTTCGACATAGGTGTCGAGCAGAATTCCGCTGGCACTGGCATAAGCATCGCAGGCCGCGGCGATGTCATCACCCGCCTTGACCCGCAGCGCCTTGATGTACGGGCGGTGCCAGCCTTCGCACTCGGCCACGCTTTCATCGCCGTGAAATTGCAGCAGGTCCAGGGGCACCGCGTCGAGCAGCTCGCCCAATTCGCACCGGCTTGCATTGACGAACAAGCCCACGGTGGTCACGAACGGCGGCAGCGCCTTGATGATCGAGCGCGCCTGCTGGAACGTCACCGCACGGGGGCTTTTGGCGTAGAACACGAATCCGATGGCGTCCGCCCCGGCCTCGACGGCTGCCAGCGCATCCTCTATGCGGGTAATCCCACAGATCTTGCTGCGAACGGCTGACATGTCGACACAACTCCAAGACAAATCCGGGAAAGTCCCGGATGGTAACAAAAGCATTCGAGGGCGTCAGCCGCCAAGTTCCGAGAAGCCGGTCAGAAAGTGTGGACCAATGTAACGCTCGGGCAACTCGAACTCGTCACGGTACTCGACCTGCACCAGATACAAACCGAATGGATGCGCGGTCACGCCACCGGTCCGTCGAATCCGGCTCTCCAGCACCTCTTTCATCCACTCCACGGGGCGTTCTCCAGCGCCAATGGTCATCAGCACGCCGGCAATGTTGCGCACCATGTGATGCAAGAACGCGCTGGCGCGAATATCCAGCACGATCATCTTGCCGTGACGGGTGACGCGCAGGTGGTGCAGTTCCTTGATCGGCGACTTGGCCTGGCACTGGCCGGCGCGAAAAGCGCTGAAATCATGGGTGCCGAGCAGGTACTGGGCGGCCTCGGCCATGCGTTCGACGTCCAGCGGACGGTGGTTCCAGGTCACTTCCTCGTTCAGGTGCGCCGGGCGAATCTGATCGTTGTAGATCACGTAGCGATAACGCCGGGCAATGGCCTTGAACCGCGCATGGAAGTGCGCCGGCATGACCTTGGCCCAACTGACACTGACGTCGTGGGGCAGGTTGATGTTGGCGCCCATGGTCCAGGCCTTCATCGAACGCTCGACCCGGGTGTCGAAATGCACCACCTGCCCGCAGGCATGCACCCCGGCGTCGGTACGCCCGGCGCACATCAGCGAAACGGGTGAGTCGGCGACTTTGGACAAGGCGTTTTCGAGGGTTTCCTGCACGGTAAGCACCCCGGACGCCTGGCGTTGCCAGCCGCGGTAGCGCGAGCCTTTGTATTCGACGCCCAGCGCGATCCGGAAAAAGCCGTCGGCTGCCATTTCGGCGGCCGGGTTATCTATATTTGCCAAGGAGGGACAGCCTGATGATGTACCAAAGGCGGGCATTATAAGGCCGCCGGGCGGGGATGCCAGAGGGATCTCCATTGACTGTTCCGACGCCTTCGCGGGCAAGCCCGCTCCCACAGGGTTCTGTGGCGTTCACAAAACCTGTGGGGCTTGCCCGCGAAGGCGCCACAGCAAACGACATCAACTCATCGGTCAAACAAAAACGGCAGCCTCAATGGGCTGCCGCTTTTTTTACAACCTGCCGATCACTCAAGCCAGGCGCGAAAGCATTTCCTCGGCTTCACTCTTCTGCTCGGCATTGCCTTCGCTTACCACCTCATTGAGGATGTCGCGAGCACCGTCGCTGTCGCCCATGTCGATATAGGCCTGAGCCAGATCGAGCTTGGTAGCGGCTTCGTCGGTGCCGGAGAGGAAGTCGAAGTCATCATCGCTATCCAGTGCGGCATCCGCTTCGGTAAAGGTCGGCTCGCCGATGCTGTTGGACAGGCTCTCAAGCTCGGCGTTGACATCATCCAGCTCTGCCGCGAACGCATCCGGCGTGCCCAGTTCGTCCAGTTCGTCGGCCAGCGACAGATCGAAATCGGCCGGCAATTCCAGGTCATCCAGCGCGACCTCAGGAACAGCCGGGGTTTCGGCAACCGGAAAATCCTTCACACCCTCATCCAGATCCAGCAGGAAATCGTCTTCTGCCAGCATCGCCGGCGACGGTTGCGCACCGAGATCCAGGTCGAGGTCGAAGTCCGACAGATCGTCGAGGTTTTCCTTGATTTCAGTCTGCTGCTGCAACACCGACTCAAAACTCAGATCGTCGTCCAGCGGGAACTCGTCCAGGTCCGCTGGTGCTACCACCTCAGGCTCCGGTGCAGGCACAGGCGTCACAGGTGTAATCGCGTCCAGATCATCCAGGCTCAGGTCGAAGGCGCTGTCGAGGTCATCTTCGAATGGTGTTGGCTCTGGCTCTGACGCCGGTGCTTGCGGCTCATCAAGCAACAGGTCCTTGACGTATTGCGCGTCCAGCTCCGCAGCAACGGCGGCTGCGGCGATGCCACCGGCAGCCACCAGCGCCATGGCCGGGAAGCGGCTTTTGAGCTTTTCAACCTGGGCGAAGTTGTCGCCATTGGCCACCAACTGACGCTCCTGGCCGACGAACGCATCGCGGTCGCCTTGCTGGCCATAGACTTCCATCAGCTTCAGGCGCAAGTCGCTGCGCTTGGGCTCTTGCTTGACGCCGTCCTCCAGCAACGCGGCAGCCTGGTTCAGGCGACCGGCATTGATGTGCGACTGAGCCTGGCCCAGCACGTCGCTGGAACGTTCGGCAGCCGGCGCCACCAAAGGCGCGGCGATCGGCGTGGTCATCACCACCGGTGCAATCACCGGCGCGGGCGCGGGAGCTGGCGTCGGAGCAGTCGCCAGCTTCACGCTCGGCGGCGGAACTTCCAGGCCATCGAAGCTGCTTTCCGGCAAGTCGAGATCGGCCGAGAACGGCTGTTCTTCGGCCAGGGCACGGGCCATGCGCAGATGTTTTTCGGCTTCTTGCTGGGCTTTGCGGCGACGCGCCAGCAACAGCAGCAGGAGCAGCAGAATCACCGCACCGCCACCGACCAGGCCCAGCAGCACCGGATTGGTCAGCAATTCATTGAATTTCTGATCGTCGGATGCCGCCGGTGCCGCCTCGACAGGCTTCTCGGTCGGCGCCGGAGTTGCCTCGGGCACAGGCGCAACCGGTGCAGTTTCAGCCGGAGCAGGTGCCGTGGCCGGGTTGGCAGCCAGCTCGGCCGACATTGCCGGCGCGGTCGCAGCCGCTGGTGCAGTCGCAGCACCTTCGGTTTGCAACTTGGCCAATTGATTGTTCTTCAGCTCGATCAAGCGTTGCAGCTTGTCCACCTGGCTTTGCAGGTCGGCCATGCGGCTTTTCAGTTCGGCGTTATCACGACGACTGGTGTCGAGGCTTTCCTGGGTCACCGCCAGCTTGTTGCTGAGGGCCTTGGCATCTCCCGCCGCCCCTTTACCAGGGTTCTTGCCGGATTCTGCAGACACCAGGCTCAGCTTGTCGGTGGCCGACTGCGCCGGAGCACCCTCGGTGCGAGCGCGATTGGTGGCGTCGAGCTGTTGCTGCCCTGCCCCGGGTTTCGCCACATAGCGGCGGCCCTGGCGCCAGGCCTTGTTCTGCGCGGCCACTTCAGCAATGGCCTTGGCTTGCGGCAGGCCCGCGCTCTGTGCCTGGTCCGGCATGCGCAGCACCTGGCCGGTTTTCAGGCGGTTGATGTTGCCGTCGATAAAGGCATCCGGGTTCAACGCCTGGATGGCCAGCATGGTTTGCTGGATCGAACCGCCATTACGCGCCTTCGCGGCGATTTCCCACAGGGTATCGCGCGGCGTGGTGGTGTATTGCGACGGCTTGGTCGCACCGGTGACGGGCGCAGCAACCGTTGACGTCGGCTGCGCAGCCGCTTCAGCGGTTTGCGGCGAGAACTTGGACGGATCGAGCAGCACACTGTAGTCGCGCAGCAAACGGCCGTTCGGCCACATGACCTGAACCAGGAACTTCACCATGGGTTCGGACAGAGGCTTGCTGGAGGTCACGCGCAGGATGCTTTTGCCGCTGGCGTTGAGCACCGGGGTGAAGGTCAAGTCGTTGAGAAATGCCTGGCGGTCGACACCGGCCTTGGCGAAATCCTCTGGTGAAGCCAGGCTCGGCACCACTTCGGCAGCGGTGAGATCCTTGACATCGAGCAGCTCGATTTCTGCCACCAACGGCTGGTTGAGCGTCGATTTCAGGGTCAACTCCCCGAGCCCGAGGGCATGCGCCATACCGGAGGACAGCGCCGAGGCGGCCGCTATTGCTAACACCAGTTTGCGAACTTGAACCATTAGCTCATCCTTAGTTTGAACATTCCTCGGCCAGCGAGAAGGTATTGATAGTCGCTGCCGTAAGGCATTGCACGCAACGGCGAGGGTCGTCGCGCGCGATCATTTCATTGATGCCCGGCAAAGCCCCGCAGAGTGGCTCTGCCTTCAGTACTCCGGCAAGCATAGGCTCGCGGGGAATCATTCGACAAATTGTTGCAAAGTATCTTTTACAGCAGGTCTTTAATCAACAACTCGGCCAGCTGCACAGCGTTGAGCGCCGCGCCTTTGCGTACGTTATCTGACGTCAGCCACAGATTAAGTTCCGACGTGTCGTCAATACCATGACGAACCCGACCAACGTAGACCACATCCTGCCCTACTGCATCGCCCACCGGGGTCGGGTAATCGCCGGCTTCCACCAGCTCGATGCCGGGCGCATCTTCCAGGGCCGCATTGACTTTCCCCAGGTCGATTTCACTCGCGGACTGCAGGGTCACGCTATAGCTATCGCCAAAAAACACCGGGGCTTGAATGCAAGTGACGGAAATCTTCAATGAAGGCTGCGCCATGACCTGACGCAGCTCACGTACCAGGCGTTTTTCCAGCAACGTATGACCTTGCTCATCCGGCTTGCCGACCTGGGCCAACAGGTTGAAGGCCATCTGCCGATCAAAGAATTTCGGCTCCAGCGGCCGCACATTCAGCAGTTCAGCGGTCTGCCGGGCGAGCTCGCTCACGGCTTCACGGCCCTGGGCCGATACCGCAAGGCTCGCGGTCAGGCTGATGCGCTGCAAATCGAGCAAATCCATCAGTGGCGCGAGCACCACTGCCAGCGTGGTGGCCGACGGGCTTGGGCTGCTGACCTGAAAGGGCTTTTTCAAACCGGCCAACACCTGGGCGTTGGCCTCTGGCACGACCTGCGGCGCCTTTTCGGCCGGCAAGGCACCGGAGAGATCGATCACCGAGCAACCGGCATCGCTGGCGCGGGAAGCGAAACTCAACGAAACCGCCGGGCCGGCGGCAAAGAATGCTAATTGCACCTTGCTGAAGTCGAACTCATCGACTTCCCGTACCCGCACGTTCTTGCCGCGAAACGGTACCGAACTGCCGGCCGATTCGCTGCTGGCCAACAGGTGCAGGGTGCCGATCGGGAAATCGCGCTCTTCGAGAATCTGCACGAGTGTTTCGCCGACAGTACCGGTGGCGCCGATCACGGCAATATCAATGGTCTGGCTCATGGGTTTTACCTCTGGCGAAACGGGGGGAGCGGCACTTTACCGGGTGGTTGGCGGTTCGGCAATTTAGAACAAAAGATCGCAGCCTTCGGCAGCTCCTACAAAGGAATGCGAGCACCTGTAGGAGCTGCCGAAGGCTGCGATCTTTTAACGGCCAATAAAAAAACCCGCACCTCTTTCAAGGCGCGGGTTCTTTCATTGCATCAAACGATCAACGCTCGAGCAGGATCCGCAGCATGCGGCGCAGCGGTTCGGCCGCGCCCCACAGCAACTGGTCGCCGACGGTGAACGCGCCGACAAATTGCGAACCCATGTTCAGCTTGCGCAGACGGCCAACCGGGATGTTCAGGGTGCCGGTGACCTTGTTCGGGCTCAGCTCCTGAATGCTGGTTTCGCGGCTGTTCGGCACCAGCTTGACCCAAGGGTTGTGCTGGCTGATCAGTCCTTCGATATCAGCGATCGGTACGTCTTTGTTCAACTTGATGGTCAGCGCCTGGCTGTGGCAGCGCATGGCGCCGATGCGCACGCAGATGCCATCGACCGGGATCGGGCTCTTGAAGCGACCGAGGATCTTGTTGGTCTCGGCCTGGGCCTTCCACTCTTCGCGGCTCTGACCGTTCGGCAGTTCCTTGTCGATCCATGGGATCAGGCTGCCGGCCAGCGGTACACCGAAGTTTTCAGTCGGGTACGCGTCGCTGCGCATGGCTTCAGCCACACGACGGTCGATGTCGAGGATCGCGCTGGCCGGATCGGCCAGTTGATCGGCAACAGCGGCGTGGGTCGCGCCCATTTGCTTGATCAGTTCACGCATGTTCTGCGCGCCGGCACCGGATGCCGCCTGATAGGTCATGGCGCTCATCCACTCCACCAGGCCAGCCTCGAACAGGCCACCAAGGCCCATCAGCATCAGGCTGACGGTGCAGTTGCCGCCGATGTAGTTCTTGGTGCCCGCATCCAGCTGCTGGTCGATGACCTTGCGGTTCACCGGATCCAGAACGATCACCGCGTCATCCTGCATGCGCAGGCTGGAAGCGGCATCGATCCAGTAACCCTGCCAGCCGGCTTCACGCAGCTTGGGGAAGACTTCGCTGGTGTAGTCGCCACCCTGGCAGGTCAGAATCACGTCGAGGGTTTTCAGCTCTTCAATGCTGTAAGCGTCCTTGAGCGGAGCAATGTCCTTGCCCACGGACGGGCCTTGGCCACCGACATTGGAAGTGGTGAAAAACACCGGCTCGATAAGATCGAAATCCTGCTCTTCCAGCATCCGCTGCATGAGCACGGAACCG
This sequence comes from Pseudomonas sp. IT-P258, assembly GCF_949767825.1. Taxonomy (NCBI): domain Bacteria; kingdom Pseudomonadati; phylum Pseudomonadota; class Gammaproteobacteria; order Pseudomonadales; family Pseudomonadaceae; genus Pseudomonas; species Pseudomonas sp. IT-P258. Next base: position 276,157 of record NZ_CATKPU010000076.1, on the reverse strand, counting down.
ACCATGCCGCGCCAACCGATCAGACCTACACGTTTCATCGCAACTACACCTTCTTGAAATGTGGACCGCTACCTTGTCTTGAATTTGGCAGCGGGCCCGAGAGATTACAGATTCCGCAGCGCGGCGACTACTGCGTCACCCATTTCCTGCGTACCGACTTTAGTGCAACCGGCCGACCAGATGTCACCGGTGCGCAAGCCCTGATCCAGCACCAGGCTGACGGCTTTCTCGATGGCATCGGCCGCGGCCTGCTGGTTGAAGCTGTAACGCAACATCATCGACACCGACAAAATGGTCGCCAACGGGTTGGCAATGCCCTTGCCCGCGATGTCCGGCGCCGAACCGTGGCACGGCTCGTACATGCCCTTGTTGTTGGTGTCCAGGGACGCCGACGGCAGCATGCCGATGGAACCGGTGAGCATCGAAGCCTGGTCGGACAGGATGTCGCCAAACATGTTGTCGGTGACGATCACGTCAAACTGCTTCGGCGCGCGCACCAGCTGCATCGCGGCGTTGTCGACGTACATGTGGCTCAGTTCGACTTCAGGATAATCCTTGGCCACTTGTTCGACCACTTCACGCCACAGTTGGCTGGAGGCCAGTACATTGGCCTTGTCCACCGAGCACAGCTTCTTGCCACGGACCATGGCCATGTCGAAACCGACACGGGCGATGCGGCGGATTTCGCTTTCGCTGTACGGCAGGGTGTCATAGGACTGACGCTCGCCGTTTTCCAGGGTACGGGTACCGCGTGGCGCACCGAAGTAGATGCCGCCGGTCAATTCGCGAACGATCAGGATGTCCAGCCCGGAAACGATTTCCGGCTTCAGGCTGGAAGCCTCGGCCAATTGCGGGTACAGGATCGCCGGACGCAGGTTGCCGAACAGGCCCAGTTGCGCACGGATCTTCAGCAGGCCGCGCTCAGGGCGGATATCACGCTCAATCGCATCCCATTTCGGACCGCCAACGGCGCCCAGCAATACGGCGTCAGCCGCGCGGGCACGTTCCAGGGTTTCGTCGGCCAAGGGCACGCCATGCTTGTCGATGGCTGCGCCGCCGATCACGTCATGACTGAGCTCGAAACCCAGGGCGAACTTGTCGCTGGCCAATTCCAGCACCTTGACCGCTTCGGCCATGATTTCCGGGCCAATACCGTCACCTGGGAGAATCAGAATCTGCTTGCTCATGCTTTCCTCATGTCATCAGTCGGTGCGCCCATGGACGCACCCGGAAAAATTCTATCGTTCAGCCATCAGTACCAGTACATCGGTACTGAACGAACCATCGGCCTCAATCTCGAAATATTCGCGTACTTCATTGCCCATCGACTGCTGCAACTCGCGGATCGCCGCGCGCATCACTTCAGGCGTGCGCATACGCTCGACCCAGCTGTTGTACTCCAGGCGCAGGCGCTGACGAGTGGTACTGCGGGTGTGCAGCCCCGCCTCGCTGACCTGGCGCAACCACTCGCCGGCGGAATAATCGCGCACATGACTGGTGTCGCGCAGCACTTCGACGCTTTGCAGGTACGTGTCGAACAGCGGGCTACCTGGTGACAACACGTCGACGAACGCCGCCACGCCGCCCGGCTTCAGGACTCGACGGACCTCACGCAGGGCCACGCCCAGATCACTCCAATGGTGCGCCGAATAGCGGCTGAAGACGAAATCGAATTCGCCATCGGCAAACGGCAGGCGCTCAGCGGCACCATTGACCGTGGTCACGTTGCTCAAGCCACGGTCGACAGCGGCAGCGGTCACCACGTCGAGCATCTGCCGGGACAGGTCGTAGGCCACCACTTCTTTCACCAATGAGGCTACGTGAAAACTCACGTGACCGGCACCGCACCCAAGGTCCAGGACCCGGGCATCGCCCTGCCCCGCCAGCTCGGCCTGTAGCAGCGCGAATTCAGTGCCTTGAGCGTGTACGGCGCTGCTCAGGTAGGCCGAGGCCTGTTCACCGAATTGCTTCTGGACTACCTGGGTGTGTCGGGCGGTGCTGGTCATGGGGACTTCCTTTTTGGGGTTTAGCCTTATGTCGTCTGAGCTACCGTCTTCGCGAGCAAGCCCGCTCCCACAGGGGTTTTGTATACGCCACAAATCCAATGTGGGAGCGGGCTTGCTCCGGGCGGCGATCCGACGAAGAGGCCGGCCCTACCTACCGAAATATCAGATCAATCAAGCGTCGCGAAACAACCAAGGCTGGCTCGCACGATGCCTGGCTTCAAACGTCGCAATCGCATCGCCGTCCTGCAAGGTCAGGCCGATATCGTCCAGGCCGTTGAGCAGGCAGTGTTTGCGGAACGCATCGATTTCGAAGCTCAACACCTTGCCGTCAGGGCGGGTCACGGTCTGGGCTTGCAGGTCGACCTGCAACTGGTAGCCCGGATTGGCCTCGACCTGCTGGAACAGTTCATCGACTTCGGCATCGCTCAAGATGATCGGCAGCAAGCCGTTCTTGAAGCTGTTGTTGAAGAAGATGTCGGCATAGCTCGGCGCGATAATGCTGCGGAAACCGTACTCTTCCAGGGCCCACGGCGCGTGCTCGCGGCTGGAGCCGCAACCGAAGTTCTCACGGGCCAGCAACACGCTGGCGCCCTGGTAACGTTCGGCGTTGAGGACGAAGTCCTTGTTCAGCGGACGCTTGGAGTTGTCCTGGTAAGGTTGGCCCACATCCAGGTAGCGCCATTCATCGAACAGGTTCGGGCCAAAGCCCGTGCGCTTGATCGACTTCAAGAACTGCTTCGGGATGATCTGGTCGGTGTCGACGTTGGCACGATCCAAAGGCGCGACAAGACCAGTGTGCTGGGTAAAAGCTTTCATGCTGCGCTCCTTTAGATCAATTCACGGACGTCGATGAAACGACCGTTCACAGCGGCGGCCGCGGCCATGGCCGGGCTGACGAGGTGGGTACGACCACCGGCGCCCTGACGGCCTTCGAAGTTACGGTTGGAGGTCGAGGCGCAATGCTCGCCGGACTCCAAACGGTCCGGGTTCATCGCCAGGCACATCGAGCAACCCGGCTCGCGCCATTCGAAACCGGCTTCGAGGAAAATCTTGTCCAGGCCTTCCGACTCCGCCTGGGCTTTGACCAGACCCGAGCCCGGCACGACGATGGCCTGCTTGATGGTCGAGGCCACTTTGCGGCCCTTGGCGATCACCGCCGCGGCACGCAGGTCTTCGATCCGCGAGTTGGTGCACGAACCGATGAACACGCGGTCGAGCTGAATGTCGGTGATCGCCTGGTTGGCGGTCAAACCCATGTACTTCAAGGCGCGCTCGATGGAACCGCGCTTGACCAGGTCCATTTCCTTCGCAGGATCCGGCACGTTCTGGTCCACCGCCAACACCATCTCAGGCGAGGTGCCCCAGCTGACTTGCGGCTTGATCTGGGTCGCATCGAGCTCAACCACGGTGTCGAACACCGCATCGGCATCGGACACCAAGTCTTTCCAGGCTTCAACGGCCAGTTCCCATTCCGCGCCTTTCGGAGCAAATGGACGGCCCTTGACGTAAGCCACGGTCTTTTCGTCCGCAGCCACCAGGCCTACGCGAGCGCCGGCTTCGATGGACATGTTGCAGATGGTCATGCGGCCTTCAACGGACAGGTCGCGAATCGCGCTGCCGGCGAATTCGATGGCATGGCCGTTACCGCCGGCGGTGCCGATCTTGCCGATCACGGCGAGCACGATGTCCTTGGCGGTCACGCCGAACGGCAATTGGCCTTCGACCACTACCCGCATGTTCTTCATTTTCTTGGCGACCAGGCACTGGGTGGCGAGCACATGCTCGACCTCGGAGGTGCCGATACCGTGAGCCAATGCGCCGAACGCGCCGTGGGTCGAGGTGTGGGAGTCGCCGCAGACCACGGTCATGCCCGGCAAGGTCGCGCCCTGCTCCGGGCCGATGACGTGGACGATGCCCTGGCGAACGTCGTTCATCTTGAACTCGACGATGCCGTATTCATCGCAGTTGTCGTCGAGGGTCTGGACTTGCAGGCGCGAGACCTGGTCAACGATGGCGTCGATGCCGCCCTTGCGCTCCGGCGTGGTCGGTACGTTGTGGTCCGGGGTCGCGATGTTGGCATCGATGCGCCATGGCTTGCGCCCGGCCAAACGCAGGCCTTCGAAGGCTTGCGGCGAGGTCACTTCGTGGATGATGTGACGATCGATGTAGATCAGCGCGGAGCCATCGTCGCGCTGCTTGACCAAATGCGAATCCCAGAGCTTGTCGTAGAGCGTTTTGCCGGCCATCAGACGGTTCCTCATCAGCTTGTTTCTATGCCCCGGGTCTTGAAATGCTCAATAACCCTTTGGCTTGTGAGGCTGATCCTATGGGGTTACATTAAATAACTCAAATTCATATTTTTTATGCTTTGGATAACCAAGTGGAATACAACCATGGACCTGGCCAACCTCAATGCTTTTATTGCCATCGCCGAGACCGGAAGCTTCTCCGGCGCCGGCGAACGACTGCACCTGACCCAGCCTGCGATCAGCAAACGCATCGCCGGGCTGGAGCAGCAATTGAAGGTGCGCCTGTTCGATCGTTTGGGGCGTGAAGTGAGCCTGACCGAGGCCGGGCGCGCCCTGCTGCCGCGGGCCTACCAGATTCTCAATGTCCTCGATGATACGCGCCGTGCCCTGACCAACCTCACGGGCGAAGTGACCGGCCGTCTGACCCTGGCCACCAGTCACCACATCGGCCTGCACCGTTTGCCGCCCTTATTAAGGGAGTTCACCCGACGCTACCCACAGGTGGCGCTGGATATTCAGTTCCTCGATTCGGAAGTGGCCTACGAGGAAATTCTCCATGGCCGCGCCGAACTGGCGGTCATTACCCTGGCACCGGAACCCCATGCACTGGTCCAGGCCACCCCGGTGTGGGACGACCCGCTGGATTTCGTGGTTGCCCCGGAGCATTCGTTGCTCAATAACGGCAAGGTCAGCCTGGCGGACATCGCCCGACACCCGGCTGTCTTCCCCGGCGGCAACACCTTCACCCACCACATTGTGCAGCGGCTGTTTGAAGCCCAGGGCCTGACGCCCAACATCGCCATGAGTACCAATTACCTGGAAACCATCAAGATGATGGTCTCGATCGGCCTGGCCTGGAGCGTTTTGCCGCGCACCATGCTCGATGAGCAGGTGGCGCGCATACCTTTGCCGGGCATACAACTCACTCGCCAGCTAGGCTATATCCTGCACACGGAAAGGACACTGTCGAACGCCGCGCGGGCCTTCATGGCGCTGCTGGATGCTCAACTCGATCCGCCAGGGACTCAAGGCTAAGTTGTGCTACTCCTATAGAGCCGCGAATTCCCGTGCCAAACGCCCATTCAGCCTAAGGCTTGCCAATGCCCAAATCTGTTGATCGTATTCCGCCTATGCCGCGTATACAGGCACTTGACCCGAAAAACTCCGAACAGAGCTGGGAAAGTGCCTCGCAACTGTTGGCCGCGCTCAACGGCGCGCGCCTGGGTGCCTGGTATTGGGATATCGAGCGCGGGCAGATCAGCTGGTCCCGGGGTACGCAGGCGTTGTTTGGCTTCGACCCCCGCAAACCGTTGCCAGCGGATCTGGAATACCTCGACCTGCTGCCCCCGGAAGATCGCGCGAAAACCGTTCGCGCGTTCCACGCGGTCATCGCTGGCGCGCCGCTGGAGCAAATGATGCACCACCGCATCCGCTGGCCCGATGGCAGCCTGCACTGGCTGGAAATCAGCGGCAGCCTGTTGCCCGACAAGCACGGCCGGCCACGGATGATCGGTGTGATCCGCGAGATTACCCACCAGCGCCAGCGCGAACAGGCGTTGAGCAGCTCGGAAAAACGCTTCGCCACCCTGTTCCACCTGTGCCCGAACATGGTCCTGCTGACCCGCCAGGAAGACGGCCTGATCACCGAAGCCAACCAGTATTTCGAAAGCCTGTTCGGCTGGCCGGTACAGAATGCAATCGGCCGCACCACCCTGGAGCTGGGCCTGTGGGTACACCCCGAGCAACGGGACGAACTGGTCAAGGCCACCAAAGCCAAAGGCGACCTGGTCAGCATGGAAGTGCAGTTTCGCGCCAGCAATGGCCTGATCCACGACGGCATCCTCAGTGCGCAAAAGGTCGAGCTCGAAGGCCAGCCCTATCTACTGAGCACTTTCCTTGACACCACCGAACGCAAAGTCGCCGAACAAGCCCTCAAGGACAGCCAGGAACGCCTCGACCTGGCCCTGGACTCGGCGCAACTGGGCACCTGGGACTGGCACATTCCCAGCGGCATGCTCTACGGATCGGCACGGGCCGCCCAACTGCACGGCCTGGACGCCAAACCTTTCCACGAGTCCTTCGACGAGTTCTTCGAAGGCGTGCCCGGCGAAGAACGCGACACCATGCGCGACGCTTACCGCAGCCTGCGTGAAGGCCCGGCCGGCAACTATCAATTGACCTACCGCGTGCAATTGCCCGACGGCAGTTCGCGCTACCTGGAAAGCCGTGCCCGCCTCTACCGTGATGACAGCGGCGTGCCGGTGCGCATGGCGGGCACATTGCTCGACATCACCGACCAAGTGGAGCGTGAACAACGGCTGGTGGCCTCCGAAGAAAAATTCGCCACGCTGTTCCAGGTCAGCCCCGATCCGATCTGCGTCACCCACCAGGATTCCGGCCAGTTCATTGAGATCAACTCCAGCTTCACCCAGACCTTCGGCTGGAGCACCGCCGATGTGATCGGCCGCAGCGCCGACGAAATCGGCCTGTGGGACGCTTCGGCGAAAAGCCTGCGACGGATCGAACAAGTGATCCGCGAACAAGGCCTGAACAACGTGGCCATTCTGGTCCAGCACAAGGACGGACAGGCCCTGACTTGCGTGATTTCCAGCCGCCAGATCAGCGTCGGCGACCAGCCCTGCATCGTCACCACGCTGCGCGACATCACCCAGCAACAGCGCTCGGAAGCGGCGCTCAAGGCCAGTGAAGAGAAATTCGCCAAGGCCTTCCACTCCAGCCCCGACGCCATCACCATCACCGAGCGCGACACCGGGCGCTATCTGGAGGTCAACGACGGCTTCTGCCGCCTGACCGGCTACCGCGCCGAGGAAGTGGTGGGCCGCACGGTGTATCAGGTCGGAATTTGGGCCGAAGAAAAACAACGCTCGGCGCTGCTGGCCGAATTGCAGATCAAGGGCCGGGTTCATCACCAGGAAATGCTCGGGCGCAACAAGCGCGGCGAACTGCTCACCGTCGAAGTCTCGGTGGAACCGATCACCCTCAATGAGACCGCCTGCCTGCTGCTGACCGCGCGAGACGTCAGCCTGTTGAAAAACGCCGAAGCGCAGATCCGCCACCTGGCCTACCACGACCCACTGACCAACCTGCCCAACCGCGCCTTGCTGATGGACCGCCTGAGCCAGCAGATCGCCCTGCTCAAACGGCATAACCTGCGCGGCGCACTGATGTTCCTCGACCTCGACCATTTCAAGCACATCAACGACTCCCTCGGGCACCCGGTGGGCGATACGGTGCTGAAAATCATCACCGCGCGCCTGGAGGCCAGCGTGCGCATGGAGGACACCGTTGCGCGCCTGGGCGGTGACGAATTCGTGGTCCTGCTCAGCGGCCTCGAAGGCTCGCGCAGCGAGGTCAGCGATCAGGTTCGCGAAGTGGCCGACACCATCCGCGAGCTGCTGTCCGAGCCGATGTTCCTCGACGGCCAGCGCCTGCAAGTGACGCCCAGCATCGGCATTGCCCTGATCCCCGATCACGGCTCGACCCCGACCGACCTGCTCAAGCGCGCCGACATCGCGCTCTATCGCGCCAAGGACTCGGGGCGCAATACCGCGCAGATGTACCACAACACCATGCAGAAGGCCGCGAGCGAACGCCTGCGCATGGAAACCGACCTGCGCCTGGCGCTTTCCCGGGGCGAGTTTCGCGTGCATTACCAACCCCAGGTCGACGCCCGGGGCGACCGCATCGTCGGTGCCGAGGCGCTGGTGCGCTGGAGTCATCCGGAGCTCGGCGCGCAGTCACCCAACGAGTTCATCAAGGTGCTGGAAGACAGCGGGCTGATTCTGGAAGTCGGCAACTGGATCCTCGACGAAGCCTGCCAGGCCTTCAAGCAATTGATCGACAACGGTCTGGTGAATCCGTACAAATTCAGCCTGTGCGTGAACATCAGCCCGCGCCAGTTCCGCCAGAACGACTTCGTCGAACGAATTGAAAACAGCCTGGCCAGCTACGGCCTGCCCTGCTCCCTGTTGAAGCTGGAAATCACCGAAGGCATCGTGATCCAGAACCTGGAAGACACCATCAACAAAATGCGTCGCCTGAAAAAACTCGGCGTGAGCTTCGCCATGGACGACTTCGGCACCGGCTACTCCTCACTGACCTACCTCAAGCGCTTGCCGGTCGACACCCTGAAAATCGACAAGTCGTTCATCCGCGACGCCACCAGCGACCCGAACGACGCCGAGATCATCCGCGCCATCGTCGCCATGGCCCGCAGCCTGGATTTGAAAGTAATTGCCGAAGGGGTGGAAACAGCGGAGCAGCTAGAGTTCCTGCAGGGGCTGGAGTGCCATTTCTATCAGGGGTATTTGCACAGCCAGCCGTTGCCGGTGGAGGAGTTTAAAAAACTATTGAAATAACACCCCCTTGTAGGAGCGAGCTTGCTTGCGATGCACGCTAACGATGACGCGGGCTGATTGGAAAAACGCGGCTCCATCACCCTAATCGTCGTACGACCGTTGAAAAAAGCCATTCATCCCCATTTCCTACACGCATCTCGGAAACATCCTATTTACGTTTATTTCTCCGGCGCTGACCCTGTGCGCCGCACGTTGCCATGCCTCGATTTTCACTCGGGAGCCGGCACCATGTGCTTGCTGGCGGGCCCTTTGGAGCGGCTCGCTCAAGTCGCGAAAAAACAGGAGTTGATGCAATGGCCAAGGGATATTTCATTCGCAAGGGCGATAAGACCAGCTGCGGCGGCGAGGTGCTGGAGGGCGATACCCGCATCACGATGTTTGGCTTCGCCCATGCCCGCGAAGGGGACCGGGTGTCTTGCGGCAAGAGCAGCGAATTCTTTCAAATCCAGGGTGGTGTCTCGTTCATTGATAGTCACGGCAGGCCCGTAGCCGGCACGTTGGACAGTGTCAGCAGTTGTCCCTGCAAAGCCACGCTGCAGCATTCGATTACGATAACCAGCTATATCTCTCAGGCTACTCCAGCGCCCCCCACAGCCAGGGCCGTCCCTCAACCCGCGACTCCTCCTGCCCCTGCCAATCCGGTCGCGCCTCGCCAGTCCGGGCCTGCTTCGGCAGCGAAGACTGCCACGCCGACCTTCAGCGAACGGCCGGGAACGGCCTGCGAGAACCTCTGGCGCGGCTACCAGCAACGGGTCGAAAACGTCGTGGCGCCGGGTGGCAGGCTGATCACCGACCCGAAAGCGCGCAACAAGGCAATCAACGCAGCGTACGCGCAGTTGTGGCGTCATGATCAGCGCTTCCAGTGGGCGGGGCTGGCGGCCTTTGCCTCCAAGCAGGTGGGCTGCGGCCTGCTGCACGCGGCGGAGTCGATCGACAAGATGCAGACTGAAGAAGAGACGATGCAGCAGTTGAGGGACAGCGCCAGGCAAGGGCTGGTGGGTTTGCTCAGCCCCAGCGAGCGGGAAAAGCGGGCGACGATTCGGGAGTTTGAACAGCGCCAGCGCGACTACGAACAGGCCAACCGCGACAACCCGGTGTGGGGCTTCACCCATTGGGGTGTCGACAGTGCGTTGCCCCTCGCGCAACGGATGTACCGGTTCGTGCACGAGATGCTGGCCATGGGCAATACCACGCTGTTCCTGGATGTGTATCCGTTGCATGTGTTTTATGCGGAGCGGGGGTTGGAGGCGTTGAAGGCTTGTCTGGCTTCACGGAAGAACATCTATGGCACTGGTGAGCATCCGGTACTGTGGCCGGTCGGACAGGAAACGCTGAAGTTCGGGACTGAACACGATGAAATCCTGCAAGCCTTCGAGGCCATAGAGGCTGGCAACATCGCCGAAAGCGTTGAGCACCTGGCTTGGCACGAACAGAAAAATATCTTGCAACCCGCGATGTATAGCGACTGGCGGCTCAATTCGTTGCTGCTCGGTAACCATTTTTCTTACGTCATCGGTATCCCGTCCGGTGCTGCTGAGGCCGTTGAACTAACCCTGGCCAGTCAGTGCCGCCGCATTGATGACGGACGCACTATTGGGTTTGGCAACAACCCCGTTGCGGATCTGTCCGACATTCGTCAGCGCATGCCATTCGTACTCAGGGCTGCGGCGCAGTTTGACAAGCTTTTAAAGGGCAGCAATCGCCATCAAATAGAGCAAGCGATTAAGGATATCGCCGCTGGACTAGGCGTGAGATGAGCCGGCTTCGACGTACAGGCTGGCAACGAGCCTGGTTGATTATTGTCGCGCTCCTGGCAGTCGTAGTTCTCCGTGCTTGCGCAAGTGAACCGGAAATCGCACTGGTGATTGGTGAGCCTTGGGAAACCATGAGAGAACGCTCCAGTGCGGCCATTGATCCAGCCATCCCTGGGCATTTCTGGGGTAGATTGCCAAAGTCGGATGCTCGCCTTCGTCTTGCTGACCCTCAATATGGCTTTATAACTCCACTAGCGCGCTACTTCACCATTAGCTTCAAAGGTGATGAGTCAGTCAATGTTGTCCATATGTCTCCGCAAGTCGAGCCCCTGCTGCTAGACGATACGCTCAAGGTCGTGCTGGACCTGCAGGAGCAATGGCGCAAGGGTGGCTGGACGCCGAATCGGGTCAGGGAGTTTCCATCGTTCGCCGATACGCCCCAATGGCGCGCCCAACTGCGGGACGTCAACAAAGGCGGCACTGCCTACTGGCTTGCAAGCGACAAGTATCAAGTGATGCTGGTGGTTAATCGCTTTAAGGATAAAAAACGCCCCACAGAAGAGCGTTATCTCATCACGCTGGAGCTTAGTAAGTCACGGGGCGTGCGATGAGTTTGATGCATCGCGTGGGGTGGCGACGTGGTGTCGTGGTGCTCGCAGTCGCGGCTCTCCTGACAGCAGCGGCGATTCAAGTCCTGTCGGATGAGCCGGAAATCGCCCTACTCATTGGCGAGCCTTACGAGCTTATGCGCCAGCGCTCTAGTGCTGTCATCGGTCCGGCTATTCCCGGACAGGTGTCGTTCAACATTCCAAAGACTGATGCCCGTCTGCTTTTCCTGGATCCCGAGTACGGGTTTGTAACCCCGCTAGCCACATTTTTTACGATTATTTATAACAAAGAGAAGATCATCAGTGTCCGCATGTCCCCGCAAATCGAGCCACTACTACTCGACGACACCTTCAAGATCATACTGGATCTGCAAGAGCAATGGCGTAAAGCCGGCTGGGTACCCATCCGGGTCAAGGACTTCCCATCGTTCGCCGACACCCCGCAATGGCGAGCCCAACTGCGCGATGTCAACAAAGGCGGTACAGCCTACTGGCGAGCGGGTGACAAGTACCAACTGATGCTGGTGGTCAGTCGCTTCAGGGACAAAAAGCGTCCCACCGAGGAACGCTACCTCATCACATTGGGAATCCACCGATCACGGGGCGTGCAATGATTATTTTGCAGTGCATGGGGCTGGACTTGAGTCAAAAAAAGACCCCGACAAGTCGGGGTCTTTTAATTTCGGCCGGCTACCTGATCAATCACACGACCCGGCTTCGGGCTCGACTCAGTGTTGCAGAGCCTTCTTCTGCGTGCCGTTGATCGGGATGCGCTTGGCTTTCGCCTCTTCCGGAATCACCCGCAGCAGGTCGATGCTCAAAAGACCGTTGCTCAGGCCGGCAGCCTTGATCTCGATGTGATCCGCCAGACGGAAGGACAGTTTGAAGGCACGTTGCGCAATGCCCTGATACAGATAAGTGACGTCTTCGTTCGCGTCGCGTTTACCGCCACTGATGGTCAGCACACCCTTCTCGACTTCGAGTTCCAGATCTTCTTCCTGGAAACCGGCTGCGGCAATGACGATGCGGTATTGATCGTCGCCGTGTTTCTCCACGTTATAGGGTGGATAGCTGCTGCCTGGTTCGTTGCGCAGGGCGGTCTCGAACAGGTCGTTGAAACGGTCGAAACCTACCGAGGAACGGAACAGTGGGGCCAGGGATAATGTAGTAGCCATGATGCAAATCTCCTGAAAACAATCAGCAAGGTTTTTTGTCTCCGCGACCCGAATTCGGCATCGCGTAATCCTTAGATAGGGATCGCTGATTGCATTTCAAGAGATTATTTTCTGCTTTTTTTGTAAAAAGTTTCAGGCCGCCTCTGCCACCGGCAGCCCCAGCAAACGCGAGACGTTATCCAGCTCGGTCTCACGACGCAGCACGGTGAACAGTTCCACCGCCTCGGGATAATTGCGGGTCAGCATCGCCAGCCATTGCTTCAGGCGACCCGGCGACTGGCGTGGCGTCATCTGCGCCTTGGCTTGCAGCCAGAAGTCCTGGATCAGCGGCAGCAGCTCGGCCCAGGTCATCTCGACCACCTCCTCACCGGCCCGCGCCGCGGCGATCTGCCGGGCGAGATCCGGACGCGAAACCAGGCCGCGACCGAGCATGATGTCTTCCACGCCGCTGATCTCGCGGCAGCGCCGCCAGTCTTCGACGCTCCAGATGTCGCCGTTGGCGAACACCGGCACCTTGACCACGTCCTGCACGCGAGGGATCCACTCCCAGTGCGCTGGCGGCTTGTAGCCGTCGACCTTGGTCCGCGCATGCACCACGATGTGCTCGGCGCCGCCTTCGGCCAGGGCCGTGGCACATACCAGCGAACCGTCCGGGCTGTCGAAGCCCAGGCGCATCTTGGCGGTGACTGGAATGTGCGCGGGGACGGCACGACGGACGTGCTCGACGATCTGGTTGAGCAGCTCGGGCTCCTTGAGCAATACCGCGCCACCACGGGATTTGTTGACGGTCTTGGCCGGGCAACCGAAGTTCAGGTCGATCACTTCGGAACCCAGCTCGCAGGCCAGCGCGGCATTTTCCGCCAGGCACACGGGGTCGGAACCGAGCAGTTGCACACGCAGCGGCACACCGGAGGCCGTCCGGGCACCGTTGAGCAACTCCGGGCCGAACTTGTGGAAATAGGCAGGTGTCAGCAACTGGTCGTTGACCCGAATGAACTCGGTCACGCACCAGTCAATACCACCCACGCGGGTCAGCACATCGCGCAGGATGTCGTCGACCAACCCCTCCATGGGCGCCAAAGCAATTTGCATGAAAAACACACTCGAGGAAAAACGTGCGGCAGTTTACTGGGTTCAGAGAAAATCTGCAGAACATCGCAGATCCATTGTGGGAGCGAGCAAGTCGGACCGCCGCACCGCCGCTCCCACAGAAAGTCAGGGTTGTACCAACTCCTGCGCCCGGATCGCCGGGCCATAGCCCTCGATGAATTCAGTCGGCATGCGCTTGGGTTTGCCGGTGGACAGTTCGATGCAGACAAACGTGGTCTGCGCGCGCAATAACGTGGTGTTGTCGCTGGGGCGGATCAACTGGAAGTGCCGGGTCATTTTCAGGCGCTGATCCCAATCGACGATCCAGGTCGCCAATTGCAACTCATCGTCCTCATAGGCTGCCGCCAGGTAATCGATCTCGTGTCGCACCACCGCCATGGCCCGGTCCAGCCGCCGATATTCGACCAGGTCCAGGCCAAGGCGCTGGGAGTGGCGCCAGGCACAGCGTTCGAGCCAGGTCACGTAGACCGCGTTGTTCGCATGCCCCAACCCGTCAATGTCCTCGGCGCTCACTTGCAGATCAATGATGAACGGCGTTTCCCGATCCCAGCCCATGCCCGACTCCCTGGTCAGATAATTTCGACCGGGGCAGTGTAACGGAAGCTCAGGCGGATTGGCGCGATTGCAGACTGCGCCCGGCCAGCAGTGATAACACGCCATCAATCACCTGCGGGTCAGCCAACACTCGCTGATGACCACCGTCCTTCAAACGCAACAAGCGACTGTCGAACCAGGCTTCGTGAATCAGCTGGGATTCCTTCACCAGGACGAAGTTGTCGTCTTCGGCGTGGACAATCAGGCCAGGCATGTCGAGTTGATAGTGCGCGACATCCAGCATCGCGGCTCGCATGCCAACGTCTTGCTCGACCTGGCGAATGAACGCCGAGCGGGCCTTCGGTGGCAGCCCGACATAGCGGGCAAAGCCACGCAACACGCCGAGAATTCGCGCCGGAGCGGCAATGGTGACCAGGGTTTCGGTGCGCAAGCCCAACTGGACCGCGAGCATCGCACTGGCGCCGCCCATGGAGTGGCCGATGACCGCTTGCAGGGGGGGCAGTTCGGCGGCCGCTTCAAGCATGGCGCGGGCGAACAGCACCACATTCGCTTCGCTGCCCGGCGAGCGACCGTGGGCCGGACCATCGAGAGCCACGACCGAGTAACCGGCATCGACCAGCGCGGTGATGAGGCTGGCAAACTGCGTGGGCCGCCCTTCCCAACCATGCATCAGCAAGACTGCCGGGCCCTGGCCCCAGCGCAAGGCCGAGAGGCCGAAACGCAGGGTGATTCGCTCGGACCTGGCCAACAGTGGCAGCTCCCAGTCACGCAGCGGCAGATCCCGTGGCGTCATGAACGCCTGTCGCATTTTGCTTGCGACCAGTTTCGGGGCAAACCAGCCCAAGGTGCCATTAACGCCACGAACCCACTTTAACGCGCTCATCGCATTCTCCTCAGGCCGCAGCCTTCAGGTCAGCGCACTGCCGATTTGGCGGCGCGCAGTAATCGATCGGACAACTCTCCCGGCCCCAGCGCTCGCGCCAGAGCCAGCCCACCCACCATCAAGGCCATGTCGGCCAGGGCTTTTTCGGTTTCTTCGGGGCTGGCCGCCAACTGCGCGACCATCAGCTCCACATGCTCATTGAGCGCAACACGAAATGCTTCCGGCAACCGCCCCAGTTCGCCGACCGATGCCGGGATCGGACAGGCCGATTCGGAGGAATCACGGTGCTTGCGCGACAAATAAAACGCCGCCACCAGCGCCCGGCGCTCTTCACCCGTCAACTCCGAGTCCATGTCGGCAATCAGGTCACGGCGGTGACCGAGCAATTGCCTGAACGCCTCGAGCATCATCGCGTCCTTGCTTTCGAAGTGGGCGTAGAAGCCGCCGACCGTCAGGCCCGCCGCGCCCATCACTTCGCCCACGCTTGGCTCGGCCGGGCCGCGCTGAATCAGCGCTGCGCTGGCAGCCTTGAGGATGCGCTCGCGGGTTTGAGCTTTTTTATCGTTCATCGTTGCCTCCGAATATTACGATTGAAATATTATTCTCATAATAAATTTTAGCAAGTCATGGGTGTGACCGCTGGTCTGAAGAACAGTTTTTTTGGGAAAAGGAGGAATTTGGCCAAACGCCAGACAAACAAAAGGGCCATTCAATAATTGAATGACCCTTATAAAATCCCGCAGAGCGGGTAATCGTGGCGTCCCCTAGGGGACTCGAACCCCTGTTACCGCCGTGAAAGGGCGGTGTCCTAGGCCACTAGACGAAGGGGACACAAACCCTTCTATACAACTGATCAGTGCTGAGTGCTGATCGATTCAAGGCCGGTGTGGCCAGACCTTGAACTGTAAAATTGGTGGAGCTAAGCGGGATCGAACCGCTGACCTCCTGCATGCCATGCAGGCGCTCTCCCAGCTGAGCTATAGCCCCGGATTTTTCGCCTCGCGGCGGGGCGACATCTTGCAACATCGCTTCTGTAAAACTGGCGTCCCCTAGGGGACTCGAACCCCTGTTACCGCCGTGAAAGGGCGGTGTCCTAGGCCACTAGACGAAGGGGACGCAAACCCTTCTATACAACTGATCAACGCTGAGTGTTGATCGCTTCAAGGCCGGTGTGGCCAGGCCTCGAAGTGTAAATTGGTGGAGCTAGACGGGATCGAACCGTCGACCTCTTGCATGCCATGCAAGCGCTCTCCCAGCTGAGCTATAGCCCCTCATCGTTGATGTCATCGCTGAGGACGGGGCGAATCTTAAGGGCGTATCGAAAGCCTGTCAAACTTATTTTTCAAAAAAATTAAAATTTTTTGCCGACATAACAACCACTTACCGCCCTCCCCCCGGAAATCCGGGGTTTGGGGAAAGAGCGCAGGCCCGTAGGAGCTGGCGAAGCCTGCGATCTTTTCGGAGCAACCAGAAAGCAAGATCAAAAGATCGCAGCCTTCGGCAGCTCCTGCACAAGGTCAAATGCGCTTAGGCGATGGCGCCCAGCAGCTTTTCCCATTCCTTGTTTTCTTTCTTCGACACGCCGCCCAGCAGGTCAATGGCCTGGCGCAGACGGAAACGGGTCAGGTCCGGCCCGAGGATTTCCATCGCATCGAGCACCGACACAGAGCTGGCCTGGCCGGTGATCGCAGCGAACATCAGCGGCATGGCGTCACGCAGCTTCAGCTCCAGGGATTCGACCACCGCCTGAATGGTCGCGGTGATGCTGTCCTTCTCCCACTGACGCAGGCTTTCGAGCTTCCACAGGATCAACTGCATCAACTGCCGAACCTGATCGCCCGACAGTTTCTTGGATTCGAACAGCTTGGCATCGGGGTTCACGCCACCGGCAAAGAAGAACCCGGCCAGCGGTGCCACCTGGCTGAAGGTTTCGACCCGGCCCTGCACGTGCGGTGCGATCTTCATCATGTATTCGGAGTTGAACGCCCACTTCTGCACGCGCGCGGCGAACTCTTCCACCGGCAGGTCACGCAGCCACTGGCCGTTGAGCCACGACAGTTTCTCGATATCGAAGATCGGCCCGCCGAGGGACACACGCTTGAGGTCGAAGTTGTCGACCATTTCCTGCAACGAGAACTTCTCGCGTTCGTCCGGCATCGACCAGCCCATGCGGCCCAGGTAGTTGAGCATCGCTTCGGGCATGAAGCCCATGCGCTCGTAGAAGGTCACCGAGGTCGGGTTCTTGCGCTTGGACAGCTTGCTCTTGTCCGGGTTACGCAGCAGCGGCATGTAGCACAGCTCCGGTTGTTCCCAGCCGAAGTACTCGTACAGCAGGATCAGCTTCGGTGCCGATGGCAACCACTCTTCGCCACGCAATACGTGGGTGATGCCCATCAGGTGGTCGTCGACCACGTTGGCCAGGAAGTACGTCGGCAGGCCGTCGGTCTTCATCAGAACTTGCATGTCCATGCGGTCCCACGGGATTTCAACGTCGCCACGCAGCATGTCCGGCACCACGCAGACGCCTTCGCTCGGTACTTTCATGCGGATAACGTGGGGCTCGCCAGCGGCCAGGCGACGGTCGACTTCTTCCTTGGACAGCAGCAGCGCGCGGCCGTCGTAACGCGGGGTTTCACCGCGAGCCATCTGCTCGGCGCGCATCTGGTCCAGCTCTTCGGCGGTGCAGAAGCACGGGAAAGCATGACCGAGTTCTACAAGCTGCTGGCAATACTTCTGGTAAATGTCGCCGCGCTCGCTTTGACGGTACGGACCGTGCGGGCCGCCGACATCCGGGCCTTCGCTCCAGTCGATGCCCAGCCAGCGCAAGGCGTCGAAAATCTGCTGTTCGGACTCGCGGGTCGAACGCAACTGGTCAGTGTCTTCGATCCGCAGGATGAACTCACCGCCGTGTTGCTTGGCAAAGCAATAGTTGAACAAGGCGATGTAGGCGGTACCTACGTGGGGATCCCCGGTAGGCGATGGCGCGATGCGAGTGCGGACGGTGGTCATGGCATGTCTCGAAAAGAATAAAAGCGAAGTTCAAACAAGGCGCGAATGGTAACAGGCGACACCCGCCCGGCTCCAGTGAACAGGGCATTTAAGCCAAGGTTGCGTCTGTAACGCCCGTATAGGGAGGTGAATGGCCGAATATCAGCCGATGGCATTTACCGCTTATCGGCTGTATGCCAGATTTGCCTGCTGATAACTTCTCTTACAATTTCTCGACTACAGTTTGCCCCATGCCTGCCCAACTCAAGCGTCGCCTCTTCTCGTTCCTGCTGATTGTCCTGTTGATTGCCGGGGGCCTGTTTGCCCATTGGCTGTTCAAGGGGCGCTTTTATGAAAGCACCGACAACGCTTATGTCCAGGGCGAGATCACCCGCGTGTCGAGCCAATTGGGCGCGCGTATCGATAAGGTGCTGGTGCAGGACAACCAGCATGTCGAGAAAGGCCAGTTGCTGGTCAAACTCGAAGGCGACGACTTCCGCCTCGCGGTCGACCGCGCCAATGCCGCCCTGGCCACCCGCGAGGCCGAGCGCCTGCAAGCCCAGAGCAAACTGACCCAGCAGGCCAGCCTGATTGCCGCCAGCGAAGCGCAAGTCGCGTCCAGCCAGGCCAGCCTGGGTCGCTCGCAAATCGACCTGACCCGCGCCGAGACCTTGCGCAAACCAGGCTTTATTTCGGAAGAACGGGTGACCACCCTCTCCGCCGACAACCACATCGCCCGCTCGCAAGTGGCCAAGGCCCAGGCCGACGCGCAAGGCCAGCGCCAGCAGGTCAATGCACTGAATGCGGAAATCAAACGCCTCGACGCGCAGATCGCCAACGCCAGAACCGACCTGGCCCAGGCCGAACTGAACCTGACCCGCAGCGAAATCCACGCGCCCATCAGCGGCCTGATCGGTCAGCGTGCAGCCCGCGAAGGCCAATACGTGCAGGCCGGCGCTTACCTGTTGTCGATCGTGCCGGACGAAGACATCTGGATTCAGGCCAATTTCAAGGAAACCCAGATTGGCCACATGCAACCCGGCCAGGAAGCCGAACTGACCTTCGACGCCTACAGCGACACCCCGATCAAAGCCCGGGTCGACAGCCTGTTCGCCGCCTCGGGTGCGCAGTTCAGCCTGTTGCCACCGGACAATGCCACGGGCAACTTCACCAAAGTCGTACAACGGATTCCGGTAAAACTGACCTTCGCCGCGGACAATCCGCTGCGCGGCAAGATCCGCCCAGGCATGTCGGTCACCGCCAAGGTGAACATCAAGGACACCCCTGAAGAAGTCACCCCCAAAGTGAGCCACAAAGACGCCCCTGACGATGGCCGGTGATCAACTGATCCGCCCGGTCGGCGAACCGACCCGGCGGGACTGGATTGCAGTGATGAGCGTGATGCTCGGTGCGTTCATGGCGGTGCTGGACATCCAGATCACCAATTCCTCGCTCAAGGACATCCAGGGTGCGCTGTCGGCGACCCTGGAAGAAGGTTCGTGGATTTCCACCTCGTACCTGGTGGCGGAAATCATCATGATCCCGCTCACCGCCTGGCTCGTGCAGTTGCTGTCGGCGCGACGCCTGGCGGTGTGGGTGTCCCTCGGGTTCCTGGTCGCATCCCTGCTCTGCTCCATGGCGTGGAGCCTGGAAAGCATGATCGTGTTCCGCGCCCTGCAAGGCTTTACCGGTGGCGCGCTGATTCCGCTGGCGTTCACCCTGACCCTGATCAAGCTCCCGGAACACCACCGCGCCAAAGGCATGGCCATGTTCGCCATGACCGCCACATTCGCGCCCTCCATCGGCCCGACCCTCGGCGGCTGGCTGACGGAAAACTGGGGCTGGGAATACATCTTCTACATCAACATCCCGCCCGGCCTGATCATGATCGCCGGCCTGATGTACGGCCTGGAGAAGAAAGAAGCCCACTGGGAATTGCTCAAAAGCACCGACTACGCCGGCATTCTCACCCTCGGCGTCGGGCTCGGTTGCTTGCAGGTGTTCCTGGAAGAAGGCCATCGCAAGGACTGGCTGGAATCGAGCCTGATCGTAACCCTGGGCAGCATCGCACTGGTCAGCCTGATCAGCTTTGTGATAGTGCAGACCTCCAAACCCAATCCGCTGATCAACCTCGGCATCCTGCGCAATCGCAACTTTGGCCTATCGAGCATTTCCAGTCTCGGGATGGGGGTCGGGCTGTACGGCTCGATCTACCTGTTGCCGCTATACCTGGCGCAGATCCAGAACTACAACGCCCTGCAGATCGGTGAAGTGATCATGTGGATGGGCGTGCCGCAGCTGTTCCTGATCCCGCTGGTGCCCAAGTTGATGAAATACGTCTCGCCGAAATGGCTGTGCACCCTGGGCTTCGGGCTATTCGGTCTGGCGAGCTTCTCCTCGGGCGTGCTGAACCCGGACTTTGCCGGGCCGCAGTTCAATCAGATCCAGATCATCCGTGCCCTGGGGCAGCCGCTGATCATGGTCACTATTTCGTTGATCGCCACGGCGTACATTCTTCCGCAAGACGCGGGGTCGGCCTCGAGCCTGTTCAACATCCTGCGCAACCTCGGCGGCGCCATCGGCATCGCCCTGCTCGCCACCCTGCTGGATGCGCGGACCAAGGTTTACTTTGACTACCTGCGTGAATCCATCGTGCCGGGTAATCCGCAGGTGGCTGAACGGATTGCCTCGCTGGCTGACCGGCTGGGCAACGAAACGGCAGCCCTGGGCAAACTCAGCGAGATCGCCCACCAACAGGCGTCGATCATGGCCTATAACGATGCGTTTCACTTTGTCGGGATTGCGCTGGGGATCAGCATGGTGGCGGTGTTGCTGACCAGGAAATTGCCGGAAGGGTTGAAGGCGGGTGAGGCTCATTGACTCACCGCAAATTACCGTAGGAGCTGCCGAAGGCTGCGATCTTTAGATTGTTCCTTTCAAAACAAGATCAAAAGATCGCAGCCTTCGGCAGCTCCTACAGAATTTGTGTCAGACCGTCAGAAGTCTTTCGCGCAACTTGGCAATCTCGTCGCGCATCTGCGCCGCCGCTTCGAATTCCAGGTCGCGGGCGAGTTGGTACATCTTCTCTTCCAGGGCCTTGATACGCTTGGCGATCTCGCCCGGCGAGCGCAATTCGGCCTCGTACCGGGCGTTTTCCTCGGCAGCCTTGGCCATGCCCTTGCGCTTCTTGCTACGTGAACCGGGTACGGTGGCGCCTTCCATGATGTCGGCGACGTCCTTGAACACGCCTTTGGGGGTGATGCCATTGGCCAGGTTGAAGGCGATCTGCTTGTCGCGACGGCGCTCGGTTTCGCCGATCGCGCGCTCCATGGAGCCGGTGATCCGGTCGGCATACAGAATCGCCCGGCCATTGAGGTTACGCGCCGCCCGGCCGATGGTCTGGATCAGCGAGCGCTCGGAACGCAGGAAGCCTTCCTTGTCGGCATCGAGGATCGCCACCAGCGAGACTTCCGGCATGTCCAGGCCTTCGCGCAGCAGGTTGATGCCCACCAGCACATCGAAGGTGCCAAGGCGCAAATCGCGGATGATCTCGACCCGTTCCACGGTGTCGATGTCCGAGTGCAGGTAACGCACGCGCACGCCGTGGTCGGCCAGGTAATCGGTCAAATCCTCGGCCATGCGCTTGGTCAGCGTGGTGACGAGCACCCGCTCTTCCAGAGCGACGCGCTTGCTGATTTCCGACAGCAAGTCGTCGACCTGGGTCAGTGCCGGGCGAATCTCGATTTGTGGGTCCACCAGCCCGGTCGGGCGCACCACCATGTCAATGACGCGGCCAGCGTGTTCGGCTTCGTAGTTGCCCGGGGTCGCCGAGACGAAAATCGTCTGTGGGCTGATGCGTTCCCACTCATCGAAACGCATCGGCCGGTTGTCCAGCGCCGACGGCAGGCGGAAACCGTATTCCACCAGGGTCTCTTTACGCGAACGGTCGCCTTTGTACATCGCACCGACCTGCGGCACGCTGACGTGGGACTCGTCGATCACCAGCAAGGCATCGGCCGGCAGGTAATCGTAAAGCGTCGGTGGCGCCGCGCCGGCTTCGCGGCCGGACAGATAGCGCGAGTAGTTTTCGATGCCGTTGCAGTAACCCAGTTCGAGGATCATCTCCAGGTCGAAACGGGTGCGCTGCTCCAGACGCTGGGCTTCCACCAGTTTGTTGTTGGAGCGCAGGTATTCCAGGCGCTCCTGCAACTCGACCTTGATGCCTTCGACCGCGCCCATCAGGGTTTCCCGGGGCGTTACGTAGTGGCTCTTCGGGTAGAAGGTGAAGCGCGGCAGTTTGCGAATCACTTCGCCGGTCAGCGGGTCGAACGCCGACAGGCTTTCCACTTCATCGTCAAACAATTCGATGCGGATCGCCTCGAAATCGGATTCCGCCGGGTGGATATCGATCACATCGCCGCGCACACGGAAGGTCGCACGGGCAAAGTCCATGTCATTGCGGGTGTACTGCAGGTCGGCCAGGCGTCGCAGCAGTTCGCGCTGATCGAGCCGGTCACCGCGATCCACGTGCAACACCATCTTCAAATAGGTTTCCGGACTGCCCAGACCGTAGATGCAGGACACCGTGGTGACGATGATCGCGTCCTTGCGCTCAAGCAACGCCTTGGTCGCCGACAGACGCATCTGCTCGATGTGGTCGTTGATCGACGCATCCTTCTCGATGAAGGTGTCCGAGGACGGCACGTAGGCTTCCGGCTGGTAGTAGTCGTAGTAGGAAACGAAATATTCCACCGCGTTGTTCGGGAAGAACGCCTTGAACTCCCCGTATAACTGCGCCGCCAGGGTCTTGTTCGGCGCCAGCACCAGGGTCGGACGCTGCACCTGGGCGATCACGTTGGCGATGCTGAAGGTCTTGCCCGAGCCGGTCACACCGAGCAGCGTCTGGTGCGCCAACCCGGCCTCGATGCCCTCGACCATCAGTCGGATGGCTTCCGGCTGATCGCCGGCGGGCTCGAAACGGGTGACTAGCTGGAATTCAGACATGAAATACCTCTGGATCACTCTTGCCGGTAAACCGGCACGAACGAGAAAGACCGCAAACGACCGATGTCGCCCGAAAAAACTGGATTGTGCTCAATGTGGAGCCGATTGCCAGCGCTTTCAAGGCAAACGTCCTACATCGCGCAAAACCTTTGCCGACGCCATTCGACTACCGGTCGAGAAATAATAGGAAAAACTTACCCGAAATGCTGATTCGCCTGTCGCCAGCCATCGCCGATGGCCTCTATACTAGCTCCCCGTTTGTGCACCGCTCTAGTGCATTCGGCTGGAGCGCGACACGTCCCTCCACACTCCATTCAGAGCCGCCGCAATAATGAGCCTGTTCTCCGCTGTCGAAATGGCACCACGCGATCCAATCCTGGGCCTCAACGAAGCATTCAACGCCGATACCCGGACCAACAAAGTCAACCTGGGAGTCGGTGTTTACTGCAACGAGGAGGGGCGAATTCCACTCCTGCGCGCCGTTGTCGAAGCCGAAACCATTCGCGCCGCTCAACACGTTTCCCGTGGCTACCTGCCAATCGACGGCATCGCCGCCTACGACCAGGCTGTGCAGAAATTGCTGTTCGGCAATGACTCGCCGCTGATCGCCGCTGGCCGCGTCATCACCACCCAGGCCGTTGGTGGTACCGGCGCACTGAAAATCGGTGCCGACTTCCTCAAGCAACTGTTGCCGAACGCCGTCGTGGCGATCAGCGACCCGAGCTGGGAAAACCACCGCGCCCTGTTCGAAACCGCCGGTTTCCCGGTGCAGAACTACCGTTACTACGACGCCGCGACCCACGACGTGAACCGTACCGGCATGCTGGAAGACCTGAACGCGCTGCCAAACGGCTCGATCATTGTGCTGCACGCCTGCTGCCACAACCCGACCGGCGTGGACCTGAGCCCGGCGGACTGGAAGAACGTCCTGGAAGTCGTTAAAGCCAAAGGCCACGTGCCGTTCCTCGACATGGCCTACCAGGGCTTTGGCGATGGCATCGACGAAGACGCCGCCGCCGTGCGCCTGTTTGCTGAATCGGGCCTGACTTTCTTCGCTTCCAGCTCGTTCTCCAAGTCGTTCTCGCTGTACGGCGAGCGCGTTGGGGCCCTGTCGATCGTCAGCGAATCGAAAGAAGAAAGCGCGCGCGTGTTGTCGCAAGTCAAACGCGTGATCCGCACCAACTACTCCAACCCGCCGACCCACGGTGCCAGCGTTGTCGCTGCAGTACTGAACAGCCCGGAACTGCGCGCCCAGTGGGAAGCCGAGCTGGCCGAGATGCGCCTGCGCATTCGTGGCATGCGCACCCAGATGGTCGACCTGCTGGCACAAAAAGCGCCTCAGCGTGATTTCAGCTTCGTCGGTCGCCAGTGCGGCATGTTCTCCTACTCCGGCCTGACGGTTGAGCAAGTTCACCGCCTGCGCAACGAGTTCGGCATCTACGCCCTGGACACCGGCCGCATTTGCGTGGCCGCGCTGAACCAGAGCAACATCAAGGTTGTGACGGACGCTATCGTCCAGGTCATCTGATTACGCCTTGAAATGAAAAACGGGAAGCCATGTGGCTTCCCGTTTTTTTATTTGCTTCAGATAATTCTCAACGCAACGACGCAGCCCTCTAAACTCCACACAAGTCAAAATGTGGGAGCGGGCTTGCTCGCGAAGACGGCAGTACATTCAATACTTGTACAACCTGCCCCACCGCTTTCGCGAGCAAGCCCGCTCCCACAGGATTTGTGTACGAAGCATTCCCGAGAACTCAAATGAAAAACGATGACCTGCGCGCCGACCGCGATGACCTGGATGACCTGGATCACTTCACCCCCCGCGTCCCGACCAAACGCGGCAACAACCTGGTGATGCAAGTGGCCACCGGTGTGTTTCTTGGCGGCCTGGCCCTGTGGCTGGTGCAATTGGGGGCCACGGCGCTCTACGCCAAGCTGATGCTTGCCACGATTACTTTCGGCGGTTAAGCCAGCTCGGTCGCACGCTGTGTGGCAGCGTCGTCGTAGGCGACATACAGCGATTCCGCAACCTGGCTCTTGATCGCCTTGGTGCTTTCCAGGCCCAGGACAAAGCCTTCGGCCTTGCCGCCAGCGCGGTTCAATGCTTCAGCGGTGCCGGCCTGGATGATGGCGTCGAACAACTTTTCGGCGTGGGGGCCGACACCTTTGGGCAGGCCGATCTGAGAGATGCTCATCGGCGCACCCCGTGGTATCGAGGTGTGAGGGTCAAATGATTCATGGCGCGTACCTTTTCGGCGAATGGCCGGCAGCGCGTGTCACCACTTCCGGGTGGCCATGGTAGACCTCTGGGGCCATCCTGGTAACCGTCAATCGCCACCAAACCACCGCCCATCCCGCTGATTCGCGCCAATTGTTATTCGATGCTTGACTTCTCTTTTTGAATCAGTAAGATACGCGCCATTCCGCGATAGCTCAGTTGGTAGAGCAAGTGACTGTTAATCACTGGGTCCCTGGTTCGAGTCCAGGTCGTGGAGCCAGACAAGGTTCCAGAGAAAGCTTCCAAAATCTCTGAAACCACCGAAAAACCCGCCTTCTCAGGCGGGTTTTTTCGTTTTGGCGTTCTGTGGGATCCCGGTGGGTACCACCCGTTTTAAGGGTAGAGCTTGGTGCTCAGGTGAGTGGCGAGAGGACGGGGTGACGTCCTGTCCACCAGGCTTGCCTGCTTATTCGCTGCCTCCGTTTGACCCGTATTGTCTGGACGGATCTTGAACCAGATGGCGTACATCGCTGGCAGGAACACCAGTGTCATGATGGTTCCGACGAACGTACCTCCGATCAGCGTGTAGGCCAGCGTCCCCCAGAAGACGGAGTGTGTCAGCGGAATGAATGCCAGGATGGCCGCCAGCGCTGTCAGCAGTACCGGGCGGGCACGCTGTACCGTGGCTTCGACCACTGCGTGAAACGGGTCCAGCCCTTCTTGCGCGTTGTGATGGATTTGCCCAATCAGAATCAGCGTATTGCGCATCAAAATGCCCGAAAGGGCGATCAGGCCGACCAGAGCGTTGATACCAAACGGCTGCTGGAAGATCAGCAGTGTCGGCACCACGCCAATCAACCCCAGTGGCGAGGTGAGGAACACCATGATCATCGCCGAGATCGAACGCACCTGGACAATGATGATCAGCAGCGTCATGGCAATCATGATCGGGAATAACGGCAACATCGCTTTACCGGCCTTGCCCGACTCCTCGATTGCACCCGCCTGTTCAATCCGATATCCGCCAGGCAGCTTGTCGATGACCGGCTGTAGCTCCTTCATGATCACGCCCGAGACGTCTGGCGGCTGCAAGCCTTCGGCAATGTCGCCACGCACGGTGATGGTCGGCGTGCGGTCACGACGCCGCAGGATCGGATCTTCCATACGCACATCGACCGCTCCGACCTGAGACAACGGAATCCGCTGCCCCGCCGCACCCACCAGCGTAAAGCCTTCTATCCTGGCGGGATCGAGCCGGATATCACCCGCTGCGCGACCCACCACCTGCACCGAACGAATGTCCTCACGAACCGCGGTGATCGGTACTCCGGCCAGCAGGAACTGCAATTGCTGCGCGACTGAATTTGACGTCAACCCCACCGCCTCCAGGCGATCCTGATCCAGGGTAAAATGCAGCGTCGGCGCCAGCGGTCCCCAATCGGTGTTGACGGTTCTCATCATCGGGCTCGACTGCAACACGCCCTGTACCTGGCTCGCAATCTCGCGCAACTTTGACGGATCAGGCCCCATCACCCGGTAGGCAACAGGGAATGGCGAGTACGGACCAAACACAAGCTGAGTCACCCGGACACGCGCTTCCGGGGCAAGTCCCTCAGCCGTCGCTTCGCGGATACGGAACTTGAGGGTCTCGCGCGCTTCCTGGCTGTCCGTCAGCACCACAATCTTCGCGAACGACGGATCAGGGAGTTCCGGCGCCATCGCCAGATAGAAGCGCGGCGCGCCTTGCCCGATATAGGCCGTGACGATCTTTACCTCATCCTGCTTTTGCAGCCAGGCCTCTATCCTGGCGGTGGTCGCGCTGGTCTGCTCAATGGAGGCTCCATAAGGCATTTGCACTTCAATCAATACCTCGGGACGGTCCGAGGTCGGGAAGAACTGCTTCTTGACCAGGCTCATGCCGAGGATCGCCACGACAAACGCAGCGATGACAGTGCCGGCCACCAGCCATTTGCGAGCGATGACTCGCGTCAGAACCTGGCGGAAGCGGTTGTAGCCAGGGGTGTTGTAGATGGCCGCATGACCACCCTCGACCTTCTTGATGTTCGGCAACAGCTTCACCCCCAGGTAAGGGGTAAAAGCGACCGCAACCACCCAGGAGGCAATCAGGGCAATGCCCACGATCCAGAACATGTTGCTGGTGTACTCGCCGGCTGTCGACTGCGCGAAACCGTTTGGCATAAAGCCGATTGCCGTCACTAGCGTGCCGGAAAGCATCGGCGCGGCCGTATGACTCCAGGCGTACGCGGAGGCTTTGATGCGGTCGTAGCCCTCTTCCATTTTCACCACCATCATTTCGATAGCGATAATGGCGTCGTCCACCAGCAGTCCGAGCGCCAGAATCAACGAACCGAGGGTAATTCGATCAAAGTTCTTTCCCGTGGCCGCCATCACCACAAACACCACGGCCAACGTCAACGGCACAGCCGCGGCGACCACAACGCCTACACGCCAGCCCATACTGAGAAAGCAGACAAGCATCACCACAAGCAGCGCGACGAAAAACTTGACCATGAACTCGCCGACGGCCGAATCGATATTTACAGATTGATCGGTGACCTTGGAGAGCGTCATGCCCAGCGGCATGCCTTCATTTATCTTGACTGTCTCCGCGTCCAACGCCCTGCCGAGGTCAAGGCCGTTCCAGCCCTCACGCATCACGATCCCCAGCAACAAGGCTTCTTCACCATTATTGCGTACGAGAAAGGTTGCCGGATCTTCATACCCACGCTCGATCGTCGCCACGTCGGCGAGCTTGAGCGTGCGCCCCTGAACCGCAATGGGCGTGTCACGAATCTTTTGCACCTTATCGAAGGCGCCATCCAGCCGGAGGAAGACCTGCGGCCCATTGGTTTCGATCGAACCGGCGGGCGTGAGCACGTTTTGATTATTCAGCGCGGCAAAGATGTCCTGAGGAGAGACACCCAAGGTGGCCAACCGATCATGGGAAAAGGAAACAAAGATACGCTCGGGCTGCTCCCCAATAATGTTGACCTTCTTCACGCCGGGCACATGCAACAGTTGTTGGCGCAATGACTCTGCATCTCGCACCAACAGTCGCTGCGGCTCGCCTTTGGCTTTCAGGGCGAAAAGCGCAAATGTCACGTCCGAAAACTCGTCGTTGACCATTGGCCCAATGACACCCGCCGGCAGCTTCCTGGCCTCGTCGTCGAGTTTTTTACGCGCCTGATAGAACTCCTCCTGCACTTGCGAGGGCGGCGTACTATCGAGCAGTGACACCATCGTGAAGGCCAGGCCAGGACGGGTGTAGGTTTCCGTGCGGTCGTACCATTTCAGTTCTTGCAGGCGTTTTTCAAGTGGCTCTGCTACCTGATCCTGCATCTCCTGCGCCGTGGCGCCCGGCCATGCGGTAATGACCGTCAACTGCTTGACCGTAAACGGAGGATCTTCCGCACGCCCCAGCTGGAAGAACGCCAGGGTGCCCGCAACGGCAATCAGGAAGATCAGAAATACCGTGATGGAACGCTCACGAACGGCGATCGCGGAAAGATTGAAGCGCCCCTCGCTCATGGACGACCCCCGGCAACTTTTTCGTCGTACTGTTGAGGCAATCTCACCTCTTCACCTTCGCGCAACAGATGTGCACCTAACGCTACGATCTGCTCGCCGACTTTAAGGTCGCCCGCGACTCGCACGGTATCGTCGCTCAAACCCAGGATTTGTACAGGTCGCCAGGCCACCTTCGCCGGTGTACCGGCGATGACCCACACGCCAGTGCCTTGGCCTGGGTCATAGACAGCAGCGATCGGTACTTGCAGCCCCTGCCCTTGCGTGGCGCCTTCAGCGATCCGAAGCGTGACGGTCGAACCTATCGGTGCATTGGCCAGCGCGCCCTCAAGCACATACCGCGCCTCGAAGGTACGTGTCATTCGGTCGGCCGAGTCAGAAAGCAATCTCAGCTTCGCTGTAACAGCATCCGTGGCATTGCCATAAAGCGTCGCCTGCGCGGTGGATCCTGCTGCGGGGCGCAACGTCTCGGGCAGGTGCACGATCGCTTCGCGCTGCCCTGCCCGCGCCAATCGAACCACGGGCTGCCCCGGGCCGACAACTTGTCCGGGCTCGGCGAGCGTCTCCACCACAACGCCGTCGGAATCCGCAAACAGCACCGCATAACCAGAAGCATTACGGGCTACATCAGCCTGCGCTTGGGCGGCGCTAAGCTGCGCCTTTGCGGTATCCGCCGCGGCTTTGATCTGGTCGTAGGCCGATGCAGAAATAGCGCCTGCGGCAACCAGACTGCGGTATCGCGCCTCGTCATCTGCTGTCTGTTTGGCTCGGGCCCGAGCGGCCATGACTGACTCTTGCTGTGCTCGCGCCTGCAACCCCAGGTCGATTGGGTCAAGGCGCATGAGTGGCTGACCACGTTTAACGGTCTGACCGGTGTCAACCAGACGCTCAAGCACCTTGCCTGATACCCGAAAACCCAGATCGCCCTGGACGCGGGCAGCCACGACCCCCGTGAAAGAACGTGAGGCGTCGGAGGAACCCTGAACCGCTGCGGACCTGACCAGAGGAGCATGCGTGCGTGGATCTTCAACGGTGGATGAGTCGCCGCATGCCGTCAGGACGAGAGGTAACAAGCAAGCGGCAATGGGGAAAGGTCGAAGCCGGCGCATAGGTTCCCTTACTTGAAAATAGGACGAGTGCCCCATTCTCAGTCTAGTGACCATAAGTGTCAATGGTCACAAACCATGAAACATTCAGCGTCTCAAGCTCAACACATAAACGGAGCCACCAACGAGAAAACCCAAAATTCGCTCAAATCACCTCAATTGACAGGTTGTGACTATTGCGTAATATGGTCACAAATATCCTCTATTGAAGGAATCTCAATGCCTCCCCTCCGCCCCATCGCTCTTTTGGTCAGCGCCGGCTTATTGGCAGGTTGCGCGGTCGGTCCGGACTACCATCGTCCAGACGCTCCGCTTTCGGATCGTTACTTGGGTCAGTCTTCTGTCGAGCAGCGGCGTGGAGCGACGCCGGCCAGCCTTGTAGCCTGGTGGGAAGGCTTTGGTGATCCAGTGCTCACCGACTTCATCTCCAAGGCGCTTGAGCAGAATCTGGACCTGGCGCAGGCATCGGCGCGAGTCACACAGGCGCGGGCCGGACTAGGTGCTGCAAATGCCGCTTTACTCCCCTCAGGGAACATCAGCGCACAGGCCGCGCGCTCCTACCAGTCAATCGAGACGCCGCTCGGCCAGGTGTTGAACTCAACACCTGGCAATGATCGGTACGCAAGTTCCTACGAGGCCAACCTCGATGCCAGCTGGGAAGCAGATGTCTTTGGCGGATTGCGCCGCGGACACGAGGCTGCTCTTGCCGAGTACCAGGCTTCCCAGGCGGGCGTCGCTGCCACAAGATTGGCCATCGCCGCGCAGACCGCTGATATCTACATCACTATCCGCGGACTGCAGACCCGGCTGGACATTGCGAATAGGCAAGTCAAAACGCAGCAGGATTTGTTAGAGAAAGTCCAATTGCTCTACAGCAAGGGGCTCGCCGCCAACTATCAGGTTCGCCAGACCGAGGGGGCGCTATCGCAGGTCCAAGCAACAGTGCCGGCCCTGCAGACCGGACTGGATGCTGCGATGAATGCGCTGGATGTCATGCTCGGCACGCCGCCAGGCACTCACCGCACGCAATTGGCAAGTGCGGGGAGCATTCCGGTAGCGCCGCAGATAAAGGCAATGGGAACGCCGGCCGATTTGCTGCGCCGCAGGCCAGATCTCATTGTGGCTGAGCGCCATCTTGCAGCCTCAAACGCACGCATCGGAGAGGCGATTGCTGAGTACTACCCGAAATTCTCCCTTGGCGCATTGCTGGGTAGTGCCACGGCTGTCTCCGCAGGCAACCTTTTTACCGGCGGCGCCAGCCAGTCGGCGGGCGTATTGGGACTGCGCTGGAGACTCTTCGACTTCGGTCGCATAAACGCCCAAATCGACCAAGCCAAGGGACAGGAGACCGAAACCCTGGCCGCTTACCGTCAGTCCGTACTGCGTGCCACCGAGGATGTCGAGAACGCGCTCTCCTCACTGGTGAATCGGGAAGCTCAAGCAACCACCCTCACTGTTGGAGAGGCGTCTCTGACACAGGCTCGCCAATCGTCGTTCATTGCCTATGAGAAAGGCACGGCCAGCCTGATCGATGTCCTGCACGCTGACGAGACGTTGCTGCAGGCTTCTGATGCCCGAGCTCAAGCACGAACGGAATCGGCACGAGCGGCGGTTGCGGCATTCAAGTCGCTAGGTGGTGGCTGGCAACCTCCTGAAGCCCAGCCTGTTGCGACACGATGACCTGATAGGAGCGAAGTGACCAACTCAATAAATAATCACAAAACAGATAAATAAAATGCCCTTCGATGGATGGGAAGAAGGGCAAAGTTAAAAGCCGTTTTGATGATCTGGTGCTTACCCGGGTATGTCGTAAACCTTTAGCCGAAGGTCAAGGCATGAGGCTACGCAAGATGAGATTGGAGGTGAGCGTGGGCGCCTCCTCGACGAAATCGAGGTTGTACTGCAGCAGTAAAGGGTTGACGAATGGTCGCAGCGCGAGATGTATCGCTTCTACTGTCTCATCCAGCGGAGTCTTGCGTTCAAATTCGCCAATCTCTCGCCCCTCTCGCACGATTTGCGCCACGAAGCGTTTGATCTGCGCGTCATAAGCCTGCGTACTGGGCCAGCTTTCCGACGCCGCGAACGCTGCAATGTCATACAGTTTTCGGTCGTTGAAGAACAGATTCACACCTGTGGCGATCACCGTCTTGACCAAGCGTCGAAAGCGCTCCGTCGGCGACAGGTCTTCTACATTGATTGCCTGCTCCACAGCCGCGACGATTTCTGCCAGACAATTTGCGCAGATGGCTTCACCGATCGCCTGCTTGGAATCAAAAAATTTGTAGATGTAGGCCTTTGAAAACCCGATGGCCTTAGCCAGGTCGGAAACCGTGGTTTTGCCGTAGCCGTACTGACTGAAATGTTCATTGGCCGCTGCGACAATCTGGTCTCGAATGTCGTGATCGGCCGGGCCACGGAGGCTAGGCGAAGAGGAAGATTTTGATGGCTGATTCATGAGTACAGCTTACTCACCCTATCAAAGACTGACAACTTGTGACCGATTAGTTTTATAGTCACAAACCGACAGCAAAAAGCCGATCTGTCTATTCAACAGATCGGCCCTTTCAGTCGCCGTGAGCGTCAGACATGCTCACTGCTTTTCACGTGCGCCGCCCGTGGCTCGCCATGCTCGTGGCCCACCTCAACCACCGGAATCTCCTTGCCGTCGCAATCGTGCAGTTTACCGTCGCTGAAGTAGTCCCCTTCACGCAACGCCGCCAGATCCTGATAACGCAGCACTCGCTCGGTACCGGCCGCAAACACCGATTGCTGGTCGGAGTTACCGG
The DNA here is from genome assembly GCF_949767825.1 of Pseudomonas sp. IT-P258. Lineage (NCBI taxonomy): Bacteria > Pseudomonadati > Pseudomonadota > Gammaproteobacteria > Pseudomonadales > Pseudomonadaceae > Pseudomonas > Pseudomonas sp. IT-P258. The sequence continues at coordinate 243,787 of NZ_CATKPU010000076.1, read as the reverse complement.
CGGTGAGGTGGTTGAAGGTCAGGTTCAGCACGATGGCCATGATCGCCGACGAACTGATGCCCGAATGGAAAATGGTTGCGAACCAGCTCGGGAATTGATCGTAGAAGCTCGGTGCCGCGATCGGGATCATGCCGAAGCCGATCGAGGTGGCAACGATGATCAGGTTGACGTTGTTGCGGTAGTCGACCTTGGACAAGGTCCGAATGCCGCTGGCCGCGACGGTGCCGAACAGCACGATGCCGGCGCCACCCAGTACGGAGGTCGGTACGGCGGCGATGACCCGGCCCATGAACGGCAGCAGGCCGAGGAGCACCAGGAACAGACCGCCAGTGGCCACCACGTAGCGGCTCTTGATGCCGGTGACCGCCACCAGGCCGACGTTCTGGGCGAAGGCGCTCTGGGTGAAGGAACCGAAGATCGGCGCGAACATGCTCGACAGCATGTCGGCGCGCAGGCCGTTGCCCAGGCGCTTGGAGTCAACCTTGGTGCCGATGATTTCGCCGACGGCAAGAATGTCCGCCGAGGTCTCCACCAGCGTCACCATCACCACGATGCACATCGACAGGATCGCAGCGAAGTGGAAGGTCGGCATGCCGAAGTGGAACGGCGTCGGGAAGCCGAACATCGGGCCCTGGGTCACGGAGGAGAAATCCGCCATACCGAGGAACACCGCGATCACCGTACCGACGACCATGGCCAGCAGAATCGACAGGCGGGAGATGGTCGCGCTGCCGATTTTGCTCAGCAACAGCACCAGCACCAGCGTTACCGCCGCCAGACCGATGTTCGCCATGCTGCCGAAGTCCGGCGCATGGCTGTTGCCGCCCATTGCCCAGCGCGCGGCTACCGGCATCAGCGTCAGGCCGATGGTGGTAATCACGATGCCGGTCACCAGCGGCGGGAAGAACTTGGTGATACGCGAGAACACCGGGGTTATCAGTAACCCGATCAGGGACGCCGCTATCACCGCCCCCAGCACCGATTGAAACCCGCCCTCCCCGCCACTGCTGACAATCGCCACCATGGTCGCGACGCCAGAGAAAGATACGCCCTGCACCAGCGGCAATTGACAACCAAAAAACGGTAGACCCAGGGTTTGCAGCAGCGTTGCCAGCCCCCCCGCAAACAATGAAGCAGCAATCAACAAACCGATGTCCGCTGGCGAGAGCCCGGCCGCCTGGCCGATGATCAATGGCACAGCGACGATACCGCCATACATGGTCAGAACATGTTGCAGGCCATAAGCCATATTCGCGCCGATCCCTAGGTTTTCGTCCTCGGGCCGTTGGTGTGAAACATGGGGCGTTTTCATGGTAGGGGGTTCCCTGGTTTTTGTTATGCGCACACTGTATGCAAGACATAGGACAAATGTCTATAGAGTTGTATACAACTTGTCGGTCACAAAATGGATACTTGTCCATTTCCGCCCGATCCCCACCTTCCCGGCCCCGCCAAAAACCTCGAAATACATCCCTCGCCGCCCACCACCGGGTGCTGACTAGTCTTTTGAATTCCTGGCGACCATCGGTAAGGTCTGCCCCTTCTATATACATATAAAGTATGCATAATGAAGCCATTCGAAATTCAGTTCCACAAGGCAAAGAACGCAGCCAACAAACTCAAGCACCAAGGCATCAGCCTCGCAGAGACTGAACCGGTATTCCATGACGAACGAGCGCTGACCATCGAGGACAACCACCATGATGAACAACGCTGGATCACCCTGGGGCTGGATGCCAAAGGCCGTTTGCTGGTTGTCGTGTATACCCACCGCGATCCGGATTTCGTTCGAATTATTTCCGCGCGCGTCGCCACCAAAAGCGAGCGCCGCCAGTACCTGGAGGCATGACCGATGAAAGACGAATACGATTTCAGCAACGCCAGGCGCGGGGCCGTGGTGCCCGCCAAAGGCAAGACCCGCATAACCATCATGCTCGATGACGCTGTCATCGAAGCCGCCCGGGCTCTGGCGGAAAACGAGGGGTACGGCTACCAGACGGCGATCAACAATACCTTGCGCCGAGCCTTGCTCAACGAAGGCAAGCGCGCGCACCTGAAGCAACCCCTGACCCCTGCCGAACTCAAGGGCCTGGAGCAGAAACTGGCAGAGGCCTTGCGCGAAATCCAGCGGGTGATGGAGCCGGGACTCCGGCCCTGAAACACCAAGGGCCGATCAATCGGATCAGCCCTTGGTGATATCCAGGATCAGCCAGCTACCGGGGTGCAGTGATCAATCGTTCCAGCGTCCGCGCCAATTGCGCCTGTTCCGATACGCGAATGCCGAACTCGCTGCCCAGCAGGCCAATCAGTTCCTGAACATCCGTCACCTCCCGCCGCTCGCTGTCATGGTCAATCCGGTGAATCGCGAAGCTGCCGTTGTTGAGCGTGCGCCGCCATCCCTCCCCGGTGCGCGCCACCATCAACTGCTTGACGAAAGTCGACTCGGGGTGGGTCGAGACGTACCAGTTGCCCACAGCGAAATCGATGTCTTCCTGGCGTTGCAGGTCGAAGATGTACATCGCTCGCCATTCGCCCGCGACGTTGGCGCGCAGGGTAAAACCATCGACGTGCAGGTCGATGCGATACGACTCGTGCGGGGTGGGTTGTTCGGCGCGAGTATCAAGCAGCAGGGGCGCGGTCGGCACCATGCCGCCGAAGCCGACGTCGGTGATGTAGCGCACGTCATTGATGATGACCAGGCTCAGGCGATGGGTCCGGGCCGTCCAGGCACCCTCCGGCTGGCCCATCACCACCCGGCCGCTGATGGCACGGGCGTCAAAACCCAAATCCTGAAGCAAGGCCAGGAACAGGTTGTTGAGTTCGTAGCAGTACCCGCCACGACCATCGTGCAAGACCTTCTGCTCGATGGACGGCAAGTCGATCAGCACCGGTTCGCCGGATAACGTGGTGAGGTTTTCAAACGGGAAAACGCCGGTATGGCGCAATTGCAGCTGGCGCAAGGTTTCCAGGGTCGGTGCCGGAGGTGCATCGAAGCCCAGGCGTCGCAGATACAAGACAAGGTCGGTCAGGCGTGGCTCGCTCATCGTTCAATCCTTTTGCACGCAAGCGGCGGATTGTTCCGCCAGTGGCCGCTATGTATACGGGATCAAGCACTGTCGCCGACAATTGATTTAGCCAATCACCCGGCATGAAAAAACTCAACGCCGCTTGTGCGAGCCCAATTGAATCCAGGTCGGCGCGTGGTCGCTGGCATGGGGCTCGTTGCGCACCCACGCATCCACCCCGGCGTCTTGCAGATACGGACTCAGGGCCGGGTTGAGCAGCAGATGATCAATGCGCAGCCCCGAGTTTTTCTGCCAATGCTGGCGAAAATAATCCCAGAACGTGTAGAGCCGGTCCTGCGGATGCAAGTGCCGCAACGAATCGGTCCAGCCCTGGTCCAGCAACCGCTGGTAGCACTCGCGACTTTCCGGTTGCAGCAAGGCGTCCTTGAGCCAGGAGCGCGGGTTGTAGATGTCCAGGTCGGTGGGCACCACGTTGTAGTCGCCCGCCAGCACCACCGGATGTTCGCTGCCTTGAAGTGTCTGCGCATGACGGATAAGCCGTTCGAACCACGCCAGCTTGTACTCGAATTTCGGCCCCGGTTGCGGGTTGCCGTTGGGCAGATACAGACAACCCACCAGAACCCCGTGGACAGCGGCTTCCAGATAACGACTGTGGTTGTCGCTGTCATCGCCGGGCAATCCGCGTCGGCTTTCCAGCGGCTGCGCATCCCGCGCCAGGATCGCCACGCCGTTCCAGGACGCCTGCCCCTGCCAGATGGCGCCGTAGCCGGCCGCCTCAAGTTCAGCCGCCGGGAATGCGCTGTCCACCGCCTTCAACTCCTGCAGGCAGGCGATGTCCGGTTTTTCCCGCTCAAGCCAGGCCAGCAGATTCGGCAGCCGTGCGCGCAGGCCATTGACGTTGAACGTGGCAATCCGCAGTTTCTTCATGAATGGACACTCCTGAGGGCGAGATGCCTGACGTGTGACAGCAGCACGTTTCGGAGGTTGCGTCACCAATCTCGGGGGCGTAGACCCTTGAGCGTAAGCTGGAAGATGATGGCCGGCGCTGAGACAGCCGCTCGTCATCCGGTCAGCACCAACCGCGTGCCCCGTCACACCAACATCAGGTAACGACTCACTCCGGGAGACGACCATGATGAACATCAGAATGACTTCGTTGCTCTTGGCCGGATGCTTGTCGGCAACGTCCCTGGCCACCTTTGCGGCGTCCGGCGATAGCCTTGGCACGCCCGGTACGGCACCCGGCGCAACCCGCAATTCAACCCTGCTGCCAGACAACAACCGCCCCAGTGCCCCCTCGGGAAACAGCAGCAGTCGCGGCCCCAGCTCCTCAAGCGGCACTACCGGCGTCAATGGTCCGGGCAGTGGCGCGGGCGGTGGCACCGGTGCGCCCGGTGGCGGAACCGGCGGAGCTGGCGGCGGAACGGGTAGCTGGACAGGCCAAAGCCGCCAATGACCTGCAGTCGTTGAGGGTCTTGGTCGCCCGAGGCTTGCATCGGCTTGACCGCCGGCGGGTTCGGCAGCGCTAACCGAACTCTATACGATCAATCGAGCCTGGTCCGGGAGACAGACCATCGGCAGCAACGGCACTTCAGCGGTCGGAGCGCATCAACGCCTCGACACCACCGGCCATCGACAAGGTTGCCACGCGGTTTCGCCCCGAATGCTTGGCCTGATACAGCGCCGCATCCGCCCGCTCGACAAACACATCCATGCTGTCACGCCCCGACGGCACAAACGAATAGCAACCGAGGCTGACCGTCACGTAGCCGTTGGGCGAGCCGGTGTGACTGATGTGCCTGTCGATGACGCTGCGGCGGATATGCTCGGCAATCGTCATGGCGCCATGGATGTCGGTGTCCGGCAGCAGCACCGCAAACTCTTCGCCGCCGTAACGCACCGCCAGATCGGCCTTGCGCTGGCAGCAACTTTTCAGCGCGCGCGCCACTTCGGCCAGGCAGTGATCCCCCACCACGTGGCCGTAGGTGTCGTTGTAACGCTTGAAGTAATCGATATCGAGCATGATCAGGCTCAACGGGCTGGCCTGCCGGGCGCCGCGCCCAAACTCGACGTCCAGCGCCCGCTCGAACAGTCGGCGGTTGGCCAGCCCGGTCAGGCTGTCGTGGGTGGCGATCAGTTCCAGCGCTTGCTGGGCCCTGCGCAAATCCGACTCGACCCGCTCGCCAACACGCACCTGATGCAGGAACACCCACCCGAACAGCCCCACACCCAGCAGCACCACGGCAACGATGAGACTGGAGCGAAACGCCGTGTCGTACCAGCCCGCGAGAATAGACTCCGTGGACGACGCAGCAGCGACCACCAGCGGATAGCCCTCCAGCTGTCGGTAACCGTACATGCGCGTCACACCATCAATGGTGGACGCGAACATCGCATTGCCGGAGGTGGCCAGCGGCAGGAACTTCTGGAAGATCTCGCTCTGGGCCAGCGAAACGCCGATCTGCGCCTCTACAAAAGGCCGGCGCGCCAACAACGTGCCATCGGTCAGGCCGAGAAACATCGAGCCGTTGTCGTCGAGGCTGAAGCTTTTGAAGAACTGGTCGAAGTACGACATCTTGATGCCGGCCAGCAATACGCCCTGGAAGTGCCCGTTCCTGTCGTTGACCCGCCTGGAAACCGGAATGATCCACTCGCCGTTTTCCCGACTGCGGATGGCCGGGCCGATATGCGCCACCGACGATACGTTCTGCTGGTGATACTTGAAGTACTCGCGATCGGCGACGCCGGGACCCCGGGGCAGGTTTTCAAACGAGGTCACCACCCACTGGCCCTTCTGGTCGAACAGCAGGATGCCGTGCAATTGATCCAGCGCCAGCACCCGCCGGGCGAAGGTCTGCTGCAAGCGTGGCCGCTGGTCCGGGCCGAAACCATCGACCTGAATCCAGTCCACCAGGCTGGTCAGCACCAGGTCGGCCTTCATGAAGGTATCTTCGGCTTGCTGCGCCATGGCCCGCGTCAGGTTCGAAGACGCCACTTGCGCAAGGCTCAGGTCGTGGCGACGGGACTGTTCCAGTTGCAGGTAGAGCAAACCGCACAGGCACAGGCACACCGTCGCAATGAACAATACCGCGGCCTTGCGCAGCGGTATGCGTTTCAATGCGATGCCAGGGGTGTGGTCCAGGTCGTTAAAGCGCGTGGGCAAAAATTCATCCTGTCGGGGGCAAGGCATGGGCAACAACCCAAAGCCCTCAGTCTTCGTGGGGCGTAGTTTACGGGGTTATCCAGGACAAATGGGTGGCCACTTGCCCAGCGGTATCACGCCTGCCCTGCCTGAGCTGCGAACATGACCCAGGGCAAACACTGCCTGCGCATCAACGAGCTACGATTAGACAGACCTCAATACAGGGAATCGACATGAACAAAGCAGACGAGCTCGCTGCAAAATTGAAACAGACACGGCTGACCAGCGCGGATCAGGCGATCGATGGCTGGCCGGGCCTGGTCTACGAACTGTATCAGCGGATAGAAACCTGGCTGCTGCCCTTGACCGAAGCGGGCCTGGTCCTGCGGCGCAACCCCACCCACGTGTTCGAGAGTCACCCCGGTGGCGACGCTTACGACTACGCCATCGACCAGTTGGTGATCACCGGCAACGAGCACAGCATTACCTTTGACCCGGTTGCACGCTTCACCACCGATGGCGAGGGGCGGGTCGAAATCCACACCGCAGGCAATGAACTCGCCCTGTTGCGCACCGTGGATGAACACGGTGAAACACACTGGTGGCTACAAACGATCGAGCAAGCCACCGCGCAGGCAGATGCGGTGGCGCTGACTGAAACCGATCTGCTTGTGGTGGTGCAACAAGGGTTGGCGCTGTAAAAAGGGCACCCACCGCAAATCCACAATGCCCGGTGTTATTCGTTACTGTTGGTTCTGCCCCGTCACCACCAGCGGTATCTCTGCACGACGCAAGTCCAGGGCCGGCAACTTCGTAGGCTGACTCAAGCCCTGCAGTACCCGGGCATCGTAATCATAAATGTCGGGCTTGAACGTCACCCGCCCGTCATTGCTCAAGTCCACGGTCCAGTAAGCCAACAACACTGGCACTTTCACCGGCAGCAGGACGTTCTCGGTCCGGCCATTGGCCAATTGCTTCTGGATGCCGGCGCTGTTCCAGCGCACCGGGTCGTTGAACAACAACTCGACCAGTTGCAGCGGGTTTTCCACGCGGATGCAGCCTGAACTGGTGGCCCGGACCGTTTTGGCAAACAGTTCGCGGTGCGGCGTGTCATGCAGGTAAATCGCATAGTCGTTGGGGAAACGGATGACCACCTGCCCCAGCGAACTGTCGGGGCCAGCATCCTGACGCAGGTGGATGCCCCGCGGGTTGCTCCAGTCGACACTCGACGGATCGAGCACATTGCCTTCGCGATCAAGCACGCGAATCCGGTTGGCCGCCAGATAGCCCGGATCGTTCTGGACTTTTGGAATCACGTCCTGCTTGAGAATGGTCGGCGGCACGGTCCAGGTCGGGTTGAACGTGATGTAGGTGATTTCGGCCTGGAATACCGGCGTACTGCGCACCGGTTTACCGACTTGCACCCGCGAACGCCAGATCGGCAGACCGTCGCGGTACATCGCCACCTTATAGCCGGCGATATCGACGATCACGAAGGTGCCCTGAAGCTTGTACAACAGCCACCGGGCGCGCTCCATGTTGACCCGCACCTGATCGATCCGCGCCGCGACCGGCACGTTCAGTGCCGCCAGCGTCGCCGCCCCCGCCACGCCATCGGCCCCCAGGTATTGCTCGGCCTGATATTTCTTCACCGCGGCAATGACCTTATCGTCGTAGCCGGCTTTTTTCGACAGGTGCGGGTCCAGGTAACCGCCCGCCACCAGGCGCGCACGCAGTTGTGAGACCGCCACCCCGTCCATACCGGGCTTGAGCGATTGACCTTCGGTGACTTTCGGCCAGCCGCCCGCATCCTGGACCTGACGCAACCGGGCCAGGCCTTCACGCAAATTGCGGTAAATCTCTTCCTGAGGCGGTGCATCGGCGAATGCACGCGCCACGTCGTGGGCATCGAGGGCGGCAAACAGATTGTTAATGTCTTCGTGGGCATCGCCGCCGGCAGGTTCGAAATTCCAGTGAATGTCCAGCCGCGACGGATCGACCTTGCCCCGTCGCAGTTGCAGCAGCGCGGTGATGAAGGTGCGGGTCGCCGCCATGTCGAACATCGCCCGTTGCGCCGTGGATGGCATGGCCGCCACCAGCGATTCATGGGCCTGGGCCAGTTCGGCTATGCGGAAATCCGATGGGTTCAGGCCGTCGATCCGGGTGTCTTCGAGGCTCTTGAGCAATTGCGCCACGTCACGATCGTCCGTCCACGCGGCGCGATAGTTGCGATGCATATAGAAATCCAGCACCACCCGGCTGACATCCACACGCTGATGGCGCCTGGAGGTGAGCAACGGCGGAAAGGCCGAGCGCAGCGGTTCGAGCGTCGCCTGAATCGCTTGGCCGACCGCGTCGTCGGGCGCCGCGGCATCGATTGTGCTGCTCGGCGCAGATACCGGCTCAATCGGCGAAGTTTGCCCAAACGCCGCACCGCTGATCAGAAAGCCCATAAAAAATATGCGGCTTATGACGAATGACCTTGTTAATTGCACCATGGATAATCCTTAATCCTCCGTTTCAAACGGCTAGCTTTCCACTCGCTGCTAGACTCGAAATTATCATGATGAGACCCGACTATGGCGCTAAACCGCTTTGGCCTTTTATTTGCCATTTTACTGACGTGCCTTTCAGTAACGTCAGCCTACGCCGATTCGCTTGAAAACGCGCTGGTCAAAGCAGCACCCGGCGCCGACGCCAAAGTGATTGCCCTGGCCGTTCGCGCCACCCAATGCAGCCGCGCCCAGGGTGTCGCCCCCGCCCAACGACTGGCGGTGATCGATTACTCCCTGCCCTCGACCGAACAACGCCTGTGGGTCTTCGATCTTAAGCGGCGCAAGTTGCTGTTTCACGAACTCGTCGCCCATGGTCGCAACAGCGGTGAAAACATGGCCACGCTGTTTTCCAACCGCAACGAAAGCCACGCCACCAGCCTCGGCCTGTTCCGCACCCAGCAAAGCTACCTCGGCCAGAACGGTTACTCGTTGCGCATGGAAGGCCTGGAGCCCGGCTTCAACGACAACGCCTTTGACCGGGCCATCGTCATTCACGGCGCGCCCTATGTCAGCCCGGTGCTGGCCCGCGCCAATGGCCGTATCGGCCGCAGCCTGGGTTGCCCCGCCGTCAGACCGGCGATTGCCCATCGGCTGATTGATTCGATGAAGGACGGGCAGTTGCTGTTTTCCTACTACCCGGACCAACGCTGGCTGAAGTCGTCGTCCTACATCAACTGCGGCGGCGACACCGTGGCCTCGAGGGAAAAGTCCACTTCAAGCCAGAAAACGACGCCCAACCTGTCAAAACTGTAATCTTCGCCTCAGCCTGCTGAAAGCACCGCCCGCTAGACTAGTCGACAAGTTCAACAGGCTGACGGGCGGAACACACGGCATGCACTCCCACACTTCAAGACGCACCTTCGTCAAAGGCCTGGCCATCGGCGGGCTCTTCGGCGGCCTCGGGTTATGGCGCACGCCGGTCTGGGCGATCAGCAGCCCCGGCGAACCCCAGGTGCTGGCCGGTAATGATTTCGAGCTGTTCATCGGTGAATCCCCGGTCAACTTCAGCGGCAGCCCGCGCACCGCGATGACCATCAACGGCGGCATCCCCGGCCCGCTGTTGCGCTGGCGTGAAGGCGATACGGTGACGCTGCGGGTGCGCAACAGACTCAAGGACAACACCTCCATTCACTGGCACGGCATCTTGCTGCCGGCGAACATGGACGGCGTGCCGGGGCTGAGCTTCAAGGGCATCGAGCCCGGCGGCATGTACGTCTACCAGTTCACCGTGCGCCAGAACGGTACCTACTGGTATCACAGCCATTCGGGGTTCCAGGAACAATCCGGGGTCTACGGCCCGCTGGTGATCGACGCCAAGGACCCGGAGCCGTTCCAGTACGACCGCGACTACGTGGTGATGCTCAGCGACTGGACCGATGAAGACCCGGTCGGCCTGATGAAGACCCTGAAAAAACAGTCCGATTACTACAACTTCAACAAACGCACCGTGGGCGACTTCATCCACGACGTCAGCGAAAAAGGCTGGGGGCCGACCGTCGCCGACCGCAAGATGTGGGCCGAGATGAAGATGAACCCCACCGACCTGGCGGACGTCGGCGGCGCCACTTACACCTACCTGTTGAACGGCCAGGCGCCGGATTCGAACTGGACCGGGGTGTTCCGCCCGGGGGAAAAGCTGCGGCTGCGCTTCATCAACGGCTCGGCCATGAGCTACTTCGACGTGCGCATCCCCGGCCTGAAAATGACCGTGGTCGCCGCCGATGGCCTGCACGTCAAACCGGTGAGCGTCGACGAGTTTCGCATTGCCGTGGCGGAAACCTTCGACGTTATCGTCGAGCCGACCGAAGCGGCCTACACCCTGTTCGCCCAGGCAATGGATCGCACCGGCTACGCACGGGGCACCCTGGCGCTGAAAGCGGGACAGGTTGCGCCACTGCCGCCACTGGATCCGCGCCCCCTGGTGACCATGGAGGACATGGGCATGGGCGGCATGGACCACGGCAGCATGGCAGGCATGGATCACAGCAACATGCCCGGCATGCAGTCCCACCCGGCCTCGGAAACCGACAACCCGCTGGTGGACATGCAAGCCATGTCCACCTCACCGAAACTCGACGATCCCGGCATGGGCCTGCGCAACAACGGGCGCCGCGTGCTCACCTACTCCGACCTGCGCAGCACCTTCGAAGACCCGGACGGCCGCGAACCCGGCCGCACCATAGAGCTGCACCTGACCGGCCACATGGAAAAATTCGCCTGGTCGTTCAACGGTGTGAAGTTCTCCGATGCAGAGCCCCTGCGCCTCAAATACGGCGAGCGCCTGCGAATCGTGCTGGTCAACGACACAATGATGATGCACCCCATCCACCTGCACGGCATGTGGAGCGACCTCGAAGACGAGAACGGCCAGTTCATGGTGCGCAAACACACCATCGACATGCCACCGGGCTCCCGGCGCACCTATCGGGTCACTGCCGATGCGCTCGGCCGCTGGGCCTACCACTGCCATCTCCTGTACCACATGGAAATGGGCATGTTCCGTGAAGTTCGCGTGGAAGAATGAGGTGCACCCAATGATTCGATTCACCCCGTTTTTTTTGGCCCTCGCGACCTCGACGGCGATGGCCGCCAGCGATGACATGCAAGGCATGGATCACAGCCAGATGAACCACAGCCAGATGCAGGGCATGGACGACAATCAGATGCAAACCATGGACGAGGGCCAGATGCAGCCCGCCGCCCCCAGCGAAAGCCGTACGCCGATCCCGGTGCTGACCGACGCCGATCGCGCGGCGGTGTATGCCGATCCCGCCGGCCACCACGTACATGACAGCACGCTCAATTCATTCTTCCTCGCCGACAAACTGGAATGGCAGGACGCCGATGACGGCAGCACCCTGGCCTGGAATTTGTCCGGTTGGGTCGGTGGCGACATTGATCGCCTGTGGCTGCGCTCCGAAGGCGAACGCACCAACGGCGTGACCGAGGACGCGGAAATCCAGGCCCTGTGGGGCCACGCCATTTCCCCGTGGTGGGACGTCGTCAGCGGCGTGCGCCAGGACTTCAAACCCGGCGCCCCGCAAACCTGGGCCGCGTTCGGCGTGCAGGGCATGGCGCTGTACAACTTCGAGGCCGAAGCCACGGCCTTCATCGGCGAAGGCGGTCAGAGCGCCGTGCGGCTGGAAGGCGACTACGACATCCTGCTGACCAATCGGCTGATCCTGCAGCCGACCGTCGAACTCAACGCCTACGGCAAAAACGATCCGCAACGGGGCATCGGCTCGGGGCTGTCCAACACCGAGGCGGGTTTGCGCCTGCGCTACGAAATCCGCCGGGAATTCGCGCCCTACCTCGGCGTGACCTGGAACCGCACCTACGGCAACACCGCCGACTACGCCAACGACGAAGACGAGGACCGCAGCGAAACCCGCCTGGTGCTCGGTATTCGGATGTGGTTCTGAACAGACTCACCTAAAATCAACAACAACCGCTTCAAGCGGTAAAGGACCTTGCATGCGCATCATCAAACCCACCGCCGTCGTTATCGCGTTGCTCAGCGGCCTGCTCATGAGCACCCTCGCTCAGGCACACCCCAAACTGCTCGCCTCCACCCCAGCGGATGGCGCGGAAGGTGCGCCACCCGAGAAGATCGAACTGCACTTTTCGGAAAACCTCGTCACCCAGTTTTCCGGCGCCAAACTGCTGATGACCGAAATGGCCGGCATGGCCCACGCCCCGATGCCGGTCAAGGCCAAGGTCAGCGGCGGCAGCGATCCGAAAACCATGTTCATCACCCCGACAGCCCCCCTGGCTGCCGGCACCTACAAGGTCGAATGGCGTGCGGTGTCGTCGGACACCCACCCGATCACCGGCAACGTCACCTTCAAAGTGAAATGATCGATGAGCGACTCGGCCAACGTCGTGCTGCGGTTTGTGTTGTATGTGGATTTGATGCTGTTGTTTGGCGTGGCGCTGTTCGGGCTCTACAGCCTCAAGGGGCAGGAACGGCTATCCGGCACCGTGTTGCCCTTTCACCGATTGTCGACGGCAACAGTCGGGCTCGGCGCACTGCTGTCCATCGCCGGCATGGTGCTGATGGTCCGCGCCATGAGCGGCGAATCAGACGTCACCGAGTTGCGCCCTCACCTCGAAATGATGCTGTCCGAGACAGACATGGGGTTGGCCTGGGCCGTGCGGATGATTGCGTTAGCAGTCGCGGGTTTGGCGTTGATGCTCAACCCTCGCGCCCCCGGCATCAACCTGGTGATCGCTGCCACGGCCGGCGGCATCGCCCTCGCCAGCCTGGCCTGGAGCGGGCATGGTGCCATGGACGAAGGCAGCCGCCGTTTCTGGCACTTTACAACGGACATCCTGCACCTGTTGGCCGCCGGCGCCTGGCTCGGTGCGCTGCTGGCGTTTGCGTTGATGGCGCAACCCCGGGCCCTGCAAACCGAAGCACACATACGCTTGTTGGCTCGCGCAGTCAGGCGATTTGAGCTTGTCGGCGCGCTGGTCGTTCTGATCATCACCGTCACGGGCGTGGTGAACTACCTGTTCATCGTCGGGCCGAAACTCGATGAGGTTTTACTCAGCCAGTACGGAGTTCTGCTGGCGATCAAAGTGCTGTTGTTTGCCGGGATGCTGGCGTTGGCGGCGCTGAACCGCTTTCATCTTGGTCCCTTGCTGGAGCGGTCGTTGCGGGAGGGCCAGTATCGCGTGGCAGCCCATGCGCTTCGGCGCAGTGTGGTGGTGGAAATGGCCGCGGCGTTTTTGATTGTGGGGTTGGTGGCGTGGTTGGGGACGTTGAGTCCGGAAATGGAGTGAGCCATCTTTAGGGGGCGTTGATTTTTCATAGCGGTGAAAAAACGGCACCTTCCGGTGCCGTTCGAATTTCGCAGTCCTGCTTTAACTTATCTTGCCCAGTGTCCCGGCCTTGTCACAGAGGTCCATTTGGCTATGACGGGAAATGCCGAGGGCTGTTTTAAGCTTGAGGTGATAGCCCCAAATATCACTCCAACTTCATCAGCCCATACGCAATGAATCCCCAAACAGCAATGCCTACCAGCATTACCGCTTTGATTTTCAAAAGACGCTTTAGATGTGGGGGAAAGTTTTTAATATCCTCGGGGTCCAGCTCGCCAATGCGGATTGAAACCCTTGGCATAGTCACCATCCCGGCGATTTTTGCTATTAGCAAGAGGCCCCCAAACCACCCCTGCTGCCGCAAACCTGGCCCCCAGGTGTGGACATAACGACTATTTTTTAAGGCCTCCAGCATGGCATCAAGGTAACGCCATCTGAGGTACAGACTGTATGCAGTGCTCGCAATGGCCAGCAAGATCGGACCGGCTAGAAGCCAAAAAGCTAGCCAAGACATCCAAAAACCCTTTCCCATCATGGATGGGTTTTCTCGTATAAAATTTCACCCATTAACTCACCTCCATCCCCCATATAAGTCGTACCCACCCATGCTCCAGCACCTATCAAGGTCGCGACGCAGACAACTCCTCCAACTCCGGTAGATACTCCAAGTGCCAGACAGATAGGTCCACTGACATATTTACCTATCTCTGCACCCGCAACGCCACCAAAGGTGGACCCAACAAACTTTCCTCCCTCCGTAAACCTGACCTTCTCGCACGCAGTTCCAGAGTCACCAACACAAACCTCCTGAATAGCCAGCAACGACGAAACTCCGCCAATGCCAATCCCGATGTAACCACCGGTGCTCATGTACTTGGCAGCCCGACTGATTGCATTCACATGAGTGGAATACCCTGGTATCTGCCCCGGCGCCCCGGCCTTGTCCCAATGGTGCACCAGGCTGCGACTGGAAATGCCGAGCGCCGTCTTCAGCTTCGGGTGATCGCCCAAGGTAGTCTGGCCACGCAGGCGAGTGGAGTTCAGCAGATGAGCATCGAGTTGGGCGAGCAGCCGCTGGCGCTCGGCGAAGAACTGCGGCGACCGCAGGTGGCCATGCTGACGATAGCTGTCCTGATGCAGGCGCTCCATGGCTTGCAGGGTGTCGCGCAATCGGGTCAGGTGTTTTTCCATCACCACCGCGCTGACGCCAAGCCAGGTCGAGGTACGGCCGGTAAAACTGGCGATTTCAGCACCGTGGCGGAACATGAATTCGGCTTCGTCCGGCGTCAGGGGATCGAGGGCCAACTTGACCTGCTGCGCGGCCTGCATCAGTTGCGCTTCCTGATAGGTGCAGGAGTGGTTGTTCGGGTCGCCGAGCACGATCAGCGAACCGGCCTTGATATCGCCTCGCTCAGGATTGAGCGCTCGAAACTTGCGCATCACGACGGCATCGGGTGTGGCGAACAGTGTGGCCTCCATGGCCTCGCGGGTCATGCTTTTGGGCACCACATAGAAGCCCGGTTCTTGAGGTTCCGCGCGGGCGAATATCGCAGGCGCTGGAGGGTTCGAAGGGGCGAAACCAGGCTGGCGTGGCGCGGCCGGTTGACTGGTTGCCGCACTGGAAACGGGTTGCACAACGCTCCTGCCCGTTCGCGGTGCAGAATTGGCGCTGCGATAGGTCGCCGTGACCATCGAAGGGATCAGCCGGGCTTTGCAGGGGCAATCGCTATGACTGTCCAGCGTGCCCGCCAAGGCTTTGCCATGACTGATCATGTACGAAATGCCACCCACGATCTTGTAAGTCTTGCCATCCTTGCCACAGCTGACTCGATCACCTTCGCGGGCATGGGCGATACCGAACATCATGACGCCGGTATGACCATCCAGGACTTTGCCACCACAGGTAGTCTTGTCATCCAGACCAATGAAATGTCCCTCGTTCATTGATGTTCTTCCTGCTTGATGGAGGGCAGAAAATCCTCGGCCATCGCTACACCTTCACGTCCCACCAACAAACAACCGCCTTGCAAGGTGTTGATGATCTCGTCTCCATTGCAAAGACGACTGCCGACCAGCGCCACATCGCTATTTCCTTGTCCCGCGCCCGTGACGATCTGCGCCGTACGCCCATCGGCGTACACGACGTAGTCGCCTTTCTGTGCCGCCCGTACTTTCTGGCCGCTCTCTAATGTGAACTCCAGGTGAGCAACTCCCTGCTTGATCACCCCGCCATCGCGGGTTTGACTGCCCTCAGTCGCGATTCGGTAAATGGCGTGAGCGGGATGAGCTTCCATGTATGCCTGCCCCTGGCGAACAACTGCCAAAGCTTCGTCGCAAAAGTGCGCAAGTCGCTCTTCAGTGAAATTTGGGGCGTCAAGACTGCGGAGAAATTCAGGAGAAACTTCGTTGGTATACAAGGGGTGCACAGGTGCATTCATTTGCCACTTCCTTATCGTCATCGGTTTGAGTTGCCTTCCCTCTCGGCAGAAGTGCTGAGCAAAGAGAAGATTGGACGACGACGAATAAGACGGTGGAGTGCGTGCTGAAAGCAATACACTGGCATAGCCAAATGAACGAATAGGAATTTTCGCAATAACCAACAACCCATTTCCTACAACGGTAGTTACAAGAAGTATTTTTTTGCGCAGTGGAGGCCCGCTGTGTGTGTGGTTTTTTCGCGTGCGAGCGTAGTCCGATGGGTTAACTAAAAAACGACATCTTCCCGAACCGGATTTTTCACACCCATGAAAACTTCACTACACTCCCCGCTTCAATACCACTCCAGCACAAAAGCCCGATAACAATGAAAAACATCAAAAGAGCAATGATGCTCGGCGGCTTGCTCGCACTCTCCCTTGGCGCCCTGGCAGAACCTTCGCACCTGGACAGCGTCATGCAACAGGGACAACTGCGCGTCTGCACCACCGGCGACTACAAGCCCTACACCCTCAAAGCCGAGGACGGCGAATATTCCGGCATCGACATCGCCATGGCCCGCGCCCTGGCCGACAGCCTTGGCGTCAAGGTCGAGTGGGTGCCCACCACCTGGAAAACCCTGATGCCCGACATGCTCGCCGGCAAGTGCGACATCGCCATGGGCGGCATCTCGGTCACCCTGGAACGGCAGAAAAAAGCCTTCTTCAGCAGCATCCTCGACGTCGACGGCAAAATCCCCCTGGTGCGCTGCGAAGACCAGGCGCTGTACCAGACCGTCGAACAGATCAACCAGCCAACGGTTCGCCTGGTCGAACCCGCCGGCGGCACCAACGAATCCTTCGTCCACGCCTACCTGCCCAAGGCGCAATTGCAACTGCGCGACAACGTGAGCATCTTTCAGGAACTGCTGGATAAAAAAGCCGACGTGATGATCACCGACGCCTCGGAGGCGCTGTACCAGCAGAAGCTCAAGCCGGGCCTGTGCGCAGTCAACCCCACGCACTACATGCAATACGGCGAAAAAGCCTACCTGCTGCCCCGCGACGACATCACCTGGAAGCTGTACGTCGATCAGTGGCTGCACCTGGCCAAAGCGACAGGCAACTACCAGAAGATCCTGCGCCAGTGGCTGGCGGTGCCTGGGGGTAAATAACGGCGTGCCCGCCACTGAAATGGAGACCGCCGCCTGATCGACTGTCCCGCAAGCCGTGACGCGCCAACAGCCCGCCAAGGCTCTACCTCATGGCTTGTTAAATATCGTTACATGATTAAAACTACTATCGCACCGGTAGCAAGCCGGTCATATGCAAGACGCGTTGACACGCACCGAACGAAAACTCGGTCGATGCCTCGACCGAGCAGCCCCCTCAAAAAAGGACAGACAATGAGCAGCACGGATGAATTGCAAACCTACAACGCCAGCCCGAAATGGCAAGAACGTTTCGCTTTTTTTGATCAACACGGCAGCCCCAAAAGCCCCGAATTCAAAACGGCTTTCAAACAGTTGCCAGCGCGCAAGCGCATCCTGATCAACCTGAACTTCATCGCGTTTTTTTTCGGGCCGATCTATTTCTTCGTACTTGGGCTGTGGAAAAAGAACCTGGCAATCATCGCGATCATCGTTGCCCTTTCCTTTGCCCTGGCATTGATTTTCACCCTGCTGGGTTATGAAGAAGCGCCCAAGGCCCTTGACACCGGCATGAACGTCGCCTTTGCACTTATGTACGGATTGAGCGCCAACTACGCCTACTACCTGAAACAGGTAAAAGGTTCGCAAGGCTGGAATCCTTTTGAAGGCTTGAGGTTCGTCTGAGTCTCACCCGAAGCGCAACGGTGGAAATCACTCCACCGTTGTGCCACCAGTCAATCGTCGCGCAACAACCCCGAACTGTACTCGCCGAAGCTGTTGCCGAGCGCACTGCCATGTAAATTCAATTGGTTGGGGTTGTGGGTCGGCCCTGGACCGAAACCGTTAGACGACTGCGAGTCATCCGGATAACGGTCGTCGGTACTCACACCCGAACAGGCGCTCAACAGCACGACGCCCGCGATCAGCGAGACTTTGATCAGGTTTGCGATCATTTTGCAGGTTCCTGTGGGTGTGGAAGCAGATTGAAGAGCTTTGGCCTGGATCCTATGCAGGTTAATGGCCAGGCATGATGAAACTTAGCGCTGCGACAGCTCCGGTTCAGGAACAGTCGAAATGTCGGCAACGCAACGCCCGTTAAATCGTCCTGGGACCCGTTCGCGCCCCACAAGCCCATTCCTGAAAAACTCCCCCCACCTCCCAGCCTCACCGATTCCAGATCCCCATGTCCGCAGCCACCGCCACACCTGCCCCGCTCTCCCGCCGTTTCTCCGTCGCGCCTATGATGGATTGGACTGACTAAAATAATATTTCTTTATATTTCAGTATTATAAATACAAAATCATTCTTGCTGTAGCAAAAATCAAGCAGTGAAAAAGGCTGAAATAGCCCCGAAAGAACTATTTTTTACACGAAAGTCGGTCCAATCCATGACATACCGGACTGACATCCAAGACATGTCGCTAAGCGTTTTCTCATACTAGCCAGCAATCATGACCGCTGCACTGGAGTAAAACTGAGCAAGGGATTCGTACCCCTTCATACATCAGTGAGGACTGCTCCAGACTATAAAGCACGGTACTTTCGCTCTTCTCCTGTAGCGTACTACGGTCTATAGCGGTCCTGAATCCGCCCTATTTTTACCCTAAACCCCTTCCTACTTAGCAAAGCTAGCCGTGATTGAATTGGGCACTTTCGGTGGCAGCCGGCAATCCCAGTGATTGCCACTTGTAAAGTATCTCGATAGACCACTTTCGGCTGTGGATTCAACCGGTCGATGCAACAGATTGGCTAAATCGTTCAGCGGGCGTTTCGTAGTTTAGTGTTTTCCGAGGGCGGCTATTTAGCTGCCTTGCCACTTCATTGAGCGTGGCTTGCGAGTGATCAGCAAGGTCAGTCCCTTTCGGGAAGTACTGTCTTAACAGCCCGCTGGTGTTCTTATTCGATCCCCGTTGCCAAGGCAATGGTCACGTCTGATCAAGCGTGACCATGGAGAGATTGCCGGTCAGGGGAACCAGCACTACCCACAGACGTTGCGACACCCTGTCTGTGAATTGTCGGTCGGTGACGGAGCTGGTCTTGAAAACTCCCGTGTTGGCGGTTCGATTCCGTCCCTAGGCACCATACAAATCAAAGGCTTACTGTGAGAGCAGTAAGCCTATTTTGTTGGACGATCGTTTTTCGTGTCTACAGTGTGTCCGTTAGAGCCCGCACTGCCCCCCACACTAAAAAGCCCCGCACTGGCGAGGCTTTTTATGGGGTCGCGTGACGGGTCACGCCAACACTTCGGGCAGCCGTGCAATCGCCGGCTGTTCGCCGTGCTCGAATTGCCACAGGTCAATTTCCCTAGGCCATGATGACATTGTGCGGTTGTCGGCAAAAAGCCAGGCTGCGATCTCATGGCGATAATACATGTCGGCGTACTTGGCGCCGGCGAAGGCCTCTTCCAGCGTGGCGCGAGTGCCGCACACGCCGATGTCGGCTTCGTGGGGGAAGGTTTGCGAGGGCATGGAGATGTCGTAGCTGGCGATTTCAGGTAGTCAAGCTAATGTAAATAGCGTAGCAGTTAGCATCCACGTATACCTATATCTGTTGATGCACTCCAAATGGCATTTATATTTCGATGGGCGAGAGAACTTTGCTGTGTCAGGGGCAAGACTTAGCTCTGGCCATGATTTCTTTTTTTGTGAGTGAGGTGTGGCATGACTGATAAAGATTTTTGTGAGTTGATCTCCAGGATGGAATGCATAATTGGGAATAGCTGCTATAACGGAAATATTCAGAATTATGGGCCGGGAGGGGAGTGGAATGGAGAAGGGAGGGAGTTTCGGTATCCTATAACGTTTTTTGATGCTGAGCGTGGCAAGACCAAGAGTAAATATATATATTACAAAGATTGGCTGGACGATCATAATAAGGTCATGACTGGGCACTATGCTTTTGGTGCAAATCAGTTACATATAGTTAGAGCGCTTTTTAATATCGTTGTGATGCTTCAGAAAGAGTATGGCTTTAAAGTTTAGCTGTTCATCCATCACAGCAAATCCTCCCGGTGCTCGGCACTGGCATCGGCACTGGCATCCTGTGGCGGTACGCGCCTCGCCACGGGTTCGGCCTCGATAGCCCCTTTCGCTAGGGCAAACACGATTCGCGTCGCTATTTCGAAATCAGAAAGATTTCCGACATTTATCATCGTATTGTTTACGGTGTCGGGGTCTTCTTTCTGCGGCACCGGAAATAGTCGGCTGAGTCGCAATCGAATGAATGTTGCAGCTCCCCTGATCGTTTCCACGCGGCACATCCTGAGCACCACAAAGCAGAACCCCATATAACGTCATGTCAGTTACGCTGGAGCATTGAGCACATATTTCCGAATGAAAAAGACCCACTAGCATTGATCAACGCATCCGTCGGGTTCTCGTACCGAACAGATTTTGTCGACAATGCTATTGCTGAACGTTTTTTCGAAGCGGACCGTCTTGTGGGGACTTGGCGACCCTGGTTCAACATTGACTCGGAGCGCTGAGAGGCCTATCCCTTCTATCAACTGGGCTCGCCTCAATCTGCACCCTTCACTCACCGGCAACCCTCCGAACGTTAGGAGTCACAGATGAGCCCCTTTCAAGTCCAAGCCCGGCGAGTGCTTCACGAGATCTCGTCAGAAACTCAGTTGCAAGGCTACCCACTTACTGAATCGGGTAATGGCATTGAGTACAAGAACTACCTGAGTGCGACGGTGATGACGGTCTATCACGACCGCCTAGACACCGAGAACTCGGGTGCAATAGAAGTTGCAGTTGGCTGCCGGAATCTGTCCGAGGAGTTGAGACTATCGATACACTTAGTAGAACAATGGATGACTAACCTACAACGACGCTACCCGGCCGCCGAGGCTAAGCCACCGCAGTGTTGGCCTCGAATTGCACTTCGATCACCAGATCAACTATCCCAGTTCCATGAGGACTTTCGGAAGCTTTATTCCAGGGAGTCACTCGGGGCTGCCGCTCCAAAACTAGCTGAGGATCTACAAGCCACTCCTCATGGTGTCGATGAACAAGTCCTTCGCGACATCCAAACACGAAGGGGCCAACCAGCCTTTCGTGCGGCGCTGATTCGAGCGTATGGGGAGTGCGCTATTTCGGGCTGTTCAGACGTAGAAGCCCTCGAAGCGGCACACATCACACCGCATTCAACGAATGAAGACTACAGGACGAGCAATGGGCTTCTTCTGAGGGCAGACATCCATACCCTTTTCGACCTGCGGCTGATATCGGTTAACCCGAGCACCGGCAGAGTTGTTATCGCCGCCTCGCTGGGATCTACGTATCGTCAGTACGAAGGTCATCCTCTACGCCTTCCTGTTGATCCTAAAAACCACCCAGATCCTCGAGGACTAATGGACCATTTCCAGGCCTTTGGGAGCGGTAGGTGATCGGGACCCTTGGCGTCTGGAACAAAGTCAAATACATCACTCGACTGAAGCCCTGCCTAGATTGCACTCAAGCCTCCCGCCTCGCCTTCAGCATGCTTCGCCGCATCCCCTCAGTCGAAACGACGAAGCCAGGATTCGACTGTCCCGTGCCGGGTAGCACGCACGAACGCAGGTCGATCTACTTACCGATCTAGTCGATTGCCGGTGCTATCTGCTTCGGTCAAACAGTGAGCCGTCGCTGCCAAGCCAAACGCCATCACTGAGATAAACTTCGCCACCCAGATCGCCAGTTGAAAGATCATTGTAGAGCTCAATCATTTCGTCTCTGGCGCGACGTCTTACGTCTGTGTATGAATCATAGATCTCAAAGAATCTACTGAACGCAGCGGAAAGCTCGCTGTTGAATTCTTGGTCGTTTTGATTCTTGTGCTGAGTGATGACACATATTTTTACGTACTCTCTTCCTGCCCAATCCCTTTCTACCGATGGGGATGTCTCAAACTCGGCTCCTAGTCGTAAAGCAGATTCAATCAAGCGGAGCTGGTTGGGGCATACCTTGATGCGCCCATGATCTTCGCTCGCAGTGGCAGTCATAAGTTCCCACTGAGGATCATCCCCAAGAATTCTTAGAAAGCCAGTCTGCTCTCTGACAACAATGTAGCTTTCTGGGCTGTTCAGTCCCGTTTTTTTGGATTGAAGAATCTCAAAGGTAGTGCCTTCCATGCTGCTCCTCTTGCACATAACGTAATGTAGACCGCACCAACCCGCAGGCCATATCTAGCGCTTGGGGTCTAAATTGGTGATTCAAGTGCCCCGGGATGAGCTTGCAGCCTAGCTCCTAACCATGTGAGCTGCGTGAAAACACATTACTAAATTCAGTCATAAAATCAGCCGCGCCTGTTGTTGTACTACCATCCGTTCAACTCGGTTGGCTAGCGCACCATAAACACTATAGCTTGTGCCTGCCACCATCTTGAAGGACGGCTTTGGAGCGTTGATCTGAACGTCAGCTCTGGGTCGACTGCTGCCCTTCGTGACGGACAGCAAGCGGCCAATAGCGGCCTGTATGAATCGGCTGGAATCGACTATCCGAACTCTGCTAGCCACTTCGCGCTGGCTTGGATCGCCGTGCAGGTTGGTTCGAAACTGGAGCTGGTCTGCATGGGCGTGAGCCGCCATCATCCAAAGCTCACCACCGTAGTGAAAGCCAAAGGACAGCTGACGGAGCGTGAAAATGGATGAGACTGCGAGTCTGACAAACTCGCAGCCTTAGCCTCATGCTTCTGGCTCTGGTTCTACTGGGTCAGGCCACTGTGCAAGTTTCCATTCTCCAGTCTCACTTGGAAAAATTAGGTCGGGAATCAAACAATTATATGTTTGCAGTGCATGTTCTTTAATGAGTCTCCAGAACTCGGCTTTGAAAATGGCTAGTCCTGTTTCGAAGCTGCCTGCAATGATGGCTACGGCGGTGGCAAGCTTTGCTGCTTCCTGCGCGCTATCGATGAATATTTTCTTAAGGGCGTCTTCAGGTCGGGCCCATCTAACTGTGGCGTATAGCACCTTGCTACAGCTTCGGGTATACATCGAATACATATACATGTGGAATCCGCAGCCGCGCCCGGTGTCCAGATATACCCACGCCCACTCCCATTTTGTTTCATCTGGCGCTTTAATTGATGTTATCCGTATCTTATGGGTTTCCAAAAAATCGCAATCTCGATTGCCTGCCTCCGACAGTTCGCCCGCCCGTTTCTTAACAATTTCGTCTATAAAGGCTTCATCACTTATTTTTCCATTCTTGACGGGGATTTCGTTCTTTGATTTCTGTATAGGAGGGATTATTTTTAAGTATTCGTCATTAATGAAAGTTAGTCGATAGCCATCTTGGCCGAGATCCTGGCCCTCCTGCGGATAAATATCAGGCAGGGAGTCTGATGCATCTATTTCAAAGACGCGATGCAGCCAGTCATCTTCTTTTAGGTCTTTCTGAACACTCTTCCACTCATAACTAACATCCAATAATAGGTTGAACTCGTCTCCCCTGAAAACTGGATTGTGGTTCTGGTTGTATTCAGTCAGTCGGGAAGATATGTATGTGGCTGCGGCGCCGTGCGTCGCAGGTGAGTAACTGGTAAACGCTTCGATAATTGCTTTTAGTGCCTCATCCCCCAAGTTTCTTTGTACGCCAAGTACGGCTTTCGCATTGGCTAACAACGTTGTGCGCAGCGGGATGATCACAAAACAATCAGAAACCGGCTGGCCGAACCGCTCCACTCGATACTGTCGCCGTATCGCAGTAATCGTGTGAACTTCTCCTAGGGAGCCGGGAAGATCAATTTTCGCCTCGCGGGTCAGTCCCCGTGCGTCGAAGATCGATGGTTCAATGACCAAATCTAGAGAGTCGCCCTTCTTGTGAGTTTGATTTACCCAGTCAAGAAGTTTTTCATCCGAGAGATTAAGGGGATCGGAAATTACGTCCACAGTATGCCCCATGCGTCTAGTCGCTGAGACAAATGAGCGTAGCAACGGTTATGGTTTCTGGCCAATTGGGGCCGATCGGATTGATCAAGCGAGGGCTTATTTCCGCACGTTGCCAACGGAACGAACCACCCGATACCACTCGAACGCCTCTGCCGGCTCTCCCTGAATGCGCACCATCTGTTGGACGAGCTAATGCGGTGGGGTGAGTCGCCTCTAGTTTTTAGACCATCTGAGGGCTGCTTTTGGCCGATTCTGTTGAAAAAGTCGACCATGGTTTCCGCAGCAGAAAAGTATGCGTCCGAGATTGAAATCTTTACTTTCGGCAGAGGCTTCCGGACTCAGATCTCACGTAGCAGTGTGCAAAAAAGGCGTTTTAACCGGTCAACGACCAGGCTGTTTGGGCGAACCGACTTTTTCAACAGAATCGGCCGATAACTGCCCCTCACTAGGGGCAGCTATGGGTCGGTTGCGGCCCTCCGCAACAGGTAGTAATCGGCCGATTGTGTTGAAAAAGTCGGCTTCGGTTCCCACGGCAGGAAAGTACACGTCTGAAATTGAAATCCGTGTTTTGCGTAGAAGGTTCAGGACTCAGATTTGACGTAGCAGCGTGCAAAAAAGACGCTTTCACTGCTCCATGCAAGGGTAGCCAAGCCGGGTCGACTTTTTCAACACAATAGGCCAGAAGGGACAATCGGCAACGCCCACCTGAAGTCGTTAAAAAGTATCCGAAATGTTGACAAGATCGATCACTAGCGCTTCCAAGGTTGGGATCAGCCACTGAATTTCTACTTCCTCGGCCGATCCCGTCAGGAAAGAAAAACTGTGATCTGGCCGTTCTGCATGTGCAATCTTATTACGTACAAAGTACATGTATTTGACACAGAGAGTACTCAGAACGTCGGAATCGCGAATTGACCGTAAATGTGTGTGTACTGCAATATGTGACTGGATTGCCGGCATAGCACCTATAGAATTCAGATGTGCTGTACGAACAGTTAAAGAATCACGGTAGATCTCAAGAATACGATGATCCTCAACCCTCAAAATGCTGTCTCGCAACATGGCGGCTTTTTTTATCGTTCCGTGATTGTTCTGAATCATCTGAATCCATCTCAAATGAAACCGTATATTAACGGTCGTAAGTGGGGAGACTTGCTTTAGCGATAGGGGGAAAAGCTGGGGAAATTGCTGGATATGATCCCTTAAAGCCACATGACATTCGTGATCGCTACTCTTTTTCGCGAAGGCGCGATAAAGCGCATTGAAAGCGCGCCACAGCCGCTCGAAACGGTCAAAGGGACTGTTTGAGTCTAATGACCTAATGAGATGCGTTATTGCATAAAGCACCGCTCGCCCTCTTAATGTCTCCTCTAGAAGCAAAGCAGCCTTTGCGTTGACAATCGCCTGTAGGGCTACCAAATCAGTCCCCTTAGAGACTATCTGCTTTAGATCTTTCTGGCCCAGGGAATGCCGTTTTTCCCGAGCACTGCCAACATACTGAGTTATCGCAATTTCACGGATAGGCCTGGGATTTCGCTCCAAGACGTAGTACATACATATTGCTTTGATAATTTGTTTGTAAAATGTGCTGTTATGCTGTTTGAGTGGTTGCTGCTGCGTCGTTGTTCTGCTCGACTCGATGATCACGACTTTGTTGTACCAGTGGAGCACGTCGGCACTAGCGTTGCTGGATCGGTAAATTGCGCTCCCGGAAAACAATTTTTTCTTGCTTGCACCGCAAACGAACTTTATTTCTATCCTACTGCTCGACATATTTATCCTTAATTATTTTGATGCAAAGGTGGCGTCGCCTGTTCCGCACATAATCAAAATTCCGCTGGCCTTTATCCGGCTGACTTAAGAGCTCAGGATTAACTTACTGCCAAGCACATAGTATAGGGAGTGTAATTTTAAAACACTTCCGACGACTCCTCGCTAATAGAGCAGCCCCTTTCAATGTTGACAAGTCCGCATTTCGACAATCATCTCATCGAATATTGGCACTGCCTTTTCCAACGCTTCAAGCGCGGCGATTAGCGGCTCGAACAACTCATCGTAGCTGTCATCCCCCCACGCATCGGCAAGCTTGGCATGGTCCAGTTTGAGGGGAAGATGAAAGTACGGATCGTCATAAATGAAGCCGAGTGGTTTTAGATAATCGGCATACTTTTGAGCGACTATTTGCAGGGATTTTTTCCAAGCCTTCTTGCCTTCAAAACCCAAGTCTTTCTCAGCCACAGAAAACCACAGACTCACGCTCGTTGAGGCGACACCACAAAGATTGGCAAGACAATAGTTTTGGCTTTCTTCTACGGTTGCGATCTCATACCAAGGATTAGCCCTATCACCGCCTTTTTCATCTTTAAAACTCCATTTTGGTGGGGCTATCCAATAACCAACTATATCCTCACCGTCGACCATAGAGCTCCAACGATGATCATTAGCCCACGTCTGGATCAATTCAGAAAAATTGGCTAGGACCTCTGGCTCAAGTTCTTGTTCGAACAAAACGGCAGCCTGGTTAAATAGTTGCAAATCCCCGAGAATCATGCGACCAGCTTGCTTGTTGTGATTCATGAAAGACTCCTCGATCAAAAAGCGCGCACATGGCGCAGGAAAGTTTCAGCCAGCCGGTAACTGAATCCCTGAAAGGCCGGATTAGTGACTGCCATGCAATCAAGTGAACGCAGTAATACGCGAGCCAGCTCCTTCCATGAAAGATTAACCACTCGGCGGCTGTCCAGTTCGACGATGCTCCGCGATGCACGACCATCCGTAGTCAAATAGATGACGGCCCATGGTAGGCTGCCGGCGCCTAATTCTGCTGCTTTGACATATCGCAGGATTTGATCCGCCCCCTCGGGCGCATCAATTTTTGCTTCAATCAGCAGATAAAAAGCGCCACCTAGACTGTTACTACGAAGTTCGATATCTACCCTATTGTTACCATCGCTATTCAGGCGGGCCTCACGTATTACGCTGACACGGCTCAATGGTGTATGCGGAATCTGCATCTGAGTGCGATTCACCCGTGCCATCATAGCGCCTAGTAGCACATCACCAAGACCATGATCACCAGCGGGGTCAAGTAGCCAAGCAAGCACCGCCGTAACGCGCACTTCGTCCCTACCCAGTCGGGCGATTCGCCATGGATTACAGAATCCGCCCGCAGCCCGTAGGTATTGGAACGGGGTGCGCATGCCGTCGAATAAGACGGCCAAAGAGCGCACATCGATCTCTGCCGGAGTTAGCGCCATGCGATTGAGCGCCAGTGCGTCCGGGGGTACAGCCCGCAAGGCGTGGAAAAATCCAGAAAGATGGACCGGACTCAACGTAAGTATCTTAGTAGCGGAGGTAGGCGGGGGCAGGTTACGAAGGCGATCAAAAAAGTCGCGAAGTTTTTCGGAGCTTCCAGTGCTCATCAACGTTTCTCATTAGCCAGTATTTAGTCCAGATGATGGCATTTAAATATCGTTGAGGCATAGTCTTGCAATTTTTTCTGGGCTCGAACCTCTGAATAAGATCTGAAGGCACCCGCCTACGAATGTTCGATCCAAGGTTAGTTCCACAGCAGGACTTTTCAACCTGAAAGCAGCTCGGAGGGTTTGTAGGTAAACGACCGCTAAGGGGCAACTGACGCCCTTCGCGGCAGGCAGAAATCGGCCCAGAGTGTGTAAAAATGCAGACTCCGTTTGGAAATCAGCGTTGCTACGTGAAATCTGCCAGCGCTTGGCTAGTCAGCAGACCTGAAGTCTGCGTAGGAACGCGATTTTCGTTCTGGTTCTGACAGTCAAACCTGCTCTAAAACGTTTTTACACAGCCTCGGCCAGAAGCGGCCATCCAGCAGCTGAGAGTGATGCTAGGCGCAAAACCAAAACGATGTTGAATATTGCTTCGCAACCAGCTTACCTAAGCACCTCCCTAGATCAAAGGCATCCAAAGGAGTCGATATATTTTGACACTCGCCTCAAGCGTGACCGCTCACTAGAATTAAGCTCAAGCTTATTTTCGAAGTGTTTTTTTTGCTCAGTGAAAGCCGAAATAAGATAGTGTCTTAGCCATTCATATTTTTCAGTGTTTTCATTTTTATAAAAATTATTTTTGAGCAAGCTTAGAGCTCCTTCGAACGGCGCATTGCTCTTGGAGGTGGACAAGAGTCTTCCATAGTTTAAATATGGATAATCAACCACTCCTCCATTATGTGAAGCAATCGACAAATGCGGAAGCTCGGAGACAACACACTCACTCAACGCACCCTTCATAGAGCCGTAGTACTTCAAAATAAGCGAGCGATCGACAATTATCCTAGGATATTTTGCTGCACTTTCAAGAATGTAGGAATTTACCAATCCCGCCCCGACAATTATATTATTAAGCTTATCAACGAAAAGATCTCCATGAGAGATTGCCCCTCGAACAGGAATTCCTTTGGCGAGTAGCCCGGCTTGCAAAATATTTGACAATTTTATCAACTCAATAAGATTATCAGATGATTCGTCGCAGTAAATAACAATTGAATCACTTATCAGTAAAAAATCAAAATTGCGCTGCGCAACTGCGGACTGAAAGTTTGACAAGATAAAAGTATAATAAGTATCTATAGAAGCGGTTGTCGAGGCATAGACAAGATTCTTAAAGCCAAGCACATCAATAAATGCAACCAGTCGTTTCTTGTATTTTATATTCAACTTCCAAGCCTACCGCTGAAATTATTGTGAAGTCCCACGAAAAGCGCTCCTAGCAGGATAAACAAATTAATATCAATTAGCCAGCACTCATCTATCGTACACATTCTCCGTCTCTTGTATAGATCTGCAAGAGCCGACGTATGGTCTTATGAGTGAACAAAGGCTTCCAACAGGAAATCTCCACAGCATTGCAATGCTTTGTGATCAGACATCGGTCAGTGTGAATCGTCCCTGTTATCGGAGCCACATCTAACTGACAGCAGGATTCGTTACCTGCCTTTCTCGAAGGGCCGCTCTGGATCGAGTTCGGCCTGTCGCGATCAACGCAAACCTATCGCGATGCCTAGAAAAGCTGGGGCGATTCACTCATTGCTGGACTTCTACCACAATCCCCTCCGCCAACAAGCGCTTACGGTGCTCTTCCGATATGTTGGAAAGCCCGCTGACTGGATCACTTAATACCACGTCACCTGTCACTGCGCAGACCATGAAGTTGCTGGCTCCAAGATCCACATCGACGTCTGTTTCCGCAATGTATTCAGGGAGCAGGCGTTGCATGGCTTCGACGGCCTGTCGCGTGCAAGGCTCGATAGGGGCATTGTCCAACTTTGCCAACAGGGCGTGCTTGTCTTCTGGTGAGGCTAGCAAGTCTCCGTCATCACTATCGGTCAGATGCAGCAAGAGACGCGCGACGGCCGCTTGCTGATTAGGGTAAGTCTCTAGGCTATCTAGATGTTCTAGATGGGCCAACCAAAGGTAGTCGGGACAGCAGTCATCGTTCTGATAAAGCGCGACGGCGCCATAATCGGCCAATAGTCGAACTACACCTGGTACACCGAGCTTTTTCGCCTTTGCTGCGAAGTCATGGGTGGCGTTGTCGGAAGACAATCGATACACCGAGTCAGACGTTTCGCCCTCGAACAGGACGCTAAACGAACCTAGATTGATGATCTGTTTTCCGACCAGGGGCGAGCGAGAGCGAACCGCTTCAAAGACCTCCCCCTCCAAAACTCGCTGATGCGCAATGTCCATCCAACCATCTCCTGCTAATTCTCTAGATCCGGTTACCCTTGGACAGGTTGCAAGGCTCACAGAGTAACTGCAGATTTCTGACAGTGTTACTGCCACCGTGGGAAAACGGGACGATATGGTCGAAACACAATAACTTTCGAGACTCACACTGTACGCAAGCTCCGCCGTCCCGTTGCCAGACTTCACGTTGCACGCTCCTGGGGATGGCCTCTCTGCGCGGAGCAACGGGCTTTGGTACGGGCATAATTTTCATATCGACGGGGATAAAAGCGCCTTTGACGCTAGCCTCGCTTGAAGCGGTGGGCCGAGGTGCCGCGATCACTGAAGGTAAGGTGGCCTTGGCGGCAAAGGCCTTGATGTAAGCCACAACGTCATTGAGTTCGGCGTCGGATCTCAATATTAACTTGAGCGCAGGCTGCCCTTTTTCCAGGCCCGCGGAAGCATGGGTGCCGCTATGCCGTCCAGAGTCGCCCGCGTATTCCAGGGCGATTTCCGGTACTGGTTGATCGTCTGGTGGATAAGGCAGCCAAACAAACGCGGCATCTTCGCGATTTGGTTGGTCAGTCTGAATAACGACTCCAAGTCCCGCAATATTGAAGGCGGCGACTTTCACGGTGATTCGGTCTGGGTTGCCAAACTCTTGGTGAAAACGCTCGATGACCTGATCTTTGAACACTCAACATTTCCCTTTGCCAATGAATTCGAGATTCGCTTCCAAGTCGTCCGGTAGCGCTTTGGTTTCGATGAGGCTTATGCCAAGACTATACGAGCTGCCGGGGATTTCGTAATTGGCCAGAAACAGCCACTCAATAGGGAGCAAATCGGCATGCACTTAGCGCACGCCACTAGACGTAAGTCGAACGCACGGGCTACTTCACTCCTTCCAAACCTCAGCCGCTAGCGGTAATTCGTTCAACTCAGCGCGAGCCTCACGCCAGGTCGGGTAGTGCTCGTAAAGAATTGAGATAAAGCGCTCATTGTGGGTAGGCTCAAGCAGGTGAACCATCTCATGGACGATAACGTAACCACAAGAAACAGAATCATCATCGCGGTCATCAAATCAGCGAAAGAGATCCAGAACGGCTTCTCTCCCTCGTCCTTTGAACGGGCAGCCGAAGGCATTTGCTTACCAAACATCGACTAGCCTCCGTTACACCGAGTGTCTTAATGCGACCTGGCCCCAATCACGGGGCCAGTTACCACTCTCTCCAACCACGGCCAATCTTTGTACGGGTCGCCATTTCCCCGCAGATGCGTATAGCGTCGCATCGAGTTCCAATCTCGGTGGCCCGACACGCTGGCTACTTTCGGAATATCCCACCCCATTTCAAACAGCCGACTCACGCCATCATGGCGCAGGTCGTGAAAATGCAAGTCTTCGATTTCGAGGAAATGACAGGCCCGGGTAAAGGACGCGGATATGGATCTGGCATTATATGGAAACACCTCGTCGGCGATCTTCGGCATGGACTTCAATATCTTCCACGCCTCGTCCGGAACATGGCACCAAACATCGTTGCCATATTTCTGCCCAGGATTCTTCATGTCGGTGATCAGCACCGACTGGCGAGCCTCGTCCATGGCGTCCCAACGAATCCGGGTGATCTCTTCCTGTCGACGCGTGGAAAACAGTGCGAAAGCAGTCACCCTGACCATGTCGATCTCTTGCTTACGACGTGCCCGCATATCGACAAAGTAGGTCAGGATGCTGTCGAGCTCTTCCGGCGTGGGCCTGCGGCCGCGCTCCTTGCTCTTGGATACGGCGCCCATCTTGCGCAACACGCGGCGTGCGTCCGGCATGGCCAAGGGATCGATTTCATACCCCCAAGCGGGCCGAGCAATAGATAGCACCGCGCCAAAGTGTGCTAGATCGTTGCCAACGGTCTGCGGTTGAATGCCGTCGCTCTGCATCCGGTCGTTGGCGTACTCAACCAGCTTCTGGCTGGTGATGTCCTTATCTTCGAGCTTGCCCAGCCAGGTTTCGCTGATAGCCTTGAGGGTGGCGCGCTTGGTCTTGCCCAGAGGCCGGAGTTTTTCATACTCATCGAGGTAACGCTGGATCATTTCCTTGACCGTGACGCCCCTACGGTTGGCCTTGGCAATCGCACCAGGTTCGGCCATCTCCGTCTCGCGCCGCTTGATCCAGGCCTGAGCCGTGGTCTTACGGTCGAACGTCTGGCTTTCCTGATAAACTGTCACACCCTTTTGCATGATGCGGATCTGCGCGGTGTACGTTGCAGAGCCATCCTTGCGCTTGCGAACGGTGATTGATCCCATGAATTTTGCTACACGATAGGTTTGAGTTGCTACATTGTAGCAACGACCTTTCTAAAACAAGCAAAAACAGTGGCAAACAGCAGCAAATGAGAAGTAGCTAAATGCAGACGAAACCCGCAGAAAACCTAGCCTCCCCAACAGATACGGTATCCAGGAGGTTTTCTGTTGCGCCCATGATGGACTGGACCGACCGCCACTGCCGCTTCTTCCTGCGCCTGCTGTCGAAAAACGCCCTGCTCTACACCGAAATGGTCACCACCGGTGCCCTGCTCAATGGCGATCACGAGCGTTTCCTGCGGCACAACGAAGCCGAGCACCCGCTGGCCCTGCAACTCGGCGGCAGTGTGCCGCTGGACCTGGCCGCGTGTGCGCGCATGGCGCAGGAGCATGGTTACGATGAGGTGAACCTGAATGTCGGCTGCCCGAGTGATCGGGTGCAGAACAATATGATCGGCGCGTGCCTGATGGGGCATCCGCAACTGGTGGCCGATTGTGTGAAGGCGATGCGGGATGCGGTGTCGATTCCGGTGACGGTCAAGCACCGTATCGGGATCAACGGCCGGGACAGTTACGAGCAGCTGTGTGATTTCGTTGGTACGGTGCGGGATGCCGGGTGCACCAGTTTTACCGTGCACGCGCGGATTGCGATTCTGGAGGGGTTGTCGCCGAAGGAGAACCGTGACATCCCGCCCCTGCGTTATGACGTGGCGGCGCGGTTGAAGGCGGATTTTCCCGAGCTGGAGATTATCCTGAACGGCGGGATCAAGACGCTGGAGGCCTGCCACGAGCATTTGCAGACGTTCGACGGTGTGATGTTGGGCCGCGAGGCGTATCACAACCCTTATGTGATGGCCGAGGTGGACCAGCAGCTGTTCGGCAGCACGGCGCCGGTGATCACCCGTGCCGAAGCACTGGCGCAGTTGCGGCCGTATATCGCTGCACACATCGACGCCGGCGGTTCGATGCACCACATCACTCGCCATGTGCTGGGGCTGGGGACCGGGTTCCCGGGGGCGCGCAAGTTTCGGCAGTTGTTGTCGGTGGATATCCACAAGGCCAAGGAGCCCCTGGCCCTGCTGGATCAAGCTGCCGGGTTGCTTGAAGGGCGTTAATGCCCGGTTGTTCTCGCCATTTCAGCCAGGCGGTTTGATCCGCCTGGCTCGCCTGTCAGCTGGCGGCCGCTGCCGTCCAGTTCACCCAACCGAATGCCCAGGTTGCCAGGATCAACAGTCCGAAAACGATCCGGTACCACGCGAAGGCGGCATAGCTGTGGTTCGCAATGAACTTGAGCAGACCGCGTACGGCGATCATGGCGAAGAAGAACGCTGTGACGAAGCCCAGGGCGAAAACCGGCAGGTCGCCGGCCTGGAACAACTCCCGGTACTTGTAGCCTGAATACACTGCCGCACCGACCATGGTGGGCATTGCCAGGAAGAACGAGTACTCGGTGGCGGCCTTGCGCGACAGGCCAAACAGCAAGCCGCCGATAATGGTCGATCCGGAGCGGGAAGTGCCCGGGATCATCGCCAGGCATTGCGCGAAGCCTACCTTCAGCGCATCCGACCAACGCATGTCGTCGACATGGTCGACGTGCACCACGTGGTCTCTCTGCTCCGCCCACAACATGACAATGCCGCCCACGACCAAGGCGACTGCCACGGTGATCGGGTTGAACAGGTAGTGATGAATCTGGTCGGCGAACAGGACACCCAGAACCACGGCCGGAAGAAAACCGATCAGCAAGTTCAGAGTGAATCGTTGTGCATTGCGTTGGGTCGGCAGTCCTTTGACGATCTCTGTAATCTTGCGGCGAAACTCCCAGACAACGGCAAGGATTGCGCCCAGCTGAATAATGATATTGAACGCCATGGCGCGTTCACCGCCAAATTCCAACAAGTCCGCAACAATAATCTGGTGGCCCGTACTGGAGATCGGCAAAAACTCAGTCAGGCCCTCTACCGCGCCCAGGATCAACACTTTGAAAAGGGTCCAGAAATCCATCAATCCTCCATCAGACCGTTCTTTGGGAACGATCCGTCAACTGCACTCAGATATTGAGTAGCTCAAGCAAAACATTCGACACATCCACACCCATTATCTGATGTAGCGAGGGAGAATATGTCTTATTAAAAGGCACACTCAAGCCATGTTAATAATCGTCCGAGTACGAACACCCTGGAAATATATTTAGGTATTTAGTGGAAAAAAGTCTCGCCACTCAATAAAGTGTGATCGCTCTCACACTATTTGTGTTTCTTAGTGGATTCAGCACCTTG
Organism: Pseudomonas sp. IT-P258; assembly: GCF_949767825.1. NCBI lineage: Bacteria > Pseudomonadati > Pseudomonadota > Gammaproteobacteria > Pseudomonadales > Pseudomonadaceae > Pseudomonas > Pseudomonas sp. IT-P258. The sequence continues at coordinate 209,531 of NZ_CATKPU010000076.1, read as the reverse complement.
GCATGAATGGTGGCACGTAGTGGGCCAAACAGTGGCAAAAGGACATAAAAAATTAATCGCCATCGTTTCAAAATAGTGGCACAATTCCATATTGCCACCATCTAACGACGATATTCCACTAGTTCAGTTCGCCGAGAAAATCAACTAAAAGCTTGAAAAGCTTAAGTATTGTTAAAAAACTCGGGAGCCACGTCTAAAATTCGCGTAAATGTTACCAATTGTCAGTCACAGATGAGAACCGGTGCTTTAACATCCCGATGTCAGCACCTATTCGAGTCAATGCATGATGCTTACAGGGAACTTAGCGACTAGAAGCCAGCGCCAGACAAACGATGAACCCGGAGTTCTCACTCTGGGTCGTACCCGTGGCGTGGCTGAACATTTTAGAGCGCTAGTCGCAAGGCATGTGCGGACCGATATGGCACTAGAGGCCAATTCCTACACTAGTTCATTCAAGAAGAATGAACGCTCTGGTTCGTATCGTGCCATCTTCATCATCATCGACAGCCCCCAGGCGCTCGAGGAAAGCCTCGCGCTAGTGGAAAACCTGCGCAACGGCAACTTGAAGCCCATCATTTGCGCGGTCATCACGGGCCGAGGCACCTACAACAAGATCAAGTACTATCTTGCGGGGGCCGACTACTGCATCAAGTTCAATACCCTTTCCGATGAAAGCTCTGAGTTGCTCGCCGAGTTCTTCAGCAGTGAAGAATGGCAAAGAGATATCAATTTGATATTGGACCCTACCCGTATTTGCCTACTGGGCACCAGCAAGAAGCTGGACATCTCCTTTGCGGAAATGAAGATCCTGGAAGCCTTTGCACAAACCAGTAACCACATACTAAGTCACGATGAAATTGCCAACATCATGGGGCTCAACAGCAACTTTTATGACCCCAGGGCGCTGGAAAAATCGATCAGTCGCCTTCGTGGAAAAATCAAGGACACCTATGGCACAAACGCTATCCAGAGCATCCGCGGGCATGGGTACCGGTTGATGAGGGGACTGATTTCAACTCTCTGACACACCGAAAAGATGGCGCTTTAACATCAACTTTATCAACAATACAAAGACCTCGGCTTCAGCGTTTCTTGTATTTCATACCAAAGGCACTTATCGATTCCATGACCGTGGCAACATCTAACCATAACAATAAAAGTTTATTCTATAGCAGCAGATCGAGTGGAACCCATCGAGGGCCAAATTTGGGCCCAGACCCTGCCTTTCGACTACTTCCCAGGGAGTCATTGCTCCCCTGCCGATCATCTTTTAGCCAAATTTGGTGTGTACTTCAGGAGAGAGACATGGAAACTAGTACAACCCTCCCAAGGAAATACTTTGTCGTCGTGACCCACAGCACAACGTCGCAGCGCGAACTTGAGACCATCCTGTCCAGTGAGCGCTTCAACTCGTTTGGCACCTCCCAGGCACAAATGTTTATTGAAGGCGTTGCTTCACCCTCTTCCGCACCTGTGCTGATGGAGTTCAGCTACCCAAGCGTTTCAAGGAAAAACGTAGCGCGCAGTATCGAACATGATACACAGCGACTACTGGCGACCCTGGAATCCGAATGGCTGGCAGCGCAATCGACGAATCCATTCCACAGCATGCCGGCAACGACCGGGGCAGCCAACGATATTGCGCAAACCATTGAGGGCGACACTCCTTACAGCGAAGCCTGGCAACTCGACAAGGATCAAAGCGCCTTGGTAAAAGAGGGCGTCGAGATCAGCCTGACCGGATTGGAAGCCGCGCTGGTAAAGAAAATGCTGCACCATGAAGAGCGTGTCGTCAGTCGAGACGAACTGATCCTCAGCATCGGCAGGGAGCCGGAACAATATCGTGGCCTGGAAATGTGCCTGAGTCGGCTGCAAGACAAATTCAAAATGGCCAGTAACGGTGAACGACTGTTTCGCGCAGTAAGAAATCGTGGCTATTGCCTGATCCAGGAAGTCGTGGCGTAAACACCTCCACCCTTAGCGAATAAAACAAACAGAAACAGTGCGACTACAATAATAAAAAAGCACTCTGTTTGGTTTCAACCTCCGCGCTAGTCAGACCGCCCTCATCCCCTCCCCTCCTACAATACCAAAGACCACTCTAATTATTCACCCTCTTCCATTCGACCTTTTCTAACGATCGGGGTTTCTAAAATTCTGATAGTTGGCACTTTGCCACCCTGTTAGAACTCGTCAGACAGCATCTCCACCAATAACTTAGTCTATTGACTGACGACAGTTCGGCATATCGACGTTGTTACCTCAGGACACTCGCTATAACAACAATAACAAGTCTGTTTAACAACTCGGATTTCAACTGTCGAAACCTGAATGGACGTCTTTTGGGGATATTGTATGGATCTTACTCTTAGTATCAATCGAAACACCGGCCTCAAGGGACTTACCTTTTGGGGGCAATGGGCGCTGGCACAGGGCTTTGTAGTTTCCCTGTTGTTCATACTTGCCGAGCGGCACACTGGAACGGTCGAGTTCTATTACCGGATGTGCGCAACGCTCGCCGTACTGGCCTCGGTTCCGGCTTATACGTTCAGCGGTGTGTACCGCAAAAGAGACAATTATCTGTCAGGGCTGGGACGCCTGTTCATGGGCTGGTCCATGACGATGGCCGCGCTGGCGTGCATCGCGTTTATCTGCAAGGCCGATGAACTGTTTTCCCGACAAGTCATCCTGGGTTGGGCGGTGTACGGTTTCCTCGGCCAGGCGTTGCTGTATGCGCCGCTGCATGCGTTCTCGAAGTTCTACCAGCGGTCACGCAAAAGCGAGCATAAAACCCTGATCGTCGGCACCGGTGAACTGGCGCTGGGATTGGCGAACAAGCTGAGCGACCTCGAAAACCTGCCGTTGGTGGGCCTGGTCAGCAACGGCGCCCCTCCCTCACTGGAGCCGGGCGCACCCAGCATCGTCGGCGCCCAGGAAGACCTGCTGGAACTGATCAAGACCCATGACATCCGTCGTTTGTACATCACCCTGCCCCTGTCGGAAGCGGCAAAAATCGAAGCCATGTACGTCGATTTGCTGGATGCCAACGTTGACGTGGTCTGGGTGCCGGACTTGAACAGCCTGACGCTGCTCAATCACTCGGTGAAAGTCGTGGACGGCCTGCCGGCGATCTACTTGAACGAAAGTCCGCTGACCAGCCGGCCCACCGCCGCGCTGAGTAAAAGCCTGGTGGAGAAAAGCGTGGCCCTGTTGGCCATTATCCTGCTGAGCCCGGTGTTGCTGGTCATCGCCCTGGCCGTGAAGCTCAACTCCCCTGGCCCGGTATTCTTCAAGCAGGACCGCCATGGCTGGAACGGCAAAGTGATTCAGGTCTGGAAGTTCCGCTCCATGCGTGTGCACGATGACCATGAGGTCAAACAGGCCAGCCGCAACGACTCGCGTATCACCGCCGTCGGACGCTTCATCCGTCGCACTTCGCTGGACGAATTGCCGCAACTGTTCAACGTGCTGCAAGGGCAAATGGCGCTGGTCGGCCCGCGCCCTCACGCCGTCGCGCACAACAACTACTACTCCGGGAAGATTCTCGCCTACATGGCGCGCCATCGAATCAAACCGGGCATCACCGGCCTGGCGCAGATCAACGGTTGTCGCGGCGAGACCGACACCATCGACAAGATGCAGAAGCGTGTCGAGATCGACCTCAAGTACATCAACAACTGGTCGTTGTGGCTGGACCTGAAGATTCTGGTGAAAACGCCGTTCACCTTGTTGTCGAAGGACATCTACTGAAGGTTTAGGGCTGCACAAGGCAACACCGCAAGGGGACGCAAGTCCCCTTTTTTGTGGCTGTGATTTTGGACTGCCCGGATTTATGGATCACCAAAAGACCAGTGTAGGAGCAAGCCTGCTCGCGATAGCGGGGTATCAGTCAACATCAATGCTGGATGTACTGACGCCATCGCGAGCAAGCTCGCTCCCACAGGGGATTGGGGGTTGTCTGGGTCTTCGGGTCGCCAAATAACCACTGTGGGAGCGTGGCTTGCCCGCGAAAGCGTCGGGTCAGTCAACATCAATGCTGAATGTACTGACACCATCGCGAGCAAGCTCGCTCCCACAGGGGATTGGGGGCTGTCTGGGTCTTCGGCTCGCCAAATGACCACTGTGGGAGCGTGGCTTGCCCGCGAAAGCGTCGGGTCAGTCAACATCAATGCTGGATGTACTGACGCCTTCGCGAGCAAGCCCGCTCCCACAGGGGATTGGGGGCTGTCTGGGTCTTCGGGTCGCCAAATGACCACTGTAGGAGCGTGGCTTGCCCGCGATGGCGGGGCATCAGTCAACATCAATGCTGAATGTGCTGACGCCTTCGCGAGCAAGCCCGCTCCCACAAGGGATTGGGGGTTGTCTGGGTCTTCGGCTCGCCAAATGACCACTGTGGGAGCGTGGCTTGCCCGCGATGGCGGCGGGTCAGTCAACATCCATGCTGAGTGTGCCGACGCCTTCGCGAGCAAGCCCGCTCCCACAGGGGATTGGGGGCTGTCTGGGTCTTCGGCTCGCCAAATGACCACTGTGGGAGCGTGGCTTGCCCGCGATGGCGGCGGGTCAGTCAACATCCATGCTGAGTGTGCCGACGCCTTCGCGAGCCTGCTCGCTCCTACAGGTTACTCAGTGATCTTCTCGAAGTTGCGGTAGAACATGTCGTCGTCGCGGCTATCAGTCATGGAGTGCAACTGGTAGCTGCGATTGAGCCGTGCACCGCCGTCCCGGGTCAGTGGCGACCAGACGAGGTTGGCACGGCGCATGGTCGACATGCTCATCAGTTCGTCGAATGGAATGGACAGGTAGATGCCTTTGTCGAAACTACCTTCGCCATATTCAGCACCGGTTGCGGTGGTGATGGTTGCCCAGGCACCAAAGCGTACGCCGTTGGAAAACTCTCGCGAGATATCCAGCGTGCCGCCCCAGTCGCCAGCCAGGTAACGCCCGACGCTGACGGCTGCCAGCGTATCGTAGGGCAAGTCGGTGTAGCCGGTGATGTGGCCGGTCAACACCGAGTAATCACGCAAGCCAAAACCCTGGTCGAACTCGCGCTGGCGCACGTAGTTCAGGTCCGCGCCCACCGACCAGCGCTCGCCGGTCGGACGGAACAGCACCTCGCCCCCGACGCCGGCAAACATCGACTCCAGGTAGCCACCGTACACCATGCCATACAGGTCTTTGTCCAACTGCTCGGCATGGCTGACCTGGAACAACGGCATGGTGACATCCGACGTGGTCATGTACTGGCGCAAGTCCGTGCGCACGCGGGGCAAGCCGCTGGGTGCGTCATAGGTGAACTTGTCGAAGTTGTTGATCAGGTTGGCACTGAGCAAACCACTCCACCAGGTGTTGCGGTTGAAGCGGTACTCGGCGTCCGCGTCGGCGCTGAACTGATAGAGCAAGCCATCGGGGCCGCCGACATTCTGCTTGAAGCCCAGCCCGACGCCATAAGCGAATGGCTGCATCGCTTCGGTGTAGAGGGTTTTCTCGTTGTGCGGCATCGCCGGATTGATTTCGGTGGTGCGATGCAGGGCTTGCAACGGCTCTTCGTTGTTGATCACTTCGCGGAAGGTTTGCCGAGGCACGCTGGTTTCTTCAAGCGCCAGGTCGTAGCGCTTGTTCACCACGGTGAACCAGTCGATATCGTCGTTGACGCTGTTGTCCAGGATCCGGCTCGCGCGGCCGACGGCCTTGGCCGAATGGAAGTAACGCTGCTGCTCGCCATACACGATCAACTCGGAATCGCGCTGGCTGATACGCTCGACCTTGTACCCGGCATTTTGCTGCAGGCGCCGGGACACATCGGCCCAGTTGACCTGATCCATCCCGGTGCTCGGCGCCTTCGCTGGCAAGGGTTCAGCCGGCGGATCGAACGTCTTCGCCGGCGCCTTGCGGCTGGCGAAGTTGGTGTGAAAGGTGACGCCGAACATAGCCGTATTACCGCGTTCCCAGGCTGCGCTGAGGTCGATCGAGTCAGTTACTTTGAACACCGCGCCGAGGTTGATCGGCGAGTCCTGCTTGATCTGGTTGTCCTTCGGCTCGTGCTTGTAATCGTTGCCTTCGTATTCGAGTTTAAGACTGAGCCGATCCCAGGGTGTCTGGTAGCTCACGCCGCCGAAAAAGGATGGGCTGCCGCGAAAATAGGCCCCGGCGTTGACATCACCGGTGCCCTCGCTGTCGGGTCGGGTCTTGAAGCGATCACTGACGTAGCCCAGCGGGTTTTCGAAGTCGCCGCGGTTGCCCAGGTAACCCCAGGCAATGCCGGCGCTGAAATCAAAATTGTCGTAGCGCTTGTTGGCCACCACGAATTCACTGGAGAACAGGCCTGTACCACCGATGTCCCGGAAGCCCAAGGCCACTTCGGGCGCCCAATGGGTTTCTTCCCACAGGCGGGCCTTGAGGTCGACCGCCTTGTCCTTATAGCTCTGGTTGCCGCTCAACGATTCGGGGCCGTAAGGGCGGTTAGTGATCGCGGTGTAGCGAAACGAGCCTTCCAGCCACTCAAGTGGCTGAAGTGAAACGCTGTAACGGCTGTAGGGGTCGGTGCGGTTGGCATTCAGGCTCAACTCACCGGCCGGCGCCATGCGCGCCGTCGGCGTTTGCAACAAGCCCGCGCCACCGAAATCATTCTGGGTAATGCGTGGTTCTGCATGAGCCAGACCACACGGCAATAACAATACGGCTGCAAAACGTAAATTCAACGAACCACCTCAGCCAGCTGCGTGGCAATAAATTCGGCCAACTGCTGATTCAGTTCAGGGATAGGCGGATCAAGGTCATCGTTTTTGACCGGGACCAGAATCTTGCTGCCGGCGGCCGGTATCTGCCCGCTCTCGCGATTCCAGTGGGCAATGCCGACGCGCCGGGTGACGCCATTGGGCTGGATCAACCACAGGTAATCGGCGTCCGCATCGACCAGCGGCGTGCAACCCCGCAGGTAATCGCGGGCCTCTTGCAGCGCTTGATAGGGCAACCGACACGACTCGGCGACAGCGCCGAGCACCTCGACTTCGTCGACCCGCAACGGGTAGATGAGGCGGTCGCCGTCGTCCAGGCGAATGTTGCGGGCAAACCCGACTTCCACGGCGACCGGGTCCAGGACAGCTACCTGGCGTCCGGTGACCGGCATGCGCCTGACTTGCTCGGCCAACCGCACCGCCAGGGCAGCCCGGCTCGGCCTGTCGAAAAGCATGGCCATGCGCTGCAACACGTCCAGATCGAACAGCACCCCGGCCTTGAGGCGGGTCTGTTGCTCGACCAGGGACTGACGCAGCAGTACGGCCGCCAACCAGTAACTCTCGGCATTGGGTTGTGCCGCGCTGATCACGTCCAGCAACCGCCCGCCCGCCGGCAGCTCGACCGCCCCCGGGTTGGCAACGTCACCGGTGACGGTGACCGCTGCATGGCTGATGCCGGTGATCAACAGCAGGCACGCCGATAGAGCCCTGACCCGCTTCACCGGGCATGCCTGCGGTCTGGGGTCAGTTGCACGATCTTGACCCGCAACTGCGAGGTCAGTTGCTGCTCACTCTGCACAATGAAACCGTCAACGGGATCGACCCAGTAACGATTGGTCGCACGCAGGCCGATGGCCGGCGCGTCAATCTGCTCATCGACACGTAGCACGGCGTATTCCTTGTTGAGGATTTCCAGGGTTTCCATGGATTTGCGGGAGAAGCGACTGTTCAAGGTCACCCCGACTTCCTGGCCCTGATAGAGGTCGATCCAGCGCTGGCTGGTGTAGCCATCGGGCACTTGATGGAGGCCTTGCTTGAAGGGCGAGACGTCAGCCAGGCGCGTCCCGTCCAGATCGCCGTCCAGGCCCAGGCCGATGCTGCGCACCGCCAGGCCATCGCGCATGAGCAGAACCTGTTTGCCGGACGCGACCCAGAATTGCAGGTCGTCGCGCTCACGCACCAGCGCCAGCACGCCGGAACCGGACGGCGTGGTCAGCTTGAGCTGGGGATAGCGCACATCCGCCACCTGGGCCGCCGTCACGTCCAGCTCATCCGGCCCCGACACCGCCGACTTGAGGTTGGTCACCGAAGCGACCATCAGCGGGTTACAGCCACACAACATCAAGGCCGCTATCAAGCAGACGCCAACATTCAACGTTCTCACGATCGGACCCGGCCTTAATTGCTGTTGCTGCTGACTTCACTCATGTTTTTCGCCGCGGATGCGCCCGTACCGACAATCGCTGCCGACGGCACCAATTGGCTGACGAAGCGATTCCAGCGAGTCACGTTGGCAGGACCTACGTAGACAACGTCCTGGGGACGTACTTCAAAGTGCGTGGCCAGCGCCATGGCGGTCGGTGATTGGGCTTGCAACTGGTAGACCTTCGCCGGCTCCACATCGAGGTTTTCAACACCTCTGATCACGTACACGGCGTTACCGTTGGAGGTGGTCTGACTCAATCCGCCGACCGAGCCCAGCACATCGGACAGGTTCATGGTGGCGGTCTTGAAGCTCAGTGCTCGGGGCTGGTTGACCTCGCCCATGACGTAGATGCGCTTTTTGTCGTTGTACGGCAGATACAACTGATCGCCACCCTTTAGGTAAACGTTCTGCAACTCGGAATCCGGCTGGTTGAGCGTGTCGAGATTGAGCGTGTAGACCCGCCCGTTTCGCGTCAGCAACAGGCCGGACAAGTCGGCACTCGTCGTATCGATACCGGCGGAACCGAGAGCCTCGACCACACTCAGCGGATTGGTGGAAATCGCTTGTGGACCAGCCTTCGAAACGGCGCCCGTCACCACGACTTTCTGACTGGAAAAGCGCAACACGGCGACATCCACTTGCGGTTCGGCGATGAAGGCCGACAGCCTGGCTTCGATGTCCGATCGCAGTTGCTGGACGGTTTTGCCGGCCGCCTGGACTTCTTTGATAAACGGGTAGTAGAGCGTGCCATCGGCACGCACCAGGCGACCGTTGGCATCGATCTGCTGTTGCGCGCCGGAGGGTGCGGTCAGCTCCGGGTGATCCCAGACCGTGATGTACAGGACATCGTTACTGCCGATGCGGTACTCGGCCGGGGCCGCCAACAGTTCCGTCGGCACGGACTCACGCTTTTGCGTGGCCCTGTTCATGGCGATGAGCTTGGGCGTGATCGGAATGAGCTCGACCCGGCTGCTCTCGCTGGCGCCCTGGCGCGTGATATCACTGGTGCTCAGGTATTGGCCGGGGGAAAACATGCAACCTTGTAAAGCGATGCTTGCCAACATTAAAAGAGAAAAACTACGAGTCATAATGGCACTACGCTATTCAAGGGCGAATCTAAAAACAAAGTCACCCGATTTGCATCGGGCGACCTTGTACTGCACCAACAGATGTTTCAGTTAGTTGTGCGTGCCGGTTGTACCCGTGGTACCTGTCGTACCCGTCGTACCGCCGTTTGCACTTCCACCACTGTTGGACGCCGCTACAGCACTGGCGACCATTGCTGTACTGGCTGCAGTGGCTTGAGTCGCCGCCACGTTACCCAATACATTGGTCGCAGTTGTAAGCGGCGCTTCTACCGCGGACGCCCAGTTGCTCAACATCGTCAACAGGGCAATTGCCATCACTTTCTTCATATCAACTCCTTTCTAACATTCAACCCGATCGAAATCGGGTAGTGCGTTAGAGGTGGTAGAGTTCAAGTCCGCGAAAAATGCGGACAAGATCCGTTGTTCTTTCACAGTCTTACCCAACTGATAAAAGTCGAACGGCAGGTTTATATCTACGGACTTGCAAAAGGCATGACCAGTGTATTTTCCCGACGATATCTAACAACCTGACCGGAAATAACATTTGGCTAAAACGCCATCATCCCAGATAGCCTTTGGGATGATTCGATTGCCAGCGCCAGGTATCCGTGACCATGTCCTGCAAGTTGCGCGTGGCCTTCCAGCCCAGCTCTTTCTCCGCCTTCGAAGGGTCGGCCCAGCTCTCGGCGATATCACCCGAGCGACGCGGCATCATTCGATAGGGCACCGGTTGACCGCACGCCTGCTCGAACGCCCGCAGCACTTGCAACACGCTGTAGCCATCGCCCGTGCCGAGGTTCCAGGTATGAATGCCGGTACGCCCGGCGATGGACTGCAAGGCCTTTAGATGGCCGTCCGCCAGGTCCACGACGTGGATGTAGTCCCGCACCCCGGTACCGTCGACCGTGGGGTAATCGTTGCCGAAGATCGATAACTCCCGCAGGCTGCCAACCGCCACCTGGCTGATGTAGGGCACCAGGTTATTCGGAATGCCACTCGGGTCTTCGCCCAGATGGCCACTGTCATGCGCCCCGATCGGGTTGAAGTAACGCAACAGCGCGATGCTCCAGCGCGGCTCGGCCAAGGCCAGGTCGCGCAGCACATTCTCGACGATCAGCTTGGATTGACCGTAGGGATTGGTCGGGATGCCCGTGGGGAAATCCTCGCGGATCGGCATCTGCTCCGGCTCGCCGTATACCGTGGCCGACGAACTGAACACCAGGCGAAACACCCCGGCAGCCGCCATCGCCTGACACAGCGTGATGCTGCCGCTGACGTTGGTCTCGTAATACTCAAGGGGCTTGCGCACGCTCTCGCCCACGGCCTTGAGACCGGCAAAGTGCAGGACGGCATCGATGGCATGCTGCTGGAAAATCCGGTCCAGCAAGGCCCGATCGCACACATCACCCTGAATCATCAGCGCACTCTTGCCGCAAATGGCTTCCACCGCGTGCAATGCCGCGTCGCTGCTGTTGCAAAGATTATCCAGCACAACAACTTCATAGCCTGCCTCAAGCAGTGCGAGCGTGGTGTGCGAACCGATATATCCAGCTCCACCCGTTACCAGAATTTTCATAGCGCGGTCCATAGTGGGAAAAGTGCGAAGTTGCGTGTCAAGCCCCTCTTGTTAAAGCTGTGTGCTGAACCACACAAATAAGAGCGACAACAACCCAAAACAAAATTAGTTCAACGACTGGCAATAAATATTTTTTCAGGCCAAACTGTATTGCGAGATACTTATTAGCATTCCGACGCACGCACCACTATCAACAGATACCGACTAAAAATAACCAACAACTATCAACCCGACATCTCATAACATTGTCGTGTTATCCGCACATTGCTATTTGCCACTAGTGGCCAGACTCAGGTATTAAAGTAAGCCTTCAATAAACATTGAAACTTGCAATCACTCGTTGTTGCGCGCACCCGTTGGCTGTGTTCCATGACTGTCCAGGATACTTTTATGATTCGTAAATGTTTGTTCCCCGCTGCCGGCTATGGCACTCGTTTCTTGCCGGCGACCAAGGCCATGCCCAAGGAAATGCTGCCGATCGTCAACAAGCCGTTGATCGAGTACGCCGTCGAAGAAGCACGGGACGCCGGCCTGCAACACATGGCGATCGTCACCGGGCGGGGCAAGCGCGCGCTGGAAGACCACTTCGACATCAGCTACGAGCTGGAGCACCAGATTCGCGGCACCGAGAAAGAGAAGTTCCTGGCCGGAACCCGCGAGCTCATCGACACCTGTACCTTCTCCTACACCCGCCAGGTGGAAATGAAGGGCCTGGGCCACGCCATTCTCAGTGGCCGCCCGTTGATCGGCGACGAACCCTTCGCCGTGGTACTGGCCGATGACCTGTGCCTGAACCTGGAAGGTGATGGCGTCCTCACGCAAATGATCGAGCTCTACAAGAAATTCCGCTGCTCGATCGTGGCCATCCAGGAAGTCCCCCGCGACCAGACCCACAAGTACGGCGTGATTGCCGGCGAGCCGATCTCCGACGGGATCTACCGGGTCAACAACATGGTGGAAAAACCGGCCCCGCAGGACGCCCCGTCGAACCTGGCGATCATCGGCCGCTACATTCTGACGCCAGATATCTTCGACCTGATCGCCGACACCGAACCGGGTAAAGGCGGCGAGATCCAGATCACCGACGCGCTGATGAAACAGGCGCAGAACGGCTGCGTGCTGGCCTACAAGTTCAAGGGTTTGCGCTTCGATTGCGGCGACGCCGAGGGTTACCTGCAGGCGACCAACTTCTGCTACGAAAACCTGTACCTCAAGGGCCGCTAAGACGGCTCCAGCACCCGACGCCCACTCTTCATTCAGGCAGGCCAACCATGAACATTAAAAAGCTCTCGGCATACATTGAAATGGAGGTGGGCAACCTCGGGGTGATGTCCTCGTTATCGCGACATCAGCGGTTGCCGAGCGCCAACCAGTCCTGGCTCGGCCCCACTCTGCTGGTGGAACGGATCGGTATGTTTCCCTCTTCCGGAGACATCCGCCGGCCAATGCGCGACCCCTATCCCCTGCTCGCTCACCTGAAAAGGCTTTACCGCGGGCAGGCGCTGGAAATCGATGACCGCGATGGGCTGAAAGCGATTTTCAGCGACTGGCGATTCCGGGTGCGCATTTGCTGCAACGACCCAGCCATCATCATCAACGTGGAGACCCGGTGCGCTACGCAGCTGATGCCGCTAAAAACCGCAGAGCTACTTGCTCATCTGGAGACATTCGAAAATTGCCGCAACTCCCAGTAGGAGCTGCCGCAGGCTGCGATCTTTTGATTTTGTTTTTCAGATCAAGTCAAAAGATCGCAGCCTGCGGCAGCTCCTACATCAGGCCCGCATCGCAGCGGTCCTGCCCGCCAACAATCCAGCGATAGAAGTAATCGGCAATCACTCGCCCGCCCGTGGCCGGAACCGGATGAATCTTGTCCGGGCCGATCATGGTGGCGGCATAGCGCTTGAAGTCAGGGCCGAATGCGCACTGCAGATTGGCGTAACCAAGATGTTCCTTGCGTGCCCAGGGTTCCAGGACTTGCGCATAGGCCGACATCGGGTAGGCACTGGAACGCGTCGTGTCCTGACGCAGGATCAGGTTGATGCTCGCCGCCGGTTGAATCTCGCGGACCATCCCCACCAAACCCTGAACGTTCTTCAGGTACTGCTCGGGCTTCACGCCAAAACCCTGGTCGTTACCACCCAGCATAATCAGGTAGAGGTCGGCGGGAATCTTCGACACCACCGTCTTCCACTGCGCCTGCCAACGGCCATCGCCGTGGTAGAAGTCAGCGGACGCCGCGCCGGACGCCGCCAGTTTGGATACCCGCACGCCGCCCTGGTCGTTGCTCATCCACAGGCCGAAGAGCGTTGGCGCGCCTTTCACCACTTCCAGCCGGAACGACCAGTCTTTCGCTGCCGACATGCCTGGCAGTGGCACTTCCTGTACCCCTGAGCCTGCGAGCGTCAAGGGCTGCCAGGATTGCGACGGTGCCCAGCGGTAGCGAACCTCATTGGGTTCGCCATTGCCGAGGTAAAGCAATTTCGCTTGGGTGACAGCCGTGTTGATGGCCGGTGTCGGGCTGGCATCGATCTCCAGCCAGGCGCCAGGCCCTCCGGCAAGGGTACGACTGTCGGGGCTGGCCTGGCCAAGGGCGGACACCCGCCAGTCACCGCCGAAGTATTTTTCGCTGCTGCGGCTGTATTTGAAGTGCGTGCCGCCAAGTGCCGCGCCGTGGTTGAAACCGACATAGCCGGGGCCGGCGAAACCCGCCTCCCCGGCCAGCCGCTGCACCAGTTTGTTCAGATAGAAATCCTGCCCGGCGCTGTAGCTGTCGCCGATCACCGAGATGGACAGGACTTTCCCGCCCTTGCCTTCGCGCCACTGGCCAAACCGTTCGCGAGCGTCGCCGACTTCGACCACTGACGCCGCAACAGGCTGGACGTCATCAACTGCCAACATGCATCGCTTCCTTCACTCGGACAAACCTCAAGTCTGGGGCACCGGGGTGGCGTTTGCCGGCGGTTTTTTAGCCGCCGCGCGCTCACCCAGGAACAGCATGGAGGTGACGTTGAATCGACTGAAAACCATCGATAGAACCACCGGCCCCAGCAAGCCACACGCCAGGCCACCGAGCACCAGAAGGCTTTCGTCCTTCACGCCCAAACGACCCAGGACAAACCGGGAAGTGGCGGCAAACAACACATGGAACAGGAAGATCGCGTAGGAATACCCGCCGAGCCAGGTCAGCCACTTCGAGCGCATGTCACTGGACAGCAACGCAATGCAGGACACACAACCCACGGTCAAACCGATCAGGCTGCGGCGGTCGACGATCAACTCGCGATCCACCGCCGCCACGTACAGCAGTGTCAGCGAGATCAACACAAACACCAACGGCCCGATCACCTTGAACCGTTGCTTCAACGCATCGACGTTTTCCTGGCCAATCATCCCCGCCACGAAAAACGGTAGCAGGTAGATCGCGCCATTAATGCCAAACGCATCGAGCTTGAACGGCGGCAGCACAAACAACACCGCCGCAAAGGCAAACAGCAGATACAAGCGCGTTGCCGAACGCAGCAAACCGCGCCACTCCAGCAGGCCGACGAACATGAAAATGATGAACACCGCCTGCAGGAACCAGAAGTGGTTGACCGGCACCCAGAACGACAACAACGCGTCGATCACACCGACGTCCTTGTTCACACCCGGCCCCACCGCCTGCAACACCGAGAACGGTACGCCCACGCAAAACAGCGGCACGATCAAGCGTCGCACCTTGCCGCTGAAGAACGCGGAAAAGTCATTGCCGCGGATTTTGTAGATGGAGTAGATATAGCCGGAAATGAAGGTGAACAGCGGCATGCGCACATACACCATCGAGTCGGCGATCACCCGGAACGGCGAGCCCAGGTCTATCTTCAAGCCGCCACCCAACGGGCCGATGACGTGATAGAGCACCAGCAGCAGGCACGCCAGGCCACGCAGGGTTTCGATCTCCAGGGACTTTTTCTTGCTCGACATAAAGCACCTGCCTCAATTCAGAATTCTTGATTCAACCTGCACCGGCTTGTTCGCCCGCAACATCAATCCCAGGCCGACGAACAACACCGGCACCACCATCGAGAAGTGCCGGGCGAAGGAGCCGAAGTCCGGTTCGAACAGGCCTTGAACCAGCAAAAATGCCAGCGGAATCGCGATCAGTTCCTTGGGTTTGGTCTGGATCGGCGCACCTTTGTAATCGGTCGAGGTGATGACTTTGAACAGCAGCAACGCGGTCATGATCATCAACGCCACGAAGATCACCTGGCCCGGCCCCGACAGCAAAATCAGCTCCACCGGGAACGACAGCCGGAAGAAGATGATCATCGAGTCCAGTGCCTGCGAGACAAAGTCGCTGCCGTTGAGCCACGAGACGATCAACGACTTGGACCCCTCCTCACCCGCGGTGCGCAGTTCGTTGTTACTGGCGCGAATCGACGACACCGGAAACCCAAGCGCCACCTGGATCGCCATGGCGACCGCCAGGTAGAACAGGAACAGCATCAGGAAGAAAGTGAAGCGCGAGACATACTTCTTCATCACGCAGACGCCGACCCAGGACAGTGAAAACAGAATCCAGTAGGGGCGGATCAACACGCCGTAGATCACTGCCGAGAAGAAAAATCCGCCGCGATATTTGCGCGTCAAGGAGCTGAGCAAAATGCTCAACACCGCCACCGACACAATGATTTCCTTGGTCAGGTTCTCAAGGAAGAACGAACGAACGATGCCCCACAGACACAGCGTGCCGAAGATCGCCAGCGGCATGCGCCGGAAGACCACCACCGGGATCGCCGTGAGGAAAAAATTGCAGAACATGCCATAGGCCCAGGCATTGGTCAGATTGATCCCCGTGGGCCGCAGCAGAAACGCCGAACATTCATAGGAAGAGCGATCCGGCGAGAACGGGTTCCAGAAATTGCAGTTGTCGGCCCGCGCGTAGGACGACCACAAGGTCATGGCATCCGGGCCAGGATCGCGGGGAATCAACAGCGGCATGGCCACCGACAGAAACAACCCGGTGAACAGGATCAGGAACGAAATAGAGGAATCGAGTTTCTTGCCGCGAAACTCGATGCACGGCAGCTTCAACCCCATGCCAGAGCCCCTTTCGGCCGAGTCACACGGGTCAACACGGCAATCACGCCGAGTTGCACGATGATCGCAAAGACGTTGCCCCAGGCAGCGCCATAAATCGAATAGTGCTTGATCAGCAGGTAGCTGACCGGCACCGAAACCAACAGGCAAATCGCCGCGCTGGCCAGCGACACGCGACTGTTCTTCGAGGCAATCAAACCACCCCAGACGATGTCGCCAATGGCACGCAGGGCGAAGGAAAAAATCAGCACGCCGAGGATCGCGTTGTCCGGACGCGGCACTGTCGTGGCGACGTAATCGAGCACAACGTTGAAGAACAGATAAATCAGCACCGCCACCGCGGCGGACACCACCAGCGAGCGCATGACCCATTTGTTGACGAACAATTGCCGGACCGTGAACGGCTGTTGATCAGCCTGAAAGCGCTTGGCGAGCACCGGAATGCCGACCACCGCCACCACCGCATAGGACAGCGCCTGCAAGGTATTGGCCGCCGACCAGGCGTACACGTATTTACCGAGGCTGGCGTAGGGTTCGATGTCGATAATCAGAAAGCGCTCGGCGTACTGACTCAACGCGATCAAGCCTGTGCCGAGATAGAACGGCAACCCGGCCTTCCACACGGTTGCCGTGGCCAGCGTCCCGCTCACCCGGCCCTTGTGCACGTTCACCACAATCAAGTAACCGGCGACGATCACCAGCACGTTGGCCACAACCCACAGCCACAGCACACTGGCGATCCCGGACACCCAGCCGAGCATCATCCCGCCCACCGCCAACAGCGCCCAGAGGCCGGTCTTGATGAAAAACAGCAGCGCACCGGCCGTGGCTTTCTGCGCGGAAAACACGAAGGAGTTGATTTCGAACGACAGGTGTTCAGTGAGCAGAACCAGGGTCACGCAGAGGATCAGCACGGTCGTTGCCTCGACTGCCTGGAACAGCGAATACACCAACACCGTCACCACCGACAACAACAGCCCCACGGCCAGGTACAGCAGCAGGACCTTGTCGACGACCCGTCGCGAACTGCCACCGACGCTGATCAGCCGATTGATTTCCGAACTGAAGCCGACACTGTAGAACTTCGACGCAATCAACGAGGCGGCGACCACCACGCCGTAAAAGCCCAGCGCCTCATAACCGAGGAAATGGGTGATCGCCAGCACCAGCAAAAACTTCGCGCCCAATGCCCCGCCGCGAAGCAGTAGCCGAAATATCATCGAACGATACCTTTGATGATGTCGTCCATGGCCACGGTTTTTGCCTCGATCTCGCGGCAGGTGTCGGTCAGGCGCTTGCCGAAACCGGACAGTGCGTTCGGCGCGTAGACCGTGTCGATGATGGTATCGACATTGATGTCGCCGCCGTTGATCACCCAGTCTTCCACGCCCATGTCCTGATAGGCGCCGAAGCCTTTGCGCTCATAGCTGATGTGGTACGCCGGAACGCCGGACAGCAGCGACTCGATGGCGCCGTGCAGGCGCACGGAAATCACCAGGTCCGGCTGATATTTGGCCAGCGTGGCCTTCAACGGCAGCAGGTCTTCGGTAATGCCCAACTCGCGATAGAACGCACCGTCATCGTTGCCGCGAACGGCGCTCTGGACCGCGCAAACCACTTTGCTTTTGTTCTTCAAGCGTTGCAGCAGCAACTTCAAGTTGGCCACGTAGGCGACCTTCTTTTCCTTGCTCCACTCCGGCGGCTTGCGCAGCACCACGCACACCGTTGCCGGCGATGACGCGCAACGGGTGAACTTGGGCTGCATGAGGATCTTGCTGGCCAATGACTGGACCGCCAGATCCGGTGCGCGGTAGACATTTTCACAGGCATCGAAAATCGCCGACGACCTGTTGTCACGCACGAACACCGCATCGGCGCTGGCGTAGTGCTCGACGATCTTGCTGCTCTCGCCGTGGAACGGCCCGATGCTTTGCGGCAGGTACACCGACGGCACTTTGCTGAGGATCGCCGTTTCCAGTTGCTTGGCGTGGCCCAGTTTCAACTTGATGTGCTCAAAGGCACTTTTGGAACGCATGTAGCCGCCACCGACGCCGACGATCAAATCGGTTTTCTTCAACAGGTCAGCGAGACCTTCGTAGGACTGGTTGAGGAACACCGCCTGCTTGACCCGCCCCAACCCCTTGGCCGCCATCACCGGCGCGTCAAAACGCGGGTGCGGCAAGTAGCTGAAGGACTCTGGATCGGAGGCCACGACACTGATCGAAGTGTCGTCACCAAAGTTTCGCTGCACCAGGGCAATGGCCAGATCCACGAGCAGACCGTCACCGGAGTTGGACGCACTGTAGCCATGCAAAATCGTTACGTTCATAAGCTTGAGTTCTACTTAAAAAGTGGGGGCGCGATACAGGTCATAGGTCTGGCGGATCATCAACGCGGCGCTGAAGCGCTCGCGGACGATGCTGCGCCCTTCGCTGCCAAGGTCGAGCAACCGCGGCTTCTGGATTTTCTTCAGTACATCGGCCAGCGCCTGGTGGTCGCCGCTGGGAAAGACGTAGCCGGACACCTCGTTGGTGACCAGTTCGGGCAGTGACGTACAGTTGCTGGCAATCACCGGCAAGCCCATGGCCATGCCTTCGAGCGGCACCATGGCAAAGCCTTCCCAGCGGCTCGGGACGATCAGCGCATCGGCTTTGCGGTACAGCGCCTGGACTTCGCTCGGTGTCACCCACGGCAGGTATTCAACCCCTTCCATCGGCGGACACTCGACCGAATCCTCGTTCACGGCGCTGCCAACCACCGTCAGTTTCAGATCACTGCGCTGGACTTTGGCGAAAGCCTTGAGCAACACGTCGAAGCCTTTCTGATAATCGAGGCGGCCGACAAAGAGCAGATGAATCGGCTCGGGATTGCTGGCTTTCGGCGCTTCATCCTTGTGATGAATGCCGTTGTAGATCAGCTTCATGCGCTTGCGCTCAATGCCGAACCGCGCGGCCTTGTCGAGCTCGTACTGGCTGACGCAGATGATCACGTCGGTGACCTTCTGCAATACCCGCTCGATCCACGCGTAGGCTTTCTGCTTGGTCGGCGAACTTTCCATCAGGAACGAAAAGGCATGGGGGCAATAGACGATCTTCGGCTTGCGCCAAGGTCGCAACAGCACGCACACACAACGCCCGATGACGCCGGAGAAGGTGCTATGCAAATGCACGACATCGGGTTTTTCCTTGAGCATCACCTGGGTCAGTCGCCAGGCGAAGCGCAGCAACGACGGCACATTGCGTCCGGTCCGGGCGAAGGTGCGGATCTGTTGCCCGGCAATCCCGTGCAGTTCCTTTTCCTGATCCTGCGGGACCAGATAGACCAGCTCATAGCTTGCCGCGTCGCCTTCGGGCGAAGCCGAAATCGTGCGGATCACCGTCGCGACGCCACCTTTGATCGTCTCTGCCACGTGCAGTATTTTTTTCACAACTCACCCACTTCAAACATGAAAGGACAATCGCTGACACTCAGGATTTGTCGGACGCGTATTCGTAGTTGTAATAGCCGTAGCTACCGTTACCGTAGTAACTGGCCGCACGCTTCTCGACGCCGTTGAACACCGCGCCCTTCAACTCGATGCCGTTCTGGGCGAATCGACGAATCGTCAGTTCGATCTCTTTGGCCGGGTTCACCCCGAAGCGCGTGACAATCAGGCAGATCCCCGCGTCACGACCGACAATCGCCGCATCCGTCACCGCCAGCAGCGGTGGCGTGTCGATGATCACCACGTCATACAGCTCACTGAGTTGCGCCAGCAGCTCACGAAAATTGACGTGCATCAGCAGTTCTGAAGGATTGGGCGGGACCTGCCCGCGACTGATGAAATGCAGGTTGTCGACTTCGACTTTATTGATCGCCTGCTCGATGCTGCAGCGCTTGACCAACAGGTCCGACAAGCCATTGGTGATCGGTGTGTTCAGCGTCTTGTGCAGATGGCCTTTGCGCATGTCGGCATCGATCAGCACCACCCGCTGTCCGCTCTGCGCCATGACTGCCGCGAGGTTGGAAGAAACGAAGGTTTTGCCGACCTGCGGGCTCGGGCCGGAAATCATGATCCGGTTGTTGGTCGAATCCAGCCCGGCAAAGTGCAGACAGGTGCGCAGACTGCGGATCGACTCGATGGACAGGTCCGTCGGGTTACGCAGGGCCAACAGGTACGCCGGCTTGTCCGCGCCGTCCCGGGCGCGACCTTTTTTGCTGTCCTCTTCCTGTTGCAAGGCGCTATAGGGAATCGACGCGTACACCGGCAAACCGAGTTGCTCGATGGCCTCCGGACCTTCCAGGCCCCGGCTCAGGGACTTGCGCAGCAACACCAGCGCAACGCCGAAAAAGGCGCCGAGGAAGGTTGCAATCAGCACGATCAAGGCTTTTTTCGGTTTGACCGGGCTGGTCAGGTCGACATCTGCGGGGTCGACCAATCGCACGTTGCCCACGGCCCCCGCCCGGACGATGTCCAGCTCCTGGGATTTATTCAGCAGTTGCGTGTAGATCTGCGACGCCACTTCCACGTCGCGGGTCAGGTTCAGCAGTTCCTGTTGCGTGGCAGGCAGGTCCTGGGCCTTGCCCTCCAGCGCCTTCTGCTGCTGGGTCAATTCGCCGATCTGGGTCATCAACGCGCGGTACGCCGGATGCTGTTTGGTGAACTTGCGATCCATCTCCGCCTGTTGCATTTTCAGTTCGGAGATACGGGTGTCCAGACTGACGACCTGTTCCAGCACCGATTGGGTTTCGAGGGAAATGTTGACCGTCTTGCCACGGGTTTGATAACCATTGAGTGCATCGCTGGCCTTGGCCAGGTCGCGTTTGACCTGCGGCAGTTGGCCTTGCAGGAACTCCAGGCTCTGCGCCGCTTCCGCCGATGTGCGTTGCACGTTCTGCTGCACATACAACGAAGCGATTTTATTGAGGATTTTCACTGCCTCGGCCGCGTCGCTGCTGGCCAGGGCCAAACGGATGATCCCCGACTCCTTGCCTTGCTCGGAAATATCCAGCGCATCCTGGTAACTCTGGATGGTCACGATCCGTGGATTGCGCACCACTTCGAAACGGGTGCCAGGGTTTGCCGAGAGTTGAGCGATCAACCCCTCTACATCGTCCTGTTTGAACGCTTCGCCTGCGACGCCTTCGGCCAGCAAGTTGTCGTTTTCATCGAACAACTGGAATCGATGCTGCTCGCCAGCGACCAGCGTGAGCTTCTTGCCCAGCAGTTCTTTCGGCAGATTGAGCCGGTTGATCTCCAGACGCTCACCGCCCCAGGCGTAGCTGTTCAGGCCCAAGCGCGGCGCCGCGACACTGAACTCGGTCTCGCCGCGATAACGTCGGGCGAGGAAGCCGCCAATGACCGGGAAGGTGTTGGGGGTGACGTCGATATCAAGGCGAAGATCATCGACCGTTTTGCCGATCACCGCGCGGGACTTGATGATGCCGATTTCGGTCACCGACGGCGATTGCCCGCCGAGCATGCTGTTGAGATCGGAGAACCCGAGCATGTCGTTCTTCTTCGGCTCGACCTGCACCAGCGCGTTCGCCAGGTACACAGGAGTCGCCAAAACCGCATAGGCAACGCCGGTCGCCATGAAGGCACCGGTGAGCGCGCCGATCAACCATTTCTGGTCGACCAAACTGCCAAATATGCCGAGAAGATCAATGCTGTCTTGATCGTTGTCACGGGTGCCGATTACTGACGGTAACTGCATAAGTCTGTTCTTACCATTCACTGATCTGAAGAATATTCATCAATGTCCGAGGCGCTGCGCCCATGAGCTAACAGCATCTTCAATCAATGCATGGGCATGAATAAAAGCGGCCTTTCCCTGACGATACGGATCCTGTATTTCTCGCTCGCTCTGCCACTTGCCGAGCAGAAACACTTTGCCCCTGGCATGAGAGGCAATCTTCAGTACTTGATTTACATGCTCTTTTTCCATGACCAGAATCAGGTCTGATTCATTGACGATGTCCGGTGTAATTTGCCGCGCCTTAAACCCTTGGGCGTTGTGCCCGTGGTCTTCCAGAACCTGGAGGGCTGACGGTTCCATGGCCTCGCCAACCCGTGCGGCAAGGCCCGCCGAGGTGACCGAGATCGCTGAAGGGGCCAGCGCGTTACGCAGCAAAGTTTCTGCTGTCGGACTTCGGCAGATATTGCCCACGCAGACGACAAGGATCTTTCTGAACAAGGTTACTTTCCCGTGTAATATCAATATGCCAACATTTCGAGTGGGCTTTAGTGAACCCAAAAGACCTTGCGGCACTGAGAAATAGATTCGCCCTGTTAATACAAGTGCATTAAGTACCACAGCCCCCAAAAGCCACCCAACCAGAATTACCGGACCAAAAATAACTGTGATTTTCCGGAACTAACTACCTGACAAAAAATAACATTCGCGCACTTGGCACCCTCGCGAGCATCCAAATGAAAGTAACGAACCAATCATTGGAAAATGTCATTACCCGCCAGGAGTGCAGGCATGAAATCAGCACGTCTCAAACGGCTCACCGCCTCAACCCTGTTAATGCTGGGTGCAGCCAGCCAGGTTGACGCCAGCGACTTGTTCCCCCTGCTTGCCGCCAACAAAACCATCGGTGTCCAGGTGAAGATCCAGACCTTCTCCCCCACCGACGCCGAGCAAATCAAGGCCGCTGGCTTCGGATTCGTGCGCTTTGGCGTGTGGACCAACAGCCTGGGCGGCGCGGCGTATCAAAAGCAGATCAGCGATGCCTTCGCCGCGGCCAAGTCCGCCGACCTGCCGGTACTGATGACCGTACGCTCGACCAAGGCGCTGACCTCCGCGCCCGACAACACCAGCGAACTCGTCGCTGCCGGCGAATCGTTCGCCAGTTCGGTGAAAGGGCTGGAGCAGTCATACGGCGCACAGCTCGTCGCGATTGAAATATGGAACGAACCGGACCTGGCGAAGTACTGGCCAACCCGAAATCTCGACACGACCTTTGTTCCGTTCATGAGCGCCCTGTGCAAGTCGCTGCAGGAACAACCACAATCGACGCCGCTGATCGGCTTTGGCTTCGCCCGGGCACCGAGTGCCGGCACGACGTCAGCATTGGCGCTGAAAAAAATCGTCAGTGAATACCCCCAGTGCCTGAGTGCGATCTCTTATCACCCCTACGGCATGTCGGGCGCGCAGATCAGCAAAACCCAGGCGTTTATTCAGCAAAACTTCCATCTACCGGGGGTCATCAGTGAATGGGGCGTTCCTTCGCTCAGTTCCAACGGCGGGATCGAAGCGCAGGCCAGCAAAATCAGCACCTTCATCGCCGACGTCAAGAAGCTCGACATCCCGCTGACATCGATTTACGAGTGGAAAAACAGTGAAACGGGCGGCAATGACCGAGAGCGAAATTTCGGTTTCCTGACCTCCGACGGTCAAGCGAAACCAGCAAAAATGGCTGCCTCTACCCAGCTGAATCCGCAGTAGGAGGTACGTCCACGGGGTGCTGACGGTCAGTTGCCTGGAACCTGTGCCGCGTTTCGGCATCGTATTGATCAATACCGGGCCCCGCCTTTCAAACAACTGTTTTCAGGTTGTTGCCGCAGGGGCCGTCGATACACGTACACGCCCTTGAGTGGCTGTCAGCGCTCGGGTAATGTCATCAGACCCATAGGACAGAGCACGCCCATGACTTCCAAGCTGGAACAACTCAAACAAATGACTACCGTGGTTGCCGATACCGGCGACTTCGAAGCTATCGCTCGCGTTAAACCCGTGGATGCCACAACCAACCCTTCCCTGCTGCTCAAGGCCGCGGCCATTCCTGCGTATGCCGAGCTGCTGAACGCCTGCGTCCATGACTGCAAGGGCGATGTGGGACTGGCCAGCGACCGTTTTGGCGTGGCCGTGGGGCAAGAAATCCTGAAAGTGATCCCGGGCCGCATTTCCACCGAAGTGGATGCGCGCCTGTCGTTCGACACCGATGCCATGCTCAAGCGTGCGCATCGCCTGATCGAGCTGTACGACAAGGCCGGCATCGGCCGCGACCGCGTGCTGATCAAGATCGCCTCCACCTGGGAAGGCATCCGCGCTGCCGAGATCCTGGAAAAGGAAGGCATCCAGACCAACCTGACCCTGCTGTTCTCCTTTGCCCAGGCAGCCGCCTGCGCCGACGCCGGGGTGTTCCTGATTTCGCCGTTCGTGGGCCGTATCTACGACTGGTACAAGAAAGCCAACGGCAACGACTACACCGGCGCCGATGATCCGGGCGTGCAGTCGGTGACCCGCATCTACAACTACTACAAGGCCAATGACTACAAGACCGTGGTCATGGGCGCGAGCTTCCGCAACCTGGGTCAGATCGAGCAACTGGCCGGCTGCGACCGCCTGACCATCAGTCCGGACCTGATCGACAAGCTGGCCGCGGATACCGGCAAGCTGGAGCGCAAACTGGTGCCGGGCCATGCCGGTGAAGCGCGCCTGAGCCTCAACGAATCGCAGTTCCGCTGGCTGTCCAACGAAGATGCGATGGCGACCGAGAAACTGGCCGAAGGCATTCGTCAGTTTGCGCGGGACCAGGAGAAGCTCGAGGCGTTGTTGCAGGCCAAGCTGTGATCTGAGCGGGTGTAATGCAAAAAGGGCGAACCTTCACAGGTTCGCCCTTTTTTGTGAGCGCACTCACAGGGATTATGGGTTGAAATCGATTCGTGCGTTCAGTGCAAAACCAATGTGGGAGCGGGCTTGCTCGCGAAGGCGGCCTCGCATTCAACATCGCGGTGAACGGACTGACACTTTCGCGGGGCAAGCCCGCTCCCACAGGAGATTGAAGTTGGAATTGGAGTTCTGTGGGCCAGGCTGACCCACATCACTTCAGGAAATCAGTGACGCTCTAGCGCATTCACCAGATCATGGAAGGCTTCACGATTGGTGTCGTTCAGCCCCATGAGGATCTTGTGCGCTTCGAGCACCTTGATCCGCACCACTTCTTCGGACTGATCCTGGTCTGGCAGGTCGTCCAGGCATTCCGGGCACGGCACCGGCTTGTCAACGATGTTGAACACCTGCTCGAAGCCCATGGACTGCAACAGACGCGTAATGTCTTCGTGGGTGGTGACGACGGTCGGCAGCAGGCCGACCTTCTGCCGCGACAGGATCGACAGCTTGGCCAGCAGGCCAAGGGTGGTGCTGTCAATGCTGCGGGTTTCGGTCAGATCGATCACGATCGTGTTGAAATTCAACGCGCTGAAGATCCGCTCAATAGTCGCATCCAACGCCGAACACAGGGTCAGGCGAACTTCACCGACGAACTTCAGGACGAAGGTGCCATCCTGCTCGGCGAACTGGATTCTACCGGTACTCATCAAAGATTCCTGCTCAACACCAACAGGGCGATATCATCCGGCATCTCCCCTAGCGTGGCCAATCCAAAAACCTGCCGCAACCCATCCAGGGTGCCGCCCGCAGCCTTGACCCGTTGGGGCAACGCCGCCTCTTTTTCTTTGAGTGTGGGTTCTGGCAAAAGGTCCAGAATGCCATCAGACATCAGCGTGAGGCTGAACGTCGGTGGCAGTTCCAGCACGTGGTCTTCGTAGGTGGCTTCGTTGAAGAGGCCCACCGGCAGGCCACGCCCTTCCAGATAACGAACACTGTCTGGCGTGTACAACACTGGCAACGGCAGATGACCGCCGATGCTATAGGTCAACAAACCGGTCTCCTCGTCGATGACTCCACCGACCATTGTGACGTGTTTACCCAGCTTACAACTGATCAGGCCCCGGTTGATATGACCAAGAACCTCTGAAGGCTTGAATTCCGGCAAGGTGCCGCTGCGCTTGGACTCGAACAGCAAGCGCGTGGTCATGAACTTCAACAGCACGGTGACGAAGGCTGAAGAGGCGCCATGACCGGAAACGTCCGCCAGGTAAAAGGCGACCCGGCGCTCGTCGACCCGGAAGTAATCGACGAAATCACCCGACAGGTACAGCGACGGGATGATCTGGTGAGCAAACTTGAACTCGTCAATGGTCCAGGGGCTGACCGGCAGCATGTTCATCTGCACCTGGCGACCGGCGTTCTGGTCCTCCTGGAGCAGGTTCAGGCTGGCTTCGAGTTCGCGGTTGGCCTTCTCCAGCTTCTCGCGGTAGCGCTGGTTCTCCAGCAGCAGGCGCGCACGATCCAGGGCCCGGCGCACAGAGTGCTCGAGCACAGCCAGATCTTCGAGAGGCTTGATCAGGTAGTCCGCCGCGCCCAGGCGCAGGGCTTCGACCGCGTCGTTCATCACGCCGGCACCCGACACCACGATCACCGGGGTTTGCGGTGACCGTTCGGTCACCTGGCGAATGAGTTCGAGTCCGCCCATCTGCGGCATGCGCAGATCGCAGATGACCAAGTCGGGCTTGTCTTGCTCGAATACCTGAAGACCCTGCTGACCATTGCTGGCCTGCAAGACGCTGAAACCACTGTCTTCCAAATAGGCGGCGAGGCTCGCGCGCACTACTTCGTCATCATCGATTATCAGCAGCGTGGCACTGGTTTTTGGCATGTGGGCAAACGGCGCCAGAATTAGGTTGGCGTAGCAGGCGGGGACTTTGGCCCGGCACTGACTACTGGATTCGCTTTCTAGCCTCTCTGTCGCACCGCTTTCGGGCATTTGCCCTACACACATGTTCACCAGAGGTGCCCTTCTAAGGCGCAGACGGTACTCCCATCCGCGGGGCGTTTCAAGCTCACGCCGATGGTCGCTTGACGTCTTTATTTGTCAAATCACCGAGAGTTATAAGAACAGGCAAATCCGTAACCCAATGGAAGGTTCGAACCCATGAGTCAAACCCCTCGTGACTACAGCAAAAAGCGCGATGACATCCCCATGCCGGTCTTCGCAGACAAAAAAGGCGGCCTGATGGCCGCCTTTTTCAGTTTATCGGTCGAGATTAGAAATCGTCTTCGACCTGACCGTCTTTTACCTTGAATTCACGGTTCTGCAAGTACGCATTACGGATGAAGGTGTACTTGTCGCCGGTGATCAGCTTCTCGCTCGACAGCAGGTTGGCACGGGTATCGACGATGTCCAGCGCGTAGAACGAGTTACGCACCGGAACGTCGTTTACGTAACGATAAGCACCGGTATAGCTGTCGACGTACTTGGACGGCGCATCACGCAGGGTGCTTGGCCCCAGCAGCGGCAGCATCAAGTAAGGACCGCTGCCGACACCCCAGTAACCCAGCGTCTGACCGAAGTCTTCGTCATTGCGCTGCAAACCCATCTTGGTGCCGACATCAATGACGCCCAGCAAACCGAAAGTGGTGTTGAAAATGATTCGTGCGGTATCAACGCCTGCGGCGCGAGGCTTGGCCTGCAGGATATCGTTGGCCAGGTTACGCACATCACCGATGTTCTGGAAGAAGTTGTGAACGCCGTCTTCGACAAACTGCGGCGCCACGTACTGGTAGCCCTGGGCCAGGGGCTTGAGCGCGTAGGTGTCGATCACGTCGTTGAATTTGTAAATCGGGCGGTTGACGCTTTCCCAAGGATCATCCTCCGTGGCTGCCTGGGCAACGAACGGAACCAGCATCACACTGGCGCATACACAAATCCTGGCTAGATGATTGCTCCAGCGCATAGAAAAAAACTCCTTGGTTTGTACCGGCTCGGGCACTTGGCCCAGGCAATAAGTTGCCAAGTATAAGACGTAAACGCCGTTTAACGCACTTTGCACGAGATCCACACAAACACAATCGTGCCAAGTGTGAGCGATTCACATCCTTGTCATTGAACTGTCACCGTCGCCCACTAGCCTTCAGGCTATTTCAGGGACGTCCACATGCCGCTCGCCGAAGCCTTGCCCCAAACCGCACCCAGCCTGACCGCCGTACTGTTCGGCCTCAGTGGCTGCCTGGTGGATTTCGGCGCGCACACGCATAGGCACGGCAGCCACTCGGCCGAACACGCCGAGGCCACTCCCGGCGCACTGGATAGCCTGCGCAGCTTGCAGCGCCAGCAGATCCCCTGCGCCTGGCTCGATGAACTGCCCCCTGCCCTCAGCCAATCCCTGGCCGCTGCGCTGCCGGAATGGATCAAACCTTCGCAACATCCAGCAACAAACAACCCATGGCCCGCCCCGAATGCCTGCTGGCAAGCCTTGATGACCCTGAACGTCGAGCGACTCGACGGCTGCGTACTGGTGAGCGGCGAACCCCGCTTGCTGCAAGCGGGGCTCAATGCCGGGTTGTGGACCATCGGCCTGGCCTCCTGCGGCTCGCTGTGCGGCCTGGCGCCCGAGCAATGGCAAGCCTTATCCCCGCAGGAACGCGACATCAAACGCGCCAAGGCGACGATGCAACTGTTCGGCCTGGGCGTGCATTCGGTGATCGATCATCTCGGTGAACTCGACACCTGCCTGGCGGATATCAGCTTGCGTCGGCTCAAGGGCGAAAAGCCCTGATCGAGATCATGCACGTTGGGCGCGAGTGGATTAATCTAAAGGTCAGCCATCGACCTTTGGCGCGCCGCCTTGGCGTGCCGCCATGGTCTATGCCAGTGCCTATCGATTAAAGAAGGAAGAACGCCATGCCTGCCCGCGAACTGCAAGAACAGCTCAATGCCCTGCGCGAGCAATTGGAACAGAATCCTCCATTGTCTGAAGCCGAACGCGCCGAGCTACACGAACTGATGCAACAGATCGAGTTGAAGCTTGAGCTCGAAACCAAAACCCAGGATTCCAGCCTCGCCGATGGCGTCAACCTGGCCGTGGAACGCTTCGAACTCGAACACCCTACCCTTGCTGGCACCTTGCGCAACATCGGGCAGGCCTTGGCCAACATGGGGATCTGAACCCTGCTGATAAAAAAAGCCCTGCTATCGCCAGCAGGGCTTTTTCGTTTCTGCGCCTGGCAATACAAATCCCCTGTGGGAGCGGGCTTGCTCCGGGCGGCGCTCCGACGAAGGCGGCTTCACACTCAACGATGATGTTGACTGACCCACCGCTTTCGCGAGCAAGCCCGCTCCCACATTAGATCTTTACTGACGGACCAGACGATGGTTCGGCAGTTGCACCTCTTCAGTGCTGCGATACGGGTTGATATCCAGCCCGCCACGGCGCACATAACGCGCATACACCGTCAGTTTCTCCGGCTTGAGCAACCGCTGCAGGTCGAGGAAAATCCGCTCCACACACTGCTCATGGAAGTCCGAGTGCTGGCGGAAGCTGACGATGTACTCGAGCAGACTCGCGTGATCCAGCGCCGAGCCACGGTACTCCACCGCCACGCTGCCCCAGTCCGGCTGGCTGGTGACCGGGCAGTTGGACTTGAGCAAATGGCTGTGCACGCTCTCCTCGACAATGCGCGAATAATCGCAACGCAGCAGTTCCGGCCGTGGATGCTCGTAGTTGCTGACGCTGATATCCAGCTCATCGATGCACACGCCCGGCAAGGCCACGACGCCTTCGTTCTCGACATCCTTGAGGCTGCGAATACGCACACCCACCGGCTTGCCGGCAGCCGCCGACAAATCCTTGGCCAGCGTCGCCTCAAGGCTCGCGGTATCGGCGAACGGCGTCTGGTTCAGGGAGTTGAGGTACAGCTTGAACGACTTCGACTCGATGATGTTCGGTGAGTCCGCCGGGATACTGAATTCGCCGATCGCCACCACCGGCTTGCCCGAAGGCAGCAGCCAGGACAGCTCGAAGCAGTTCCAGAAGTCCACGCCTTTGTACGGCAGGGTTTGCGCCGTCAGGCCCAGTTCCGCCCATTTCGCGGTGCGCGGGATCGGGAACAGCAAGGACGGCGTGTAGGTGGCGATGTATTCGCTGGACTTGCCCAGCGGCGAATGTTCGGCTGCGGGATGCATGACGGAAACCTGACTGAAGAATCAGCGGATTCTATCAGCCTTTGCTCCCGCCTTTGAGTGCTTACTGACTGACAGTCAATTTGCCGACCATGCCGGCTTGATAATGACCGGGAATGTTGCAGGCAAATTCAAGACTGGTGGCCTTGCTGAAGGTCCAGGTCAGCTCGGCGGTCTTGCCTGGCTCCACCAGCACGCTGTTGGGGTCGTCATGCTTCATGCCGTGGTCCATTTTGCCGTGATCCATGCCGGCCATGTTGCCGTGGTCCATTGCTTTCATGCCGGTGGGCGTCAGCATGCCGCTCTGTTGCATCTGCAGCATTTCCTGCTGGTGTTTGGCGTGCATCGCCGCATCCCCCAGGTTGAGCTCATGCAACAACTGGCCTTTATTGACCAGCACGAAGCGCACGGTTTCCCCGGCCTTGATGTCGATGGCCCGCGGCGTGAAGGACATGTCCTCCATCACCACCTCGATGCTGCGGGTCGCCTTGGCCGCCGGGGCCGGCTGACCGAAATCGAAGGTATGCCCGGCGTCCGCCCACACCGGCGAACTCAGCGCCAGCAAACACAGGATTTGCGCCACGGTTTTGTGTAAAAACATCGTCATACTCCAACAAGATAAGGCTCAGCATGGGCAAAACTCTAAACTGCTGCCACTGCCCGTAACCTGACAGCCAGATTACAACTTTGTCAGGTTGCCCTGTGCCAATGCTGCCCACGGTATAAAGCGTTCGTTCCACTTGCCAAGAGTCGCCCATGAAACTGCTGATCGTCGAAGACCAACCGAAAACCGGCCATTACCTGCGCCAGGGCCTGGCCGAGGCCGGGTTCAACACCGAACTGGTAGCCGACGGCAACACCGGCCAGCAATTGGCCCTCAGCGGCGAATATGCCCTGCTGATTCTCGATGTGATGCTGCCAGGTCGTGATGGCTGGCAGATCCTGCAAGCGGTGCGCAGCGCCGGCCTGGACACGCCGGTACTTTTCCTGACCGCCCGGGACGCCGTGGAAGACAGGGTTCACGGCCTCGAACTGGGCGCCGATGACTATCTGGTCAAGCCGTTTGCCTTCTCCGAACTGCTGGCCAGGGTTCGCAGCCTGTTGCGCCGCGGCAGCGCCACGCCGCAGGAAACCAGCCTGCAACTGGCCGACTTGCGCCTGGACCTGATCCGGCGCCGGGTCGAACGCAGCGGCCAGCGCATCGACCTGACCGCCAAGGAGTTCGCCCTGCTGGAAATGCTCCTGCGCCGCCAGGGCGAAGTCCTGCCCAAGTCGCTGATTGCGTCCCAGGTGTGGGACATGAATTTCGACAGCGACACCAATGTCATCGAAGTGGCGATCCGTCGCCTGCGCCTGAAGATCGACGATGAATTCCCCAACAAGCTGATTCATACCGTGCGCGGCATGGGCTATGTCCTTGAAGAGCGCCCGGCCTGATGCGCCGCCTCTCCTTGAGCAGCCGCCTGGCGCTGCTGTTTGCCGCGTGCACCGCCGTGGTGTCGTTGTTCGCCGGCGTGCTGTTCAGTCGCGCCAGCGAGGCGCACTTCGTTGAGCTCGACCAGCAACTGCTGGACGGCAAGCTGATTGGCTTGCGTCGGGCCCTGCACGACCTTCAGTCGAGTGACAGCGAGGTGAAACTGGCCGAAGAACTGAGCCGGCAGGCGGACCTGTCCCTGCGAATCACCGGCAGCGACGGCCAGCATTGGTATGACAGCTCGGCCAACATTCCCCAGGCACTGCCGCGCCAGCCCGGGTTATCGACGGTGAGCCATGAGGGCATGGATTACCGCGTCCTGAATGCGCCGCTTTTCGCCGACAAATCCGACTCACCGCAACTGACGTTGCTGCTGGACATCACCCACCACCAGCACTTCCTGCAACGCATGCAGCATCTGATCTGGCTGACCGTCGGCCTGTCAGCCCTGGCCACCGCACTGCTGGGCGCCTGGGCGGCACGCAGCGGCTTGCGCCCGTTGCGGCGGATCAGCGCGGTGGCCAGCGGTGTTTCCGCGCAATCGCTGAACGCGCGGTTGCCTGAGGAAAACATGCCGCCGGAACTGGCGGAAATGTCCCACAACTTCAACGCCATGCTCGGACGCCTGGACGACTCGTTTCAGCGGCTGTCGGCCTTTTCCGCCGACATTGCCCATGAACTGCGCACGCCACTGTCGAACCTGCTGACCCATACCCAGGTCACCCTCACCCGCCCTCGCCCCATCGAGGATTACCGCGAAGCCCTGCACAGCAACCTCGAAGAGCTGCAATGGATGGCGCAGTTGGTCAACGACATGCTCTACCTGGCGAAAGCCGATCACGGGTTGTTAATGCCCAAATGCGAGCCACTGGAACTGGCGGAGGAAGCGGATCTGTTGCTGGAGTTCTTTGCGCCATTGGCCGAAGACGCGCAGGTAAAACTGAGTCGTGACGGCAATGCCCGCATCGAAGGTGACCGCAGCATGTTGCGGCGGGCGCTGTCGAACCTGCTGGACAACGCACTGCGCTTCACGCCGGCCGATGGTGAGGTTCGGGTGCGAATCGTCGATCAGCCAAAACAGTTGCGCCTGACCGTTGAAAACACGGGCCAACAGATTTCCAAAGATTTATTGCCGCGCCTGTTTGACCGGTTTTACCGGGCCGATCCTGCGCGCCGCGAAGGCAGCAGTGAACATGCGGGACTGGGACTGGCGATTACCCAGTCGATCATCCGCGCCCATGGCGGGCAGATTCGTTGTGAATCGGAGATTGGGTGGACGCGGTTTGTGATCGAGTTGCCAAGGGGGGATTGAGGCTGGCAGTACCGGCCTCTTCGTCGGAACGCCGCCCGGAGCAAGCCCGCTCCCACAGTTGACCGAGTTGACTCAGATCTAATGTGGGAGCGGGCTTGCTCGCGAAGGCGGTGTT
The DNA here is from genome assembly GCF_949767825.1 of Pseudomonas sp. IT-P258. Taxonomy (NCBI): domain Bacteria; kingdom Pseudomonadati; phylum Pseudomonadota; class Gammaproteobacteria; order Pseudomonadales; family Pseudomonadaceae; genus Pseudomonas; species Pseudomonas sp. IT-P258. The sequence goes on along the minus strand of NZ_CATKPU010000076.1, from coordinate 176,936 downwards.
ACTGGTTACGAATATCTCAGCGCATGAGCCGGCTCGATCTTCGCCGCCCGCCAGGCCGGGTAAACCGTGGCCAGGAAGCTCATGACAAACCCCGCCGTGCAAATCAGCGCCACATCCGCGCCTTGCAGCTCGGACGGCAGGTTGCTGACGAAATACACGTCGGAACTGAAGATGTGCTGCCCGCTGACCCGCTCGATCCAGCCCACGATCTGGCTGACGTTCAGCGCTGCAATCACGCCCAACACACCGCCAATCAGGGTGCCGACGATGCCGATCACCGTGCCCTGCACCACGAAGATCGCCATGATCTGCCGGGGCGTGGCGCCGATGGTGCGCAGGATCGCGATGTCCGCGCCCTTGTCGTTCACCACCATGATCAGGGTCGCGATGATGTTGAACGCCGCCACCGCGACGATCATCAGCAACAGCAGGCCGATCATGGTTTTTTCCATCTTCATCGCGCTGAACAGGCTGCCCTGGGTGTGGGTCCAGTCGTCAGCCTTGTAGGCGGCGCCCAGCCCCGTGGCGATGTCGTTCGAGACTTGCGGCGCGGCATACAGGTCCTTCACCGCCAGGCGCACGCTCTGCACCTGATTCGGCTCCCAGTGCTGCATCTGCGCGGCATCGGCCATGTGGATCAGCGCCATGGTGCCGTCCAGTTCGGCGCCCACCTTGAACACGCCGACCACGTTCAGCCGTTGCATGCGCGGGGTGATGCCGCCCGGCGCATTGCTGACTTCCGGCACGATCAGGGTGATCTTGTCACCGACATTCAAGCGGAAACGGCGCGCCGTGATCTCACCGATCACCACGCCGAATTCGCCCGGTTTCAGGGCTTCGAGGCTGCCCTGAACGATGTGCTTGGCAACGATCGACACCTGGCCTTCCATCGCCGGGTCGACACCGCTGACCTGGATCGGCTGCATCGTGCCCTTGTAGGACAGCATGCCCTCCATCTCGGTGAACGGCACCGCCGCCGTCACTTGCGGGTTTTTCATCGCGGCCGCCGCCAAGGGCTTCCAGTCATCAATCGGATTGACGCCGACGATGGTGGCGTGGGGCACCATGCCGAGGATGCGCGAGCTCATTTCGCGCTGGAAGCCGTTCATCACCGACAGCACCACGATCATCGCCAGCACGCCGAGGGCGAGACCGATCATCGAGGTCATCGAGATGAAGGAAACAAAGCGATTGCGGCGCTTGGCGCGGGTATAGCGCGTGCCGATAAAGATCGATAACGGTCTGAACATTCGCTGGGGCACCGTATGGAAATAAATGACCCGACGCCTTTTCAGGCATCGGGTTTAAGCCAATCAGATGGGAGTCAGGCAACCTTCCTGCAGGTGCAGGACGCGATCCATCTGGCGGGCCAGGTTCATGTCGTGGGTCACCACCAGGAATGCCGTGCGCATCGAGGTGCTGAGCTCCAGCATCAAGTCCTGGATCCCCTGGGCGGTGTGGGAATCGAGGTTGCCGGTCGGCTCGTCGAGCATCACCAGGCCCGGATTGTTCACCAGGGCGCGAGCGATGGCCACGCGCTGGCGCTCACCACCGGACAATTCGGCCGGTTTATGCTCCAGGCGATGGCCCAGCCCTACCCGCTCCAGTAACGCCGTGGCACGCTGGCGCGCTTCGGGGATCGCGGTCTTGCCGATCAGCAGCGGCATGCAGACGTTCTCCAGGGCGGTGAATTCCGGCAGCAGGTGGTGGAACTGGTACACGAAGCCGAGGGCGCGATTGCGCAGCAGGCCGCGTTTCTTCTCGCTCAGCGCCGACAGTTCTTCACCGTCGAGCCAGACGCTGCCCTTGGTCGGGGTATCGAGGCCGCCCAGCAGGTTGAGCAAGGTACTTTTGCCCGAGCCTGACTTGCCGACAATCGCCACACGCTCTCCCGGGTGCAACTCCAGCTGCAGGCCGGCCAACACTTCCACCGATTCCGGGCCTTCCTCGTAGGACTTGCCCAGGCTGCGGCAGCTCAAGATTGCTTTATCACTCATGCCCGACTCACTCATAACGTAGCGCCTCCGCAGGCTGGGTGCGCGCGGCACGCCAGGCTGGATACAGGGTGGCGAGGAAACTCAGGACCAACGCCGCGGAGCAGACCATCACCACATCCTGGCTCTGCACCTGCGACGGCAGGTAATCGATGAAGTACACGTCGGCGTTGAGGAACTTGTGCCCGATCAGGCCTTCTAGGGCCGAGATCGCGGCGCTGACGTTCAGCGCGGCGAAGATCCCGACCACGGCGCCGATTGCGGTGCCGACCACGCCAATGACGGTGCCTTGCACCATGAACGTGCGCATGATCGTGCCCGGCGTGGCGCCCAGTGTGCGCAGGATCGCGATGTCGCCCTTCTTGTCGTTCACCACCATCACCAGCGTGGAAATGATGTTGAAGGCGGCGACGGCAACGATCAGCAGCAGCAACAGGCCGATCATGGCTTTTTCCATGCGGATTGCCTGGTACAGGTTACCGTGGGTGCGGGTCCAGTCGCGGGCGTAGAAGCGGTCTTCGCCGAGATCGCGGGCGATGCTCCACGCGGTGCGCGGTGCCTGGAACAGGTCGTCGAACTTCAGGCGCAGGCCTTGGACCTGATCCGGTTTCCAGCGGTGCAGCCGGGCCAGATCCTGCAGGTTGGTGACGCCAAGATAGCCATCGAGTTCACCAGCGCCGACATGGAAGATGCCGACCACGGTAAAGCGCTTCATGCGCGGGAACATCCCGGCCGGGGTCACGGTGACTTCCGGCGCGACGAAGGTCAGCTTGTCGCCAATCGCGGCCCCGAGCTTGGCCGCGGCCTTATCGCCGATGACGATGCCGAACTCACCCGGCACCAGGTCGTCGAGTTTTCCCTGGGTCATGAATTGATCGATGATCGACACCTGGCGCTCTTGCACCGGGTCAATGGCATTGAGCAGGACCTTCGAGACCTTGCCGTTGTTGGTCAGCAAACCCTGCATTTGCGTAAACGGCGCCACGGCCGTCACCTGCGGGTTCTGCTTGACCTTCGCGGCCAGGCTTTGCCAATCGCTGATGGCCTCGCCGGACTCGATGGTCGCGTGGGGCACCATGCCCAGCACGCGGGTGCGCATTTCATGATCGAAGCCGTTCATCACCGACAACACCACTATCATCACGACCACGCCAAGGGCGAGCCCGATCATCGAAGTCAGGGAAATGAATGACACAAAATGATTGCGACGCTTTGCACGGGTGTAACGCGTGCCGATAAATACGAAGAGAGGTCTGAACATGTCGGGGCTTGTTCGGAGGGAAAAGGAACGTCCTTGTGGCGGGGGTCGATAACCAGCTTTACACTCAGACCACCGCCGCTACCATGGGTTCGCCATGTCGACATTAGATGAAGAAGATCGCCGCGAATACTACCGTATCGAGGATACGATCGCACTGGAAATTCGGCCCCTGTCCGCTTCTGAAGCCACAGGCCAGGAAGTGTTGCAGGATGCTTCCCCACTCTTCAACTTGCTCAGCGAACTGCACCTGAGCGAATTCGAGTCGCAACACCTGTTGCGCCAGATCAGCGAACGCGACCGCAACCTCGCGGCGTTCCTCAAATCCCAGAACAAACGCATCGACCTGCTGAGCCAGGTGATCGCCATCACCGTGCTCGGACAGATCGGCGAACCGCAGCCGGTGATCATTTCCGAAGGCGGCATCGACTTTCAGCATCCATCGCCCCTTGCCGCCGGCGCACGCCTGTCGGTCAAGCTGGTGCTGATGCCGCAAGCCCTGGGCCTGCTGCTGCGCGCCCGCGTCACCCATTGCGACCGCAAGGACGACGGCTATGACGTCGGTACCGAGTTCGAACACCTGACCGACGCCCAACGCCAACTGCTGGCCCGCCACATCTTGCAGAAGCAGGCCCAGGAACGACGCCTGGCCCGCGACCAACTAGAATCAGGCAATTAATTTAAGGAAGAACCGTGACCCTCATCTACGGCCATCGCGGCGCCAAGGGCGAAGCACCGGAAAACACCCTGACCAGCTTTCAGGAATGTCTCAAGCACGGCGTGCGTCGCTGCGAACTGGACCTGCACCTGTCCATGGACGGCGAGCTGATGGTCATCCACGACCCGACCCTCAAGCGCACCACTGACCGTCGCGGCAAGGTCGTCGAACACACGGCGGCCGAGCTGGTGACGTATGACGCACGCAAGGGTGGCCCGGGCTGGATCAAGCCGTGCCCGATTCCGACGCTGGAACAACTGTTCGAGAAATGCGACTTCGATCACTGGCAGCTGGAAGTCAAAAGCGCATCGAGGATGCGTGCCGCGACCACCGTGCTGGCAATCCGTGAAATGGCGCAGCGTCATGGCCTGATGGACAAGGTGACCATCACCTCAAGTTCCCGTGAAGTGCTCAAGGCTGCGCTGGAACTGGTGCCGGACGTGTCCCGCGGGCTGGTGGCCGAGTATGCCTGGCTCGACCCGCTGAAGGTCGCGGCCAGCTATGGCTGTGAGATTCTGGCGCTGAACTGGACCCTGTGCACGCCGGAACGCCTGCAAAAGGCGCAGCGTCAGGGGCTGCATGTGTCGGTATGGACCGTCAACGAGCCCGCGCTGATGCGCAGACTCGCCGACTTCGGCGTTGACAGCCTGATTACAGACTTTCCCGGTTTGGCCACTGCCACGCTCGAGAATTGCTGAAATCGGTCTCCCCGGCCGGCTCAGGCCACCGGCCGGAGCCCGTCAAAAAAGCCGGTTGAGGCCGTCGTACGCAGCTACCCGATAGGCTTCGGCCATGGTCGGGTAGTTGAACGTGGTGTTGACGAAGTACTTCAACGTGTTCAGTTCGCCCGGCTGGTTCATGATCGCCTGACCGATGTGCACGATCTCCGACGCCTGATAACCGAAGCAGTGAACGCCCAACACTTCCAGGGTTTCACGGTGGAACAGGATCTTCAACATGCCTTGCGGCTCGCCGGCGATCTGCGCCCGCGCCATGCTCTTGAAGAACGCCTTGCCCACTTCGTACGGCACCTTGGCCTGGGTCAGCTCCTGCTCGTTCTTGCCGATCGAGCTGATCTCCGGAATGGTGTAGATGCCGGTCGGCACGTCATTCACAAAGCGCCAGCTACCGTTATCAACGATGCTGCCGGCGGCCGAACGACCCTGGTCATGGGCGGCACTGGCCAGGCTCGGCCAGCCAATCACATCACCGGCGCCGTAGATGTTCGGCACGCAGGTGCGGTACGCCTCGTCGACTTCGATCTGGCCACGGCTGTTGACCTTGACGCCGATGTTCTCCAGACCGAGCTGATCGGTGTTGCCGGTACGACCGTTGCACCAGAGCAAGGCGTCGGCCTTGATTTTCTTGCCGGACTTCAGATGCAGGATCACGCCATTGTCCACGCCTTCGACGCGGTCGTAGTCTTCGTTGTGGCGAACCGTGATGTTGTTGTTGCTGAAGTGATAGCTCAACGCCTGGGAGATTTCCGAGTCGAGGAAGCTCAGCAACTGGCCACGGTTGTCCACCAGTTCGACCAATACGCCCAGGCCGCTGAAGATCGAAGCGTATTCGCAACCGATCACGCCAGCGCCGTAAACGATGAGTTTGCGCGGGGTGTGGCCGAGGCTGAGGATGGTGTCGCTATCGTAGATACGCGGGTGGTGGAAATCGATGTCCGCCGGGCGATAAGGGCGCGAACCGGTGGCGATGATGATGTGCTTGGCCACCAGCTTCTCGACCACGCCGTTGGCGCAGACCACTTCGATGGTTTGCTCGTCGGCGAAGCTGCCGGTGCCGAAGAACACGTCGACGCGGTTACGGGCGTAGTAGCCGGTACGCGAAGCGACTTGTTTGGAGATGACTTTCTCGGCGCTTTTCAACACGTCCGGAAACGAGAACCAGCGCGGCTCACCAATGGCCCGGAACATCGGGTTGGTGTTGAATTGCATGATCTGCCGCACCGAGTGACGCAGTGCCTTGGACGGGATGGTGCCCAAGTGAGTGCAGTTGCCGCCGACCTGGCGACGGCTATCGACCATCGCCACCTTGCGCCCTGCCTTGGCGGCGTTCATTGCCGCGCCTTCCCCTGCCGGGCCGGAACCCAACACCACCACGTCGTAGTTGTAGACAGCCATGCGTACTCCTCAGAACAGGCCGCGGCACCCTCGGCACCTGCGGCTAAATCACGCCAATGCGTGGCATGAAGGAACAATTTGGGGCCAGTGCAGAACCCGGACACAGTCTATAGAAGCGTCAACGCCGCGCACATTAACCCTTGGTCGCGTCGTAGGCTACTTTTGCCTGCGCTACAACGCCAGTTTTCAATGCTCAAATCGCCGAAATCATTCGGTTTTTTTGCCACTGAGGCGTTCAAAAGCGTGACTGCTGCGTGTGACGAAACCTGTATCGGCACGAATCACAAAAAATGCGCCGATATCGTGTTTTTCTGCGTAGTCCCAACCGCGCTCCGGGCCGAGAATCAGCAACAGCGTCGATAAGCCATCGGCCATCAACGCGGAAGGATGAATTACCGTGACCGATGCCAGGGTGTGTGAGACCGGCGCACCAGTGCGAGCATCGAAGGTGTGGGAAAAGCGCTGGCCGTCCTGCTCGAAATAATTGCGGTAGTCGCCGGAAGTGGACAGGCCATAGCCGTCGACGACAATGACCCGATCGGCCACCTGCCGGTCATCCCGCGGCTCTTCCAGGGCAATGCGCCATGGCGAACCGTCAGCTTTCTTGCCGGAGGCCTTGAGCTCGCCCGTAGCCTCGGCGAGGTAGTCGTGGATGCCCATCGTCTCGAGTCTTGCGGCAATCGTGTCCACCGCATAACCGGCGGCGATGCTGTTGAAGTCGACCTCCACGGCGGCGTCCTTGCACAACCGGTCGCCCTCGATGCGCAAGTGTTCATGGCCGACGCGCTTGCGGGCTTCGGCGAGGGCTTCGGTGGTCGGGACTTTCTCCCCACGGGCCTGCGGACCAAATCCCCAGAGATTGAGCAACGGCTCCACCGTCAGATCGTAGGAACCGTCGCTTTGCACTGACAGCTGCTCGCCCACGCGGACCAATTCGAGGATCGATGCCGGCATCGCCTGACAGCGGTTGGCCGGCAATGCATTGAAGCGCTCAATGTCCGAGTCACTGCGGTACGTGGACATTTGCCGGTCAATGTCAGCGAGGATCTGCCCGACCTGGACACGGACTTCGTCCGGCGCCGGAAGACCGGCATGGCGTACATACTTGATCGAATAAGTGCTGCCCATGGTCGGGCCGCCAAAGCTTTCGAGGGCGTCGCCGTTACCACAGCCTGATAGTGCGCCGAGCAGCAAAAATGCCACCCCCTGCCACCTGATCAACAATTCCCGAGCTCCCCGAAACATCCCCTGACACGCCGCCAGGGCCAGCCATTATGCGATAGAACTGTGGGAGCGGGCTTGCCCGCGAAGAGGCCATCACAGTCAACATTGATATTTCTGTCAGACCGCTATCGCGAGCAGGCTCGCTCCCACATTGGATCGCTGGTGTGATCACGACCGCGCAAACACCACCAATCCCTGTAGGAGCGAGCTCGCTCGCGATGGTCGTCAACGATAACGCATGTTTACTGGTTAAACGCAGCGCTCCTGGCTCCATCATCGGAACACCGCCCGGAGTAATCTCGCTCCTACAAAGTTCTTGACCGAACTGCAATGGCTGCAATCGGGGTCTTTTCATGGAGTCGCGGTATCGGTGACGCATTGTTTTAGTCGATGCGAATCCGTACCGCTGCCTTCGCTGCGATCAATATCGCCGTTGGCATCAAGGTAGATGTGCGTATTGGACCATGTCGGGGTGATATTTACGCAGTGTCGGAGATCTTTATCGTTCCACCAAGAGATCTCCATGAAAAACTTCTCATCAGGAAACAAAAAACCATGATCGCGTGTGCTGCTGCCAGGGGGCATACCACCTTTGTATATCCGGCGTTGTACATTCCAGATGAACCGCAATTCGCCTTCGTCATTCTTGGAGTAATGAACCGTCGCGGCGGGCAGCACAATAATTTGCCAGAGGGCGATCAAGAGAAGAACCACCAATGGCAGCAATAGTGGTATCAACGGAATCAATAGCCACCGAATGTAACGCGACCGAGGTTTATTACCAGGAATGGACACGGACTCCGTCTCCTAGATTCACCTTACAAGCTGTGCATCTCACTACTCTTCATGGGCTTGCGGTATCCGTGAAGCATTGCTTCAGTCGATGCGCATCCGTGCCACTGCCTTCGCTGTAATCAATGTCGCCATTGGCATTGAGGTAAATATGCGTATTGGGCCACCTAGGGGTTACGTTGACGCAATGTCGGAGCGCGCCATCGTTCCACCAGGAAATTTCCATGAAAAATTCTCATCCGGAAACAGAAAGCCATAATCACGCGTACCGCCTCCGGGTTGCATACGCCCCTTGAAAATACGGTCCTGCACGTTCCATATGTATTTAAGTTCGCCACGAGCATCTTCGGAGTAGTGAACAGTCACAGTAGGTAACGCAATATCCCAATGAGTGATGGCCAAAAACACAACTGGAATCCACAACCATCGCTTATACCGCCTCCGGGATTTACTTGCAGTCGTGGACACGGACTCCTTCCCCCCAGTTTTCCGGAGCAACTGCCAACACTTCACAATTATCTGCGCAGTTATCCCGCCATCAGGGTGCTGATTGGCGAGTTTTAAACCGATGTTTATCGACACTTTATCCTCCCATGGTCACAATTCAGTCCAAGGGCTGACCGTAGAATGAAGGTCGGAGCGTTTTTTTTGATCCTGTACTCATTGCCGAGGGCATTCCGTTAATCGATCTGAATCGGCTGCACTAGTGTGACCGCTATCGAGAGCTCCATCTGCTCCAATATATATACTGGTCGTTGGCCACTTAGGACTTATCCTTACGCAATGACTTTTCCCTGAGACAGTCCAGTCGAACTGCATGAAAAAATCATTATTTTTAAAAATATGGCCGGGACCTCCTGTAGATTGGCCAGGGGAGATTTCTCCTCGAAATATATCGTGCTGAGTATTTAGAACAAACTCCAACTTTCCGCCCCCCCGCCTCTGAGAAATAGACTTTCACCCTTGGCACGGAGACATACCAGACAAAATATATCAGAAGCAATATTGCTAGCAGTCTACGCATAAACAAAAGCAGCACCCTTTTATTTACATTTTGGGATACTGATAATCTTGTGAAGCCGATCCCCTCAGAACTTGGCATCTTTCAGGGGCTCGCGGTATCTGTGATACATTGTTTCAAGCGATCCGAATCAGTGCCACTGCCTTCGCTGAGATCAATATCACCATTGGCATCAAGATAGATATCCGTATTAGGCCACTTCGGGGTTATGTTGACGCAGTGGGCACGAACATTTTTGCTCCACCAGGAGATTTCCATAAAAAAATTATCATCCGGAAACAGGTGACCATTATCGACTGTGCCTCCGCCGGGTTGCATCCCTCCTTTGTATACCCGGTCTTGGACATTCCAGATGTATCTGAGCTCCTCCCTTCCGCTCTCGGGATAGTGAATAGTAACCGTAGGTAGCGCAATATCCCAGTGGGTGATGGCCAGATACACAATCGGAATCCACAACCACCTTTTAAAAGATTGACCTCTTTTACGTGCAGGAGTGCTCACGAACTCCATCCCCCCAATTTTCGGGTGCGACTGCCAAAACTTCGCTCATGATGATTTTGGCTGTCACCCCGCCATTTGCGTATTGACTGGCGAGTTTCACACCAATACTTATCGCCACCCTATCGGCTATATCGTCAAATGCCCGTAGTCCGTCAACTAGACTCGCAGTTAGATGCGGGCCTGGGTATTTCTTATGGTCTTCAATCCACCTTTTTGTGTCCGAGCCAATTTGCTCAACTCCCGCACCATCCAACAATACGCTTTGTGAAAGCCCACCTACTATGCCGACGTACCCATAATGGATGTTCGACCAAATATCGTAGTAGTAGTCATATCGGCCTTGCTTGTGCCGGACGTCATCGCTGTACATAGCCCGAAGCTTCGGCTTGTGATCCCACTCCATATTCTGACCCACCTGCTTCGTCCAGATCGCCATCGCCTCAAGCTTCTTCGTCCATGCAATTCCGTTGAAATTTGGTGGTCCAGCCAGTCTGGCGTACCAGGGTAACGCCCGAAATTTCCTGGCTTGCGCGCTGCTGTCGTAGCTCATCAGCTCTTTCATTTTCAACACGGACGGATGCTTGATGTTCCTATTCATCTCACCTGCGATGTAGCTGGCAAGCTCTTCCATCTGGTCTGGATGGTTACAGGCTTCGCTTCCACCAAGGTCGCCGGGTGGTGCAGAGATTTTATCTGCCAGCTTCAGATCAACCACCTGAGGTTTGGCCGTAAAGCTGTTTTCAGCCGGAGCCGCCGATGAGCCCGCAGCCCTGGTGGCCGGCTTTGCAGGGCTTGCGTTGCTTTGATACGTGGCCGTCATTACGGAGGGGATCAGTCGAGCTTTACAGGGGCAATTACTGTAACTGTCCAGCGTACCAGCCATGAGCTTTCCATGACTGATCATGTGCGAAATACCACCGACGATCCGATACGTCTTCCCGTCTTTTCCACAGGTAACTCGATCACCATCGCAGGCGTGGGCAACGCCATACATCATGATCCGGGTGTCACCATCCAGAACTTTGCCACCACAAGTGGTTCGGTCATTCAGACCGATGAAATGTCCTTCTTTCATTGAATTTCTTCTCCGTTACTTCCGGCCGAGTCCAGAAAGTTTTCGACCATCAGCTGCGTGAGCATTTAAGCAACGCAGCACTGAGACAGCTTTGGACAGCGCCAGACTTCGTCACTCAATCCGCGACCGATGGCAAAAAATCCTCGCCCATCGACACACCTTCGCGCGCAATAAACACGTAGCCGCCTTGCGGTGTATTGATGATTTCGTCGCCATTGCTGAGCATGCTGCCGACCAGCGCCACATCATTGTTGTCTTGCCCTGCGCCGGTAATGATTTGCGCCGTACTGCCATCGGCATACAGGACGTAGTCGCCTGTTCGCGCTACGCGCACCGAGCGTCCATTTTCCAACTTGAACTCCAGCGGCCCTGTCCCTTGCTGGATCACCCCGCCGTTACGGGTGTGGCTGCCCTCGGTTGCGCACCGGAAGATTGCGATAGCAGGATGAGCGTCGATGTAGGCCTGCTGTTGACGCACAACCACTTGGGCGTGCTCATGGAATTGCGCAATTTGCTGCTCAGTGAAGTGTGGATTGTCCAGACTGCGTAGATACTCTGGGGAAACATCGTTGGTATACAAAGGCTGCATGGGTGCATTCATTTCAAAATCCATATCCCAGGAAGGGTGTTCAGAAATAATGCGGCGGACGCTAACAGCGTCGCGATCCTCACGGCAGGGTCAAAAGAATGATTCAGAAGTTTCGCCAATAGAAACGATCCTTTTCCTACAGGATTGTTTCTAAAGCGTATTTATTGCGGAGCGCACAAACAAAAACGCCCCGACCAAGGCCGGGGCGTTTCATGTGCAGCTAAAGGCTTAGCGCGGGAATGCTGGCGGGTTTACACCGGCCATGTCTTCCATCACGCGAACCACCTGGCAGCTGTAACCGAACTCGTTGTCGTACCAGACGTACAGAACAACGCGGTTATCCTGGGTGATGGTCGCTTCAGCGTCCACTACGCCTGCGTGGCGCGAGCCAACGAAGTCGGTGGAAACCACTTCCTGGGAGCTCACGTAGTCGATCTGCTTGTGCAGGTCCGAGTGCATGGCCATCTGGCGCAGGTACTCGTTGATCTCTTCGCGAGTGGTGGCCTTTTCCAGGTTCAGGTTCAGGATGGCCATCGACACGTTCGGCGTAGGAACGCGAATCGCGTTGCCGGTCAGCTTGCCCTTGAGCACTGGCAGCGCCTTGGCGGCTGCGGTGGCGGCACCGGTCTCGGTGATAACCATGTTCAGCGGCGCGGCGCGGCCACGACGGCTGCCCTTGTGGAAGTTGTCGATCAGGTTCTGGTCGTTGGTGAACGAGTGAACGGTTTCGACGTGGCCGTTGACGATGCCGTACTTGTCGTTGACCGCCTTTAGCACCGGCACGATGGCGTTGGTGGTGCAGGAAGCCGCCGAGATGATCTTGTCGTCAGGGGTGATTTCGCCATGGTTGATGCCATGCACGATATTCTTCAGCGCGCCCTTGCCAGGTGCGGTGAGGATCACGCGGGCAGCGCCCGGGCAGGCCAGGTGCTGGCCCAGGCCGTCAGCGTCACGCCATACACCGGTGTTGTCGACGATCAGGGCGTTTTCGATGCCGTACTGGGTGTAGTCGACTTCGGCCGGGCTCTTGGCGTAGATAACCTGGATCAGGTTGCCGTTGGCGGTGATGGTGTTGTTGGCTTCATCGATGGTGATGGTGCCATCGAACGGACCATGGACCGAGTCGCGGCGCAGCAGGCTGGCACGCTTGACCAGGTCGTTCTCGGCGCCCTTGCGGACTACGATGGCGCGCAGGCGCAGGCCGTCGCCACCACCGGTTTTCTCGATCAGGATGCGCGCCAGCAGACGGCCGATACGACCGAAGCCGTAGAGGACAACGTCGGTGCCTTTGCGGGCCGATGCGTTTTGCTGGCCAACCACGTCAGCCAGTTCTTCACGGACGAACTGCTCGGCAGTACGGCCATTGCCTTCGGCCTTGAACTTGGCCGCCAGCTTGCCCAGGTCCACCGAAGCGGCGCCGAGCTTGAGTTCGCTCATCGCCTTGATCAGCGGGAATGTTTCGTGGACGGACAGCTCGCTTTCGTCGGACTGACGGTGACGAGCAAAGCGGTGAGCTTTGAGAATCGCAATGACTGAACGATTGATCAGGCTGCGGCCATAGATCGAGCTCACCACGTTGTTATTGCGGTAGAGCTGACCGATAAGCGGAATCATCGCTTCTGCGAGTGCTTCACGGTCGATCCATTCACCAAGACACTGGTCGGGCTTCTGAGTCACGGGAACCTTCCACATGTAGGGGCAGAAAAAAGGGGCTACATTATGCCGCCGAGTGACAGCGGTAGCAATGCGCGCCCGTCGTGCTTTACGTAACAATTCGTCGTTCAAAAAAATTACGCCCCGCGCAAACCCAATAAAACCGGGGCTTTCAGCGCAGTCAATTTTTTGGAGGCCGCGCGTCGTTATCCGTAACCCTCCGTAACACTCGTTGTTTTTGCCACTACATATTCAATAATTCATGGCAAAAAAGCGCCGGATTTTGTCTTTACCACTACATTTCACCAAACCCGTGCTTTAGACACAGTCAGCAACTGACAGGCGGCATCGTTGACCGCTACAATTGCCGACTTTGTCGCAACGCTTGGAGCTCAACCTTCCGTGCCCGTTCTGCGTCTACCGCTTCTCCCTGCCGCGGCAGGTAAACAGCACTGGGGCAACCTGCCCGGTGCCGCCCTGAGCCTGGCCATCGCCGAGGCCGCCAGCGCTGCCAAGCGCTTTACCCTGCTGCTGACCGCCGACAGCCAAAGTGCCGAACGGCTGGAACAGGAGCTGGGTTTCTTCGCCCCGGATTTGCCCGTATTGCACTTTCCGGACTGGGAAACCCTGCCCTACGACCTGTTCTCGCCGCACCAGGACATCATTTCCCAGCGCATCGCCAGTCTGTACCGGCTGCCGGAACTGAGCCATGGCGTGCTGGTGGTGCCGATCACGACCGCCCTGCATCGCCTCGCGCCGACCAAATTCCTGCTCGGCAGCAGCCTGGTGCTGGACATCGGCCAGAAGCTCGACGTCGAGCAAATGCGCACCCGGCTTGAAGCCACGGGCTATCGCTACGTCGATACGGTGTATGAGCACGGCGAGTTCACCGTTCGCGGCTCGCTGATCGATCTGTTCCCGATGGGCAGCAAACTGCCGTATCGCATCGACCTGTTCGACGACGAAATCGAAACCCTGCGCACCTTCGACCCGGAGAACCAGCGCTCGATCGACAAGGTTGATTCGGTCAAGCTGTTGCCGGCCAAGGAATTCCCGCTGCAAAAAGAAGCGGTCACTCGCTTCAAGGCGCGCTTTCGCGAGCGCTTCGATGTCGATTTCCGCCGCTGCCCGATTTTCCAGGATTTGAGCAGCGGGATTACCCCGGCCGGCATCGAGTACTACCTGCCGCTGTTCTTCGAAGAAACCTCGACGCTGTTCGATTACCTGCCCCAGGACACCCAAGTGTTCTCGCTGCCCGGCATCGAACAGGCCGCGGAAAACTTCTGGAACGACGTACGCAATCGCTATGAAGAACGCCGCGTCGACCCGTCCCGTCCTTTATTACCGCCCGCCGAACTGTTCCTGCCGGTGGAAGACTGCTTCGCGCGCCTGAAGAACTGGCCGCGCGTGGTGGCCAGTCAACAGGATGTGGAAAGCGGTGGTGGTCGCGAGCGCTTCCCCGCTCGCGAGTTGCCCAACCTGGCGATCGAAGCCAAGGCCACCCAACCGCTGGCGGCACTGGCGGAGTTCCTCGACCAGTTCCCCGGCCGCGTGCTGTTCACCGCCGAATCGGCAGGTCGCCGCGAGGTGCTGCTGGAGCTGCTGGAACGCTTGAAGCTGCGACCGAAAACCGTCGACAGCTGGCCGGACTTTGTCGCCGGCAAGGATCGCCTGGCGATCACCATCGCCCCGCTCGACGAAGGCTTGCTGCTCGACAACCCGGCCCTGGCCCTTGTCGCGGAAAGCCCGTTGTTCGGCCAGCGCGTGATGCAGCGCCGTCGCCGCGAAAAGCGTGCCGATGCCAACAACGATGCCGTCATCAAGAACCTCACCGAGCTGCGCGAAGGTGCGCCGGTGGTGCACATCGACCACGGCGTCGGCCGCTACCTGGGCCTGGCGACCCTGGAAATCGACAGCCAGACCGCTGAATTCCTCGCCCTGGAATACGCCGAAGGCGCCAAGCTTTATGTGCCGGTGGCCAACCTGCACCTGATCGCTCGCTACACCGGCAGCGACGATGCCCTGGCCCCGCTGCACCGCCTCGGTTCCGAGACCTGGCAGAAAGCCAAGCGCAAAGCCGCCGAACAGGTGCGCGACGTCGCCGCCGAGCTGCTCGACATCTATGCCCGCCGCGCCGCCCGCGAAGGCTACGCTTTCGCCGACCCGAAGGCCGACTACGCCACCTTCAGCGCCGGCTTCCCGTTCGAAGAAACCCCGGACCAGCAAACCACCATCGACGCGGTGCGCGAAGACATGCTTGCGCCCAGGCCGATGGATCGCCTGGTATGTGGCGACGTCGGCTTCGGCAAGACCGAAGTGGCGATGCGCGCCGCGTTCATCGCCGTGCACGGCGGTCGCCAGGTGGCGATCCTGGTGCCGACCACCCTGCTCGCCCAGCAGCACTACAACAGCTTCCGCGACCGCTTTGCCGACTGGCCGGTAACCGTGGAAGTGATGAGCCGCTTCAAGTCGGCCAAGGAAGTGAATGCGGCAGTCGCGGACCTGGCCGAAGGCAAGATCGACATCGTCATCGGCACGCACAAGCTGCTGCAGGACGACGTGAAGATCAAAAACCTTGGCCTGGTGATCATCGACGAGGAACACCGTTTCGGCGTGCGCCAGAAAGAACAGCTCAAGGCCCTGCGCAGCGAAGTCGACATCCTGACCCTGACCGCCACGCCGATCCCGCGCACGCTGAACATGGCGGTGTCAGGCATGCGCGACCTGTCAATCATCGCCACGCCGCCGGCCCGCCGCCTGTCGGTCCGCACCTTCGTCATGGAACAGAACAAGAGCACGGTCAAAGAGGCCTTGCTGCGTGAGTTGCTGCGTGGCGGCCAGGTCTACTACCTGCACAACGACGTGAAGACCATCGAGAAATGCGCCGCCGACCTCGCCGAACTGGTGCCGGAAGCACGGATCGGCATCGGCCACGGGCAGATGCGCGAACGCGAACTCGAACAGGTGATGAGCGACTTCTACCACAAGCGCTTCAACGTGCTGATCGCCTCGACCATCATCGAGACCGGCATCGACGTACCAAGCGCCAACACCATCATCATCGAGCGTGCCGACAAGTTCGGCCTGGCACAGTTGCACCAGTTGCGCGGCCGGGTCGGACGCAGCCACCACCAGGCCTATGCCTACCTGTTGACACCGCCACGCCAGCAAATCACCCCGGACGCGGAAAAGCGCCTGGAAGCGATTGCCAACACCCAGGACCTCGGCGCGGGCTTCGTGCTCGCCACCAACGACCTGGAAATCCGTGGCGCCGGCGAACTGCTCGGCGACGGCCAGAGCGGGCAGATCCAGGCTGTCGGCTTCACGCTGTACATGGAAATGCTCGAGCGCGCGGTGAAGTCGATCCGCAAGGGCGAGCAGCCGAACCTCGATCAACCGCTCGGCGGCGGTCCGGAAGTCAACTTGCGGGTACCGGCGTTGATTCCGGAAGACTACCTGCCGGATGTCCACGCCCGCCTGATTCTCTACAAGCGCATTGCCTCGGCCACCGACGAGGACGGCCTCAAGGATTTGCAGGTGGAGATGATCGACCGTTTCGGCCTGCTGCCGGAACCGACCAAGAACCTGATCCGTATCACTGCATTGAAATTGCAGGCCGAGCAACTGGGCATCAAGAAAGTCGATGGCGGCCCCCAGGGCGGTCGCGTCGAGTTCGCCGCACAGACGCCGGTCGACCCGCTGACCCTGATCAAACTGATCCAGAGCCAGCCAAAACGCTACAAATTCGAAGGCGCCACGATGTTCAAGTTCATGGTTCCGATGGAGCGCCCGGAAGAGCGCTTTAATACTGTAGAGGCGCTGTTCGAGCGCCTCGTTCCGAAAACTGCTTGAAGGACGCCGCATGCGCCTGTTTCGCTCACTGACCCTGCTGACCCTGTTGATGCCAACGCTGGTCGCACCCACGGCATTTGCCGATGACCTGTATCAGGTCGAAATGATTCTGGTCCGTCAAAACGCCGTGCCGGCGATTGTCAGCCGCGCCGCGCCGGAAGACTGGGCGGCGGGCGCCCAACCGGTCAGCCCCGACAGCCTGCGCACGCCAAGCCTCAATGGCGAGGTGGAAAAACTCACCAGCAGCGCCGACTACACGGTGTTGCTGCACAAGGCCTGGCAACAACCCCTCGGTGAAACGGCCAGCAAAGTGGCGGTCAGCGACGGTAAGGAACAATATGGTCAGTTCCCGATCGAGGGCACACTGAACATGAAACTGGGACGCTTTACCGACGTCGACGCCGATTTCTGGGTCAACCAGATCGATGCCAATGGCATGGTGACCGCCAGCGAGCGCCTGAAACAGGAAAGCCACACCAAGAACGGCCAGTTGAATTTTCTCGATAACGGCCACCTCGGCCTGTTGATCAAGATCACCTCGCTGACCGCCCCCGCACCCCGAGCAGCTCCCGAAGAAATTCCGGACTGATTCCCTATGTCCGCGACCCTGAGCAAACCCCTCGCACCGTCCTGGGTCAGCCGATTCAAGGAACAGAGCCTGGAGCGTGGTCGCCGTTACGCGCTGGAGAATCGCGTCAGGATCGTCGAGGCCGGCGACGCAACCATCGTCGCCGCGTGTGAAGGCTCTGGCGGTAACGTTTACCGTCAGACCATTCGCCTGCGCGAGTCAGCCAAAGGCACGCTGCTGATGGTCGACGCCACCTGCTCCTGCCCGGTCCACAGCAACTGCAAACATTGCGCGGCGGTGCTCCTGCAAGTGCAGGAAACCCTCGACTACCCCGCTGCCGCCAAAGACGCCGAACTCCTGGAAAAGCTCCAGGCCGTCCTGGAAAACCGCAGCCCGAAAGCCCCGCCGCAAGTGCTGGTGGACAATGTGCAACCGGTACCGCGCCTATGGCTGGCGAGCATCGAGTTTAGCGCCTTCGAACCGCGCAACGGTCGAATGCAGCGTTACATCCAGCATCGCGCGGCGCTGTCTTTCAGTTACCTGGACGAGTACGTCAGCGGGCAGAAAAACACCGACATCCTGATTCGCCAGGAAACCCAGACGCTGCGGATAAAACGCCACCCGGACGTGGAACAGTCCTACCGGGAACAGCTGCGAATCCTCGGCTTCAAAGTCGCCACCCGGCAAAGCAAGGCCTTGCCGGAAAGCGCCGGCGAGCTGTTCGAGATGGTCAATGACAGCGCCTGGCTGACCTTTACCCTCAATGAACTGCCGAAGTTGCGCGCCCAGGGCTGGGAGTTGCAGATCGACGAGGACTTCGGGTTCGACCTGACAGCGGTAGACGATTGGTACGCCACCGTCGAACAAGCGCCGGAGCGCGACTGGTTCGACCTGGAACTGGGGATCATCGTCAACGGCGAACGCCTGAGCCTGTTGCCGATCCTGCTCAACCTGATGCGCTCCCACACCGAAATCCTCAACCCGGAACGCCTCGCCCGACGCCGCGACGACGAGCTGATCCTGGTGAATATCCCCAATCGCCCGAATTCCGAGCACGGCCCATTACAAGTCGCCCTGCCCTTCGGCCGCTTGAAACCGGTGCTGGCCACCCTTGGCGAGTTCTACCTGCAGGAGCCCGGCGACACCACGCTGCGCCTGAGCAAGGCCGATGCCACGCGCCTGAACCCGCTGGAAGACATGCCGCTACTGTGGGAGGGTGGCGAACAGATCCGCACCTTTGCCCAGCGCCTGCGCGACATCAAGGACCACACGGCCATCGCCCCGGAAGGCCTGAATGCGACGCTGCGTCCGTATCAGCTCGAAGGCTTGAGCTGGATGCAATCACTGCGGCAGTTGGAGGTGGGTGGAATTCTCGCGGACGACATGGGCCTGGGCAAAACCCTACAGACACTGGCCCATGTGCTGAGCGAGAAAAACGCCGGCCGCCTGGATCGGCCGTGCATGGTGGTGATGCCGACCAGCCTGATCCCCAACTGGCTCGACGAAGCGGCGCACTTTACGCCGCAGCTCAAGGTACTGGCGCTGTACGGTGCCGGCCGCAAAAAGCACTTCGACAAGCTGGCTGACTACGATCTGATCCTGACCACCTATGCGCTGCTGCCCAAGGATGTCGAACGCCTGGCGGCGCAGCCCTTGCACATATTGGTGCTGGATGAAGCGCAATACATCAAGAACCCGACCAGCAAGGCCGCCCAGGCTGCCCGCGAGCTCAATGCCCGACAGCGCCTGTGCCTGAGCGGTACGCCGCTGGAAAACCACCTCGGTGAACTCTGGTCACTGTTTCACTTCCTCCTGCCCGGCTGGCTGGGCGACGTCAAAAGCTTCAACCGCGATTACCGCGTGCCGATTGAAAAACGCACCAGCGAAGTCAGGCTTGCGCACCTCAACGGTCGGATCAAACCTTTCCTGCTGCGCCGCACCAAGGAACAGGTGGCGACCGAGTTGCCGCCGAAAACCGAGATCATTCACTGGGTCGAACTCAACGAGGCCCAGCGTGATGTGTACGAAACCATGCGCCTGGCCATGGACAAGAAAGTCCGCGACGAGATCACCCGCAAAGGCGTGGCCCGCAGCCAGATCATTATTCTCGAAGCCCTGCTCAAGCTGCGTCAGGTGTGTTGCGATTTGCGCCTGGTCAACGAGGCGACCCCGCCAAGCCGTGGCAGCACGTCGGGCAAGCTCGACAGCCTGATGGAAATGCTCGAGGAATTGTTCGAGGAAGGTCGACGAATCCTGCTGTTCTCGCAGTTCACTTCAATGCTGTCGCTGATCGAAGACGAACTGAACAAACGCGGCGTGGCCTACGCCCTGCTAACCGGCCAGACCCGCGACCGCCGTACTCCAGTGAAGGAATTCCAGAGCGGCAAGCGTCAGATTTTTCTGATCAGCCTGAAGGCCGGTGGCGTTGGCCTGAACCTGACCGAGGCGGACACGGTGATTCATTACGACCCGTGGTGGAACCCGGCGACGGAAAACCAGGCGACCGACCGCGCGTATCGCATCGGCCAGGAGAAGCCGGTGTTCGTTTACAAAATGATCGCGCGCGGCACGGTGGAAGAAAAGATTCAGCACCTGCAAAAGGAAAAATCCGACCTCGCGGCCGGTGTGCTGGATGGGCGCAAGGCCGGGGACTGGAAGCTGCAAAACGATGATATCGAGGCGCTGTTTGCGCCGCTGCCGGAAAACCTCGAAAAACGTTGAGACTTTCGGCGTTTTTTAGACCGCCATCGCGAGCAAGCTCGCTCCCACAGGTTCAGTGATGTCCGCAAAAGTTGTGTTCGACGCGGACACTGTGGGAGCGAGCTTGCTCGCGATGGGGTCAACGCGGTATCAAGTGGGGCTCAGCCCTTGAGCACCCGCGCCAACGTCGATTTCACCTTGCCCATGCCGTCATGCAATGCCTGCTCGATCTCGGCCATGGTAATCACCGCCGTCGACTTGCCCGCCGCCGGGTTCACCACTAGCGCCAGACAGGCGTAATCCAGTTCCAGCTCGCGGGCCAGGGCCGCTTCCGGCATACCTGTCATGCCGACGATGTCGCAACCGTCGCGCTCCAGTCGGGCGATTTCAGCCACTGTCTCCAGTCGCGGCCCTTGAGTGCAGGCATACACGCCATGACTGCTGTAACCCACGCCTTCCACCGCCAATGCCGCAATCAGTTGCTGGCGCAACGGTTCGCTATAGGGATAGCTGAAGTCGATATGGGTGACGTGCTCCAGGTCATCGGCAAAGTAGGTGTGCTCACGACCGCTGGTGTAGTCGATCAACTGATGTGGCACGCAAAAATGCCCGGTGCCCATGGCGGCATGGATGCCACCCACGGCATTGACCGCCAGAATGGCTTCGGCACCGGCCTGCTTCAGCGCCCAGAGGTTGGCGCGGTAGTTGACCTGATGCGGCGGAAAACGATGGGGATGGCCGTGACGCGCGAGGAACAGTACTTCCTTGCCGGCATACTCGCCGATCTGAACCTCGGCCGAAGGTGCGCCATAAGGCGTGTCCACTGCCAGTGACTGGCGAATGCTCAGGCCTTCGAGTTGAGTCAGGCCAGTGCCACCGATAATCGCGTAAACCGTCATAACGAACAGTCCTTAATCAATCAATTGAGCTTCTTTGAGCGCGCCGACAGCGGCCAGCCAGCGCGGGTCCTGACGGTATTCGGTGCTGGCGAACGACTGGCCGCGCATCCGTGCAATGCGCTCGGAAGGCTTGACCTTCAGGCGTTGCGCAGCGCTCAAGGCCAGTTCGGCGGCCGCACGGTCGTTGCACACCAGGCCCATGTCGCAACCGGCAGTCAGCGCCGCTTCGATACGGCTGGCGGCATCGCCGACCACGTGAGCGCCCGCCATGGACAGGTCATCACTGAAAATCACGCCATCGAACTGCAGTTCGCCACGCAGGATGTCCTGCAACCAGCGTCGGGAGAAACCGGCGGGCTGGGAATCGACCTGTGGATAAATAACGTGGGCCGGCATGACCGCGGCCAGTTGCTTGCTCAGTTTGGCAAACGGCACCAGGTCATTGGCGCGAATCTCGTCGAGGCTACGTTCGTCGTTGGGGATCGCGACGTGGGAATCCGCTTCAGCCCAGCCGTGGCCGGGGAAGTGCTTGCCGGTAGCCGCCATGCCTGCGCTGTTCATACCGCGGATGAATGCACCCGCGAGCAAGGCCGCGCGCTCGGGATCACCTTCGAACGAGCGAGTGCCGACAACGGCGCTGCGCTGGTAATCCAGGTCGAGCACCGGGGCGAAGCTCAGGTCCAGGCCAACGGCCAACACTTCGGTCGCCATGATCCAGCCGCACTGCTCGGCCAGGTATTCGGCGTTCGGGTTGTCGGCAATGGCGCGCATGGCGGGCAAGCGCACGAAACCCTGGCGCAGGCGCTGCACGCGGCCGCCCTCTTGATCCACCGCCAGCAGCAGATCGGGACGAATGGCGCGAATGGCCGCACTCAGCTCGCGCACTTGACGCGGATGCTCGATGTTACGGGCAAAGATGATCAGGCCACCCACTTCGGGCTGGCGCAACAATTGGCGATCTTCAGCGGTCAGCCAGGTACCGGCGACGTCCACCATCAACGAGCCTTGCAAGCCAGCAGTCATAGAAATTCCTTGATAACAGAAAACCCGGCCCACACGAATTCGCCGCCAGACGCTGTGCCCGGCAGGTCGGCGATATCAATGGGAAACGGGTTCAAAACGAGAGTCGGCATGGGCGGCTAGCTTAGCGGATGTCAGCTGCCGCGCCCACCCGTGCGCGGTTAAACCTTGGCGGCAAGCGGTGTCGATTTGCTACGCGGACGCAGCTGGGCAGTGGCCATGGCGGCGTCGGTAACGCCGGATTCGGCGCGCATGCCGGCAGCCAGGAACGGCACCATCAGGCGCATGACCTGCTCGATCGAGGTGTTCACGCCGAAGTCGGTTTCGGCAATCGCGCGCAAGGCCTTGATACCGGACATGCTGAACGCCGCCGCACCCAGCATGAAGTGCACACGCCAGAACAGTTCGATAGGTGGGATACGCGGCGCCGCATCGTTGACGAGCATCATGTAGCGGCGGAACACCTTGCCGTACATGTCTTCCAGATAACGCCGCAAGTGCCCCTGGCTCTGACTGAACGCCAGCCCCAGCAAACGCATGAAGATGGACAGGTCGTTGCCGCTGCGCGGCTGCACCACCAGCGCCTGCTCGACGAGGATTTCCAGCAACTCTTCGAGGGTCGGCTTGATTTCAGGCTTGGCCTGACGCCGCTCCAGCTCTTTATCGAGGCTGATGCAGAACGGACCGAGGAACCGCGAGAAAACCGCCTGGATCAACGCCTTCTTCGAACCGAAGTGATAGTTCACCGCCGCCAGGTTGACACCCGCCTTGCTGGTGATCAGACGCAACGAGGTTTCGGCGAAACCTTTTTCCGCGAACAACTGCTCGGCTGCATCAAGAATGCGTTCAACGGTTTCCGACTGGGCCATGGCTACTCCGCCTGACAAACACTTGTTTGAAACATACGTTTCAGCCTGTGCATTGTCAAGTCTGGCAGTTCGTTTCGGGAATGGTCGGTCAGACATTTAACCACACAACGGCGAAGCTTCAATCCACTGACTGTTTGACCGTCCGGCGGCGACTGAAAAAAGGAGCATTGCCAAGATCGCCTCACTGTATATAATCCCAGTCACTGTATAAAAAAACAGAGCGATCGATATGCTAAAGCTGACGCCACGACAAGCAGAGATTCTGGCCTTCATCAAGCGCTGCCTGGAAGACAACGGGTATCCACCCACCCGTGCGGAAATCGCTCAGGAACTGGGCTTCAAGTCGCCCAATGCGGCGGAAGAACACCTCAAGGCACTGGCTCGCAAGGGTGCAATCGAAATGACGCCTGGCGCCTCCCGCGGCATTCGCATCCCCGGTTTCGAAGCCAAGGCCGACGACTCCACCCTGCCGATCATTGGCCGGGTCGCAGCCGGCGCTCCGATTCTTGCGCAGCAACACATCGAAGAATCCTGCAACATCAATCCCGCCTTCTTCCATCCGCGCGCCGACTACCTGCTGCGCGTCCACGGGATGAGCATGAAGGATATCGGCATTTTCGACGGCGACCTGCTGGCGGTCCACACCACCCGCGAAGCCCGCAACGGCCAGATCGTGGTTGCGCGAATCGGCGACGAAGTGACCGTCAAGCGCTTCAAGCGTGACGGCAGCAAAGTCTGGCTGATCGCCGAGAACCCCGAGTTCGCCCCTATTGAAGTGAACCTTCAAGACCAGGAACTGGTGATCGAAGGCTTGAGTGTCGGCGTCATTCGCCGCTAAAGGAGGCACCATGCAGTTCCCACAGACATCACCACAGCAAACCCAACTGCCGTTGTTCGAAGCGTTCATGGCACAGCCATTGGCGCCGATCCTGAAAGACGTAGTCGAGTCCCCCTGGAGCGCCGAACCTGACGTTTTCAGCGAGCTGTCACTGCGTGGTGCAGCCGGGAACTGCCTGAGCCTCCTGGCACCGATCCTCAGGGAATTGAGCCAGGACCAGGACGCACGTTGGCTGACACTGATCGCCCCGCCCGCCAGCCTGACTCAAGCCTGGCTGCGAGATGCCGGCCTCAACCGCGAGCGCATTCTGTTGCTGCAACCACGGGGCACCCAGAGCGCCCAGCAACTGACCTGCGAAGCCCTGCGCCTGGGTCGCAGCCACACGGTGGTCAGCTGGATCAACCCGTTGAGCTCCCAATCGCGGCAACAACTGATCAGCGCCGCCCGCACCGGGGACGCTCAAAGCCTGAATATTCGACTGGGTTAACCGGCAGACAAGACGCGCGCTTCACCGCGCAAGGCTTCTCCAGGGACAGAGAAGCCGATGAATAACGACGTCAAGAAAAGCGACAGACGGGGGTCAATGAAGAACCCGCGACCCCTCTTCCTTGTCGAATTCGCCTTCAACCAGGCGACCGGCCATCTGAACACCCACGCTCAACATCGCCTTGGCGACTTCCACGTGCTGCCCTTGCAGGAATGCCTTGGCGTCCTCGGAGAAATCCAAAGTAACCAGAGAACCCTCGTCCTCGGCCCTGCGCAGCTCGATACGGCCGTCTGGTAACTCGACAATTTCTAGAAAGGACGTTGGCATAAAGGACTGTTCTCCACGAAAGGCGGGGATTATATAGGCATCGGCCAGGCTTCGCTCGGGATCTTGACCAGATGCCGTCCCAAAACTGTTTCTGTCAGCACTCGTTCAGGCCTTCGCGAAAGCGGATCGCCAATCCTTTCAGATTCTGACGCCAGCTCTCCAGCTCCTCCCGACTCAGCTCTTGCGGTGCCTCCTCTTCATCCAGATTGACAGCCTGGATCAGAGGTTGGGTCACGTCCCCTTTCGGCTTGTGAGGCGCGCGTGGCGGCTGAAACAATGCAGCATGGGCGGCCAACAGCTTGGCCAGCCAGGTTTCCGGATTATTGGCCAGTTCGACCAGCTCAGCCATTTCCGGAATGGCGATGGTGTCCAGCACCTCGCGAGTCAGCAACATCTCTGCACGGGGAGCATTGGCCTGAGGCAAGCGATAGAAACCGGCGATTTCGTGACACAGGCCCAACAGCGCACCGTACAGGTGAAACAGCGTGGATTCGCGTCCGGCCTGGATCAGCGCCAGCGAATTCATCGCCCGCCCCTCTTCAGTGCGAGCCAGCGCTTCGAGCGACAAGCCGGCGAAATAAATCTTCTGATTGGTGCGGGTATACAGTTCGTGGGCCATGACGGCAGCCTCCACAACGAAATAATTGCTTCATGCAGGTTGGACAGTGTCGAGGATCAGCCGATCCAACCGCAAGCCCCCCCTTCTTTGCAGGAGCACCAAAAAAGGCCGCATGAAAACCCGAGGGTTCTCATGCGGCCTTTTCAGTGCCGCGACGCTTTACGCCTTCGCAGCCGGACGCTTGTCTTCGACCGTCCACTTGCCGCCGTCGTAGAACGCTTTCCAGCCAGTCGGCTTACCGTCGACTTCGGTCTGCACGTACTGCTCCTTGGTCTTGCGACTGTAACGAATCACAGTCGGGAGGCCATCCGGATCTTTCTTCGGTGCTTCGCAGAGGAAGTGATACTTCGGATCGATCTCGTCCTTGTGCGGGATGATTTCCATCACCAGCGGAGCACGGGTCTCGCGGTTTTTCGGGAACTGGCTGGCGGCCAGGAACAGACCGGATGCACCGTCGCGCAGGATGTAGGTGTCGTTGACCTTTTCGCATTTCAGCTCAGGCATCTTCACCGGATCCATCTTCGGCGGCGCCGCATCACCGCTCTTCAGCAGCTTGCGGGTGTTCTTGCAAGTAGCATTGGTGCAACCGAAGAACTTGCCGAAACGGCCGGTCTTGAGCTGCATCTCGCTACCGCACTTGTCGCACTCCAGGCTCGGACCTTCATAGCCCTTGATGCGATAAGTGCCCTCTTCGATTTCGTAGCCATCGCAATCCGGGTTGTTACCGCAGATGTGCAGCTTGCGCTTTTCATCGAGCAGGTAGGCATCCATCGCCGTGCTGCAGATCGGGCAGCGATGCTTGCCACGCAACACCAGCGACTCCGACTCACCCTCGTCGTCCGCGGCGATTTCGTCGCCCGGCACCAGGTTGACGGTGGCCTTGCAGCGCTCTTTCGGCGGCAGGCTGTAGCCCGAGCAACCGAGGAACACACCGGTCGACGCGGTACGGATCTGCATCGGCCGGCCGCAGGTGGTGCACGGAATGTCAGTCATGACGGGCTGGTTGGCGCGCATGCCGTGTTCCGGGCTTTCGGCTACTTCGAGTTTCTTCTTGAAGTCGCCGTAGAACTCGTCGAGCACGTTTTTCCAGTCGCGTTCGCCCTGGGCCACGTCATCGAGATGCTCTTCCATGCCGGCGGTGAAACCGTAGTCCATCAGGTTGGAGAAGCTCTCCGCCAGACGCTCGGTGACGATGTCACCCATCTTCTCCGAGTAGAAACGACGGTTGTGCAGCGCCACGTAGCCGCGGTCCTGGATGGTCGAAATGATCGCCGCGTAGGTCGAAGGACGACCGATGCCGCGTTTTTCCATTTCTTTTACCAGGCTGGCTTCCGAGTAACGCGCCGGCGGCTTGGTGAAGTGCTGGGTCGGATCAAGCTTGATCAGCTTCATCGCGTCGCCCTGGGCCATGTCCGGCAGTACGTCGTCATCGCCTGGCTTGGCGATTTGCGGCATGACGCGGGTGTAACCGTCGAACTTCAGGATGCGGCCCTTGGCGCGCAGCTCGAAGTCGCCGGCACCCACAGTGACCGTGGTCGACAGGTATTGCGCCGGCAGCATCTGGCAAGCGAGGAACTGGCGCCAGATGAGCTCGTAGAGGCGCTCAGCGTCACGCTCCATGCCCGACAGCTTGCTTGGCTCGGTATTGGCGTCGGACGGACGAATCGCTTCGTGAGCCTCTTGTGCGCCTTCCTTGCTGCTGTAGACGTTCGGGGTTTCCGGCAGGTACTTCTTGCCGAACTCGCCTTCAATATAGGTACGCGCCATCGCCACGGCATCAACCGAAAGGTTGGTGGAGTCGGTACGCATATAAGTGATGTAGCCGGCTTCGTACAAACGTTGGGCCATCATCATGGTTTTCTTCACACCGAAGCCCAGGCGGTTACTCGCGGCCTGTTGCAGGGTGGAGGTGATGAACGGCGCCGACGGCTTGCTGCTGGTCGGTTTGTCTTCGCGCTTGACGATGCTGTAGCTGGAAGCCTTGAGCTTCTCCAGTGCAGCCATGGCCTGGGTTTCGTTGAGCGGCTTGAAGGCTTCGCCCTTTTCGCGAGCCACGTCGAAACGCACGGTCGCGCCTTTGGCGGTGCCGAGGTCGGCGTGGACTTCCCAGTACTCTTCCGGGATGAACGCACGGATTTCACGTTCGCGCTCGACCACCAGCTTCACGGCAACCGATTGCACGCGACCGGCAGACAGACCGCGAGCGATCTTGGCCCACAGCAGCGGCGAAACCATGTAGCCCACGACGCGGTCGAGGAAACGACGCGCCTGCTGGGCGTTAACGCGGTCGATATCCAGTTCGCCTGGCTTCGAGAAGGCTTCCTGGATCGCCTTCTTGGTAATTTCGTTGAACACCACGCGCTTGTAGCGGGTGTCGTCACCACCGATGGCTTCGCGCAGGTGCCAGGCAATGGCTTCCCCCTCGCGGTCCAAGTCGGTTGCGAGATAGATGGTGTCAGCATCCTTGGCGAGCCGGCGCAGCTCTTCGATGACCTTTTCCTTGCCCGGGAGGATCTCGTACTTGGCTTTCCAGCCATGGTCCGGATCGACCCCCATGCGAGCGACCAGCTGCTTGCGCGCTTTTTCTTTCGGCGACAGTGCCGGCACTTCACCCGCGGCAGCCTTGCCGCGCTTGGCGGCTGGCTCTTTGCTGGCGCTAGCCGAACCGCTGGTGGGCAGGTCTCGGATATGGCCGATACTCGACTTCACCACGTATTCGTTGCCCAAATACTTGTTGATGGTCTTGGCCTTAGCCGGGGATTCCACAATGACCAGCGATTTGCCCATGGATCAGAAAATTCCTGAATTCGAGAAGTGAAAGGCGGTTGGCGCCTGACGCGGCACCGCTATATATAGTGGCAACAAGGTGAGGTCAAGCGCAGGGTTTTGCGCGCACCCAGCTTATGGCTTGTTGAAAAGGCTTTCTTCGGCCTGCACCAAAGCAAAGCGTGGCACCTGTTCGCCGTCAACTTCGACGGACTCCAGGAACATGCTCAAGGGACGCACCCAAAAGCCGTAATCGCCATACAGGGCTTGATAGAAGACCACTTCTTCTTCGGTTTCCGAATGCCGCGCAACACTGAATACGCGGTACTGCGGACCTTTGTAATGTTGGTAGAGCCCAGGTTGTATCGGCATGCTTTGGCCCTCACTGAATTTTTTCAAAATAAAAACAAAAATAAATCCGGAAAAACAAAAACCGGGGCACTTGGCCCCGGCTTCCATCAACGAGACGCTTAAACGCGTTCGAAGACGGTGGAGATGCCTTGGCCGAGACCAATGCACATGGTGGCTACCCCGAAGGTACCGCCATTCTGCTTCATCACATTGAGCAAAGTGCCGGAGATACGCGCACCGGAGCAACCGAACGGGTGGCCCAGGGCGATCGCGCCGCCGTGCAGGTTAACCTTCTCGTTCATCTTGTCGAGCACTTTCAGATCTTTCAGCACTGGCAAGGCCTGTGCGGCGAAAGCTTCGTTGAGCTCGAAGAAGTCGATGTCGGAGATACCCAGACCCGCGCGCTTCAATGCTTTTTGTGTGGCCGGTACTGGACCATAGCCCATGATTGCCGGATCCACACCTGCCACCGCCATCGAACGAATCACCGCCAGAGGCTGGATGCCCAGGTCCTGTGCGCGCTGCGCCGACATCACGATCATGCACGAGGCACCATCGGTGATCTGCGACGAGGTACCGGCTGTCACGGTGCCGCCCTTCGGATTGAACGCCGGCTTCAGAGCCGCCAGGCTTTCCAGGGTGGTTTCCGGACGAATGGTTTCGTCGTAGTCGAAGGTTTTCAGGAAACCGTTCTCGTCGTAGCCCTGCATCGGGATGATTTCGTCCTTGAACTTGCCTTCCACGGTCGCCTTGTGGGCGAGTTGGTGGGAGCGCACGCCGAAAGCATCCTGCTGCTCGCGAGTGATGCCGTGCATCTTGCCCAGCATTTCCGCGGTCAGGCCCATCATGCCCGAGGCTTTCGCCGCGTACAGCGACATGTGCGGGTTCGGATCGACACCGTGCATCATGCTCACGTGACCCATATGCTCGACGCCGCCCACCACGAAAACGTCACCGTTGCCGGTCATGATCGCTTGCGCGGCAGTGTGCAGTGCGCTCATGGACGAGCCGCACAGGCGGCTGACGGTCTGGCCGGCCGAGGTGTGCGGGATCTGGGTCATCAGCGACGCCATGCGCGCGATATTCCAGCCCTGCTCCAGGGTCTGGTTCACACAGCCCCAGATCACGTCTTCGACTTCGTTCGGGTCGACCTTGACGTTACGTTCCAGCAGTTTGCTGATCAGGTGCGCCGACATGTCTTCGGCGCGGGTGTTGCGGTGCATGCCGCCCTTGGAGCGGCCCATCGGAGTACGACCGAAGTCGACAATCACGACGTCTCTAGGATTCAAGCTCATAAGTTCACTCTCACTCTAGTTGGGGGCGCTTAACCGAAGAAACTCTGGCCGTTCTTGGCCATTTCGCGCAGCTTCGCGGTCGGGTGGTACAGCGCGCCCAAGTCAGCGTACTGGTCAGCCAGGGCAACGAACTCTGCCACACCGATCGAGTCGATGTAGCGCAGCGCACCGCCACGGAATGGAGGGAAACCGATACCGTAGACCAGACCCATGTCGGCTTCGGCAGCGGTTTCGACGATGCCGTCTTCCAGGCAACGCACGGTTTCCAGGCACAGCGGGATCATCATCCAGTTGATGATGTCTTCGTCGGTGACTTCGCGCTGCTCGTAAACGATCGGCTTGAGCACTTCCAGTACCGAAGGATCGGCGACTTTCTTCTGCTTGCCTTTCTTGTCGGTCTCGTAGGCGTAGAAGCCCTTGCCGTTCTTCTGGCCCAGGCGCTTGGCTTCGTAGAGCACGTCGACGGCCGAGCGACGGTCGTCCTTCATGCGGTCCGGGAAGCCTTCAGCCATCACGTCACGACCGTGGTGACCGGTGTCGATGCCGACCACGTCCATCAGGTAGGCCGGGCCCATAGGCCAGCCGAATTTTTCCATGACCTTGTCGATACGGACGAAGTCCACACCGGCGCTGACCAGCTTGGCGAAACCGCCGAAGTACGGGAACAGGACACGGTTGACCAGGAAGCCCGGGCAGTCGTTGACGACGATCGGGTTCTTGCCCATTTTCTTGGCGTAGGCAACGGTGGTGGCAACCGCCAACTCGCTGGACTTCTCGCCACGGATCACTTCCACCAGCGGCATCATGTGCACCGGGTTGAAGAAGTGCATGCCGACGAAGTTTTCCGGACGCTTGAGGGCCTTGGCCAGCAAGGTGATGGAAATGGTCGAGGTGTTGGACGCCAGGATGGTGTCCTCCTTGACCTTGTCTTCGACTTCAGCCAGTACCGCTTGCTTGACCTTCGGGTTCTCGACGACCGCTTCGACCACCAGGTCCACGTGACCGAAATCACCGTAGGACAGGGTAGGACGAATGCCATTGAGCACTTCAGCCATTTTCGCGGCGGTCATGCGACCTTTGTCAACGCGGCCAACCAGCAGTTTGGCGGCTTCGGCCAGACCCTGCTCGATACCGTGCTCGTTGATGTCCTTCATCAGGATCGGCGTGCCTTTGGAAGCCGACTGATAGGCGATACCGCCGCCCATGATGCCGGCGCCCAGTACGGCAGCCTGCTTCACGTCCTTGGCGATTTCGTCGTAGGCCTTGGCCTTTTTCTTCAGTTCCTGATCGTTCAGGAACAAGCCGATCAAGCTCTGCGCGGCAGAGGTCTTGGCCAGCTTGACGAAACCGGCAGCCTCGATTTCCAGCGCCTTGTCGCGACCGAAGTTCGCGGCTTTCTGGATGGTCTTGATCGCTTCAACCGGCGCCGGGTAGTTCGGGCCAGCCTGGCCAGCAATGAAACCCTTGGCGGTTTCGAAAGCCATCATTTGTTCGATGGCGTTCAGCTTGAGTTTTTCCAGCTTCGGCTGGCGCTTGGCCTTGTAGTCGAACTCGCCGGAGATGGCGCGCTTGATCAGTTCCAGCGCGGCGTTCTGCAGCTGCTCAGGAGCTACCACTGCGTCGACGGCGCCGACTTTCAGCGCGTCTTCAGGACGGTTTTCCTTGCCGGCGGCAATCCACTCGATGGCGTTGTCGGCACCGATCAGGCGCGGCAGGCGCACAGTACCGCCGAAGCCCGGGTAGATGCCCAGCTTGACTTCCGGCAGACCGATCTTGGCCTTGGTGGACATGACGCGGTAGTCCGCCGCCAGGCACATTTCCAGACCGCCACCCAATGCGATGCCGTTGATGGCAACAACAGTCGGGACGTTGAGGTCTTCGAAATCGCTGAAAATCTTGTTGGCTTCGAGGTTGCCAGCAACAAGTTCTGCATCCGGCAGCTTGAAGTTGTCGACAAATTCGGTGATGTCGGCGCCGACGATGAACACGTCCTTGCCACTGCTGACGATCACGCCCTTGATCGAAGCATCTGCCTTGATGGTGTCTACGGCCTGACGCAGTTCGTTCAGGGTTAGACGGTTGAACTTGTTGACGGACTCACCCTTGAGGTCGAACTTCAGTTCGACGATGCCACTTTCAAGAGCCTTAACCGTGATGGCTTTACCTTCGTAAATCATCAACTGATCTCCACGATATGGAAGCTGAACAGTACACGTCGGACGCAGGCGAACGGCTTGGCAGGGACGTTGATCGTCAATGCTACGCCCATTCCCCCGGCACACCCGCCAACGCGATAGTCGGGATTCTGTAGGAGCGGTCTGAAATACAAACGCTCAATTCATACGCCCGTTTGATTTGGGTACGTCACCTTCACGGAATTTCCGACAATTGTCAATCGCCCAAAACACGGGTTGAAACGCGACTTTCCGGTCATATCCGTACTGCGAAGACCTTAAACACGCCGAAACATGCAAGGTCATTCATAGAATCAATTGTTAGAAAATTCGCCCTAATTCGCTGCAGCCCGTGTTTAACAAGCTACGCTGGCGAAACTTGGAGGAAAATTGTGAACGCTTTTGGCGAATGCCCAGCGTAAGATCAGCCAACACCGATTACCGGCCTGCCTGGCCAACCCGCCCGATGATTTTGTCGGGCTTTTTATTGCCTGATGATTTTTACTGGCTGCGGTGTCAGGCCAGCGCCTTGAGGGTGGCATCGATCCGTTGCAAAACCTCGGCCTCGCCCTTCTCGCCCCAATACAAGGCGATTATTTGCTTGTCGGCCTCGACCTTGAAGACATTGCCTGGCAATTTTTCGAAATGATCGAGCAACGAACGATCTTCACAGATTTCCTGCCACTGATTGACCCAGACACCCGGTGATTTTTGCCAGTAACTCCAGCACGCCGGCTGACGGCCGCGCCGCGGACGATGGTACTGGGCGCAAGGGCTCGGCGGCTCCTGGCTGAGCCAGTGTGGCCACTCCTGAGGTGCCAATTGCATGGCCAGTCCGATGCGCCGGGCCTCCATCCGCAAGGCTATGCGCCCGCTCTGAACTCGCGACGGCCGCAACCATGCCAGTGGGCTCAGCACCACCAACAGGATTGACACTACTATCCAGACCGTCATATCTGTACTCCCGAATTTGAATGAGCCCATTGTGTCACTTTGGAACCAATGCGCTTGAAACCAGCCATACTTACCAATATTGCATCCCTCAGGAGGAGCACCTCATGCCCTACAACCATATTCTGGTCGCTGTAGATCTGACCGAAGAGTGCGACCCTGTGATTCACCGCGCTCGCGAACTGTCGGTGAGCAACGGTGCGAAATTGTCGCTGGTGCACATTGTCGAGCCGATGGCGATGGCCTTCGGCGGCGACGTGCCGATGGACCTGTCACAACTGCAACAACAGCAGTTCGATCAGGCCAAGGAGCGTCTTGACCGCCTGATCCTGAAATATCCGGAGCTCTCCAGGGAATACAGCCACCTGACCTACGGCCAGCCACGCCAGGAGATCCACCACCTGGCCAAGGAGCAAACCTGCGACCTGATCGTGGTGGGCAGCCATGGCCGGCACGGCCTGGCACTGCTGCTGGGCTCCACCGCCAATGACGTGCTGCACGGCGCGCCTTGCGATGTGCTTGCTGTACGCCTGCAAACCAAAAGCTGACAACACAAATCATTGTGGGAGCGGGCTTGCTCCCACATTGGATCTACGGCAGCCCGCAGATCGCATTGCATATGAAAAGCCCGGCGTTCATCACTGAGCGCCGGGCTTTTTTATTGCAGGATCAATCAGGCATCCAGCTCGGCCCAACGCTCGACCATGATGTCGAGCTCAGCCTGCAATTGCTCCAACTGAGCAATCACCGCTGCCGTTTCGGCCGCAGGACGCTGGTAGAAACCGGCATCCGCCATCTGCGCTTCAACGGCGGCAATCTGCTGCTCCATGGCTTCGATCTGCCCCGGCAACGCTTCCAGCTCGCGCTGCAACTTGTAGCTGAGCTTTTTCTTTGCCACTGGCGCTTCGACCGCTGCCGCAACCGGCGCAGGCTCGGCCTTCACCACCGCGGAGTTCAGGTCGGCCTTGCCGGACTTGCTCTCGGTCACGCCCAGCAGGCGCGGCGAGCCGCCCTGACGCAGCCAGTCCTGATAGCCACCGACGTACTCGCGAACCTTGCCTTCACCTTCGAAGACCAGAGTGCTGGTAACCACGTTGTCGAGGAATGCCCGGTCGTGGCTGACCATCAGTACGGTGCCGTTGAAGGTCAGCAAGACCTCTTCGAGCAATTCGAGGGTTTCGACGTCGAGGTCGTTGGTCGGTTCGTCGAGTACCAGCAGGTTCGCCGGCTTGCTGAACAGCTTGGCCAGCAACAGACGGGCACGCTCACCACCGGACAGCGCCTTGACCGGCGTGCGGGCACGCTGCGGGCTGAACAGGAAGTCGCCGAGGTAGCTCAGCACGTGGCGGCTCTGGCCATCGATATCGATGAAGTCGCGACCTTCGGCCACGTTGTCGATCACGGTCTTTTCCAGGTCCAGCTGATGGCGCAACTGGTCGAAGTAGGCGACATCGATCCGGGTGCCCTCTTCCACTTTGCCGCTGGTCGGTTGCAGACCGCTGAGCATCAACTTCAGCAACGTGGTCTTGCCGGTACCGTTGGCGCCAAGCAGGCCGATACGGTCGCCACGCTGCAGCACCATGGAGAAGTCCTTGATCAGGAACGGCCCGCCCGGGTGAGCGAAGCTCACATTCTCGAGCACCATGACCTGCTTGCCGGACTTGTCGGCGGTATCGAGCTGAATGTTGGCCTTGCCGGTACGCTCACGACGCTCGCTACGCTCGACGCGCAAGGCTTTCAGTGCACGGACACGACCTTCGTTACGGGTGCGACGGGCCTTGATGCCCTGGCGAATCCACACTTCTTCCTGGGCCAGGCGCTTGTCGAACAGCGCGTTGGCAGTGGCTTCGGCAGCGAGTTCAGCTTCCTTGTGCACCAGGAAGCTGGCGTAGTCGCCGTTCCAGTCGATCAGGCCACCGCGATCCAGTTCGAGGATGCGGGTTGCCAGGTTCTGCAGGAAAGAACGGTCGTGCGTGATGAACAGCACGGCGCCCTGGAAATCCTTCAGCGCTTCTTCAAGCCAGGCGATGGCACCGATGTCCAGGTGGTTGGTCGGTTCGTCGAGCAGCAGCAGGTCCGGCTCGGACACCAGGGCCTGGGCCAGCAGGACGCGACGACGCCAGCCGCCGGATAACTCGGCGAGGGTCTTGTCGGCCGGCAGTTGCAGGCGGCTCAAGGTGCTGTCGACGAGGGTCTGCAAACGCCAGCCATCGCGGGCTTCGAGGTCGTGCTGGACGTGCATCAGTTTGTCCAGATCGGCGTCGGTGACGATATTCTGGCTCAGGTGGTGATATTCGGCGAGCAAGGCGCCAACACCATCCAGGCCTTCGGCCACTACGTCGAACACTGTCCGCTCGTCGGCCACCGGCAATTCTTGCGGCAATTCGCCGATCTTGAGCCCGGGTGCGCGCCAAACGGAGCCGTCATCGGGCTTCTGGTCGCCCTTGACGAGCTTCATCATGCTGGACTTGCCAGTGCCGTTGCGGCCGATGATGCACACCCGCTCACCACGGGCGATCTGCCAGGACACCTTGTCCAACAACGGCATAGCGCCGAAAGCAAGGGACACATCGCTGAATTTGAGCAGGGTCATGAGCTTCTCCAAAAACCGGGCGCGCATTCTACCTGACTTGAGGCTTCAGAAGGCCGGCAATTTCACTCTCGCAGCACTCTGAAGGACAAATGTTGCGAACTGATGCGGTAAGACCCGCAAAGCTTTCACCGGCTGCTGGCAAAAGGCTAAGCTACAGACAATTCAGCGCGGGCCTGGCCCGCGCTTGTCATGATTTTTCTCTGCCCGGACGTCTCATGCGCAGTCGCCTTTTCAATCTTTTATCTGCTTTTTTACTGTCTGCCGCTGCCGTTCAATCCGCCCAGGCGGTGGACCTGTCCACCCAACGCCAGTATTACGATGAAGCCAAGCGCGCCCTGGCCAAGGGCGATAGCGGCCCGTATTTCCGTTACAGCCAGGCCCTCGCCGATTATCCGCTGGAACCCTACCTGGCGTACGACGAGCTGACCGCGCGCCTGAAAACCGCGAGCAACGCCGAAATCGAGAAATTCCTCGCCGAACACGGCGACCTGCCCCAGGCCAACTGGATGAAACTGCGCTGGTTGCGCTGGCTGGCAGACCGGGGCGATTGGGCGACCTTCGTCAAGTATTACGACCCGAAAATGAACTTCACCGAACTGGACTGCCTGAATGCGCAGTACCAGATCAGCCACAACCTCAAGGCCGAAGGTTATGCCAACACTGAAAAGCTCTGGCTGACCGGCAAATCCCAGCCCGAAGCCTGCGATGCCCTGTTCGGCATGTGGGCCGCCGATGGCCAGTTGACCGAGCAAAAACGCTGGGAACGCGCGAAACTCGCCGCCCAGGCGCGCAACTATCCGCTGGCCAACAGCCTGGTCAATGGCATGACCACCCTCGCACCTCGCGGTCGCTTGCTGGTGGACGTGGCGCAGAAACCGGAACTGCTCAACCAGCCGTCACGCTTCGCCCCGGCCGATGAAGCCATGTCCGACGTGGTCAGCCTCGGCCTGCGCCGCCTGGCTCGCCAGGATCCGGACAGGGCCATGAACCTGCTCGACGGTTACGCCAGCAGCATGCATTTCTCCCGGGATGAAAAAGTCGCGATCGCCCGGGAAATCGGGCTGAGCCTCGCCAAACGTTTCGACGGTCGTGCCCTGGACGTCATGACCAAATACGATCCGGAACTGCGCGACAACACGGTTTCCGAATGGCGCCTGCGCCTGCTCCTGCGCCTGGCGCGCTGGGACGATGCCTACCAGTTGACCCGCCGCCTGCCCCAGGACCTGGCCACCACCAACCGCTGGCGTTACTGGCAGGCCCGCAGCCTGGAACTGGCGCAACCGCAGAATCCGGAAGCGCAGACACTCTATAAAAACCTGGCCCGCGAACGCGACTTCTATGGCTTCCTCGCCGCCGATCGCTCACAGTCGCCCTACTCGCTGCTCAACAAACCGCTGGTACTCAGCCAGGCCACCATCAACAAGGTGCGCAACACTCCCGGCGTGCGTCGCGCCCTTGAACTGCACGCTCGCGGGCAAATTGTCGACGGTCGCCGCGAGTGGTACCACGTCAGCCGCCACTTCAGCCGCGACGAGATGGTCGCCCAGGCCAAACTGGCCTACGACCTGAAATGGTATTTCCCGGCGATCCGCACCATCAGTCAGGCCCAGTATTGGGATGACCTGGATATCCGTTTCCCGATGGCCCACCGCAATACGCTGGTGCGTGAAGCGAAGAACCGCGGCCTGCATCCGAGCTGGGCGTTCGCCATCACCCGCCAGGAAAGTGCGTTCATGGACGACGCCCGCTCCGGGGTCGGCGCCTCGGGCCTGATGCAACTGATGCCCGCCACCGCCAAGGAAACCGCGCGCAAGTTCAGCATTCCCTACAGCTCGCCACAGCAACTGCTGGATCCGGACAAGAACATCCAGCTCGGCGCCGCGTATCTGAGCCAGGTGCACAGCCAGTTCAACGGCAACCGCGTCCTCGCCTCCGCCGCCTACAACGCCGGCCCCGGCCGAGTGCGCCAATGGCTGCGCGGCGCCGATCACTTGAGTTTCGACGTGTGGGTGGAAAGCATTCCGTTCGACGAAACCCGCCAGTATGTGCAAAACGTGCTGTCGTATTCGGTGATCTATGGCGAGAAGCTCAATTCACCACAGCCGATCGTGGACTGGCATGAGCGGTATTTCGACGATCAATGATTCAAATCGACCCGCAAAAAAAGCCCGCATCACAGATGCGGGCTTTTTTGTTGCTCAGAATTTCTTTGCCGACTTGAGCCGTGCGAAGACCTGTTTTCCAAGCTGGGTCAGGCGATACTTTTGTGCTGGACTACTTGGCGACTCAGGATGGGTCATCTCTATCCATTCGACCGCTAATGCAGGCCTGAGATAGTTAGTCCGAAAGGTCGCCTTGTGCACCAATCCGATGTCAGCCATCAATTCGCTGATCTTTCGCGGACCGTTAAGATGCAGCGCAGAAAGCAACTTCTCTACTGGGTCGCTTACTGGGTCGGTTACTGGGTCGATTTCTGGCTCACCCTGTACCGCCTCCGATAGTGCAAGGCTCATGGCTCGCAACATGAACTCTACGAAAGGCGTTGATTCGGCCAAAAGATCGGCCGCCGACAATGCCGCGTAGTACGCCTCCTGCTGATCCCGAATCACGGCCTCAACCGGCAAATAAGATAATACCGGGCGCCACTGACTGAGTATCAGGGTTTGCCAAAGGCGTCCCATACGTCCGTTACCGTCAGCGAAGGGATGGATGAACTCAAATTCATAATGAAAGACGCAGCTGGTAATCAGCGGATGCCAGTCCGAGGCACCAAGCCACGCCAACAAATCATCAATCAAGTGCACAACGCGACTCGGCGGCGGCGCCATATGGATCAACTTATCGCCACGATAGATACCCACGCCGGTTCGACGAAACTGCCCGTATTCATCAATCAATCCGCCCATCAGCAATTCATGGGCACGCAGTAAATCGGTCCGGCTACTTGGCTGCCAATCAGGCATGGCTTCGTAAGCAGCAAACGCATTTCGTACTTCCTGGATTTCCCGAGGCAACCCCAGCACACGCTGCCCTGCCAGAACGGCAGTCACCTGCTCGATGCTCAGCGAATTGTTTTCGATGGCCAAAGAAGCCTGAATCGTTCGAATCCGATTGCCACGACGTAACTGAGGTGTCTGCAGGCGTTCGTCCATAGCCGTAAGCTGACCGATCTGTTCGCTGATATCGGCGATCAGCGACAACATTTTCGTCGTCAAGGTCAGCGGTGGTTGATAACGGCTCATATCCTCATCCGGGCTCATAACAGAGGACGACATAATGCCCGAACCGGGCGTCATTCATCAGTAGTCATTCATGCCGCTTCATGTCCATCACTAAACTGCAACGCCGCCAACCGCGCATACAACGCATTACTGGCGATAAGCTCCTGATGCGTGCCCACCGCTACCAGCTTCCCCTGATCCATCACTGCGATGCGATCGGCGTTTTTCACCGTGGCCAGGCGATGGGCTATCACCAGGGTGGTGCGGTTTTTCATCAGGCTTGGCAGCGCCTGCTGGATCAGGTGTTCGCTCTGGGCATCGAGGGCGCTGGTGGCTTCGTCCAGGAGCAGGATCGGCGCGTCCACCAGCAACGCGCGGGCGATGGCCAGGCGTTGGCGCTGGCCACCGGACAAGCCGAGACCGCCGTCCCCCAGATGAGTCTGGTAACCGTTGGGCATGGCTTCGATAAAGTCATGGGCGTAAGCGATTTTTGCCGCCTCCTGCACCTCGGCCAAGGTCGCCTGTGGATTGCCGTAGCGAATGTTTTCTTCAATGCTGCCGAAAAACAGCGCCGGGGTTTGCGACACCAGGGCGAAACAGCGGCGCAGGTCCAGCGGGTCGAGTTGAGTCAATGGCACGCCATCGAGCAGGATGCGCCCTTCGGCCGGGTCGTAAAATCGCAGCAGCAAGTCATACACCGTGGATTTACCGGCCCCTGATGGCCCGACCAGCGCCAGCGTCTCACCAGCATTGACGGTCAGGCTCAAGCCGTCGACAGCATAGCTTTGCGGCCGCGACGGGTAGGAAAAACGCACATTGTGCAGTTGCAACTGGCCTTCGACACGCTCGGGCAGTTTCACCGCGCCCGCCACTGGCGCCAGGATGATGTTTTCTGAGCGCAGCAACTCGGCAATCCGCTCGGCCGCGCCGGCTGCCCGCTGCAACTCGCCAATCACTTCGCTCAAGGTACCGAACGCGCTGCCGACGATCAGGCTGTAGAACACGAACGCCGCCAGCTCGCCGGCGGAAATCCGCCCGGCGATGACGTCCATGCCGCCGACCCAGAGCATCACCCCGACCGCGCCCAATACCAGCACGATCACCAGGGTAATCAGCCATGCCCGCTGGAAGATGCGCTTGCGTGCGGTGTTGAACGCCTCTTCCACGGTCACGGCAAACCGGCGCTCGTCCTGGGCCTGATGGTTGTAGGCCTGCACGGTCTTGATCTGGCCCAGGGTTTCGGACACATAGCTGCCGATATCGGCAATCCGGTCCTGGCTCAGGCGTGAGAGGTTACGCACCCGGCGCCCGAAGATCAGGATCGGCGCGATCACCAGGGGCAAGGCAACCACCACGATGCTGGTGAGCTTGGGGTTGGTGATGAACAACAGGATGATCCCGCCGATCACCATCAACAGATTGCGCAGGAACAACGACAGCGAAGAGCCGATGACCGATTGCAGCAGCGTGGTGTCGGCGGTCAGGCGGGACTGGATTTCCGAGCTGCGATTGTCTTCGTAAAACCCCGGATGCAGGTAAATCAGGTGATTGAACACGTTGCGGCGGATGTCGGCGACGCAGCGCTCGCCGATCCACGACACCAGGTAAAACCGTGCAAAGGTTCCGATCGCCAACCCCGCCACCAGTACCATGAACAGACCGATGGACTGATTGAGCAGGTGCGGTGACTGGGTCATGAACCCCTTGTCCACCAGCAGGCGGATGCCCTGCCCCATGGACAAGGTGATGCCGGCGGTGGCGATCAACGCCAGCAAGGCGCCAATGGCCTGCCAGCGATACGGCGCAATGAAACGGCTGGCCAGGCGAATGGCACGGCGGTGACGGGCAGAGAGCATCGTAATTATCCTGGACAAGGCAGTCATTAGGGTCAGCCTATACCGCTCAATGGGGTGGCTCGCTGCAAATCACAATGAGTCCGGTTGATTATGTCCACCAACACTAGAGGCTAGACGCTATTGGTCTAAAGTTCGGGTAGCCAGGCGAAGGCATTTCTGCTGGACTGGTTCTGTCCCCCCGGAAAGATCGCAGGGAGTTGTCATAGCCCGGTCACCTGGCGGTTCTACAGTGAGCTAACAACCTGATGAGGAGACAGGCCATGTCCTTGCAACACAGCAGCGATGACAAGATTCAAGTGATCCGCACGCAACCAGACCAGTCTCTGGGTTGCTCGATTATTGACGAGCAGGGTCGCGAAGTACCGATCACTGAAGAAATGATCCAGAAAGCTTGCAGCGAACTGGAAAAGCGATTGGTCAAACCTGCCGAACAAAAGTGATATAGCCACCGTCTTCTTGACCCGGCCCATTGTTGGCCGGGTTTTTTATGCCTGCTTATCCAATCCGGGACTGTGGCGCGCCCTTCGCGAGCAAGCCCGCGATAAGGCCAATGCGGTCTTTAAACCAGTGTCGCTCCCAACGCCGCCACAATCCTCTGCAACTGCGGCGCATCCCCCTCGATCCGCACCTGCAACCCGTCGATCTCGCGGCGCGACGGGTATTGCTTGCGCAACACATCGAATGCCGCACGCTGCTCGCTGACACTGCCGACAAGGCTGCGACGGAAATCGGCATCGTCACGACGCGGGTCATACACGCCACGGCACAGCATCGCCAACGCCCAGGCCGGGTCGCTTTGGGCATTGAGGGTCACGTGCGAAAGCCACGGTGCCGGTAGCAAATCGCCCAGGCTGACGCGGGCCGGTTGCCCGAGGAAATCGCAATACGCCTGATAAATCTGCGCGGTGCCCCGCTGCTTGCCGTCGAGGCTGTAACCGGCAATGTGTGGCGTTGCCAGCACGCAGAGCTCGGCCAGCGCCACGTCGACCTCAGGCTCGCCTTCCCAGACATCGAGCACTGCTTGCAGGTCTTCGCGCTCCAGCAGCACATCGCGCAGTGCCGCGTTGTTGACCACCGGCCCGCGACTGGCGTTGATCAGCCAGGTGCCGGACCGGAGCCGGTTCAAGCGTTGTTCATCGAACAAGTGCCAGGTCGATTGCTGGCCCTGCTTAGTCAATGGCGTGTGCAGGCTGATGACGTCGCACTCATCGATGATCTGCTCGAGGTTGACGTAATCCCCTCCTTGCGCCGCTTGCCGAGGTGGATCGCACACCAGCACTTTCCAGCCCAGGCCTTGCAGGACCTTGACCAGCCGCCCACCCACTTCGCCAGCACCAACCACCCCGTAAGTACGCCGGGTCAGGTCGACGCCTTCGATTTCGGCCAGGGTCAGCAGGCTGCCGAGCACATAGTCGACCACGCCACGGGCATTGCAGCCCGGTGCGCTGGACCAGGTGATGCCGGCCTGTTTGAAGTAATTCAGGTCCAGATGATCGGTGCCGATGGTGCACGTACCGACAAAGCGCACCTTGCTGCCCTCGAGCAGCGCGCGATTGACGTTGGTCACCGAACGCACCAACAGAACATCGGCCTGCTCGACCGTGGCGCGGTCGATGGCACGACCCGGTACCCGGCGGATTTCGCCGAAACCCTCGAAGAAGGCATCGAGCAGGGGGATATTTTCGTCGGCAACAATCAGCATGGCAGGCTCCTTTGGCGGATCGGCAGTTTAGGCGTAGATGCGGGTGGTGGGCCAGCGGGCATTGTTCACTTGTGTCTGAAGCGCAAGTTACTTTGTGGGAGCGGGCTTGCTCGCGAAAGCAGTGTGCCAGGCAACATTAATGGTGACTGACACTCCCCCTTCGCGAGCAAACCCGCTCCCACAGGTTTTGATTACAAATCGGTAACACGGGTCTTTTCCTGACTGCCGCGTCAACGCGTAGAATGCGCGCCTGTGCATCAATACCTTTTGGACGTTTCGCCATTGAATCCTGTAATTGAGAATACCGCCGCCATTGCTCCGGCGCGGACGACCCCCGTTCGCCTGGAGCTAAAAGGCCTGCTCAGCCTGGCCCTGCCGATCATGATCGCGCAACTGGCCACCACGGCCATGGGCTTCGTCGATGCGGTGATGGCCGGCCGCGTCAGCCCACGGGACCTGGCCTCGGTGGCCTTGGGCAATTCGATCTGGATTCCGGTCTACCTGTTGATGTCCGGCGTCCTGCTGGCCACCACCCCCAAGGTCGCGCAACGCTTTGGCGCCGGGCAACTTGACGAAATCGGCCCGCTGGTACGCCAGGCGCTGTGGCTGGCACTGTGTGTCGGGTTGATCGGCAGTGGCCTGCTGCTCGGCGCCGAGCCAATCCTGCACTGGATGAAAGTCGATCCGCAATTGATCGAGCCGAGCATGGGGTACCTGCACGGGATCGCCTTCGGCTTGCCGGGCATGGCGTTTTATTACGTGCTGCGCTGCTACAGCGATGGCATGGGCCGTACCCGCCCGAGCATGGTCATCGGCTTGTGCGGGCTACTGCTGAACATCCCGTTGAACTACACGTTGATCTATGGCCATTTCGGCGCACCGGCCCTGGGCGGCGTCGGGTGCGGCTGGGCCAGCGGCATTGTGATGTGGTTCATGGCGTTGAGCATGGCCGGCTGGACCTTCTGGGCCCCCTTCTATGCCCGCACCCGTGTGCTGGTACGCTTCGACCGCCCGAAATGGGCCGTGATCAAGCGTCTGGTCAGCATTGGCCTGCCGATCGGTATCGCCGTGTTCGCCGAGTCCAGCATC
The DNA here is from genome assembly GCF_949767825.1 of Pseudomonas sp. IT-P258. Taxonomy (NCBI): domain Bacteria; kingdom Pseudomonadati; phylum Pseudomonadota; class Gammaproteobacteria; order Pseudomonadales; family Pseudomonadaceae; genus Pseudomonas; species Pseudomonas sp. IT-P258. The sequence continues at coordinate 133,799 of NZ_CATKPU010000076.1, read as the reverse complement.
TTCGCGGTCATTGCCCTGTTGATCGGCAGTCTTGGCTCCACCGTGGTGGCCGGGCATCAAATCGCCCTGAATATCAGCTCGTTGCTGTTCATGATTCCTTATTCGCTGGGCATGGCGGTGACCGTGCGCGTCGGCCAGGCACTGGGAGCCGGTAATCCCTGGCAGGCGCGCTTCGCGGCGAAGGTCGGGCTCGGCGCGGCACTGGTGTTCGCGGCGTTCTCGGCGGCCCTGATCCTGCTCCTGCGCGAACCTATCGCGTCGATCTACACGCCTGACAAGGCCGTGATCCAGATTGCGTCGATGTTGATTGTGTACGCCGCGCTGTACCAGTTTTCCGATGCCATCCAGGTGATCTGCGCGGGTGCGCTGCGTGGATACCAGGACACCCGGGTGACGATGATCCTGACCTTGTTCGCCTATTGGGGCATCGGCCTGCCGGTCGGCTACGTGCTGGGACTGACCGACTTGTTCGGTCCGGCCAGCGGCCCGAGCGGGCTGTGGGAAGGTTTAATTGCCGGTTTGAGCTGTGCGGCGCTGATGCTGTCGATCCGCCTGACGCTCAGTGCGCGCCGACGGATTCGTAACAGCCGCTCGGCGGGTTGATTGCACAAACAAAAAGACCTGCTTTTGCAGGTCTTTTTTTGGCTACCGTTAAACAGACTTCTTGCGAATCCAGTAGAGGTAGGTGCCCTCATCTTCGTGCTGCGCCACCAGTTCATGGTCGAGAAACACGCAGAACTTGGGAATGTCGCGACGGGTCGAGGGGTCGGTGGCGATTACTTTGAGCAGACCGCCGGGCACCAGGTCACGGATGTGCTGGTGCAGCATCATCACCGGCTCGGGGCAGTTGAGGCCGGTGGCGTCGAGGGTGCCGTCTACCGGCGTATCAAGCATTTCACTCATGATTCACTCCTGAAACTGGCCGGCATTGTCGCGCATTACCCGGTTTGTGGCGAGGGAGCTTGCTCCCGCTGGGCTGCCAAGCAGCCCTAAAGTCAGCTATCAGCTATTGGTTGTGCCTGACACACCACATACACAGGTTTTTCGACGGCTTCGCCGCCGAGCGGGAGCAAGCTCCCTCGCCACAAAAGCCATGGATGGAAATCAGCGGGACTTGGGCTTCTTCACATCCAGCCGGCGCAAGTGGCAAGTCACTTCTTCGCGGTCGTGGTACAGCTGCTTGCAGCCAATCTCCACCTTGATGCCCCGGGCCTTGAAGCCATCGGCAATGCGCTCGAGCAAGCGCTTCACTTCGGCATAGCGCTGTTTCATCGGCAGCTTGAGGTTGACCACCGCCTCGCGGCAGTGGCCGTCGCCGATCCACTCTTCCAGCATCGCGGCGTTGCGCGCCGGCTTCTCGACGATGTCGCAGACCATCCAGTCCACCGGCTGCTTGGGCTTGAAGGTGAAACCGTCAGCCATCAAGTGCTGCACCAGACCGGTGTCCATCAGGCTTTCGGCCATCGGGCCGTTGTCGATGGCGGTCACCAGCATACCGCGGTTGACCAGTTGCCAGGTCCAGCCACCGGGGGCGGCACCCAGGTCAACGCCGGTCATGTCGCCATGCAGGCGTTCGTCCCACTGATCGCGCGGGATGAAGTGGTGCCAGGCCTCTTCCAGCTTCAGCGTCGAGCGGCTCGGGGCCTCGCGGGGGAACTTCAAACGGGGAATGCCCATCGGCCACATCGCCGAGTTGTTCGACTCCGCCAGGCCCATGAACACTTCGCGGCCGCTCTTGAACGTCAACAGCAAACGCGGTTTGTGGGCATCTTCCACCAGCTTGCCGGCCGCCATCAGTGCCTTGCGCAGATGCACTTCGAATTTCTTGCAGAAGTTCGACAGTTCCTTGCCGTCGTTGGTGTCGACCATTTCCAGCCACAGGCTGCCGCACAGCGGAAAGTCCGCCATATGCGCAAGGATCACACTGATGCGGTCGGTTTCCGGCAGATCGATGAAGATCCCCCGAGCCCACTGGCGCGGGAAGATCAGCTCGGCGAAACGCTGCCCGCGCATCAGGCGCTCGGCGCCGTCTTCTTCGGTGCAGACAAACTCGGCGCAGGCAGTTGCCGCCTTGGCCTTGGCATATCCGGCCACGTTCAAGCGCGCGGCGAGGTCGGAAATCTCGGAACAGACTTCGCCTTCGAAGCCCGGCCGGCAATGCATAAAGAGGGTGTTCATTCTTACTCCTGGGCAATGGCGAGGAATTTCGGCCACTGCGCGATGCCCAGGCTTGCGTTGAAGCAAAGCCTGTCACGAAAACCCGCGCATGATAGCCGACTTCGGAACCCCGGACTCAGCGATAGAGTCCAGTTATTAGCCTTAAGCAGCAAAGAGGACTAGGTTTAGTCCTCTGCCCGTCCCCTCTGTCCGTAGCCGTGCGGACTCAAAGGAGTGATCGCAATGCCGTCCCTCGATAGCCTGAATACGCTCAAGACCCTGCAAGTCGGCAACAAGACCTACCACTACTTCAGCCTGCCCGATGCCGCCAAAAGCCTGGGCGACCTGGACAAGCTGCCGATGTCGTTGAAAGTCCTGCTGGAAAACCTGCTGCGCTGGGAGGACGAAAAAACCGTCACCGGCGCCGACCTCAAGGCACTGGCCGCGTGGCTCAAGGAGCGTCGCTCCGACCGCGAAATCCAGTACCGCCCGGCGCGGGTGCTGATGCAGGACTTCACCGGTGTACCGGCGGTGGTCGACCTGGCCGCCATGCGTGCGGCGATGGCCAAGGCCGGCGGCAATCCGCAGCGGATCAACCCGCTGTCGCCGGTGGACCTGGTGATCGACCACTCGGTGATGGTCGACAAGTTCGCCAGCAGCAGCGCCTTCGAGCAGAACGTCGACATTGAAATGCAACGCAATGGCGAACGTTATGCGTTCCTGCGCTGGGGTCAGAGTGCCTTCGACAATTTCAGCGTAGTGCCGCCGGGCACCGGGATCTGCCACCAGGTGAATCTTGAATACCTCGCCCGCACCGTCTGGACCAAGGACGAGGACGGCCGCACCTATGCCTTCCCCGACACCCTGGTGGGCACCGATTCCCACACCACCATGATCAACGGCCTCGGTGTGCTTGGCTGGGGCGTCGGCGGTATCGAGGCGGAAGCGGCGATGCTCGGGCAACCCGTGTCGATGCTGATTCCCGAAGTCATCGGTTTCAAACTCACCGGCAGGCTCAAGGAAGGCATCACCGCCACCGACCTGGTGCTGACTGTGACCCAGATGCTGCGCAAGAAAGGCGTGGTGGGCAAATTCGTCGAATTCTACGGCGATGGCCTTGCCGACCTGCCCCTGGCCGACCGCGCGACCATCGCCAACATGGCCCCGGAATACGGCGCCACCTGCGGTTTCTTCCCGGTGGACGACATTACGCTGGAATACCTGCGCCTGTCCGGCCGGCCCCTGGAAACGGTGCAACTGGTGGAGGCCTACAGCAAGGCCCAGGGCCTGTGGCGCCTGCCCGGCCAGGAACCCGCCTTCACCGACAGCCTGGCGCTGGACATGGCCAGCGTTGAAGCCAGCCTCGCCGGACCAAAACGTCCACAGGACCGGGTGTCGCTGCCCAACGTCGCGCAAGCATTCAGCGACTTCACCGACCTGCAATTCAAGCCCACCAGCAAGGAAGAAGGCCGCCTGGAAAGCGAAGGCGGTGGCGGTGTTGCCGTCGGCAATGCCGATATGGCCGGCGAAGCGGATTACGACTACGAAGGCCAGACCTATCGCCTGAAAAACGGCGCCGTGGTCATCGCCGCGATCACCTCCTGCACCAACACCTCCAACCCCAGCGTGATGATGGCGGCCGGGCTGGTGGCGAAGAAGGCTGTGGAAAAAGGCCTGAAACGCAAACCCTGGGTGAAGAGCTCGCTGGCCCCCGGCTCGAAAGTGGTGACCGACTACTATAAGGCGGCCGGCCTGACCCAATACCTCGATGAATTGGGCTTTGCCCTGGTCGGCTATGGCTGCACCACCTGCATCGGCAACTCCGGGCCGCTGTCGGAGCCCATTGAGAAAGCCATCCAGCAAGCCGACCTCACCGTGGCCTCCGTACTCTCGGGCAATCGCAACTTCGAAGGCCGGGTGCATCCGCTGGTGAAAACCAACTGGCTGGCCTCCCCGCCGCTGGTGGTGGCCTACGCGCTGGCCGGCACGGTGCGCACCGACCTCACCCGCGAGCCGCTAGGCGATGACAAGGATGGCAACCCGGTTTACCTGCGGGACATCTGGCCAAGCAGCAAGGAAATTGCCGACGCCGTGAATCAGGTGAACACCGCCATGTTCCACAAGGAATACGCCGAAGTGTTTGCCGGTGACGCGCAATGGCAGGCGATCAAGGTTCCGCAGGCGGCGACCTATGTCTGGCAGGACGACTCGACCTACATCCAGCATCCGCCGTTCTTCGACGACATCGGCGGCCCGCCGCCCGTGGTCAAGGATGTCAGCGGCGCCAGGATCCTCGCACTGCTGGGCGACTCGGTGACCACCGACCACATCTCCCCGGCCGGCAACATCAAGGTCGACAGCCCGGCAGGGCAATACCTGCGCGACAAAGGCGTGGAACCGCGAGACTTCAACTCCTATGGCTCGCGGCGTGGCAACCATGAAGTGATGATGCGCGGCACCTTCGCCAATATCCGCATACGCAACGAAATGCTCGGCGGCGAGGAAGGCGGCAACACCCGCTACATTCCCACCGGCGAAAAAATGTCGATCTACGACGCCGCCATGCGCTATCAGGCTTCAGGTACACCACTGGTGGTGATCGCCGGCCAGGAATACGGCACCGGCTCGAGTCGCGACTGGGCCGCCAAGGGCACCAACCTGCTAGGGGTGAAAGCGGTCGTCGCCGAAAGCTTCGAACGAATTCACCGCTCCAACCTGGTGGGCATGGGCGTGCTGCCGTTGCAGTTCAAGCTGGATCAGAACCGCAAGAGCCTGAACCTGGGTGGCAGCGAGACCCTGGACATCCTCGGCTTGACCGGCGTCGAGCTGACACCACGGATGAACCTGACGCTGGTCATCACCCGCGAAGACGGCAGCAGCGAGAAGATCGAGGTGTTGTGCCGCATCGATACGCTCAATGAGGTGGAGTACTTCAAGTCGGGGGGGATTTTGCATTATGTGTTGCGGCAGTTGATTGCTTCGTAACGGACGACCGACACAAACACCGCCTTCGGGCGGTGTTTGTATTTGGGCTGCGCTTATAATCGCAGCCCTCAGGACACCCCCCATCTGTGGCGAGGGAGCTTGCTCCCGCTCGACTGCGAAGCAGTCGCCAGCCCTGCAGATGCATTTCATCTGGCACACCGGGTTGATTGTTATTGGGGCCGCTTCGCAGCCCAGCGGGAGCAAGCTCCCTCGCCACAAAAGCTATTCATCTCTAAGGACTTCAAATGATTGCCCTGCCATGGACGTTTCTGGCCCTGCTTTCCTTCGGCTACGGCCTAGCGCTGACCTACGGCCATCTCGGCTGGCTCTCGGCAATTTCGGTGTTCCTGTTGCTGGTCGCAGGTGTCGCCGTCCGCCAACGCGACATCCCTTTTGCCCGCTACCTCGGCCACGGCCTGTTCATCGTCCTGGCCCTGGCATTGGCGACGCATTGGCTACCCGGCTTCTATAACGGTCGCGTTATCGATCCCCAGCGTTTTACCGACGATGCCGTGTCATTCGCCATGCACCTGAACCTGGACAAACCGCTGATCGGCTTCTGGCTGTTACTGGTTTGTCCGTGGATTGTCGGTCGCCGTTCACTTCGGTTGTCGCTGTATGCCACCGCACTGGCCCTGACCTTGAGCGCCATGCTGGCATTGGGCGGCGCGCTCTTGTTGGGGGTCATCGCCTGGTCGCCGAAATGGCCGGATCAAGCCTGGCTGTGGTTGCTGAACAATCTGCTGCTAGTGACGCTGGTCGAAGAAGCGCTGTTCCGTGGCTACATTCAGGGCGGCCTGAGCCGACACCTCAAAGACCGGCCCTACGGTGAACTTCTCGCCCTGCTGCTGGCGTCATTGGTCTTCGGCCTGGCCCATATCGGCGCAGGATGGCAGTGGGTATTGCTGGCAACGCTGGCCGGGGTCGGCTATGGCCTGGCCTACCGGTTCGGCGGGCTGGGCGCCGCCATTGCCAGTCACTTTGGCTTGAACCTGCTGCATTTCGGCCTGTTCACCTATCCGATGCTCGCCGGCTGACGCAAGGGTCATTTTGCGACGCATCGCTGATTATCGAAAAATAAGCTCAACAATCCGCCGGCTTCGCCGATACAGCACTTGAAAGCCTTGCGGATTAAAAAAGCCATGCGTAACAACCAGCCAATTACACAACGCGAGCGGACCTTCCCGGCTCAGCAACGGTTGATTTCCACCACCGATGCCAAGGGCATGATCACCTACTGTAACGACGCTTTCGTCGAGATCAGCGGGTTTTCCCGAGAGGAACTGATCCGTGCACCGCACAATCTGGTCCGTCACCCCGACGTCCCGGCCGCGGTGTTCGCCCACATGTGGGACACGCTGAAACAAGGCTTGCCATGGATGGGCATTGTCAAGAATCGCTGCAAGACCGGTGATCATTACTGGGTGAACGCCTATGTGACACCGGTTTTCGAAGGCAAACAGGTGATCGGTTACGAGTCGGTACGGGTCAAGCCCACCGCCGAACAGATCCGCCGCGCCGAAGCGCTCTACCAACGCATCAACCAGGGCAAGTCGGCCATTCCCTCCTCGGATAAATGGCTGCCGATCCTGCAAGACTGGCTGCCGTTCATCCTGGTCAGCCAATTGAGCTTCATGATCGGTGCATCGCTGAACTCCCATTGGGGGTTTGCCCTGGCTGCCGGTCTTTCGGTGCCGCTGGGCCTGATGGGCCTCCAGTGGCAACAGCGAGGCCTCAAGCGTTTGCTGCGCCTGGCCGAGCAAACCACCTCCGATCCGTTGATCGCACAGATGTACACCGACAGTCGCGGCGCCCAGGCGCGCCTGGAAATGTCCATCCTGAGCCAGGAAGCACGCCTGAAAACCTGCCTGACGCGTCTGCAGGACACGGCCGAACACCTGACCGATCAGGCCAGACAGTCCGACGCCCTGGCGCACAACAGCTCCAGCGGCCTGGAACGTCAACGGGTCGAAACCGAACAGGTGGCCACCGCGGTCAACCAGATGGCCGCCACCACCCAGGAAGTCGCCAGCCACGTGCAACGCACCGCCGACGCCACCCAGGAAGCCAATCGCCTGACCGGTCGCGGTCGTGACATCGCCGGGGAAACCCGCGAAGCCATCCAGCGCCTGTCGGTGGTGGTCGGTGAAACCGGCGTGACCGTGACCCAACTGGCCAAGGACAGCAACGAAATCGGCGGCGTGGTCGATGTGATCAAAGGCATCGCCGACCAGACCAACCTGCTGGCGCTGAACGCAGCCATCGAAGCGGCCCGTGCCGGCGAGATGGGTCGTGGTTTTGCGGTGGTGGCCGACGAAGTCCGTCAACTGGCGCAACGCACCAGCGAGTCCACCGGGCAGATTCATGCGCTGATCGCCAAGCTCCAGCAAACCGCCAGCACTGCCGTGCAAACCATGGAGGCCGGGCACCGTCAAGCTGAAGAAGGCGTGGCGCGGGTACTGGAAGCGGACCAGGCACTGGTGGGGATCAGTGAAGCGGTGGCCAACATCACCGACATGACCACCCAGATCGCCGCCGCGACCGAAGAGCAAAGCGCCGTGGCCGAAGAGATCAGCCGCAACATCAGCAACATTTCGCAACTGGCAGACCAGACCTCGGAACAGGCACAGAACTCGGCGTTGTTGAGTGAAGAGCTGACCAAGACTGCCAATACACAGTATTCGTTGGTGGAGCGGTTTAACCGCTGATTGCTGCTGGAATGATAAAAACCCGGACAGTGAACACTTCCGGGTTTTTTATTGCCAGTCTGAAATGTATATCGCCTGGACAGGCCTCTTCGCGGGCAAGCCCGCTCCCACAGTGATCTTTGGTGTGGCTTGAATTTATGTACAGTGCAAAACCCTGTGGGAGCGGGCTTGCTCGCGAAGAGGCCATTTGCAACACCACATCTTTCACTGAAGGAATGAAACCACCTTCCCCGCCGCAGCCGCCAAATGCTGCTCATGGCTAAACCCCGAAGCCTTCAACGGCTTCAAGTCATGATCCCCCGCCACCAGCCAGAACACCTCGATACCCGGCGATAGCGCGTACCCCTCGACCGCCTCCCGATTGCCCAGCGCATCGCGTTCACCTTGCACGATCAAGGTTCGCGTCTTCAGTCCGGCCAAATGCTCAACCCGCGGCTTCTCCGGTTTACCCACGGCATAAAACGGATACCCCAGGCACACCAGCGCATCCGCGCCCAACTCATCAGCCAGCAAACTGGCCATGCGACCGCCCATGGACTTGCCGCCGATGGCCAGCGGCCCAGTGACATGACGTCGCACCTGGGCATACACCCCGCGCCAGCACTCCAGCAGTTTTGGCGCCGGGTTCGGCGGGCGTTTGCCGCCATCGAGGCGCCGCTGCGCCATATAGGGAAACTCGAAGCGCAACACGTTGAGGCCTTGCGCGGCGAGGCGTGCAGCCATGTCGCTCATCCAGTCGCTGTCCATCGGTGCGCCGGCGCCATGGGCGAGGATCAGCGTCGCGGCAGCCTTGCCAGCGGCGGCGTTCCACAACCATCCATGATCCCGCACGCACTGCGCCCATTGATCCCCGTCAATACCGGCATTGTGCCCTTTGTCCATGCTTGCCTCGCTTTTAGTCTGCCTATAACTCCGGCCGAAGGGTGCGCTGCCTTGCGCGAGTGCGCTCACTTCGGCTGAACCGTGGATGGGGAACCATGAACACTTCTATCAGTACCGCCTACAACTACAAGGTGGTCCGCCAATTCGCCATTATGACGGTGGTGTGGGGCATCGTCGGCATGGGGCTCGGGGTTTTTCTCGCTGCCCAGTTGGTCTGGCCCGAACTCAACTTCAATTTGCCGTGGACCAGCTTCGGCCGCTTGCGCCCGCTGCACACCAACGCGGTGATCTTCGCCTTCGGCGGCTGCGCACTGTTCGCCAGTTCGTTTTATTCAGTACAACGTACCTGCCAGACCCGGCTGTTCGCACCGAAAATCGCCGCGTTCTGTTTCTGGGGCTGGCAGTTGGTGATTCTGTTGGCGGCCATCAGCCTGCCGCTGGGCTACACCAGTTCCAAGGAATACGCCGAACTGGAATGGCCGATCGACATCCTGATCACCATTGTCTGGGTCGCCTACGCCATCGTGTTCTTCGGCACGATCATGCAGCGCAAGACCAAGCACATCTATGTCGGTAACTGGTTCTTCGGTGCGTTCATCATCACCGTGGCGATCCTGCACATCGTCAACAACATGGAATTGCCGGTCAGCTTCACCAAGTCCTACTCGCTGTACTCCGGTGCCACCGACGCGATGGTGCAATGGTGGTACGGGCACAACGCCGTAGGCTTTTTCCTCACCGCCGGTTTCCTCGGGATGATGTACTACTTCGTGCCGAAACAGGCCGAGCGTCCGGTGTACTCCTATCGCCTGTCGATCGTGCACTTCTGGGCGCTGATCACCCTGTACATCTGGGCAGGCCCCCACCACTTGCACTACACCGCGCTGCCGGACTGGGCGCAGTCGCTGGGCATGGTGATGTCGCTGATCCTGCTGGCGCCGAGCTGGGGCGGGATGATCAACGGCATGATGACCCTGTCGGGCGCCTGGCATAAGTTGCGCAGCGACCCGGTCCTGCGCTTCCTTGTGGTGTCGCTGGCGTTCTACGGCATGTCGACCTTCGAAGGGCCGATGATGGCGATCAAGACGGTCAACGCCCTCTCCCACTACACCGACTGGACCATCGGCCACGTACACGCGGGTGCCTTGGGCTGGGTGGCGATGATCTCCATCGGCGCGCTGTACCACATGATCCCGAAAGTCTTCGGCCGCGAGCAGATGCACAGCATCGGCCTGATCAACGCGCACTTCTGGCTCGCCACCATCGGCACCGTGCTCTACATCGCCTCGATGTGGGTCAACGGCATCGCCCAGGGCCTGATGTGGCGTGCGGTGAACGAAGACGGCACGCTGACCTACTCCTTCGTCGAAACCCTGGTGGCCAGCCACCCAGGCTTCGTCGTGCGGTTGGTGGGCGGCGCGATCTTCCTCAGCGGCATGTTCCTGATGGCCTACAACACCTGGCGCACCGTGCGGGCCTCGCAGCCTGCCGAAGTCGCCGCTGCCGCGCAGATGGCCTGAGGAGTCCGCCATGAAACACGAAACTATCGAGAAAAACGTCGGCCTGTTGCTGCTGCTGATGATCCTGGCGGTGAGCATCGGCGGCCTGACCCAGATCGTCCCGCTGTTCTTCCAGGACGTAACCAACAAACCGGTGGAAGGCATGAAGCCCTACACCGCACTGCAACTGGAAGGTCGCGACATCTACATCCGCGAAGGCTGCGTCGGCTGCCACTCACAGATGATCCGGCCGTTCCGCGCCGAGACCGAACGCTACGGTCACTACTCGGTGGCCGGTGAAAGCGTGTGGGATCACCCCTTCCTGTGGGGCTCTAAACGCACCGGACCGGACCTGGCGCGGGTCGGCGCGCGCTACTCGGATGACTGGCACCGCGCGCACTTGTACAACCCGCGCAATGTCGTGCCGGAGTCAAAGATGCCGGCCTACCCGTGGCTGGTGGCCAATCAGCTCGACAGCAGTCATACCGAAACCAAGATCAAGGCCATGCGCACCCTGGGCGTGCCGTACACCGACGAGGACATTACCGGGGCCGTCGCTTCCCTCAAGGGCAAGAGCGAGATGGATGCACTGGTCGCCTACCTGCAAGTGCTCGGCACTGCCATCAAGAGCAAGAGGTGAGCAATGTTTGAATTGAGCACTGGAATGATCCGCGGCCTCGGCACCGTCGTGGTGTTCGTGGCCTTCGTCGGCCTGACGTTGTGGGTATTCAACGGCAAGCGCGGCCCGGCATTCGCCGAAGCGCGCCTGCTGCCCTTCGCCGACGAGCCACAACCCGACATCACTGAAGAATCAGCAACAAGGAGTACCCGGCCATGACCACCTTCTGGAGTACGTGGATCTGCGTACTGACCATCGGCAGCCTGATCGGCCTGACCTGGTTGCTGCTCAGCACCCGCAAGGGCGAAACCAAGGGCAGTGTCGACCAGACCATGGGCCACAGCTTCGACGGCATCGAGGAGTACGACAACCCGCTGCCGCAATGGTGGTTCATGCTGTTCGTTGGCACCCTGGTGTTTGCCGTCGGCTACCTGATCCTTTATCCCGGCCTGGGCAACTGGAAAGGCATCCTCCCCGGCTACGAAAACGGCTGGACCGGGGTGCATGAATGGGAAAAGGAAATGGCCAAGGCTGACACGAAGTTCGGGCCGATTTTCGCCAAATTCGCGGCGATGCCCGTGGAAGAAGTGGCCAAGGACCCGCAGGCACTGAAAATGGGCGGCCGCCTGTTTGCCTCCAACTGTTCGGTGTGCCACGGCTCGGACGCCAAGGGTGCATTCGGCTTCCCCAACCTGGCCGACAGCGACTGGCGCTGGGGCGCCAGCGCAGAAACCATCAAGACCACCATCATGGGTGGCCGGATGGCGATGATGCCGGCCTGGGGTGAAGTCCTGGGTGAGGAAGGTGTGAAAAACGTCGCCGCTTATGTGCGCCATGATCTGGCCGGCCTGCCGCTGCCCGCCGACAGCAAAGTCGACCTGCAAGCCGGACAGCAAGCCTTCAGCACCACCTGCGTCGCCTGCCATGGCGCAAACGGCCAGGGCACTGAAGCCATGGGCGCGCCGAACCTGACGCACCCGGCCGGTTTCATTTACGGTACAAGCCTGACGCAGCTTGAGCAGACGATTCGGCATGGTCGCCAGGGCCATATGCCGGCGCAGAACGAACTGCTGGGCAATGACAAGGTGCAATTGCTGGCCGCGTATGTGTACAGCCTGTCCCACGGTTTGAATACCGAGCGCCTGCAGGCTGAAGACAACCGCAAATAAATCCCGACCGCTCTGCTGCCGCATTCTCCCGGATGCGGCAGTTCCCTGCCCCTTTGCGACCCATTGTCGCACCCTCCCCCAGACTTTCTTTCGGATCACCGGATTCGGGTCTAAGCTTCCCCCGATGCGGACTGGCCGGTGCCGGTTCCAGGTCGACCCTGAACGATGTGTTCGACGAATCTGCCCGATGAACAGGCCGCAAAGGCTGGTAGATACCGGCTGTCGCGCCAGTTGCCTCCGGTCAGCCAAACGTTGCGTTTGAACACACCCCGTTACATCCGACCTGACCCCCTCGCCTGATCAGTCCGCCGGGACGTTTTGCCCGCGGGCAAATTTGTCCTTACGCGGCGCATGGAAAGGCCGCAGAATCAGCTTTTGAAAGCATTGACCCAGGTCATGGCGCGTTGCAATGACCCCTTGCTTTCTCCATACTTGCGGCCGATTTTTAATCCTAATAAAACACCCAAACCGTGGAACCTTAGAATGAGCACAGCAATCAGTCCGACTGCTTATAACTATAAGGTAGTCCGCCAGTTCGCCATCATGACGGTGGTCTGGGGGATCCTTGGCATGGGGCTCGGTGTCTTCATTGCCTCGCAACTGGTCTGGCCGGAGTTGAACTTCGGTCTGGCATGGACGAGCTTTGGACGCCTGCGCCCGCTGCACACCAACCTGGTGATTTTCGCCTTCGGTGGATGTGCACTGTTTGCCACTTCTTATTACGTCGTGCAGCGAACCTGCCAAACGCGACTGATTTCCGACAGCCTCGCCGCCTTCACCTTCTGGGGATGGCAAGCGGTGATCATCGGCGCGATCATTACCTTGCCGATGGGTTTCACTACCACCAAGGAATACGCGGAACTGGAATGGCCCCTGGCTATTCTGCTGGCCATTGTCTGGGTCACCTACGGCCTGGTGTTCTTCGGCACCATCGTCAAGCGCAAGACCAAGCACATTTATGTGGGTAACTGGTTCTACGGCGCGTTCATCGTCGTGACCGCGATGCTGCACATCGTCAACCACATGTCGCTGCCGGTCAGCCTGTTCAAGTCCTACTCGGCCTACTCGGGTGCGACGGACGCGATGATCCAGTGGTGGTACGGCCACAACGCCGTGGGTTTCTTCCTGACCACCGGCTTCCTGGGCATGATGTACTACTTCGTGCCGAAACAGGCCGAACGCCCGATCTACTCCTATCGCCTGTCGATCGTGCACTTCTGGGCGCTGATCACCCTGTACATCTGGGCAGGTCCGCACCACCTGCACTACACCGCACTGCCGGACTGGGCTCAGTCCCTGGGCATGGCGATGTCGATCATCCTGCTGGCGCCAAGCTGGGGCGGCATGATCAACGGCATGATGACCCTGTCGGGCGCCTGGCATAAGCTGCGCACCGACCCGATCCTGCGCTTCCTGGTCGTCTCCCTGGCGTTCTACGGCATGTCGACCTTCGAAGGTCCGATGATGGCGATCAAGACCGTGAACTCCCTGTCGCACTACACCGACTGGACCATCGGCCACGTACACGCCGGCGCGTTGGGCTGGGTCGCAATGATCTCGATCGGCGCGGTCTACCACATGATCCCGAAACTGTTCGGTCGTGCGCAGATGCACAGCACCGGCCTGATCAACACCCACTTCTGGCTCGCAACCATCGGTACCGTGCTCTACATCGCTTCGATGTGGGTCAACGGCATCACCCAGGGCCTGATGTGGCGTGCAATCAACGATGACGGCACCCTCACCTACTCGTTCGTCGAAGCGCTGCAAGCCAGCCACCCGGGCTTCATCGTCCGTGCCCTGGGCGGTGCGTTCTTCGCCACCGGCATGCTGTTCATGGCCTACAACGTATTCCGTACCGTACGCGCCTCGAACCCGGCTGAAGCCAAAGCCGCCGAACAGATTGCCGTAGTTGGAGCTCACTGATGAAGCATGAAGCAGTCGAGAAGAATATTGGCCTGCTGGCCTTCTTCATGGTCATCGCCGTCAGCATCGGCGGCCTGACCCAGATCGTTCCGCTGTTTTTCCAGGATGTCACCAACAAGCCGGTCGAGGGCATGAAGCCCCGCACCGCCCTTGAACTGGAAGGCCGGGACGTTTATATCGCCAACGGTTGTGTCGGCTGCCACTCGCAGATGATCCGTCCGTTCCGTGCTGAAACCGAACGCTACGGCCACTACTCGGTCGCCGGTGAAAGCGTCTGGGACCACCCGTTCCTGTGGGGTTCCAAGCGGACCGGTCCGGACCTGGCCCGTGTCGGCGGTCGTTACTCCGATGACTGGCAGCGTGCGCACCTGTACAACCCGCGCAACGTAGTGCCCGAGTCGAAAATGCCGGCCTACCCGTTCCTCGTGGAAAACAAGCTCGACGGCAAAGACACCGCCAAGAAAATGGAAGTCTTGCGCACGCTCGGCGTCCCTTACACCGACGAAGACATCGCCGGCGCCAAGGATGCTGTGAAGGGCAAAACCGAAATGGACGCGCTGGTGGCCTATCTGCAGGGCCTGGGCACCATCATCAAAAGCAAACGGTGATCTGGATGGATATCGGGATGATTCGTGGCCTGGGCACCGTTGTCGTGATGGTGGCCTTCATCGGACTGGCACTGTGGGTGTTCAGTCCCAAGCGCAAGTCGGAGTTTGAAGACGCTACCTTGCTGCCTTTCGCGGATGATCCCGAAGCCATCAAGCACGTCGAGCAAGCTTCTAGGAGTAACAAAGAATGACTACATTCTGGAGTCTGTACGTCACAGTCCTCAGTCTCGGCACCATCTTCGCCCTGACCTGGCTGCTGCTGTCCACCCGCAAGGGTCAGCGCGCCGAGCAAACCGACGAGACGGTTGGTCACTCCTTCGACGGGATCGAGGAGTACGACAACCCGTTGCCGAAATGGTGGTTCATGCTGTTCGTGGGCACCATCATCTTCGCCCTCGGCTACCTGGTGCTGTACCCGGGCCTGGGCAACTGGAAAGGCCTGCTGCCGGGTTACAACTACCTCGATAACGAGAAGCAGACCGCGTTCGCCAACGGCCAGACCGGCTGGACCGGCGTTCACGAGTGGGAAAAGGAAATGGCCAGGTCGGACGCCAAGTTCGGTCCGATCTTCGCCAAGTTCGCGGCCATGCCAATCGAAGAAGTGGCCAAGGACCCGCAAGCCCTGAAGATGGGTGGCCGCCTGTTCGCCTCCAACTGCTCGGTTTGCCACGGTTCCGACGCCAAGGGCGCCTATGGCTTCCCGAACCTGACCGACGCCGACTGGCGCTGGGGCGGCGAGCCGGAAACCATCAAGACCACCATCATGGGCGGCCGTCACGCGGTGATGCCTGCGTGGGCTGAAGTGATTGGCGAGCAAGGCGTGGCCGACGTGGCCGCGTTTGTCCTGACCAACCTCGATGGCCGCAAGCTGCCGGAAGGCGCCAAGGCCGACCCGGTTGCCGGGCAGAAACTGTTCGCTACCAACTGCGTGGCGTGCCACGGTCCGGAAGGCAAAGGCACCCCGGCGATGGGCGCACCTAACCTGACTCACCCGGCAGCGTTCATCTACGGTTCGAGCTTCGCTCAACTGCAGCAGACCATCCGTTACGGCCGTCAGGGCCAGATGCCTGCGCAAGAGCAGCTGCAAGGTAACGACAAGGTTCACCTGCTGGCCGCTTACGTCTACAGCCTGTCTCACGGCGAGAAGGCAGCGGACGCCGAGTAAGGCAAACGCTTGAAGCAACAAAAAAGGGCCCCGCCAATGTGAATTGGCGGGGCCCTTTTGTTTGTTCGGCAGTGTCCAATGGTTTCGACCAATGGTAATGCCCGGCACCTACTTCGAGGTTGTCGATCGCCGCACACAGTAGTAACGCTTCTACCCGTGGACCGAATGACCGGCGACATGCGCAAAACCGTCCATAATTCTCAAGTCAATTGATTCAAGTCATTACACCATCAAATGATTTTGCCAAACGTGACCAAAGGTCGCACCCGCAGGCTAGAGCGAGAGGCGTATCATTGCGCCACTGCAACACTCCTTTTTGACCGCGGTCGGCACGTACTGACCGAGGCATTTTTCCACTGCCGTGGGATGCAATGATGAGCAACCAGATTCCGGTACACGACGTCACTCCACCCACAAAGAATGCGAACAATAGCGTCGACCTCTACGCCTCCAGGGAAAAAATCTACACCCGCGCCTTCACCGGCCTGTTTCGCAACCTGCGGATGACCGGCGGAGCCCTGTTGTTCCTGCTGTATTTCGGCACTGTATGGCTGGACTGGGGCGGTCACCAGGCCGTGTGGTGGAACCTGCCGGAGCGCAAGTTCTTCATTTTCGGCGCCACCTTCTGGCCCCAGGACTTCATTCTGCTGTCCGGCATGTTGATCATCGCCGCCTTCGGCCTGTTCTTCATTACCGTGTACGCCGGACGGGTCTGGTGCGGTTATACCTGCCCGCAAAGCGTCTGGACCTGGATCTTCATGTGGTGCGAAAAAGTCACCGAAGGTGACCGCAACCAACGCATCAAGCTCGACAAGGCGCCCATGAGCGCCAACAAGCTCCTGCGCAAACTCAGCAAGCACACCATGTGGCTGTTGATCGGTTTCGTCACCGGCATGACCTTCGTCGGCTACTTCTCGCCGATCCGCGAACTGGTGTTCGAATTCTTCACCGGCCAGGCGGATGGCTGGTCGTACTTCTGGGTCGGGTTCTTCACTCTCGCCACTTACGGCAACGCCGGCTGGTTGCGCGAACAGGTGTGCATCTACATGTGCCCGTACGCACGCTTCCAGAGCGTGATGTTCGACAAGGACACCCTGATCGTTTCCTACGACCCGCGCCGTGGCGAAGGCCGTGGCCCGCGTAAAAAAGGCATCGACTACAAGGCCCAGGGCCTGGGTGACTGCATCGATTGCACCATGTGCGTCCAGGTCTGCCCGACGGGTATCGATATCCGCGACGGCCTGCAAATCGAATGCATCGGTTGCGCCGCCTGCATCGATGCCTGCGACGCCATCATGGACAAGATGGATTACCCGCGCGGGCTGATCAGCTACACCACCGAGCACAACCTGTCCGGGCAGAAAACCCATAAACTGCGTCCGCGCCTGATTGGCTATGCCATTGTGCTGCTGGCGATGATCAGCTTGCTGGTGACGGCATTCTTCATGCGTGCGCTGGTGGGCTTCGATGTCAGCAAGGACCGCGTGCTGTACCGCGAGAACGCCGAAGGGCGGATCGAAAACGTCTACAGCCTGAAAATCATGAACAAGGACCAGCGCGACCATACCTACCTGCTCGAAGCCTCCGGCCTGCCGGATCTCAAATTGCAGGGTCGACGCGAGATCAAGGTCGCGGCCGGCGAGATCGTCAGCCAGCCTGCCGAACTGTCCGTCGCACCGGAAAAACTGCCGTCGAGCACCAACGAGGTGAAATTCATCCTCAAGGACGCCGATGACGACAGCGTCCACATTGAAGCCAAGAGCCGGTTCATCGGCCCACAGAATCGTTGAGAGAACTGAACATGCCCGCAGCAACTGCCGCAAGTCCCTGGTACAAGCACCTCTGGCCGTGGATCATCATCGGGATCCTGGCCTGCTCGGTGACCCTGACCTTGTCCATGGTGACCATCGCGGTGAAGAACCCGGACAACCTGGTCAACGACAACTACTACGAGGCCGGCAAAGGCATCAACCGCTCCCTCGACCGCGAGCTGCTGGCCCAGACCCTGAAAATGCGCGCCAGCGTTCATCTCGACGGCATGACCGGCGAGGTTGACCTGCGCCTGAGCGGCGACAGTCAGCCCGGCACCCTGGAGCTGAACCTGATCTCGCCGACCCAGCCGGAAAAGGATCGCAAGATCACCCTGACCCGCAGCGAAACCGAACAGGGCCGCTACATCGGCCAGTTGGGCGACAAGGTCGAAGGCCGGCGTTTTGTCGAATTGCTCGGCACCCAGGACGAGCACATCTGGCGCATGTTCGAAGAAGAAATGGTCAGCCATGACAAGGACCTGCTGCTGGGTGACGAACCGCTGCAAGGTGCCGAAGACCTGTAGGAGCTGCCGAAGGCTCGGGCCGCGTTCGGACGATCTTTTGATCTTGCATTTTAATCAATCCAGAAAGATCGCAGCCTCGTTTCACTCGTCAGCTCCTACGGAATATTTGATGACTACCCCAACCCCCTGCTACCACTGCGCGCTCCCCGTCCCGGCCGGCAGCCGCTTCACCGCTGCGGTCCTGGGGCAAACCCGCGAATTCTGCTGCCCGGGTTGCCAGGCCGTGGCCGAGGCCATTGTTGCCGGCGGCCTGGAAAGCTATTACCAGCACCGCAGCGAAGCTTCGGCCAACCCCGAAGCGTTGCCGGTGCAACTGGTGGACGAACTGGCGCTGTACGACCGTGCCGATGTCCAGCAACCCTTCGTTCGCCACGACGGTGAACTCGCCGAAACCACACTATTGATGGAAGGCATCAGTTGCGCGGCTTGCGGCTGGCTGATCGAAAAACACCTGCGCACCTTGCCGGCGGTGGACGAAGCGCGCCTGAACCTGTCCAACCATCGCCTGCACGTGCGCTGGGCCGACGGGCAATTGCCGCTGAGCCAGATCCTCAGCGAGCTGCGCCACATCGGTTACGCCGCACACCCGTATCAGGCCGACCAAGCCTGCGAACAACTGGCCAGCGAAAACCGCCTGGCCCTGCGCCAGCTCGGCGTGGCCGGGTTGCTGTGGTTCCAGGCGATGATGGCAACCATGGCCACCTGGCCTGAATTCAACATCGACCTCAGCCCGGAACTGCACACTATCCTGCGTTGGGTCGCGCTGTTCCTCACCACCCCGATTGTGTTCTACAGCTGCGCGCCGTTCTTCAAAGGCGCCATGCGCGATCTGCGCACCCGTCACCTGACCATGGACGTTTCGGTGTCGCTGGCCATCGGCAGCGCCTACATTGCCGGGATCTGGACCTCGATCACCGGGGTCGGCGAACTGTATTTCGATGCCGTCGGCATGTTTGCCCTGTTCCTGCTGGCCGGGCGTTATCTGGAACGCCGCGCCCGCGAACGCACCGCCGCCGCCACCGCACAGCTTGTTAATCTGCTGCCCGCCTCGTGCCTGCGATTGACAGCCGATGGCCAGAGCGAACGCATTCTGCTCAGTGAATTGCGTATTGGCGATCAGGTGCTGGTTCATCCGGGCGCCATTCTCCCGGCTGACGGCAAGATCCTCGACGGCCAGTCGAGTGTCGACGAGTCGCTGCTGACCGGCGAATACCTGCCGCAACCCCGTACCCTGGGCGACGCGGTCACCGCTGGCACAATGAACGTCGAAGGCGCACTGACCGTCGAGGTCCAGGCCCTGGGCCAGGACACTCGCCTCTCGGCCATCGTTCGCCTGCTCGATCGTGCCCAGGCCGAAAAGCCGCGCCTGGCGGAAATCGCCGACCGCGCCGCGCAATGGTTCCTGCTGTTGTCGCTGATCGCAGCTGCCGCGATTGGCCTGTTGTGGTGGCAACTGGACCCATCGCGGGCCTTCTGGATCGTGCTGGCGATGCTCGTGGCGACCTGCCCGTGCGCCTTGTCGCTGGCCACGCCGACCGCCCTCACCGCTGCCACCGGCACACTGCACAAACTCGGTCTGTTGCTGACCCGTGGTCATGTGCTGGAAGGCCTGAACCAGATCGACACAGTGATTTTCGACAAGACCGGCACCCTCACCGAAGGTCGCCTGGCGTTACGCTCGATCCGCCCCCTCAGAGCGCTCGACAGCGATCAATGCCTGGGCCTCGCCGCCGCCCTGGAAAACCGCTCCGAGCACCCGATTGCCCGCGCTTTCGGTCGTGCGCCGATGGCTGCCGAAGAAGTCCACGGCACACCGGGCCTTGGCCTGGAGGGGCTGGTTGACGGGCGACGCCTGCGCATCGGCCAACCGCGTTTCGTCTGCGAGCTCAGCGGCGCCGTGGTGCCGTCGATGCCCGAAGAAGCCGGCCAATGGCTGCTGCTTGGCGACAGCCAGGGACCGCTGGCCTGGCTGGTCCTCGATGAT
This sequence comes from Pseudomonas sp. IT-P258, assembly GCF_949767825.1. Classification (NCBI taxonomy): domain Bacteria; kingdom Pseudomonadati; phylum Pseudomonadota; class Gammaproteobacteria; order Pseudomonadales; family Pseudomonadaceae; genus Pseudomonas; species Pseudomonas sp. IT-P258. The sequence continues at coordinate 113,762 of NZ_CATKPU010000076.1, read as the reverse complement.
CGCTTGCGGGCCGATGCGCCCGCGCTGTTGGCCGCGTGCAAGGCGCGGGGCTGGCGCACGCTGTTGTTGTCCGGCGACAGCTCGCCGATGGTCGCCAGCGTGGCGGCGGAACTCGGTATCGATGAAGCCCGTGGCGGCTTGCGTCCGGACGATAAACTGCAGGTCCTGCAACAACTGCACAAGGAAGGTCGCAAGGTGTTGATGCTCGGGGACGGGGTCAATGACGTGCCGGTGCTGGCGGCTGCGGATATCAGCGTCGCCATGGGCTCGGCCACCGACCTGGCGAAAACCAGTGCCGATGCCGTGTTGCTGTCCAACCGCCTCGACGCGCTGGTACAAGCCTTCAGCCTGGCGCGGCGCACCCGTCGGGTCATTATCGAGAACCTGTTGTGGGCCGGGCTGTACAATGGCCTCATGTTGCCCTTCGCCGCCCTCGGCTGGATCACGCCGGTATGGGCGGCGGTGGGCATGTCGATCAGTTCGTTGACCGTGGTGTTGAACGCGCTGCGCCTGACTCGCATGCCGAGCGCGCCCGCCGCCAGCACCACGCCAGAAACCCGCCCGCTGCCGGCCTGAGCCGCGCGGGCATGGAGTCCAGATGCCTGCTCTATACGTGATGATCCCCGCTGCATTGCTGATCGTGGCCATCGCCGTCTATATCTTCTTCTGGGCGGTGGACAGCGGTCAGTACGACGACCTCGACGGCCCGGCCCACAGCATCCTGTTCGACGACCAGGACCCGAACCACACCGCCGCCGTCGATGAGGCCAGCGGCCAACCGGCCAAAACGGACGACAAGGCCCCGCCCCATGCTTGAATTGGCGCCTCTGCTGGTGTCTGCGGTGATCCTCGGCTTGCTCGGCGGCGGCCATTGCCTGGGCATGTGCGGCGGCTTGATGGGCGCGCTGACCCTGGCGATTCCCAAGGAACAACGCAGCCGGCGCTTCCGCCTGCTGCTGGCCTACAACCTGGGACGGATCCTGAGCTATGCCTGCGCCGGACTGTTGATCGGTCTGGCCGGATGGGCCGTGGCCAACAGCCCGGCGGCGATGTTCCTGCGTATTCTCGCCGGGTTGCTGCTGATTGCCATGGGCCTGTACCTGGCCGGCTGGTGGAGCGGCCTGACCCGTATCGAAAGCCTCGGTCGCGGCCTGTGGCGGCATATCCAGCCAGTCGCCAACCGCTTGCTTCCGGTGTCGAACGTTCCCCGTGCGTTGTTGTTGGGCGCGCTCTGGGGCTGGCTGCCGTGCGGTCTGGTCTACAGCACTTTGCTATGGTCGGCCAGCCAGGGCAACGCACTGGACAGTGCCTTGTTGATGCTCGCGTTCGGGCTCGGCACCTGGCCGGTTTTGCTGGCGACCGGCCTGGCTGCAGAGCGCGTCACCGCAGTGTTGCGCAAGCGCAGTGTGCGGATGGCGGGCGGATTGCTGGTGATGCTGTTCGGTCTCTGGACACTGCCGGGGCCGCATCAGCATTGGTTGATGGGGCACTAGAAGCAAAAGATCGCAGCCTTCGGCAGCTCCTACAGGTGTACGCGATCCATGTAGGAGCTGCCGCAGGCTGCGATCTTTTGATCTTGATGTAAATCAAGATGCCCCACCCCGCCCTCGCATAAAGTGGCTGACACTGCCAGCCTATCCGGGGGGAATGCCCGCATGATGCTCGACGCCATTCGTTGGGACACCGATCTGATCCGCCGTTATGACCTGGCGGGACCACGCTACACCTCGTATCCGACCGCCGTGCAATTCAGCAGCCAGGTCGGCACCTTCGACCTGTTCCATGCCCTGCGCGACAGCCGCAAGGCCCAACGCCCGTTGTCGCTGTACGTGCACGTGCCGTTCTGCGCGAACATTTGCTATTACTGTGCCTGCAACAAGGTCATCACCAAGGATCGAGGCCGGGCTCAGCCATATTTGCAGCGCCTGGAACAGGAAATCCAGTTGATCGCCTGCCACCTCGACCCTACGCAGAAAGTCGAGCAACTGCACTTCGGTGGCGGCACGCCGACCTTTCTCAGCCACGACGAACTGCGGCAGTTGATGGCGCATTTGCGCAAACACTTCAATTTGCTGGACGACGACTCCGGCGACTACGGCATCGAGATCGACCCGCGCGAGGCCGACTGGTCGACCATGGGCCTGCTGCGCGAACTGGGTTTCAACCGGGTCAGCATCGGCCTGCAAGACCTCGACCCGGCGGTGCAACGCGCAGTCAATCGCCTGCAAAGCCTGGAAGAAACCCGCGCGGTGATCGATGCCGCCCGTACCTTGCAGTTTCGTTCGATCAATATCGACCTGATCTACGGCCTGCCGAGACAGACACCGGAGAATTTCGCCCGCACCGTCGAAGAGGTCATCAACCTGCAACCGGACCGGTTATCGGTGTTCAACTACGCCCACTTGCCGGAACGCTTCATGCCCCAACGGCGCATCAACAGCAATGAACTGCCGACACCCGCGCAGAAACTGGAAATGCTGCAGCGCACCATCGAGCAACTGACCGGCGCCGGCTATCGCTACATCGGCATGGACCACTTCGCCCTGCCCGACGATGAACTGGCGATTGCCCAGGAAGAGTCGACCCTGCAACGCAATTTCCAGGGGTACACCACCCACGGTCATTGCGATCTGATCGGCCTCGGCGTGTCGGCGATCAGCCAGATTGGTGACCTGTACTGCCAGAACAGCAGCGACCTGACCGAGTATCAGAACGTCCTTGCCACGTCACAACTGGCCACCAGCCGCGGCCTGCTGTGCAATGCCGATGACCGGCTGCGGCGTGCGGTCATCCAGCAACTGATCTGCAATTTCAGCCTGGAATTTTCCGCGATCGAACAGGCCTTCAACATCGATTTCCAAGGCTACTTCGGCGATCTTTGGCCGCAATTGCAAGACATGGCCAAAGACGGGCTGATCGAACTCGATCGCGACCGGATCACCATCCTGCCCGCCGGGCGACTGTTGGTGCGCTCGGTGTGCATGGTGTTCGACGCGTATCTGGAACAACACAGCCGCCAGCGCTTTTCGCGGGTAATCTAATTCTGCAAGCAAGCGCCTCAGACTGGCCTCGATATCCTATGGTGAGTTACCCTTACGTCTTATGTGTGATTTCCCACAAGGATTGAAGAAATGTCCGAGCCAGTAAAACTGCGCGCTCATAATCAAGCCCATTGCAAGGATTGCAGCCTGGCCCCTCTTTGCCTGCCACTTTCGCTGAATCTGGAAGACATGGATGCGCTGGACGAAATCGTCAAACGCGGCCGGCCGCTGAAAAAAGGCGAGTTTCTCTTTCGCCAGGGCGATACCTTCGATTCTGTCTACGCAGTCCGTTCTGGCGCCCTCAAGACCTTCAGCCTGAGCGACAGTGGTGAAGAACAGCTCACCGGCTTCCACCTGCCCAGCGAACTGGTCGGCCTGTCGGGCATGGACACCGAAAAGCACCCGGTATCGGCACAAGCCCTGGAAACCACCTCGGTGTGTGAAATCCCTTTCGAACGCCTCGACGAACTGGCCCTGCAATTGCCGCAGTTGCGCCGTCAGCTGATGCGGGTGATGAGTCGCGAGATCCGTGACGACCAGCAGATGATGCTGCTGTTGTCGAAAAAGACCGCCGACGAACGCATCGCCACCTTCCTGGTCAACCTCTCGGCACGTTTCCGCGCCCGGGGTTTTTCCGCCAATCAGTTCCGCCTGAGCATGTCGCGCAACGAAATCGGCAACTACCTGGGCCTGGCAGTGGAAACCGTGTCCCGGGTCTTTACCCGTTTCCAGCAAAACGAACTGATTGCGGCAGAAGGCAAGGAAATCCGGATTATCGACCCGATCCAGCTGTGCGCCCTGGCCGGTGGTTCACTGGAAGGCTGAAACAAAACGTTGCGGCTGAGCGAAAGGGTTCAGCCGCCGTTATACTTCGCCCTTTGCAGCCCTGCCAGGACACCACGATGGTCTTCGACTCCTTCGACATCAAATCCCTCATCCGCCCTGTCATCGACTTCCCGAAACCGGGTGTGATCTTTCGCGACATCACCCCGCTGTTCCAGTCGCCCACGGCCCTGCGCCTGGTGATGGACAGCTTCGCCCACCGTTACGTCGAGGCTGACTTCACCCACATCGGCGCGATGGACGCCCGTGGCTTCCTGATCGGTTCGGTACTGGCGTATCAGTTGAACAAGCCGTTGGTGCTGTTCCGCAAGCAAGGCAAGTTGCCAGCTGACGTACTGGCCGAGGGCTATGCGACCGAATACGGCGAAGCCTTCCTGGAAGTGCATGCCGACAGCCTGTGCGAAGGGGATTCGGTGGTGATGTTCGATGACCTGATCGCCACCGGCGGCACCCTGATCGCCGCCGCCAACCTGATCCGCCGAATGGGCGCCCGGGTGCATGAAGCGGCGGCGATCATCGATCTGCCAGAACTGGGTGGCTCGCAGCGTCTGGAAGACATGGGCATTCCGACGTTTTGCCTGACGCAGTTTGCGTTGACTGATAAGTAACAAAGATCAAAAGATCGCAGCCTTCGGCAGCTCCTACATTGGGATGGCTTTGATCCTGTAGGAGCTGCCGAAGGCTGCGATCTTTTGCATTACAGCCCCATCTGCTTGCTGATGATTTCGTTCATCACTTCCCGCGTCCCGCCGCCAATCGACAGGATCCGGTTGTCGCGGTACAGCCGCTCCACCAGACTCTCGCGCATATAACCCAGCCCACCCAAAATCTGCACCGCATCGTTGACGATCCGGTCTGCGGTATCCGTCGCAAAATTCTTGGCCATGGAAATCTCCTTGATCACGCCCTGCCCCGCCGCCATTTTCGCGGCCTGGCGGTAGGTGAATTCCCGGGACACTTCCAGCGCGGTCGCCATCTCGGCCAGGCGATGCTTGATCACCTGAAACTTGCCGATCGGTTTGCCAAAGGCTTCGCGCTGGCGCGCCCACTTCAGGCTCTCTTCCAGCGCCAGTTGTGCGGTCATGTTGGCCATCAACGCCAGGGCCAGGCGTTCGCTCTGGAAATTGCCCATGATGCAGGCAAAGCCCATGTTCTCGGCACCGATCAGGTTTCCTACAGGCACTCGGCAATCATCGAAGAACAACTCAGCGGTGTCTGACGCCCACCAGCCCATTTTCTTCAGCTGCCGTCCTACGGTGAAACCTGGCGTGCCCTTCTCGATCAGCAACAGGCTGATGCCACCGAAACCTGGCTCGCCCGTTCGCACCGCAACCGTATAGAAATCCGCACGCACACCGCTGGTGATAAAAGTCTTGCTGCCACTGACCCGATAGAAATCGCCGTCGCGCACAGCACGGGTTTGCAGGTTGGCGACGTCGGAGCCGCCCCCGGGCTCAGTGATTGCCAGGGCGCTGATCTTCTCTCCCGACAGCACCTGGGGCAGCACACGATCCCGTACATCGGGCCGGGCCCACTTGAGGATGGGCGGCAAGCCGATATCCAGCGACCCCAGGCCGGCAACCAGCCCGCCAGAGCCACAGCGCATCAACTCTTCACTGGCGGCAACCTTGGCGAACAGATCTCCTTCGTGGCTGCCTCCGTAAGCCTCCGGGTAGCCAATGCCGAGAATCCCCGCGGCGCCGGCCTTGAGGTAGAGTTCGCGAGGAAAACTTTCGGCCTCTTCCCACTGCTCGATATCAGGAAGAATCTCGCGCTCGACGAAACGTCTGACGCTGTCGCGGACCAATTGGTGGCTGGGGTCGAAGTATTCCTGAAAGGCAGACATCGGCGAGCTCCACTGAAGGGGTCAGTGAAGTTAACCGAGCGCTTGCTTGGTTTACAAGAGACAGATAGAAGATCAAAAGATCGCAGCCTGCGGCAGCTCCTACAGGGGATCGGTGTCTTTCTGTAGGAGCTGCCGCAGGCTGCGATCTTTTCGGCTTGATGCGATTACAACGAAATCGGCTTACGCCCCGCAAACGAATGCGCCAGCGTCCCGCCATCCACCAGCTCCAGCTCGCCACCCAGCGGTACGCCGTGGGCGATGCGCGAGGCGATCAGGCCTTTACTGCTGAGCAATTGGGCGATGTAGTGCGCCGTGGCTTCACCTTCCACGGTCGGGTTGGTGGCCAGGATGACTTCGGCGAACGTGCCGGCCTCTTCGATCCGCGCCATCAACTGGGGAATGCCGATGGCTTCCGGCCCCAAGCCGTCGAGCGGCGACAGATGGCCCTTGAGCACGAAATAGCGCCCGCGAAAACCGGTCTGCTCCACGGCATAGACGTCCATCGGCCCTTCCACCACGCAGAGCAAGGTGTCGTCGCGACGGGTATCGGCGCATTGCGGGCACAGGTCATCTTCCGTCAGCGTACGGCACAAGCGGCAGTGACCGACCCCTTCCATGGCCTGGCTCAGGGCCAGCGCCAGGCGCGAGCCGCCGCTGCGATCACGCTCGAGCAACTGCAACGCCATGCGCTGGGCGGTTTTCTGACCCACGCCTGGCAAAATTCGCAGGGCGTCGATCAGTTGGCGAATCAAAGGGCTGAAGCTCATGGTGGAAAAGTCCGACAAAACAACGAGACGCGGTTTATACCCGCGCCTCGGTTGAGCGTCAAATTGCAGCGTGAATTACTCAGTCCCGGGAAACCCGGACCACCAGTTTGCCGAAGTTGCGCCCTTCCAGCAGGCCGATGAACGCATCGGGCGCCTGTTCCAGGCCATCGACCACATCTTCGCGGAACTTCACCTTGCCATCGCGTACCCAGGGCGCCATGGCACTGAGGAATTCCGGCTGGCGATCACCATAGTCATCGAACACGATGAAGCCCTGGATGCGCACTCGCTTGGTCAATAGTGTGCGCTGCAACAGTGGCAGGCGATCCGGGCCGCTCGGCGCCTCATGGGCGTTATAGGAAGCGATCAAGCCACACAGCGGAATCCGTGCCTTGGGATTGAGCAACGGCACCACGGCGTCGAATACCTTGCCGCCGACGTTTTCATAATAAATGTCGATGCCCTTGGGACAGGCTTGCGCCAGTTCGTCGGCAAAGTCCGCGCTCTTGTGGTCGATGCAGGCGTCGAAGCCCAGCTCGTCGACCACATAACGGCACTTGTCCGCCCCACCCGCCACACCCACCACGCGCAGCCCCTTGATCTTCGCCACCTGGCCGACCACCGAGCCCACCGCGCCGGACGCCGCTGCAACCACCAGGGTTTCGCCGGCCTTCGGCTGGCCGATGTCCATCAGGCCCATGTACGCGGTCATGCCCGGCATACCCAGTACCCCAAGGGCCATCGAAGGGCTTGGCAGCGCGGGAATAGGAATGATGCTGCGACCGTCATTGATGCTGTGACTTTGCCAACCGGTGGCACCGACCACCAGATCGCCCTCCTGAAACTTCGGATTGAGCGAGCGCTCGACCCGGCTGACAGCGCCCCCGGTCATGACTTCGCCGATTTCCACCGGCGCGGCGTAGGAAGGCGCGTCACTCATACGTCCGCGCATATACGGGTCCAGCGACAGGAAAATGGTCTTGAGCAGCACCTGACCATCGGCCAGGTCCGGCAGCGCCACCCGTTCCATACGGAAGTTTTCCGGCGTTGGCGCGCCCACCGGGCGAGAGGCCAGGACAATACGTTGATTGAGGGTCATGGGGTCGGACATGGCAGCGTCTCCTGTGATCGATGAGGTTCAGTGATATAGGGAGCAGACCTTTGTGGCGGTATGGCGTTCGATGTTTATTCAGGTGAACCGAGGCGACTTCTTCGCGGGCAAGCCCGCTCCCACAAGATTTGCGGCGTTCACAAAACCTGTGGGAGCGGGCTTGCCCGCGATGGCGGCATGTCAGCCACACATATCTGTCAGCCAGAAACAAAAATGCCAGGCGCTATGCCTGGCATTTTTGTAACTCATCTGCCGCCTGAAGGCGAATCAGAATGGCAGCTTCATGCCCGGCGGCAGTTGCATGCCGGCAGTCATGCTGCCCATCTTGTCCTGGCTGTTGGCTTCGATCTTGCGCACGGCATCGTTGACCGCGGAGGCGATGACCGCTTCGAGCATTTCCTTGTCGTCTTCGCTCATGCCTTCGACCAGGCTCGGGTCGATGGTCACGCTCTTGACGTCATGACGACCGGTCATCACCACGGTGACCATATCGCCACCGGCCTTACCGGTGACTTCGGCGTTGGCCAGTTCTTCCTGCATCTTGGCCATTTTTTCCTGCATCTGCTGCGCCTGCTTCATCAGGCCGGCCATGCCACCTTTCATCATGGTAATCACCTCAAAAGTACTTGGATTAAAACAGCGCCCGGCCCATGCGGCCGGGCGCCTTCAGTTATTAGCCCTGAGTGACCAGGGCGTCGACAGGTTCAATAGTATCGTTACGGACCACCGCACCGAACTGCTGCATCATTTGCTGGATGAACGGATCACCGTGGATCGATTCCTCCGCCTCGCGCTGACGGTTGGCGCGGCGGCGCGAAGCCGCTTGTGCCGGGGTTTCCTGCTCGGGCTTGATCAGCTCGATGCTCAGGGTCAGCGTGCGCTGGTGATACTGGTTCAGCGCATCGTTGAGACGGCGCTGTTGCGTGGCGTTGAACAAGGCACTGTGGGCCGGGTCCAGGTGCATCAGCCAATTGTCGCCATCCACCGCGATCAGCGTGCAGTTGGCGGCGATGCTGCCGGTCATGCCGGAGATCGGCAATTTCGGGAACAGTTCCAGCCATTGCAGGGCCAGGCCGGTAGCCGGCATTGCCGCGGGCTCGGGTTCGGGCTCCGGAGCCGGGTCGGCGGCGTGCTCGCTGGCCAGTTCGTCGAGGTAGCTGTAGGCCGAATCCATGTCCGGCTCGATGTAATCCTCGTCCAGCGGCGGTTCGTCATCCAGGTCCATGCCCGGCGTCGCGGCATCGACGGTGGCCACCGAGGGTTCCGGGATCGGCGCGGCGGCCCATTCCGGAGCGTCCGGCACCACACTGTCCGGCGTCGGCAACGGCATCGGCGGCAATTCGGGTTGTTCGCTGGCGGTTTCCAGCACCGGCTCCACCGCCGGTTGCTGAATGGGCGCCGGCTCGACCGGGTCATTCCACGGCAGGTCGACCACCTCTTCGACCACGGCCGCTTCAACCACAGGCGCAGGCGCTGGTTCCGGCGCAGGTTCTGGCACAACGACCGGCACAACCGGTTCCGGTTCCGGTGCAGGCGCTGGGGCTGCCACTGGCGCAGCCGCTACAGGCGCAACGGCCGCAGCGACTACCGGCGCAACAACCGGCGCGGCAGCCACTGAGTTTGCGGAATCAACTGTGGCCTGGCTGATCCCCACTGGCTTTAGCGGTTGCCTCGGGGCATCCGCGGTGTCTGCGGGCCGGAACGCCAGCATCCGCAGCAACACCATTTCAAAACCACCCCGGGGATCCGGCGCCAGCGGCAGGTCGCGGCGACCGATCAGGCCCATCTGGTAGTAGAACTGCACGTCTTCGGCCGGCAACGCCTGGGCCAGCGCCAGCACCCGGTCACGGTCGCCGTGACCGTTGTCGACACCTTCCGGCAGGGCCTGGGCGATGGCAACGCGGTGCAGCACATTGAGAATTTCCGAAAGCACGCCGTTCCAGTCCGGGCCTTGCTCGGCCAGGTGGCGGACGGCTTCGAGCAACGCCTTGGCATCGCCTTCGATCAACGCATGCAGCACGTCGTAGACCTGCCCGTGATCGAGGGTCCCGAGCATCGCACGCACGTCGGCGGCCATGACCTTGCCTTCACCGAAGGCAATCGCCTGGTCGGTCAGGCTCATGGCATCACGCATCGACCCGTCGGCGGCACGGCCCAGCAACCACAGCGCATCGTCTTCGAACGGCACGTTCTCGACGCCCAGTACGTGGGTCAAATGCTCGACCACGCGTTCCGGCGTCATGTTCTTCAGGGAGAACTGCAGGCACCGCGACAGAATCGTTGCAGGAAGTTTCTGCGGGTCAGTGGTCGCCAGGATGAATTTGACGTAGGGGGGCGGCTCTTCAAGGGTTTTGAGCAGGGCGTTGAAGGAATGGCTCGAGAGCATATGCACTTCGTCGATCAGGTAGACCTTGAAGCGCCCACGGCTCGGGGCGTACTGCACGTTGTCGAGCAATTCGCGGGTATCTTCGACCTTGGTGCGGCTCGCGGCGTCGATCTCGATCAGGTCGACAAAGCGGCCTTCGTCGATTTCGCGACACACCGAACACTCGCCACAGGGGGTTGAAGTGATACCTGTCTCGCAGTTAAGGCATTTGGCAATGATCCGCGCGATGGTGGTCTTGCCGACCCCACGGGTACCGGTGAAGAGGTAGGCGTGGTGCAGCCGCTGGCTGTCCAAGGCATTGATCAGAGCCTTGAGCACATGGGTCTGGCCGACCATTTCGCGGAACGAGCGCGGGCGCCATTTACGTGCAAGAACCTGATAACTCATCGAAAACCGTCGCAGCGAAGGAAGCAGAAGCGGCTAATGCTAGCGGAGCAAGGGACAAATTGCATCCGGTGCGCTCGTGTATTGTGGCTAAGCTGCACATCGGGGGCTATTAACGGAGTGTTTATGCGGCTGGCCTTGGGGGCATTGCTGTTGATCAGCCTGGACGGCGTGGCTGCGCAAGCACCGCTGCGCTTCGTGATACCCGACAGCTGGAGCATGCCCATGGTGCAGCTTGAACGGGGCAAACCGACCCAGGGCATCCTGTATGACATGATGCTCAGCCTCGCGACCCAGGTCGGCGTACCGGCCGAATTCCATGTATTGCCGCGCCGGCGCATACAAAGTGCCATGGAGCAAGGCGAGGTCGATGTCCGCTGTTATGTCACGCAATCGTGGCTGCCCGATCAGCCTGATGATTATCTCTGGAGCATCCCGCTCTTCACTCAACCGGACGTGTTGATCACCCTGCATGCGCCGCCCGGCGCGGTCAAACCCGCCGACTTGCCGCAACAGTCCATTGGCACCGTGCTGGGCTACAACTACCCGACCCTGCAGCCGCTGTTCGACACCGGCCAACTGCAGCGCGACGACGCACGCAATCAGGAACAAGTGCTGGAAAAGCTCCTGGCCGGCCGCAATCACTATGCCGTCAGCAATCAATGGAGCCTGGACTGGTTCAATCACCGCCTGTTGCCGGAGCAGCAACTGCAGGGCGTGGCAGTGCTGCAGGAAAACCATATCGGTTGCTACGTTCGCAATGACCCGAAGATCCCGGTGCAGAGCATCCTGCGCACCCTGGGGCGGATGAAGATGTCCGGGGAGATCGATGCGATTGTTCGGCTGTATATCGGTGGCGAGCCTGCGGCTGTGGATAAACCGCAAACGACAAAAAACCGCCCCGGACAAGATCCTGGCAGCTAGCGAAAGTCTGATTTCAGAAAGATAACGCGAGAGAACACTCGCATGGCGTTAAGGTGGTAACCCCACCAGCCACACCCCGGCACACAATGTTCCCGCTGTGGCTGCTGCCTTCCGGCTCTGACCAGGTTCACGGGTAATCGTTGCGGGGGGACCGATGGGGTCACCATAACGACGCTCACCTGTCGGCGAGCCGCGCCATTGTACCTATCTGAGACGAAGTTACAACCGTTGGTTTCGGAATAAAAATATGAGGGGCTTCAAGCACTTGCTATTGCGCCTCAAGCACCTCGTCCGCCCTGCCGCCCTCCTGCTGAATCACCAGGTGAATAAAGTGCAGCTTGGCAATGACCGCTGGCGGCAGGACGAACGGATAGAAATCCGGCTGCCCCATGCTGCGTGACAATTCGTTGAGCATGCCCGCCAGTTCTATCCAGGCATTGACGAACGACAGGAACGCCGCGCCGTCGGGATGCCGCGGATCGTAGAGGGTATCCAGCGGAAACGGCTGATAGTCGAAGTCCATTTCCCGGGCGCTCATGCCAAACCCCAGCGCGGTATCCACTGCGTCCATCATGTGCAGGTAATGCGCCCAGGTTTCGGCCCAGTCTTCCCACGGGTGCATGGTGGCGTAGGCGCTGACGTAGTGCTGCTGCCAGTCGAGCGGTGCGCCCTGCCGATAATGGCGCTCGAGGGCTTCGGCATAGCTGGCGCGCTCATCGCCGAACACTCCGCGAAAAGGCTCAAGCCATTGGCCATTGGCGATCAATCGATCCCAGTAGTAGTGCCCGACTTCGTGACGAAAATGCCCGAGCAGCGTGCGATAGGGTTCGTGCATTTGCACTCGCACCTGTTCGCGGTGGGCATCGTCGGCTTCCTTGATATCCAGGGTGACCAGGCCATTGGCGTGTCCGGTGGTAGGCGGTTTGCCTTCGAGGTCCACGCCGATGAAGTCGAAGGCAAGGCCCGTGTCTTCATCGACGGTTTTGGGAGTCACCTGCAACCCCAGGCTGAGCAGTTGCGCGACCAGACGTCGCTTGGCGGTTTCCACCTTGCGCCAGCGCTCGTGGTTGTCGGTTATCGACAGATCAGGAATGGTGCGATTGAGGCAGCAGGCAATGCACAAGACGTCATGGTCATTGGCCGGCAGCAACCAATTACAGGCCGCCGGGGAGTCGAGGTTGGCACAGCGGCGAAACAGGCCAGCCCCGGGATCGGCATCCAGCAGCCAGGTGTCCGCCTGCACACCCGGTTGCAGCGCAGACAGGCGACTGCGCTCCGGCTGATAACCCAATGCCGCCGAACAGGCCAGGCACTGGCTGTTGCGAAAGAACAGCGACTGCCCGCAACGACAGGACCAGACCTTGCTGTTGCGCAAATTTTCGGCCTTGAACGGCGCGGCGATGCGCGAACTGAGCTGCTCGAAGAACGGGTACATGGCGATCTCTCCCTGAGGCTTGCAGAGACTAGATCATTCCCGAGAGATGATCGTTCCCATGCTTTTTGTGGGAAAAATCAATAGATCGCAGCCTGCGGCAGCTCCTACAGAGAAATGCGTTCTCCTGTAGGAGCTGCCGCAGGCTGCGATCTTGGGTGTCAAACCTGAATACCGTGACCTTTCAAGAACACCACAAACGCCTCTTCATCCAGCACCTTCAACCCCAGCTCATTGGCCTTGGTCAACTTCGAACCGGCACCCGGCCCTGCCACCACGCAATGGGTCTTGGCCGACACCGAGCCGGCTACCTTGGCGCCGAGGCTTTCGAGTTTGTCCTTGGCGATATCGCGGCTCATCAGCTCCAGCGAGCCGGTCAGCACCCAGGTCTGCCCGGCCAGCGGCAAGCCTTCGACGACTTTCTTCTCGCTCTGCCAATGCATGCCGAAATCGGCAAGTTGCTTCTCCGCCGCTTCGGCCAGCTGGCGATTGTCCTCGACCGCAAAAAACTCGCGCACCGAATTGGCCTGTTTCTCCGGCAGCGCCTGGCGCATATCCAGCCAATCCGCGCCAATCACCGCCTGCAACGAACCGAACTTGTCCGCCAGTTTCTGCGCCCCGCCCGGCCCGACCAGGGGGATATGCAGCTTGTCGAGGAAACCACCCAGGGTGGTGCTCGCCGAAAACTCGGCACCCAACTCGCCCTGATCCTGAATCTGCAGGCCATGCTTGAGCAAATCAGCGATCACCTGCCGGTTATGCGCGTCCTCGAAGAAGCTGTGGATCTCGTGCGCGACTTCCAGGCCAACATCCGGCAAGTACGTCAGTACCTGCGGCAAGGCCTGCTGCACCCGCTCCAGCGAACCCAGGGAGCGCGCCAGGACCTTGGCCGTCTCTTCGCCGACATCGGGAATCCCGAGGGCGTAAATGAACCGCGCCAGGCCCGGCTTCTTGCTGTCTTCGATGGCGCCGAGCAGGTTCTTGCTCGACAGTTCGGCAAAGCCTTCCAGATCGACGATCTGCTCAAAGGTCAGGGCGTACAGATCGGCCGGCGAGCTGACCAGGCCTTCGTCGACCAGTTGCTCGACGCTCTTCTCACCCAGGCCTTCGATGTCCATGGCGCGACGGGAAACGAAGTGAATGATCGCCTGCTTGAGTTGCGCGCCGCAGGCCAGTCGACCGACGCAGCGATACACCGCGCCTTCGCTGACCGTCTCGCGACCCTTGCTGCGCTTGATCAGTTGCGTGCGCTCGACATGGGAGCCGCACACCGGGCACTGCTCGGGAATCTGCACCGGCCGGGCATTTTCCGGACGGCGCTCCACGACCACTTGCACCACTTGCGGAATCACGTCACCGGCGCGGCGGATGATCACCGTGTCGCCGATCATCAGGCCCAGGCGCGCGACTTCGTCCATGTTGTGCAACGTGGCGTTGGCCACCGTGACGCCCGCGACCTTGACCGGTTTCAGACGCGCCACCGGCGTCACCGCCCCGGTTCGGCCGACCTGGAATTCCACATCGAGCAACTCGGTGAGCTCTTCCATCGCCGGGAATTTATGGGCGATGGCCCAGCGCGGCTCACGGGCGCGAAAGCCCAGTTCGCGCTGGGAGGCAATGCTGTTGACCTTGAACACCACGCCGTCGATTTCATACGGCAGCGCGCTGCGACGCTCACCGATGTCGCGGTAGTAATCCAGGCACTCGGCGATACCGTGCGCCAGCTTCAGCTCATGACTGATCGGCAAACCCCAGGCCTGGAGCTGCTGCAAATTGCCGATGTGCGTATCGGCAATGTCCGCCGACACCTGGCCGATGCCGTAGCAGCAGAACTCCAGCGGGCGATTGGCGGTGATCTTCGAATCCAGCTGGCGCAAACTGCCTGCCGCCGCGTTACGCGGGTTGGCGAAGGTCTTGCCGCCGACTTCCAGTTGCGTGGCGTTGAGCCGCTCGAAACCGGCCTTGGACATGAACACTTCGCCGCGCACTTCCAGGGTCGCCGGCCAGCCAGTACCGTGCAGCTTGAGCGGGATGTTGCGTACGGTGCGCACGTTAACGCTGATGTCTTCGCCGGTGGTGCCGTCGCCACGGGTGGCGCCGCGCACCAGGATGCCATCCTGATACAGCAGGCTGACGGCCAGGCCATCGAGCTTGGGCTCACAACTGTACTCGACGGTTGCGCCGCCACCGAACAGATCGCCGGCCGGCAGGTCCAGGCCTTCGCTCACCCGGCGGTCGAACTCACGCATGTCGGTTTCTTCGAAGGCGTTGCCGAGGCTGAGCATCGGCACTTCGTGACGCACCTGGGTAAACGCCGACAGCGCCTCGCTGCCCACTCGCTGGGTTGGCGAGTCGCTGGTGATCAGTTCGGGATTGGCCGCTTCCAGAGCCTTGAGCTCGTTGAACAAGCGGTCGTATTCGGCGTCCGGAATGCTCGGCTCGTCGAGCACGTGGTAACGATAGTTGTGCTGATCCAGCTCAGCGCGCAGCTCTAAAATACGGTTCTTGGCGGCGGTCATCGGTGTTCTCTCATAAAGCAAAAGAGCAGCCGAGGCTGCTCAATCTGTTTTGCCGATTATCCCGCGCACCGCGCGGGAATAACCATTTCAGTCAACGTTTCTGGGTCAGGGCGCGGCGTTCGAATTCCACGATGCGTTGACGATAGTGCTCGATCGTCTGGGCGGTCAGTACGCTGCGCTGGTCGTCCTTCAGTTCGCCGTTGAGCTCCTGGGACAATTTACGTGCCGCAGCCACCATCACGTCGAAGGCTTGCTTCGGATGGCGAGGACCTGGCAGACCCAGGAAGAAGCTCACCGCCGGGGTGCTGAAGTGGTCGATGTCGTCCAGGTCGAATACGCCAGGCTTGACGGCGTTGGCCATGGAGAACAGCACTTCGCCGTTGCCGGCCATGCTTTCGTGACGATGGAAAATGTCCATCTCGCCGAAACGCAACCCGCTCTCCAGAATGTTCTGCAACAGCGCCGGGCCCTTGAAGCCGGCAGCGTCGCGGCAGATCACGCTGATCACCAGCACTTCTTCGGCTTGCGGCTGATCCTTGTCGTTGACCGCTGGCGCGGACTTGGTGTCGTCCGGGAAATCGTCGTCGCGGCTGCTGAAGCTCGGGCCACCGTCCAGATCCAGGCTGAGGTTCATGTCGCCCTGGGAAGGCTCGCTGTGGCCACGCTTGCCGCGCTTGGAGCCCGACTCGCGAGGCTCGCGGGCCGGCATGCTCACCGAAGGCAGATCCTGCTCATCCAGTTGCGGCTCTTTATGTGCATCCAGCACGCGCGGCGGGCCCAGCAACTCGGCGCTGCTGTCCTCGTCCGGCAGATTGGACAGATTTCGATCAAGACGGAACTTCAGTTTTCCCTTGCCGCCGCGCATACGGCGCCAGCCATCGAAAAGAATACCGGCAATGACAATAATGCCGATGACGATCAGCCACTCGCGCAGACCGATTTCCATGTAATCCCGTGCCTCTATAAAAAATGCTGAAAAATAAGGGGTTTACAACCTGCAAACCGCTTTAAAACGTGGCGCCAACTCTATGTTCTGACAGGCGTTTTGCCCACGTATACGAAAAATTGACATTAAACTAGCACGACCAAAGGCAACTTTACACCGTCTACCGCCTTGGCTGACGCGAATATGTCGATTGGCCAGCAAGTCGAAGCCAGGAAAAGAGCCCTACACACCGTAAAGCCTCTTTCCTACAACTACGACTCAGGCGTCCACCATCGCCATCGCCTCCTCGACATCCACCGCCACCAGGCGTGAACAACCGGGTTCGTGCATCGTCACCCCCATCAGTTGCTCGGCCATTTCCATGGCGATCTTGTTGTGGGTGATATAGATGAACTGCACTGTCTGTGACATCTCTTTTACCAATCGCGCGTAGCGTCCAACGTTAGCGTCATCCAGTGGCGCGTCAACCTCATCGAGCATGCAGAACGGCGCCGGGTTCAATTTGAAGATCGCAAAAACCAGGGCCAATGCGGTCAGGGCTTTTTCGCCGCCGGAGAGCAAATGGATGGTGCTGTTCTTCTTTCCGGGCGGCTGCGCCATGATTGTTACCCCTGTATCGAGTAAATCTTCGCCCGTCAGTTCCAAATATGCGCGGCCGCCACCGAAAACTTTTGGAAAAAGCGCCTGTAAACCGCCATTGATCTGATCAAAGGTATCCTTGAAACGGTTGCGGGTTTCCTTGTCGATCTTGCGAATCACGTTCTCAAGGGTTTCAAGGGCTTCCACCAGATCGTCGTTCTGGGCATCCAGATAACGTTTACGCTCCGACTGTTGCTGGTACTCATCGATGGCCGCCAGGTTGATCGCGCCCAGACGCTGGATCCTGGCGGCGATGCGCTCGAGCTCTTCCTCGGCATCCTTCTCGCTGGCCTCGGCCGTCAAGGTCGCGAGTACGCCGTGGAGATCGTAGCCGTCTTCCAGCAATTGGTCCTGCAAGGTCTTGCGGCGCACGGTCAGGGCTTGCCATTCCATGCGCTGGGTTTCGAGCTGGCTGCGAATCAACTGCGATTGCTGTTCAGCCTGGCTGCGGCGCTTCTCGGCGTCGCGCAATTCGCGGTCGGCGTCTTCAAGGGCGATCTGCGCGGTCTTGAGTTCTTCGTCGACGGTCATGCGCTTGTCGAGCAACTCCTCGAGCTTCAGGCGCAGCTCTTCCAGCGGTGCTTCGCCCTCCTCCAGATTGAGGCTCAGTTGCTCGCGCTTTTCAGTCAGGCGTTCGGACTGCATCTCCAGACGTTCCAGCGCCTGGCGTGTCGAATCATGCTGCGCCTTGAGCGAACCCAGGCGCACCGCCAGCTGGTGGGCGTGATCCTTGTGCTGCCGCGCTTCCTGACGCACACGATCCAGGCGCTCGCGCAGGCTGTCGCGCTGGGCCAGCAGCAACTCACGCTGCTCGGTGTCCTGCGCCATGCTGTCGAGGGCTTCCTGCAATTGCAGGCGCGCCTCACCGATGTTTTCGTGTTCCAGCGCGCGCTGCTCATCGAGTTCGACAAGCTCTTCGTCGAGACGGGTACGGCGCAGGGTCAATTGTTCGGCCTTGGCTTTGCCGGCGGACAATTGCGCCTTCAATTCACCTTGCTGACGCGCTTCGTCCTGCAGCAAGCGGCGCAAATGTTCGCGACCGTTTTCCTGCTGACGCTGCTGCGCCCTGAGATTCTGCAGTCGGGTTTCCAGGGTTTCGACAGCGGCTTCGCGCTCTTCACGCTCAAGGCCCAGTTGCTGGATTTCCTGCCCCCGGGCGAGCACGCCGCTTTCCGCCTCACTGGCCCGACGCACCCGCAGAAAATGCCGTCCGACCCAGTAACCGTCACGACTGATCAGGCTCTGCCCGGCAGCCAATTGCCCCCGCAAGGCCAAGGCCTGTTCCAGACTGTCGACCGGCTTGACCTGCCCCAGCCATGGCGACAGATCGAGTTGCGCCTCGACTTTGTCCAGCAAGCTGCCCGGCATCCGGACGCCATCGCTGGCCGGGCTGAGCAAACGCAGATCGCCCTGGGCAAAGCCCGACAGATCGAAATCGTTGAAGTCGTCCACCAGCACCGCTTGCAGGTCGGCGCCGAGCACGGTTTCCACCGCCAGCTCCCAACCGGCCTCAACCTTCAGGCCTTCGGCCAGGCGCGGGCGATTCGCAAGATTCTGTTCGCGCAGCCATTCGGCGGTGCCGGTGCCCGGATCGAGCGCGGCTTGCTGCAAGGCTTCGAGGGAGGCCAGCCGACCGTTGAGGCGCTGCAAATCACCTTGTGCCTGCTGCTGCGCGGTCAGCGCCTGCTGCAACTCCTGACGTAACTGCTCGAGCTTTTCGACCTGGGCTTCTTCGCTGGTCTGCAAATCCTCAAGGGTCGCTTCGGATTCGGCAAGCTGCTCGCTGAGCGCCATGATCGCCGCGTCTTCCGGGTCCGCCGAGAGCAAGGCGCGCTCTTCGCCTAAACGCTTCTGACGGTCGGCCAGGCGCTCGAGGCTGGTTTCCAGCTGCTGGATCCGCGACTGCTGCACTTCGGCCTGACGGCGCGGCTCGGCGGCGGTGAGGTTGAACGTATCCCACTGCTCCTGCCAGCCGTGCATGGTGGTTTCGGACTCTTCCAGCGCGGCGGCGGCCTCTTCGGCCGCGGCGCTGGTGACTTCCTGCTCCGGGGTGAGCATGTCCAGCTCTTCGCCGAGGGTCAGCAGCAACGTGCGGTCGTGACCCAGGTGCGATTCGGTTTCCAGGCGCGCGCGCTCGGCCTCTTTCAGGTCATCCTGCAACTGGCGCAAACGCTGCTGACCGTGCTGGATGCTCTGCTCGACCCGGGCGATGTCGCCGCCGACCGAGTAAAAGCGCCCCTGCACCAGGTTGAAGCGCTCCGAGAGGTCGTGGTGCCCGTCACGCAGGCGCTCGATGCTCGCATCGGCATTGCGCTGTTCGGCCACAAGGGCTTCGAAAGAAACTTCCTGGTTGCCGATGATCGCTTCACGCTGGCCGACCTGATCATTCAGCGCCTGCCAGCGCAGGGCCGACAGCTGGGCCTTGAGCTGACGCTCCTCACCCTTGAATTCCTGATACTTCTTGGCGGCCTCGGCCTGGCGGTGCAAGCGTTCGAGCTGCCGCTCAAGCTCTTCGCGCAGGTCGGTCAGGCGCTCGAGGTTTTCGTGGGTGCGGCGGATGCGGTTTTCCGTCTCGCGCCGGCGTTCCTTGTACTTGGAGATGCCCGCGGCTTCTTCGATGAAGTTGCGCAGGTCTTCGGGCTTGGACTCGATCAGCTTGGAGATCATCCCCTGCTCGATGATCGAGTAGCTGCGCGGGCCAAGCCCGGTGCCGAGGAAGATGTCGGTGATGTCGCGGCGCCGGCATTTGGTGCCGTTGAGGTAATAAGTGGTCTGGCTGTCGCGGGTCACTTTGCGGCGAATGGAGATTTCCGCGTAGGCGGCGTACTCCCCGAGCAAGGTGCCGTCGGAGTTGTCGAACACCAGTTCGATGCTCGCCTGGCTCACCGGCTTGCGGCTGGTGGAGCCGTTGAAGATGACGTCGGTCATCGACTCGCCGCGCAGGTTCTTCGCCGAACTCTCGCCCATCACCCAGCGTACGGCGTCGATGATGTTCGACTTGCCGCAGCCATTGGGCCCGACCACCGCCGCCATGTTACTGGGGAAGTTCACCGTGGTCGGGTCGACGAAGGACTTGAACCCCGCCAGCTTGATGCACTTGAGCCGCACCCTCAGGCGTCCGTCAGTGCTGAGATCACCAGATCGCAACTGCGCTGGGCGTAAGCCGTCAGCACTTCACGAATCTGCACAAAGTCACGGGCCAGCACAGCAGCGAGCAAGCGTTCGAACAGCTCGAGGAATTCGCTCATCGACGCTTTGCGCAGGTCCAGCGCGAGGAAATACGCACGGCTCATGGCCGGCTGCAGATTCTCGACGGTCTCCTGCAAGTACGGGTTGTTGGCGAACGGGTACGCGGCGCGCATCACATTGAAGCTGTCGTCGACGAACGTGCGGATGTCCTGACGCTCGTAGCTGGCCGTCAGGCGTTGCTGGATCTGTACGAAAGGCGCCATGTCGGCCTGGGTTTTCCAGCCGCTGGCCACTGAGTTGCCGAGCAGGATATAGAGCTCGCTCATCAGCGTGCACAGGCTCTGCACCTTGTGTGGCGTGAGCTCGGTAACGTGGGCACCGCGTCGCGGCAGGATCGCGATCAAATGGCGACGCTCGAGGATCAGCAAGGCCTCGCGGACCGAACCACGACTGACATTGAGGGCCAGCGTGACCTTCTGTTCCTGGATGCGCTCCCCGGGCTTCATTTCGCCGCGAATGATGCGTTCGGCGAGGTGGTGAGCGATTTGCTCGGCGAGGCTGTCCGGCGCCTTGAACGTCATGGTTGTCCTTCAAACTCTTTGATCTGTACAAGCGGCGCAGTGTAGCGCAATTGCTGCGTCAGGGCGGAGTGCCTGCCCGGAGGTTTTTGGCATGATTCAAGCAAATTCAAGCAAAAAGGCAGGCTATCGAACCAGCGACAATAATTAAGGAACAAGTGGTTGATCGACAAATTGTAATTTCCTGACCTTTAAGTCAGAAAACCATTGACCGAAAAGTCAGACCTGCTAAATTCAGTTCCTGTCGGTTAACAACAATAATGAGTCTGCGAGGCCTTCCGTGATCCAGTTTTTACTAAACCAGGAACTCCGTAGCGAGCACGCCCTGGACCCGAACCTGACCGTGCTCAATTATCTGCGCGACCATGTCGGCAAGCCCGGCACCAAAGAAGGCTGCGCCAGCGGTGACTGCGGCGCCTGCACCGTGGTGGTCGGCGAATTGCAGACCGATGATGACGGCCGCGAACACATTCGCTATCGCAGCCTCAACTCGTGCCTGACCTTCGTGTCGTCCCTGCACGGCAAACAACTGATCAGCGTCGAAGACCTCAAGCACAAGGGTGAACTGCACAGCGTGCAGAAAGCCATGGTCGAGTGCCACGGCTCGCAATGCGGCTTCTGCACCCCCGGCTTCGTGATGTCGCTGTTTGCCCTGCAAAAGAACAGCGATGCACCGGATCATGCCAAGGCCCACGAAGCACTGGCCGGCAACCTCTGCCGTTGCACCGGCTACCGGCCGATCCTGGAAGCCGCCGAGCAGTCCTGCTGCGCCAAGCAACCGGACCAGTTCGACGCCAGCGAGGCCGACACCATCGCACGCCTCAAAGCCATTGCCCCGACCGATATCGGCGAACTCAACAGCGGCGACAAACGCTGCCTGGTGCCGCTGACCGTGGCCGACCTGGCCGATCTCTACGACGCTTATCCACAGGCCCGCCTGCTGGCCGGCGGCACTGACCTGGCGCTGGAAGTCACGCAGTTCCACCGCACCCTGCCGGTGATGATCTATGTCGGCAACGTCGCCGAGATGAAGCGCATCGACCGTTTTGACGATCGCCTGGAAATCGGCGCCGCCACGTCCCTGTCCGACTGCTACGAGGCCTTGAACGCCGAGTACCCGGACTTCGGTGAATTGCTGCACCGCTTCGCGTCCTTGCAGATCCGCAACCAGGGCACCCTGGGCGGCAACATCGGCAACGCCTCGCCGATTGGTGACTCGCCGCCCCTGCTGATCGCCCTCGGTGCGCAGATCGTGCTGTGCAAAGGCGAGACCCGCCGCACCTTGGCGCTGGAAGATTACTTCATCGATTACCGCGTCACGGCGCGCCAGGAAAGCGAGTTCATCGAGAAGATCATCGTGCCCCGCGCCAGCGTCGATAAACTGTTCCGCGCCTACAAGGTTTCCAAGCGCCTGGACGACGATATCTCGGCAGTCTGCGCCGCCTTCAACATTCGCCTGGAAAACGGCATCGTCGCTCAAGCCCGCGTCGCCTTCGGCGGCATGGCGGCCATCCCGAAACGCGCCGCTGCCTGCGAAGCCGCGTTGCTCGGCTCGCCATTCAATAACGCCACTGTCGAACGCGCCTGCGCTGCCCTGGCCGAAGACTTCACGCCGCTCTCGGACTTCCGCGCCAGCAAGGAATATCGCCTGCTCAGCGCGCAGAACCTGCTGCGCAAATACTTCATCGAACTGCAAACACCGCACATCGAGACCCGGGTGACCGCTTATGTCTAATCATCACGCCGTAGAGAAGACCCAAGCCGAATTGGCTGAACTGTTCGCCAAGGACCTGACCACCGGTGTCGGCCGCAGCGTCCAGCACGACAGCGCCGCCAAGCATGTGGCCGGTGAGGCGCAATACATCGACGACCGCCTGGAGTTTGCGAACCAGTTGCACGTCTATGCGCGCATGTCGGACCGCGCCCACGCCCGGATCATCAGCATCGACACCTCGCCCTGCTACGCCTTCGAAGGCGTGCGCATCGCCATCACCCACGAAGACGTACCGGGCCTGAAAGACATCGGCCCGTTGCTACCGGGCGATCCGCTGCTGGCCATCGACACTGTGCAGTTCGTTGGTCAACCGGTGATCGCCGTGGCGGCGAAAGATCTGGAAACCGCGCGCAAGGCGGCCATGGCCGCGATCATCGAATACGAAGACCTGGAACCTGTGCTGGACGTGGTCGAAGCCCTGCGCAAGCGCCACTTCGTACTCGACAGCCACACCCATCAACGCGGCGATTCGGCCACGGCGCTGGCCACTGCCGAACATCGCATCCAGGGCACGCTGCACATCGGCGGCCAGGAGCACTTCTACCTGGAAACCCAGATCTCTTCGGTGATGCCGACCGAAGACGGCGGCATGATCGTCTACTGCTCCACGCAAAACCCCACCGAAGTGCAGAAGCTGGTGGCCGAAGTGCTGGACGTGTCGATGAACAAGATCGTCGTCGACATGCGTCGCATGGGCGGCGGTTTCGGCGGCAAGGAAACCCAGGCCGCAAGCCCCGCGTGCCTGTGCGCGGTGATCGCGCACCTCACCGGCCAGCCGACCAAGATGCGCCTGCCACGGGTCGAAGACATGCTGATGACCGGCAAGCGTCACCCGTTCTATGTCGAGTACGACGTCGGCTTCGACAGCACCGGCCGCCTGCACGGCATCAACCTGGAGCTGGCCGGCAACTGCGGTTGCTCGCCTGACCTGTCGGCGTCGATCGTCGACCGGGCGATGTTCCACTCGGACAACTCGTACTACCTGGGCGATGCGACCATCAACGGTCACCGCTGCAAGACCAACACCGCGTCGAATACTGCCTACCGTGGTTTCGGCGGCCCGCAAGGCATGGTCGCCATCGAAGAAGTGATGGACGCCATTTCTCGCCATCTGGCCCTGGATCCTTTGGCCGTGCGCAAGGCCAACTACTACGGCAAGACCGAGCGCAACGTCACCCACTACTACCAGACCGTCGAGCACAACATGCTCGAAGAGATGACCGCCGAACTGGAAGAAAGCAGCCAGTACGCCGAGCGTCGCGAAGCGATTCGTCGCTACAACGCCAACAGCCCGATCCTGAAAAAAGGCCTGGCGCTGACCCCGGTGAAATTCGGTATTTCCTTCACCGCCAGCTTCCTCAACCAGGCCGGTGCCCTGGTGCACGTCTACACCGACGGCAGCATCCACCTCAACCACGGCGGCACCGAAATGGGCCAGGGCCTGAACACCAAGGTCGCGCAGGTCGTGGCCGAAGTGTTCCAGGTGGAAATGGACCGTGTGCAGATCACCGCGACCAACACTGACAAAGTGCCGAACACTTCGCCAACCGCTGCTTCCAGCGGTGCCGACCTGAACGGCAAGGCCGCGCAGAACGCTGCCGAAACCATCAAGCAACGGCTGGTGGAATTCGCGGCGCGCCAGTACAAGGTCAGCGAAGAAGACGTGGAATTCCACAACGGCCACGTACGGGTCCGCGATCACATCCTGACCTTCGAAGCACTGATCCAGCAGGCGTACTTTGCCCAGGTGTCGCTGTCGAGCACCGGCTTCTACAAGACCCCGAAAATCTATTACGACCGCAGCCAGGCCCGTGGTCGGCCGTTCTACTACTTCGCCTTTGGCGCCGCGTGCTGCGAAGTGCTGGTCGACACCCTGACCGGCGAATACAAGATGCTGCGCACCGACATCCTCCACGACGTCGGCGCCTCGCTGAACCCGGCCATCGACATCGGTCAGGTCGAGGGCGGTTTCATCCAGGGCATGGGCTGGCTGACCATGGAAGAGCTGGTGTGGAACAACAAGGGCAAGCTGATGACCAACGGCCCGGCCAGCTACAAGATCCCGGCCGTGGCGGACATGCCGTTGGACCTGCGGGTCAAGCTGGTAGAGAACCGCAAGAACCCGGAAGACACGGTGTTCCACTCCAAGGCCGTGGGCGAGCCGCCGTTCATGCTCGGTATCGCCTCGTGGTGTGCGATCAAGGACGCCGTGGCGAGCCTGGGCGATTACAGACATCAACCGAAAATCGACGCCCCGGCAACCCCGGAGCGAGTGTTGTGGGGCTGTGAGCAGATGCGCCAGTTGAAGGCGGCAAAAGCTGTCGGGGCTGAGACCGAGATGGCTTCGCTCTAAGACCGAAGTGCGGCCTTCGCGAGCAAGCCCGCTCCCACATTTGGAATGCATTCCCCTGTGGGAGCGGGCTTGCTCGCGAAGAGGCCGGTACAGACAACAGAGATGTTGAGGTGAAACATGTACAACTGGATCGACGCCCTCGCCGACCTGCAAAACCGGGGTGAGCCCTGCGTGCTGGTCACCATCATCGAAGAGCTCGGCTCGACGCCGCGCAACGCTGGCTCGAAGATGGTCATCAGTGCGAACCAGAGCTTCGACACCGTCGGTGGCGGGCACCTGGAATACAAGGCCATGAAGATCGCCCGCGAGATGCTCGCCAGCGGCAAGCAGGACACCCATCTGGAGCGCTTCAGCCTCGGTGCCAGCCTTGGCCAATGCTGCGGTGGTGCAACCGTTTTGCTGTTCGAACCGATGGGCCAGATTCAAGCGCAGATCGCCGTGTTCGGTGCCGGCCACGTTGGCCGCGCCCTGGTGCCACTGTTGGCCAGCCTGCCCTGCCGGGTTCGCTGGATCGATTCGCGGGAAGATGAGTTCCCCGAGCAGATCCCCCATGGCGTGCGCAAGATCGTCAGCGAAGAACCGGTGGATGAAATCGATGACCTGCCGGCCGGCAGCTATTGCATCGTGATGACCCACAACCATCAACTCGACCTCGAACTGACCGCCGCGATCCTCAAGCGCAACGACTTCGCCTACTTCGGCCTGATCGGTTCGAAGACCAAACGGGTGAAGTTCGAACATCGCCTGCGCGACCGCGGTTTCGACAACAGCGTCGTGCAACGCATGCGCTGCCCGATGGGCATCGGCGAAGTCAAAGGCAAGTTGCCTGTGGAAATCGCCATCTCCATCGCCGGCGAAATCATCGCCATCTATAACGCGAACTTCGGCCAGCAGACGTCCAGCGCCGAACCGATTGCCAAACTGCTGCCCGCGTCACGCCGCAGCCAAACCGCAAACTTGAAAGCCTCGAATTGAGAATCTCATGCCTTTGACTCGCAAAGCTTACCGCGCCGCCATCCTGCACAGCATTGCCGACCCAGCCGTCGTGGGCATCGAAGCCTCCTACGAGTATTTCGAAGACGGCTTGCTGGTTGTGGATAACGGCCAGATCAGCGCCCTGGGCCACGCCAGCGAACTGCTGCCGACCCTGCCGGCTGACGTCGAAATCACTCACTACCAGGATGCATTGATCACCCCCGGCTTCATCGACACCCACATCCACCTGCCGCAAACCGGCATGGTCGGCGCCTATGGCGAGCAATTGCTGGACTGGCTCAACACCTACACCTTCCCGTGCGAAAGCCAGTTCGCCGACAAGGACCACGCCGATCAGGTCGCGGACATTTTCATCAAGGAACTGCTGCGCAACGGCACCACCACTGCGCTGGTATTCGGCAGCGTGCACCCGCAATCGGTGAACTCGTTCTTCGAAGCCGCCGAGCAGCTTGACCTGCGGATGATCGCCGGCAAAGTGATGATGGACCGCAACGCCCCGGACTACCTGACCGACACCGCCGAATCCAGCTACGTCGAAAGCAAGGCGCTGATCGAACGCTGGCACGGCAAGGGTCGCCTGCACTACGCGGTCACCCCGCGCTTCGCACCGACCAGCACCCCGGAACAGCTGACCCTGGCCGGCCAGTTACTGACCGAATACCCGGATCTGTACATGCAGACCCACATCAGCGAAAACCTCAAGGAAATCGAGTGGGTCAAGGAGCTGTTCCCGGAGCGCAAGGGCTACCTGGACGTCTACGACCACTACCAGTTGCTCGGCGAGCGCTCGGTATTCGCCCACGGTGTGCACCTGTGCGATGACGAGTGCGCGCGCCTGGCGGAAACCGGCTCGGCCATCTCGTTCTGCCCGACCTCGAACTTCTTCCTCGGCAGCGGCCTGTTCAACCTGCCGATGGCCGAGAAGCACAAGCTCAATGTCGGCATCGGTACCGATGTGGGCGGCGGCACCAGTTTCTCGCTGCTGCAAACCCTCAACGAAGCCTACAAAGTGATGCAACTGCAAGGTGCACGCCTGAGCCCGTTCAAGTCGCTGTACCTGGCCACCCTCGGCGGCGCCCGCGCACTGCGCCTGGAGGACAGGATCGGCACCCTGCAACCGGGCACCGACGCCGACTTCCTGGTGCTGGACTACAACGCCACGCCGCTGCTGAGTTATCGCTTGAAGCAGGCCAACAACATCGCCGAGACGTTGTTTGTGCTGATGACGCTGGGCGATGACCGGACTGTGCAGCAGACGTATGCGGCGGGAAATCTGGTGCATCAGCGCTAGTTTCCTTCGGGCATAAAAAATCCCCCGCACTTTTCAGTCCGGGGGATTTTTATTGCCTGTCAGAAAGATCAAAAGATCGCAGCCTGCGGCAGCTCCTACATGGAGCGCATTCTTCTGTAGGAGCTGTCGAGTGAAACGAGGCTGCGATTTTTCAGAGCTTGGCCGGCGAGCGCCCAGGCTTCTTGGTCTGCAACAAATGCGAGAACACCGCATGCAGATCATCCGAAGCACTTTCCTCGTCGAGGTTCAGCTTGCTGTCGATATGATCCATATGATGCATCATCAGGTTCACCGCCAGTTCACAGTCGCGCTTTTCGATAGCGTCGATCAACTGGGTGTGCTCGTCGTAGGAGCAATGGGAACGGTTGCCGCTTTCGTACTGGGCAATGATCAGCGACGTCTGGGACACCAGGCTGCGCTGGAAACTGATCAGCGGCGCGTTTTTCGCAGCTTCGGCCAGTTTCAGGTGGAATTCACCCGACAGGCGGATGCCGGCGCCACGATCGCCACGGGAGAAGCTGTCGCGTTCGTCGTTGACCATCTGGCGCAATTCGGCAATCTGCTCGGCGGTCGCGTGCTGAACGGCCAGCTCAGTGATCGCTCGCTCCACCAGACGGCGGGCCATGAACACCTGGCGGGCTTCTTCGACGCTCGGGCTGGCGACCACGGCGCCACGATTCGGACGAAGCAGCACCACGCCTTCATGGGCCAGGCGCGACAAGGCACGGCGAATGATGGTGCGGCTGACCCCGAAAATTTCCCCCAGCGCTTCTTCGCTCAACTTGGTGCCGGGCGCCAGACGCTGTTCGAGGATGGCCTCGAAGATATGCGCGTAGACAATATCGTCCTGGGTACCGCTGCGGCCGGCTTTGCCTGCTCGCGGTTGTTTCTTTAGGGGTTGCAACTGTTCGTTCATGGGCACTCGAGTCGGAAGAACTGCGGCGAATTGACCGCGACTGTAATACGGCACAGTGGGTCGCTGGCAAGTATCGCGTAAAAAACACTGCGATTGTACACAATGGAAGGTGGCAACACGACTGTACGGCTGAATGTTGCCTCGGCTGTATCGCAACGCCTGATTACTTTTGAGTTTAGGCTTAAAACACAAAACTTTTGTCGAGAGACATTTTTGTGGCGAGGGAGCTTGCTCCCGCTCGACTGCGCAGCAGTCGTAAAATCAGCCGACGCATTCCATTGGACACACTGCAGTGCCTTGATTGGGGCTGCTTCGCAGCCCAGCGGGAGCAAGCTCCCTCGCCACACATTTGGGTCAGCCACAAATACCTGCTGGATTCACTGCTTTTATAGACAAGGAACACCACCGTCATGAACGACGCCACCCACACGCAAATCCGCCCGCTGGCCGACACCTCGCCCTCGGCCATCGTCGCCGGCTTCATCGCCATGATGACCGGCTACACCAGCTCCCTGGTGCTGATGTTCCAGGCCGGGCAAGCCGCGGGCCTCAGCAGCGGGCAGATTTCTTCGTGGATCTGGGCCATCTCGATCGGCATGGCGGTGTGCTCCATCGGCCTGTCACTGCGCTATCGCACGCCGATCACCATTGCCTGGTCGACCCCCGGCGCCGCACTGCTGATCACCAGTCTCGGCGGCGTGTCTTACGGCGAGGCCATTGGCGCCTACATCACCTGCGCGGTGCTGGTGACGATTTGCGGGATGACCGGCAGCTTCGAACGACTGGTGAAAAAGATTCCGGCCTCCCTGGCCGCCGCCCTGCTGGCGGGGATTTTGTTCAAGATCGGCAGCGAGATTTTCGTCGCGGCACAACACCGCACGGCCCTGGTACTGGGGATGTTCGTCACTTATCTGGTGGTCAAGCGCCTGTCGCCGCGCTATGCGGTGCTGGCGGCATTGCTGATCGGCACGGCATTGTCAGGCTTCATGGGGCTGCTGGACTTCAGCGATTTCCACCTGGAAGTGGCCACGCCGGTCTGGACCACGCCGCACTTCTCCCTGGCGGCAACCATCAGCATCGGCATCCCGTTGTTTGTCGTCGCCATGACCTCACAAAACATGCCCGGTATCGCCGTATTGCGCGCCGATGGTTACACGGTGCCCGCCTCGCCTCTGATCACCACCACCGGCATCGCCAGTTTGCTGCTGGCACCGTTCGGCTCCCACGGGATCAACCTGGCGGCGATCAGCGCAGCGATCTGCACCGGACCGCACGCCCATGAGGATCGCAACAAGCGCTATACCGCTGCGGTCTGGTGCGGGATTTTCTACGGGATCGCCGGCGTGTTCGGTGCGACGCTCGCGGCGTTGTTTGCCGCGCTGCCCAAGGAACTGGTGTTGTCGATTGCGGCGCTGGCGCTGTTCGGCTCGATCATCAACGGCTTGAGCATCGCCATGAGCGAAGTGAAGGAACGTGAAGCGGCGCTGATCACCTTCATGGTCACGGCATCGGGGCTGACGCTGTTTTCCATCGGCTCGGCGTTCTGGGGGATTGTCGCCGGGGTGGTGACGCTGGTGATTCTGAACTGGCGCAAGGCCTGAAATACACAAAACCGGGCCAAAAAAAACGGCGACCCTTGGGTCGCCGTTTTTACTGGAACATCAAGCTACCGGATTGATCGGCTTTTCCGGGTACCAGACGTCCAGCAGCGGGCTGACTTCAACGCTGGTCAGCTCGGTGCGGCCTTTGAGCCAGGCTTCAACGGCAGCGCGCTGTTCAGCGCTGACCGAGCCACGCTTCTGCAGGCAAACCAGACCGTAGTCGTCGCCGCCAACATAACCCAGGCCGTTGGCTTCCATGGCTTCTTTGAGGAACGCGTCGAGGAAAGCATCAATGGCTTCATCAGCCAAATCTTCTTTGAAATCCAGGTTCAGTTCGAAACCCAGCTCTTGAAATTCATCGACGCACAGTTTTTTGCGCAGACGCTGGGAACGGTTAGTCGCCATTGGAACAATCCTCTTAAGTAATAACGGGCGGCACTTTAGCAGTTTAAGCCGCCGATTGCCTGACTCTCTGGGCCACCACGCCTACCGTCGGTAAAAAAATAGCCGATCAGAATGCCTGCGCACGGCACAAGCTGTGACACCTTGGGGCATAATGCCGACACTTTCATGACCATTGAGGGAATTTATCTCCATGCCCTCATCTTTTTTCCCCTCGGCTGTAGGGTTTTATTTCAGATGATCAAATCTTTGCGTCCATTGCTGTTGGCCGGTTTTCTTCTCCCCCTGGCCCTTCCCGTTTGCGCCGCTCCCGTCAATACCGCGTTGTCGCCCAACGTTGAAAAAGCCCTGAAAGCCAGCAAGTTGCAGGACAACGCCCTGTCGCTGGTAATG
This sequence comes from Pseudomonas sp. IT-P258, assembly GCF_949767825.1. Lineage (NCBI taxonomy): Bacteria > Pseudomonadati > Pseudomonadota > Gammaproteobacteria > Pseudomonadales > Pseudomonadaceae > Pseudomonas > Pseudomonas sp. IT-P258. The sequence goes on along the minus strand of NZ_CATKPU010000076.1, from coordinate 83,431 downwards.
ATCCCGCTCACCGGCCCCGGCACCCCGACGGTGTTCAACGCCGACGTGTCGGTCAACCCGGCGTCGACCATGAAACTGGTCACCACCTACGCAGCGCTGGAAATGCTCGGCCCGAACCACCAGTGGAAAACCGAGTTCTACACCGACGGCACCTTGAGCGGCGGCATTCTCAACGGCAACCTCTACCTCAAGGGTGGCGGCGATCCGAAGCTGAACATGGAAAAACTCTGGCTGCTGATGCGCGACCTGCGTGCCAACGGCGTCACCCAGGTCACCGGCGACCTGGTGCTGGATAAAACCTTCTTCGTGCAACCGCAACTGCCGGAGTTCAATGACGACGGCAACGACGAGAACAAGCCGTTTCTGGTCAAACCCGACTCGCTGCTGGTCAACCTCAAGGCGCTGCGCTTCGTCGCACGCAATGACTCGGGCAAGGTGCTGGTCTCGGTGGAGCCGCCGATTGCGAGCATCCGCATCGACAACCAGGTCAAGGCCCTCAACTCCAGGCAATGCACCGGTGGCGTGCGTTACAACCCGGTGGCACAGGCCGACGGCAGTGTGACCGTGACGGTCGGCGGTCAACTGGGTGAAGGCTGCAGCTCGCAGACTTACCTGTCGCTGCTCGACCACGCGACCTACACCGCCGGCGCCGTCCGCGCGATCTGGAAAGAGCTGGGTGGCAGCATTCAGGGCAGGGATGTGCTGGCGCCAACCCCGAAAGACGCCAAGGTCCTGGCCCGGGCGTTCTCGCCGGACCTGGCGGAAATCATCCGCGACATCAACAAGTACAGTAACAACACCATGGCCCAGCAGTTGTTCCTGAGCCTCGGCCAACGCTTCCGTACCGATGCCGATGGTGACGACGCCAAGGCCGCCCAGCGTGTCGTGCGTCAGTGGCTGGCGAAAAAGGGCATCACCGCACCGCACCTGGTGATGGAGAACGGCTCCGGCCTGTCCCGTGCCGAGCGTGTCAGCGCCCGGGAAATGGCCTCGATGCTCGAAGCGGCCTGGCACAGCCCGTATTCCGCCGAATACATCAGTTCGATGCCGATTGCCGGCACCGATGGCACCATGCGCAAACGCCTGAAGACCACTGCCATGCGCGGTGAAGCCCACGTCAAGACCGGCACCCTGAACACCGTGCGGGCGATTGCCGGTTTCAGTCGCGACGTCAATGGCAACACCTGGGCGGTGGTGGCGATCCTCAACGACAAGGCTCCGTTCGGCGCATCTTCGGTGCTCGATCAGGTGCTGCTGGACCTGTACCGCCAACCGAAAGTGCCACAAACGGCTTCGGTGTTGTAACCCGTCAAATCAAAAGATCGCAGCCTTCGGCAGCTCCTACAGGTATACACATAACCTTGTAGGAGCTGCCGAAGGCTGCGATCTTTTCAGCTCACCGCAGGTTAATTCATCTCCCCCTCAACCCTATCCCTTCCCGCTTGCTTCGCCGCATAGCCCCCCGAATCCGCGCGCAACAGCAAGGCATCGGCGCCCTCCCCGACCCGCCAACTGGCAATCCCGAAACTGGCGGTGACCGTACCGACACCTTCAATCGGTGAGCTGCGCAAGCCTTGCCACAATTGCTGGGCCAACATATAGGCATGTTCGCCGCCGCTATCCGGGCACAACACCATGAACTCCTCTCCGCCCAGGCGGCAGAACACATCGGTGCGACGCAGCCGGTGGCCGATCCGTTGGCACACGGCCTGCAACACCCGATCACCGACGGCATGGCCATGCAGGTCATTGATGCGCTTGAAATGGTCGATATCGAGCATGATCACCGACAGATCCCCACCGCCGCGCTCGACCCGGGCCATTTCGGTGGTCAAGCGTTCCTGGAAATAACGCCGGTTGTGAATACCGGTCAGCGAGTCGGTGACCGACAGCGCGCGCAACTCTTCTTCCACCCGCTTCATATCGGAAATGTCCGAGATGTAGCCGTGCCACAGCACACCGCCACCGGGCAGTTCCTCCGGCGTGGCCTCGCCACGTACCCAACGCAGACCCCGTTGTGGCAATTGCACGCGGTACTCCTCGCGCCAGGGGCTGAGGGTGTCGGCCGAGGCCCGGATCGAGGCGCGGACACGGGTGGTGTCCTTGGGGTGAATCCGGGTGAAGATCGCTTCGGCATTGAGCAGCAGCACGTCGGGTTCGAGCTCGTAGATCTCGCGAATGCCGTCGCTGGCATAGATCACGCTGAAACGCCCGTCGAACTCCATCTTGAATTGGTAGATCCCGCCGGGGACGTGGGCGCTGAGTTTCTTCAACAACAGATCCCGCGCCGCGAGCGCCTCATGGACCCGTTTGCGTTCGGTGATGTCGATGCACACCGCCAGGTGCCCGACCCACAGGCCTTGTTCATCGAGCATCGGCGTGGCGAGCATGTTGACCATCAAATGGCTGCCATCGCCGCGCACCAGCGTCCATTCCCGCGCCTCATGGTCGCCCTGCGCGTCGCCTTCGACCAGCATCGCCTGGCAGGTCGGCACCGGCTTGCCATAGCGCGCACTCAACTCGGCCGAGCGAGCAACCAGTTCCCGGGGCAGGTGCAGACTCTCCAGGGTCATATGCCCCACCACCTCGGCGCTGGAGTAGCCAAGCATCTGCTCGGCACCCGCATTGAAAGTGCTGATGACGCCGCGCAGGTCGGTGGCGATGATCGCGACCTGGGTGGCGGCATTCAGCACGCCACGCAACTGACCATGGGTGCCACGCAGTTCCTGCTCTCGGTCGCGCAGTTCCTGGGTGCGTTGCTCGACCAGTTTCAACGCCCGCTGCCGCTGGCTGACCAATACATACAGCAAGGCACTGAGCATCACGCTGAGCAACCCACCCAACACCACCACACTGGTGACGGAGGAATGGTTGGCCTTGACGAACGCGGCGCTGGGCTGGATATCGACTTGATAGTCATGGTCGGCCATGCGCAACAGGCGCGTGGACGACAGGTCGCTGATGGGCGGCGGGTTGGGCGACTCGAACAGCACCTCGTGCTGCTCGTCGATCGACAAGTCGAGGATGCGCACCGAGAGATAGTCGCGGCCCGCTTCCGGCAGTCCATCCGCCAGCAACTGGCGCATGCTGATCACCGCCATGACATAACCGAAGGGCTTCATGGCGCTGTGGCCCTGACTGTTGCGCTGCATGACCGGTGCAACCAGCAGCACACCACGCGCATAAGCCGGCTCGATACTCACCAGATGCATCGGTTGCGACACCGCCATGGCGCCATGTTGATCGGCCCGATCGAGCGTGGCACGCCGTAGCGGCTGGGCCAGCAAGTCGTAACCGAGGGGTGCTCCGAGTTTGCTTTGCGTCTGGCTATACAGCACCGCTACGTACTCATCTCGCTCGCCGGCCAGTTGCAATTGGCCGGCGGCGTTGAGTTCTCTCAGGGTGAAGCCGCTCAAGCCTTCGTCACGCACCCGACGCTCGAACGCCGCCCGCTCATCACGAGTGACCCGTTGGGCAAAGGAATACGCCTGGGTTCGCAGCAGCAAAGGTTGGGTGTAACCATCGAACTCCGCTCGGGACACCGAATCGGAATTGGCGAAAAACCGGCGCAGGCCGTCGAGGCGCTGCTCCTGATCTTCGAAACGCTCTTCGATACGGCTGTAACGTTCACTGGCCAGCAGTTGGAAGCGTTGCCGCAATTGATGGTGAAACAGATTAAGTGTCGACCACGCCAGCAACCCGGTGAGCACCCCGCCGACCAGCAATACCAGCAGCGCGACCAACCAGGCCGAGGCATCTTCGCTGATAAAACCCAGGATCCTGGGGCGCACGGCATGCAACGACATAGAACGCAACTCAAAACGCCAGGTGCGGGAAAGCCCTTTGGTCGTGAGTTGAGTTATAGCCATTAGCCACTAACTTGACCAGCACTGATGGGATCCAGGAGCCTTTGAAAATCAAGGCTCTGTGGATCCAATCAAATCAAGTGTCAACGCGCCGTGATTTTCCAGGCGCGATGGATCTTGGCATTACGGGAAAAATCCGGATCGATGGTCTGCGCGGTGATCTCCTCGACCGCATAGCGCTCGCCGAGATTGGCTTCCAGTTCGAACTTGCGGAAGTTGTTGGAGAAGTACAACACGCCGCCAGGCGCCAAGCGCGCCATGGCCAGGTCGATCAGTTGCACCTGGTCGCGCTGCACGTCGAAGACACCTTCCATGCGCTTGGAGTTGGAGAAGGTCGGCGGGTCGATGAAGATCAGGTCAAACTCGTCACGGCAGGCGTCGAGCCATACCATCACATCGCTTTGCTCCAGACGATTCTTGTCGGAGAAACCGTTCAGCGAAAGGTTGCGACGCGCCCAGTCCAGGTAGGTTTTCGACAGGTCGACGCTGGTGGTGCTGCGCGCTCCGCCCTTGGCCGCATGAACACTGGCGGTGGCGGTGTAGCAGTACAGGTTGAGGAAGCGCTTGCCAGCGGCCTCTTTCTGAATCCGCATGCGCATCGGCCGGTGATCGAGGAACAACCCGGTGTCCAGGTAATCGGTGAGGTTGACCAACAGCTTCACGCCGCCTTCATTCACTTCGACGAACTTGCCCTGAGCGGCTTGACGCTCGTACTGCTTGGTGCCGCTCTGACGCTCGCGGCGCTTGACCACCACACGGCTCTTGTCGATGTTCAACGCCTGCGGAATCGCCGCCAGGGCATCGAACATGCGCGCCGAGGCCTTTTCCGGATCGATGGATTTCGGCGCGGCGTATTCCTGGACGTGGACCCAATCGTGATACAGGTCGATGGCCATGGAGTATTCCGGCATGTCGGCATCGTAGACGCGGTAGCAGTCGATGCCTTCACGCTTGACCCACTTGCCCAGGGCCTTGAGGTTCTTTTGCAGGCGATTGGCGAACATCTGCCCGCCTTCGCTCAGGCGCGGCTGCTCGACCACCGGAGCCGGTGCCGGCGTCGGTTTGATCGGGTTGCCATTTTTGTTGAACTTGCGTTCTTGCGGTTCGTTCGGCGCCTGATCATAGGCGGCTTGCTCGCGCTCGACCTGGCGCTGTTCCGGAGTACGACGCTCGCCGGTGACGAACTGGTCCGGCAACACCTTGATCAGCAGCAGCTTGCACGGCAAGGCGCCGTTCCAGAACGAATACTGCTTGTGGCTGCGGATGCCCATGCGCTTGCCCAGGTCCGGCGCACCGGTGAACACCGCTGCTTCCCAGTTCAGGCAGGCCTGACGCAGGCGCTCGCCGAGGTTCTGGTAGAGGTAGAGCAGGCTCGCCTCATCGCCCAGACGCTCGCCGTACGGAGGGTTGCAGATCACCAGGCCTTTCTGGTTCTGGTCCGGACGCGGCTCGAAAGTTGCGACTTCGCCCTGGTAGATCTTGATCCACTCGCTCAGGCCGGCACGCTCGACGTTGTTGCGACCCGGTTGAATCAGTCGCGGATCAGCTTCGTAGCCGCGGATCCACAACGGTGTCTTGGCCAGGCCGGCCGCTGCGCGCTCAGAAGCTTCTTCATGCAATTTTTTCCACAGCGCCGGGACGTGACCGAGCCAGGCGGTGAAGCCCCACTGCTCGCGACGCAGGTTCGGCGCGATGTCGGCAGCGATCATCGCCGCTTCCACCAGGAAGGTGCCGACACCGCACATCGGGTCAGCCAGTGCGCCGCCTTCGGCCGCGATACGTGGCCAGCCGGAACGGATCAGGATGGCGGCCGCGAGGTTTTCCTTGAGCGGTGCCGCACCTTGCTGCAGGCGATAGCCGCGCTGGTGCAGGCTGTGACCCGACAGGTCGAGGGACAGAATGGCTTCGCCACGGTCCAGGCGCAGGTGAATACGCAGGTCCGGGTTGAGCTTGTCGATGGACGGACGGTCGCCTTGCGGGGTGCGCAGTTTGTCGACGATGGCGTCCTTGACCTTCAGCGCGCCGAAATGGGTGTTGTCGATACCCGAGCCATGGCCGCTGAATTCGACGGCCAGGGTGCCGTCATTGAGCATGTGGTCTTGCCACTCGATGTCCAGCACGCCGTGGTACAGGTCTTCGGCGTCCTTCATCGGGAAGCGCTTGAGCACCAGCAGCACGCGGTTGGCCAGGCGCGACCACAGGCACAGGCGATAAGCGGTTTCCATGGTGGCCATGCCACGCACGGCAGAGGTGTGCTCCCGTGCTTCCTCAAGGCCTAGCCCGACGGCTTCCTCGATGAGCAGGCCTTCAAGGCCTTTTGGGCAAGTGAGGAAGAGTTCGAAACGATCGGACATGGGGATTCCAGAACCTTTAGCTGAGTGACCGGGCAACGCATTGCCGGTCCGGTTTTCAATCAGGCGCTTTTCTCGAAGAACGCCCGCGTGGCACGAAGGTGTGCCGTTCCACCCCTGCTGCCCGGGTTAAATGAGCTTAGATGCAAGGACAGATAAAAAAGTTGATGCAACAAAATGTCATAAGTCGACCCTTCGTCGAATAGTGCTTCCCGGCAACGGGAGCCATTCTCAGTAAAGGATTAAGCCCATCATCCAGCGCAGAGCCGATCATACCGGGGTTTGGCCAATAAATACGCTACAACTGCTCTGTTACTTATGGCGTTAGCACATGAACGGTTACGTCCTTATGACAAAACGATCATTCCCTCGATGTGACGCATTGGTTAGAACTCAATACAGGTTGGCGCCGCAATGACGCCAACACCTTGGCTCGTCACGCCGGCAACGAGCCCCCAACGGCAGAGTTTTTCTGCCAGACCTCAATAGAGGTCGACGCGATAAATACAGTCAACAAGTGAGGGCAACACCCTATGAGAAGACTTAAGCGTGATCCGTTGGAAAGAGCATTTTTGCGCGGATATCAATATGGCGTTGGTGGTAAATCCCGTGAGCTTTGCCCATTTACTCTACCGTCGGTACGTCAAGCCTGGATCAACGGCTGGCGAGAAGGACGCGGCGACAACTGGGACGGTATGACCGGCACTGCGGGAATCCACAGACTCAACGAACTTCACGCCGTCGGCTAATTACAGGGCACAACACTCCGACACGACAATCTGACTTTGTACTGAATTAACCACGCACGTCCCATCCGGACGGCGGGCTCCGGCCCAGGGGCTCCTTCAAGGAGCCCTTTTTTATGCCTGTCCCATACCCCCCATTACCTTGTAGGAGCTGCCGAAGGCTGCGATCTTTTGACCTTGATTTCTAAAATCAAAAGATCGCAGCCTTCGGCAGCTCCTACAGGGGTTCAGCGTAGCGCTGCGATTGCGTCTACCGACTCACGAATCAGCGCCGGGCCTTTGTAGATGAAGCCCGAATAGATCTGCACCAGGCTCGCGCCCGCTGCGATTTTCTCGGCGGCGTGCTTGCCTTCGGTAATGCCGCCCGCTGCAATGATCGGCAAACGCCCACCCAGCTCCGACGCCAGCACTTGCACGGTGTGGGTGCTCTTGTCACGAACCGGTGCGCCGGACAGGCCACCGGCTTCTTCGCCATGCTCCATGCCTTCGACGCCTGCGCGGCTCAGGGTGGTGTTGGTGGCGATGACGGCATCCATCCCGGTTTCGATCAGCGCTTGCGCAACTTGTGCGGTTTCTTCGTCGCTCATGTCCGGCGCGATCTTGATCGCCAGCGGTACATGCTTGCCATGACGCAATGCCAGTTCCGCGCGGCGCTCGGCCAGATCGGCCAGCAACTGCTTGAGCGAGTCACCGAATTGCAGGCTGCGCAGGCCCGGCGTGTTCGGCGAACTGACGTTGACCGTCACATAGCTGGCGTGGGCATAGACCTTGTCCAGGCAGATCAGGTAGTCGTCCACGGCACGCTCGACCGGCGTATCGAAGTTCTTGCCGATGTTGATGCCCAGCACGCCTTTGTACTTGGCCGCCGCCACGCGGGCCAGCAGGTGATCGACACCGAGGTTGTTGAAACCCATGCGGTTGATGATCGCCTCGGCTTCCGGCAAGCGGAACAGACGTGGCTTCGGGTTACCCGGCTGCGGACGCGGCGTGATGGTGCCGATTTCGACAAAACCGAAACCCAGCTGGGCGAAACCATCGATGGCTGCGCCGTTCTTGTCCAGGCCGGCGGCCAGACCTACCGGATTCGGGAAATCCAGGCCCATGACATTCACCGGCAGCTTCGCCGGGGCCTTGCACAGCAAGCCGTTGAGCCCAAGACGCCCGCCCGCGCCGATCAGGTCCAGGGACAGATCGTGGGAGGTTTCCGGGGAGAGTTTGAACAACAGCTGACGGGCCAGGGTGTACATGGGCGGATTTGACTCGATTGGCGGCGAATTGAGGCGGCGATTATAGCCGGGCAACGGGGTGGCAAGCGAGGCGCGTGATCAAATCAACGGATAATGGCATATGCCTTGCACCACTCTGGGCACCAGCACCCATGCCAACGACCGAATGTGTGCAAAGACAATGGCGTCGTCCCCGGCCTGCTCAAGCAAGAACTCGGGACGACGTTTTTTTTGCAAGGTGAACACGCGATGAACGAACCGTCAGCCGGCCCCCTGGCTTGGGTCAATGGCAGCGATGCCCCGGAAAAAACCGAAATCAATCTCGGCTTCATGGCCCTGAGCGACTGCGCTTCTGTGGTTGTCGCCGCCACACAGGGCTTCGCCCAGCCCCACGGTTTGACCCTGAACCTCAAGCGGCAATCGTCCTGGGCCAACCTGCGGGACAAACTGGTCAGCGGCGAACTCGATGCCGCCCACAGCCTCTATGGCCTGATTTACGCCGTTCACCTGGGCATCGGTGGCGTGGCCGCGACCGACATGGCCGTGTTGATGGGCCTGAACCGGAACGGTCAGAGCATCAATCTGTCCCACGGCCTGCAGGCGCTTGGAGTGACCAGTCCTGAAGCACTGGATCGGCACGTGCACCAAACTCGCTCAAAACTCACCTTCGCCCAGACGTTTCCCACCGGCACCCACGCCATGTGGTTGTATTACTGGCTCGCCAGCCAGGGCATTCACCCGCTGCTGGATGTCGACAGCGTGGTGGTGCCGCCACCGCAAATGGTCGCGCACCTGCGGGCCGGGCGTATCGACGGCTTCTGCGTCGGCGAGCCCTGGTCCGCCAGCGCCGTGCAACAGGACCTCGGTTTCACCCTGGCCACGACCCAGACCATCTGGCCCGATCATCCGGAAAAGGTCCTCGGCTGCACCCGTGCGTTCGTCGAGCAATACCCCAATACCGCCCGGGTGTTGGTGATGGCGATTCTGGAAGCCAGCCGCTTCATCGAAGAAAGCACCGAGAATCGCCGCAGCACCGCACAACTGCTCAGTGCCGCGCAGTACCTTGACGCACCACTGGACTGCATCGAACCGCGCCTTCTGGGCGAATACGCCGACGGCCTTGGCCACCGCTGGCAAGACCCGCACGCGCTGCGCCTGCACGGGGACGGCGAGGTCAACCTGCCGTACCTGTCCGACGGCATGTGGTTCATGACCCAGTTCCGCCGCTGGGGCTTGTTGCGCGATGACCCGGACTATCTCGCGGTGGCCCGGCAGGTCCAGCAACTGGACCTCTACCGTGAAGCCGCCCGTGCCGTCGGCGTCGCTTCGTCAGCCGGGGAAATGCGCAGCAGTCAGTTGATCGACGGCAAAATCTGGGACGGCTCGGACCCGGCCGGTTATGCCCGCAGTTTCAAACTGCATGCAATGAGCGACAGCTCGCACCGATCCGCCAGCCGCTGACAGGAGACCACGAACATGCTGCGTATCCTGCTGATCAACGACACCGCCAAAAAAGTCGGACGCCTGAAGGCCGCCCTGACCGAAGCCGGATTCGAAGTGATCGATGAATCCGGCCTGACCATCGACTTGCCCGAACGCGTCGAAACGGTGCGTCCGGATGTAATTCTGATCGATACCGAGTCACCGGGCCGCGATGTCATGGAACAAGTGGTGCTGGTGACGCGCGACCAGCCACGCCCGATTGTGATGTTCACGGACGAACACGACCCCGATGTGATGCGCCAGGCGATCAAGTCCGGGGTCAGTGCCTACATCGTCGAAGGCATTCACGCACAACGCCTGCAGCCGATTCTCGATGTGGCCATGGCACGCTTCGAGAGTGACCAGGCCTTGCGCGCCCAGTTGCATGCCCGCGACCAGCAATTGGCCGAGCGCAAGCGCATCGAACTGGCCAAGGGGCTGCTGATGAAAATGAAGGACTGCAACGAGGAAGAGGCCTACACACTGATGCGCCGCCAGGCGATGAGCCGCCAGCAGAAGCTGATTCAAGTGGCGGAGCAGATTATTGCCATGAGTGAATTATTGGGTTGAACAACAAAAGATCGCAGCCTTCGGCAGCTCCTACGGGGTGCACAGATTCCCCTGTAGGAGCTGCCGAAGGCTGCGATCTTTTTGCTTTACACAAATTTCCGATATGGCACAGATCTGGCTAGGTAATCACTACAGGTAACCAACGGCGGTTGCCCCACCTACGACAAAGACGTCGCTCACCTCATTTGCCCTTGGCGGATCGGGTGGCGGCGTTTTTTCGTTTTGGCCCCAGAGCACGGGGCCGGTGGTGCGGCCGTATCGGCGCCCCACCTGCAAGCTCATGACTCCTTTCGAGACTCTTCACAGCTGAGGTGCGCAATGAATTCAAGCTTCTGGAAATCCGGCCATACACCCACATTGTTCGCAGCGTTCCTCTATTTCGACCTGAGTTTCATGGTCTGGTACCTGCTCGGTCCTTTGGCGGTGCAGATCGCCGCCGACCTGCAGCTGACGACACAGCAACGGGGGCTGGTGGTCGCCACGCCGATTCTGGCCGGGGCGGTGTTGCGCTTCGTGATGGGGATGCTGGCTGATCGCCTGTCGCCAAAAACCGCCGGCCTGATCGGCCAGGTCATCGTGATCTGCGCCCTGTTCGGCGCCTGGAAACTCGGGATCCACAGCTACGAGCAAGCCTTGCTGCTGGGCCTGTTCCTCGGCATGGCCGGCGCTTCGTTCGCCGTCGCCCTGCCCCTGGCCTCCCAGTGGTATCCGCCGCAGCATCAAGGCAAGGCCATGGGCATCGCTGGCGCGGGTAACTCGGGCACGGTCCTCGCGGCATTGATCGCCCCGGTGCTGGCGGCGGCGTTTGGCTGGAGCAACGTGTTCGGCTTTGCCCTGATTCCGTTGATCCTGACCCTGGTCGTCTTCGCCTGGCTGGCCCGCAATGCCCCCGAGCGGCCAAAAGCCAAATCCATGGCCGACTACTTCAAGGCCTTGGGTGATCGTGACAGCTGGTGGTTCATGTTTTTCTACAGCGTGACGTTCGGCGGTTTCATCGGCCTGGCCAGCGCCCTGCCCGGTTATTTCAACGACCAGTACGGCCTGAACCCGGTGACTGCCGGCTACTACACCGCTGCCTGCGTGTTCGGTGGCAGCCTGATGCGCCCCCTGGGTGGTGCACTGGCTGACCGGTTTGGCGGCATTCGGACCCTGTTGGCGATGTACACCGTCGCGGCGACCTGCATTGCCGTGGTCGGCTTCAACCTGCCGAGTTCCTACGCCGCCCTGGCACTTTTCGTCTGCACCATGCTCGGTCTGGGCGCAGGCAATGGCGCGGTATTCCAGTTGGTGCCCCAGCGTTTTCGCCGGGAAATCGGCGTGATGACCGGCCTGATCGGCATGGCCGGCGGTATCGGCGGGTTTGCCCTCGCGGCCGGCATGGGCGCGATCAAGCAAAGCACCGGCAGCTATCAACTGGCGCTGTGGTTGTTCGCCAGCCTCGGCGTCCTGGCCTGGTTCGGTCTGCACGGCGTGAAACGTCGCTGGAGAACCACCTGGGGTTCGGCCGCCGTGACGGCTGCGCGGGTCTGAGGCCTCGATGAGCCTGCAACTGAGTTTCGCCGAAGCCAGTGCCATCGGTCCCCGCGAGGAAAACCAGGATGCCCTGCGCCTGGTCACGCCGGCTCCGGCGCTGGCCGCGAGCAAGGGTTACCTGTTCGCGATTGCCGACGGTGTCAGCCAGTGCGTCGATGGCGGTCTGGCCGCCCGTTCGACGCTGCAGGCCCTGGCGCTGGATTACTACGCCACGCCGGAAACCTGGAGCGTCGCACAGGCGCTCGATCGTCTGTTGCTGGCGCAGAACCGCTGGTTGCAGGCCAATGGCGGCGGACAACCGCTGCTGACCACCCTCAGTGCGCTGGTCCTGCGTGGCCGGCGTTTTACCCTGGCCCATGTCGGCGATTGCCGGGTGTATCGCTGGCACGCCGACCAATTGCAGCGAATCAGTGAGGATCACGTCTGGGACCAGCCGGGCATGCAGCATGTGCTGAAACGGGCACTGGGGCTCGATCAACACCTGGTGCTGGATTTTCTCGACGGTGAGTTGCGCCCCGATGAAAGCTTCGTCCTGCTCAGCGACGGCGTCTGGGCCGTCCTGGGCGATACCGCCATTGCCGCGATCCTGCGGGACCAACCGGACTTGCACAGCGCTGCGCAAACCCTGGTCAATGCCGCGCACCTGGCGGGCAGCCAGGACAACGCCAGCGCCTTGCTGGTACGGGTCGATGCCTTGGGCGAAGCGAGCATTGGCGATGCATTGATGCACTTGCAGCAATGGCCACTGCCGCCCGCCCTGAAACCGGGTCAGGCGTTCGAGGGCTGGCAGGTCGAGGGGATCGTCGCACAGAGCCAGCAATCGCTGCTTTATCGCGTTCGCGACAGCCAGCAACAACCCTGGCTGCTGAAAACCCTGCCCGGGCGCCTGCACGACGATCACCAGGCCGGGCAAGCATTACTGTCGGAGGAATGGTTTCTCAAACGCGTGGCCGGTCGACACTTTCCTGAAGTCCATGCCGCCAGTCAGCGTCAGCATTTGTACTACGTGATGCGAGAATATTCGGGCGCTACCCTGGCCCAACGGCATGAGCAAAGCGGCCCCTTGCCGTTGCCCCAGTGGCAAGACATCGCCGAACGCTTGCTGCGAGCGGTCGGCCTGTTGCACCGGCGGCAGATCCTGCATCGCGATATCAAGCCGGAGAACCTGCTGCTGGGGGACGATGGCGAGTTGCGCCTGCTGGATTTCGGCCTGGCCTACTGCCCCGGTCTCTCGCAAGACCTGCCCTGGGCGCTGCCGGGTACACCCAGTTACATTGCACCCGAAGCCTTTCGCGGCGAAGTACCGACGCCACGGCAGGACTTGTACGCCGTCGGTGTGACCCTGTATTTCCTGCTCACCGGGCACTATCCCTATGGCGAAATCGAAGCGTTCCAACGCCCCAGGTTTGGCCTCCCGGTCAACGCCAGCCGCTACCGGCCCGACCTGCCGGACTGGATCGCCCATAGCCTGGAACGCGCCGTGGCGGCGGCCCCCGACCAGCGTTTCGAAACGGCGGAAGAATGGCTGCTGCTGATGGAACAGGGCGAACGCCGCAGCTTGAGCGTGCGTCCCAAGCCCTTGCTGGAACGCGAGCCACTGAAAGTCTGGCGGACATTGGCGCTGGTGTCCTTGCTGCTGAACCTGGTGCTGCTGGTGGTTGCGCTCCATTAGCGGGCAAAGCGCCTTGAATCGGTGCATTCCCTCAGGTATCCGCCCTTGTGAACGGGGAAAAAGCCAACAAACACGGGTTTTGAGCGACTTGGCATAACCGCTGCATTACCTCTTGCAACAGACATACAGCGCAGGCTTCAACGACGAAGGTTGCACTTCCCGAGAGAACGGGACCAGGACAAAGGCGTCCTCGCTAGGCAACTAGCGGGACGCCTTTTTTTGTTTGCGCAAAATTTGTCGAGCATGGCCTGAACCCTGATGAGGCAGGCCTGAGCTCCCCGGAGAACCTGATGAAAAAACTAAAACTGGTGATGATCGGCAACGGCATGGCCGGGGTCCGGACCCTGGAAGAGCTGCTCAAACTGAGCACTGAGCTGTACGACATCACGGTCTTCGGTGCTGAACCGCACACCAACTACAACCGCATCCTGTTGTCGCCGGTGCTGGCGGGCGAACAAACCTTCGAAGAGATCGTGCTCAACGACCTGGACTGGTACCTGGAAAACAACATCAAGCTGCTGCTCAACCGCAAGGTGGTGGAGATCGACCGGGTCAAGCGCCGGGTCATTGCCGAAGACGGCAGCGAAGCCGAATACGATCGCCTGCTGATCGCCACCGGCTCGACACCTTTCATCCTGCCCATTCCCGGCAATACCCTTGAAGGCGTGATCGGCTACCGCGACATCGCCGACACCCAGGCCATGATCGACACCGCGAAAACCCATCGGCACGCCGTGGTGATCGGTGGCGGCCTGCTCGGCCTGGAAGCCGCCAACGGTCTGATGCTGCGGGGCATGCACGTGACCGTGGTGCATATCGGCGAGTGGTTGCTGGAACGGCAACTGGACAAGACCAGCGGCCAGTTGCTGCAATCCGCGCTGGAATCTCGCGGCCTGCATTTTCGCCTGTGCGAGCAAACCCAGGCCTTGCACGACGCGGGCAACGGCCGGGTCGGTTCGGTGCAATTCAAGAACGGCGACATCATCCCCGCCGACCTGGTGGTGATGGCCGCCGGCATCCGCCCCAATACCGAACTGGCGGAGAAATCCGGCATTCCGTGCAGCCGCGGGATTCTGGTCAACGACACACTGCAAACCTACGACCCACGGATTTATGCCATCGGCGAGTGTGCCAGCCACCGCGGCATCGCCTATGGCTTGGTGGCGCCGCTGTTCGAACAGGCCAAGGTCTGCGCCAACCACCTCGCCCAACTCGGTTTTGCCACCTACAAGGGGTCGGTGACCTCGACCAAATTGAAGGTTACCGGCATCGACCTGTTCTCCGCCGGCGACTTCATGGGCGGTGAAGGCACCGAGACCATCACCCTCTCGGACCCGATCGGCGGGGTCTACAAAAAACTGGTGATCAAGGATGACGTGCTGGTCGGCGCCTGCCTGTACGGCGATACGGCAGACGGCGGCTGGTATTTCCGGCAGATCCGTGAGAATCACGCCATTGGCGAGATCCGCGATCATCTGATGTTTGGCGAAAACGCTTTAGGCGACGTAGGACATCAAGGCCAGGACAAAGCCATGAGCATGGCCGACACCGCCGAAGTCTGCGGCTGCAACGGCGTGTGCAAGGGCACCATCGTCAAGGCCATTCAGGAACACGGGCTGTTCAGTGTCGACGACGTCAAGAAACACACCAAGGCTGCCAGCTCCTGCGGCTCCTGCGCCGGGCTCGTCGAACAGATCCTGATCAATACCGTGGGCGGCGCGGCGGACGTCAAACCGAAAAGCGAAAAGGCCATCTGCGGCTGCAGCGATCTCAATCACGGGCAAATCCGCCAGGCCATCCGCGAGCAGCACCTGCTGACCATCGCCGGCACCCTGAGCTACCTGAACTGGCGCACACCCAACGGCTGCGCCACCTGCCGCCCGGCGCTCAACTACTACCTGATTTCCACCTGGCCAGGGGAAGCCAGGGACGATCCACAATCGCGCCTGATCAACGAACGCGCCCACGCCAACATTCAGAAAGACGGCACCTATTCGGTAGTCCCGCGGATGTGGGGCGGTGTGACCAATCCTTCAGAGCTGCGGCGCATCGCCGACGTCGCCGACAAGTACAACGTGCCAATGGTCAAGGTCACCGGTGGCCAGCGCATCGACTTGCTGGGCATTCGCAAACAAGACCTGCCAGGCGTGTGGAAAGACCTGGACATGCCGTCTGGCCACGCCTACGGCAAATCCATCCGCACGGTGAAAACCTGCGTCGGCAGCGAGTTCTGCCGCTTCGGTACCCAGAACTCCACACAACTTGGCATTGAACTGGAACATGACCTGTTCAACATGTGGTCGCCGCACAAGGTGAAGCTGGCTGTCTCCGGTTGCCCGCGCAACTGTTCGGAAGCCGGTATCAAGGATGTGGGAATTATCGGTGTGGACTCTGGCTGGGAGATGTACATCGGTGGCAACGGCGGGATCAAGACCGAGGTCGCGGAGTTCTTCGTCAAGCTCAAGACCGCCGAAGAAGTGCGCGAATACAACGGTGCATTCCTGCAGCTCTATCGCGAAGAAGCTTTCTACCTCGAACGCACCGTGCACTACCTGCAACGGGTCGGCATGGAACACATCAAGAAAGCCGTGCTGGAAGATCCGGAGCGGCGCAAGGCGCTCAATGATCGCCTGCAATTCTCCCTGTCGTTCGAACAGGACCCGTGGAAGGAGCGCCTGGAACAGCCCCAGCTGAAAAAAGAATTCGACGTCATCCCCGTGAAAAACCTGGAGGTGCTGGCATGAACTGGCTGGATATCTGCGCACTGGAAGAGATCAATGCCCTGGGCTCGCGGATCATCGCCGGGCCAAAGGGAGACATCGCGATTTTTCGTACCAGCGACGACGAAGTGTTCGCCCTTGACGACCGCTGCCCGCATAAGGGCGGCCCGTTGTCCCAAGGCCTGGTCTACGGCAAGCGGGTGGCCTGCCCGTTGCACAACTGGCAAATCGACCTGGAAAGCGGCGAAGCCCTGGCCCCGGACATCGGCTGTGCCCACCACCATCTCGCCCGGGTGGAAAATGGCCGGGTGATGCTGGCCCTGCGGGATGCAGGCTGATGGACCGCCAGATCACTGCATCCACCTGCTGTTACTGCGGGGTCGGCTGCGGCGTGCTGATCGAGCACGACGGTTCACGCATCCTCGGCGTCAGCGGCGACCCGGCGCACCCGGCCAATTTCGGCAAACTGTGCAGCAAGGGCTCGACCCTGCACCTGACCGGCGACTTGACGGCGCGGGCGCTGTACCCCGAACTGCGCCTCGGTAAAGGCCTGGCCCGTCACCGCACCGATTGGGATACCGCCCTCGATCATGCCACCAGTGTATTTGCCGCAACCATTGCCGAGCATGGCCCGGACAGCGTGGCGTTCTACATTTCCGGGCAACTGTTGACCGAGGACTACTACGCCTTCAACAAGCTGGCACGTGCCCTGATAGGCACCAACAACATCGACAGCAATTCGCGCCTGTGCATGTCCTCGGCAGTCGTCGGCTACAAGCGCAGCCTGGGTGCCGACGCCCCGCCCTGCAGCTACGAAGACCTGGAGCTGAGCGATTGCGTGATGATCGTCGGCAGCAACATGGCCTACGCCCACCCGGTGCTGTTTCGCCGGCTGGAAGCCGCCAAATCCCGCCGGCCACAGATGAAGGTCATCGTCATTGACCCGCGTCGCACAGACACCTGCGATCTGGCTGACCTGCACCTGGCGATCTTGCCGGGCACCGATGTCGCCCTGTTCCATGGGATTTTGCATCTGCTGTTGTGGGAAGACTGGATCGATCGTGACTTCATCCGCGACCACACCGAAGGCCTGGCCGAGCTGAAAAGCCTGGTGCGTGACTACACGCCGCAAATGGTTTCGCAGCTCTGCGGAATCAGTCTCGGGCAATTGCAGCAGTGTGCCGAGTGGATCGGCACGTCACCGAGCTTTCTGTCGCTGTGGTGCATGGGGCTTAACCAGTCCACCGCCGGCAGCGCGAAAAACAGTGCACTGATCAACCTGCACCTGGCCACCGGGCAGATCGGTCGTCCCGGCGCCGGACCTTTCTCCCTCACCGGTCAGCCAAATGCCATGGGCGGAAGGGAAACCGGCAGCTTGTCCAACCTGCTGCCCGGCCACCGTGACGCCGCCAATCCGCAACACCGTGAGCAAGTGGCGTCCTACTGGGGCGTCGAGCAACTGCCGGAAAATCCCGGGCTCACCGCAATCGAACTGTTCGAGCAAGTGCGCAATGGCAAGATCAAGGCGTTGTGGATCGCCTGTACCAACCCCGCGCAATCCATGCCGGACCAGACGGCCGTGCGCGCAGCGCTGCAAGCCTGCCCGTTCGTGGTGTTGCAGGAAGCCTTCAGCACCACTGAAACCGCGAAGTTCGCCGACCTTTTGCTGCCCGCCGCCAGCTGGGGGGAAAAGGAAGGTTGCGTGACCAACTCCGAGCGGCGCATTTCCCACGTACGCCAGGCAATTGTCGCACCGGGTGAGGCGCGGCCGGACTGGGCAATCACCGTAGATTTCGCACAACGCCTGGAAAAACATCTGCGCCCCGGCCAAACCAGCCTGTTTGAATTTAATAATCCCGCTCAGGTCTTTGACGAATACAAACAACTGACTCAAGGTCGCGACCTGGATCTGTCCGGTATCAGCCATGCACTGATCGATCGTCTCGGCCCACAGCAGTGGCCCTTCCCTGCGGGTGCCGTTGAAGGCACGGCCCGGCTGTACGTCGACGGGGTATTCGCCACTGCCAATGGGCGCGCACAGTTCGTGGCCGATCCCTACCGCGCCGCCAAAGAGCAACGGGATGCACGCTTCCCGCTGACCCTGATCACCGGCCGCCTGCGCGATCAATGGCACGGCATGAGCCGCACCGGCACCGCCGCGCAGTTGTTCGGCCATGTCAACGAAGCGGAGTTGAGCCTGCACCCGGACGAACTGCGTCGCCATCGCCTGCAGCCGGGGGATCTGGTCAGCCTGAAAAGTCGGCGTGGCGCAGTCATCGTCGCAGTTGCCAGCGATGACAGCGTGCGTCCGGGCCAGGCCTTTTTACCGATGCATTGGGGCGACCGTTTTCTCAAGGGCGGGGTGAACAGCCTCACCCTGCCCGCATTCGATCCTTTGTCGAAACAGCCCGAACTTAAACACAGCGGCGTTCGCCTGGATCCGGTGGATCTGCCCTGGAAACTGTTCGCACTGATCGAGGGTGATGTTCAACGGCATTTTGAGACGCTACGGCCGCTTTGTGAGGCGTTTTCCTACGTCAGCCTCAGCCTGGTTGGTCGTGAGCGCCCGGCCCTGCTTATAAGGGCGGCCAATACTTCAGCGCCTGCGGCAGAGCTGCTAAGCGAAATCGATAAAAACCTGGCACTCGATGATGGCCCGGTGCTGGCTTACGACGATCCTCGGCGGGCCATTGGCAAGCGCGTGCGAATCGAAAATGGCCGGATCACTGCCATTCGACTGGCCGGGGAAACCCTTGCCCAGCACTGGTTGCAGGGGTTGTGGCTCGAAGGTCGCGCGGACCAGCAACTGCGGCGCTGGCTGCTTGCGCCGCTGAGCGCACCACCGGGCAACCTCGACGCGCCCGTCAACGCGAACAAGATCCTGTGCAATTGCAAGAACGTCGGCCAAAACGCGATCTGCGCCGGCATCAGCCGTGGCCTGGACTTGCAGGGACTCAAGCAAGAACTGGGTTGCGGCACGCAATGCGGGTCCTGCGTTCCGGAAATCAAACGCCTGCTGGCTGCCACGGCGCAGCCAGTCACCGTCTTCTCGTGAGGAAAACACTATGAGTGCAAAAGTCTGGCTGGTAGGTGCGGGCCCGGGTGATCCGGAGTTGCTCACATTGAAAGCGGTACGCGCCTTGCGCGAGGCAGATGTGGTGCTGATCGATGACCTGGTCAATGTCGCGGTACTCGAGCATTGCCCCGGGGCGCGGATCATCCCGGTGGGCAAGCGCGGCGGCTGCCGCTCCACCCCGCAAGCGTTCATCCATCGCCTGATGCTTCGTTATGCCCGGCAGGGTAAATGCGTGGCACGGCTCAAGGGCGGCGATCCATGCATTTTCGGTCGCGGTGGAGAAGAAGCGCAGTGGTTGCGTGAGCGTGGGGTCGAAGCCGAGTTGGTCAACGGCATCACTGCCGGGCTGGCGGGGGCAACGCAATGCGATATTCCGCTGACTTTGCGCGGTGTCGCCCGTGGTGTCACGCTGGTCACCGCACACACCCAGGACGACAGCCAATTGAACTGGCAGGCACTGGCCCAAGGCGGAACGACGCTGGTGATTTACATGGGAGTGGCCAAGCTCGGTGAAATCCGGGAACAGCTATTGGCCGGCGGCATGGCGACGGATACGCCCGTGGCCATGATTGAAAACGCCTCCTTGCCCCATCAACGGGAATGTCGGAGCACTCTCACAGACATGGATGAAGCTGCCTACAGATTCCAACTGAAAAGCCCTGCCATAATGGTGATCGGTGCAGTGGCAGCCAGTGCAACTCAATCCCTGTGGCAGCATGATTTGCCTGTGATGACGGCAGATCAGTCAGCGTAGTTTCACCCGCTCCACCAAATCGCAGACAAAGAAAAGCCCGGCCTGAGCCGGGCTTTTCAGAGCTGCGAGCTAATTACTTAGCTTGAGCTTCAACCTGCGCTTCTACGCGACGGTTAACAGCGCGACCAGCTTCAGTTTTGTTGTCAGCAACTGGGCGGGATTCGCCGTAGCCAACGGACTGAACGCGGGACGACTCAACACCGTACTGGTTGGTCAGAACTTGCTTAACGGCGTTTGCACGACGCTCGGACAGTTTCTGGTTGTAAGCGTCAGGACCGACGGAGTCAGTGTGACCTTCAACAGTAGTGGTGGTGGATGGGTACTGCTTCATGAAGTCAGCCAGGTTCTTGATGTCGCCGTAGCTGTTTGGCTTGACTACCGACTTGTCGAAGTCGAACTTCACGTCCAGCTCTACACGAACGACTTCAGCAACAGCTGGGCAGCCATCAGCGTCAACAGTTACGTTGGCCGGGGTGTCCGGGCACTTGTCAACGTTGTCGCAAACGCCGTCGTTGTCGCTGTCGGAGCAAACTTCTGGAGCTGGAGCTGCAGCGACAGGCTTGTTGCCGCCACCGAAGTTAACACCCAGACCTACGGACGGGATGTAGTCCCAACGGCCGTTGTCCAGCTTGTAGTCAGCTTCTACGCCAGCACGAGCGTAGACGTTTTCCAGGAAGTAGTACTTCAGGCCAGCGCCAGCAGTCAGGAAAGTCGACTGGTCACGACCGGTGTGGCCGTCAGCGGCTACGTTGGTCATGCTGCCGTGCTTAACACCACCTTGAACGTAAGGACGCAGAGCGTCGCCAGCGTTGTTGAAGTGGTACTGAGCGTTCAGACCAAACTGGTCGCCTTCGATTTTCTGATTGCCAGTACCGTTGTTCGAACGGGTGTAGTCGTCGTTGTTGTAGGTAAAGTTCAACGATACGTCGTCGGTCAAGAAGTAACCGATGGAGGCGCCAGGAGTGTAGCCGTCTTCAACGTTGTTAACGCTGTCGTTGTACTTCTTCCCGTAGTTGAGCTCGCCTTCAACTGCGCCTTGGCCTTGTGCCAATGCGCCGAACGAAGTAGCGGCAATAAGAGTACCAATGGCCAAGCCCAAGGTGTTTTTCAGTTTCATCCGTTAAATCCCCATCTGGTGATTGTGAAGCAGTCCCGCAAACCGGGGGACAACTCGGCGGCAAGTCTAACAGAACTTGCCTACGCGTAAGAGATATTTGCGCTGAACTAAGTTTCAGCAATGCCTGCAAATTTCTCACGCAATTTATCTAGAGCGCGTTTGTACCGCATTTTTGTTGCACTCAAACCCATATGCATGATGTCTGCGATCTCCTGAAACTCCAGCTCTGCGACAAATCGTAGCACCAGAATTTCACGGTCAATCGGGTTCACATACACCAGCCAGCGATCAAGTCCACCTTTTTCCTCAGGTTTCGGCGTCTTTTCTTCGGACGCTTCCTCGAGGGGGTCAAGACTCAATGCGTCCATCAAGCGACGCTTTCGCCGTTCCTTTCGATACTGTGTGATGCACTCGTTGTACGTGATGCTATATAGCCACGTCTTGAACTTCGATTTACCTTCGAAGTTCTTCAGGCCATACAGCACCTTCAACATGACCTCCTGACAGACATCGTCTGCGTCGCGATCGTTCCCAAGATATCGTGCACACACGTTAAATAATGTTCGCTGGTAACGCCGCATCAGTTCTTCATAGGCACGCGTTACGTGAAACAGCTCGGTATGCGAGCGCGCGACCAACTCCTCATCAGAGAGCTCGCGGGGGTCGTAGCGCATGGATAACGATTGGGCTTTATTCAAAACAAGTCGGGCCGACAGTCAGGTCAATGTCCGCCGCAGCCAGCGTGAGCAGGCATTTTGCGGCGGCATACATTAGCAGGGTTTGCCGGGTTAGCGGCTACTCACATGCTGCTCAAGGAGGATCCGATTGGAAAGAGAGACTAGCTCACCCTCATCGGTCAGCAATGTGGTTTTAACCGTGCCGATCTCTTCGATCTGGCCTTCGACCTCGCCAACACGCACTTGTTGCCCAACCTGGTACAGCTCACGCACGTAGATTCCCGCAAGAATCTGGCCGGCAATTTCCCGGCTTCCCAACCCCATGGCCAGCGCTACCGCCAGACCAACGGTTATCAACACAATTACAATCACATGGTTCAGCAGGTCAGTCTTGACCTCCAACTGGCTGATCGCAACCGAAATACTGATTATGATCACCAGGCCCTGGGCAATCCGCCCAAGCCCTGAAGCATAGTCCAGACCCACGCCTTCTGCCGCTCCACGCACCAGACCGTTGGCCAGTTGCGCCAGCAAGACACCTACCAGCAACACCAGCGCCGCGCCAAACACCTTCGGCAAATACAACGCAAGCATGTCCAGCGTAGCTGAAACTCGCTCAAGGCCAAGGGATTCTGCGGCAGAAACCAGAAAAATAAGCAGAACGAACCAATAGACGATCTTGCCGATCAGGGTCGAAATAGGAACTTGCAACCCTGCGCGGGACAGCAACTTGGTCAGGCCGGTGCCACCCATCAAGCGATCAAGGCCCAATTTGGCGAGCAATTTCGACAGCAGGGTGTCGAGCAGCTTGGCCACGACGAAACCCAACAGCAGCACGACCAGTGCGCCGAACAGGTTCGGAATGAAGTTCGCAACCTTGGTCCACAACGCAGTCATTGCAGTGACGAGGCTCTGAGTCCAGAGATCAAGTTCCATATTCAATCAGCCTTATCAGCAGTGCGGGCAGCAGGTTTACGAAGACGGGATACCGGCGCGACATGGGCCGATCCGTTATTGAGGGCGATCATCAGTGCGGGCAACCAGCGCCCCAGCAGACTGAACAAATCACCGGCGCCGACCTGGCGGTTGGCGGTTTTCAGCACACGCCCCAGGCACGCATCGTCGTCCCGGGTAGACGGTGAGGCGTTGAGCATGTCGCGCAAAGACTGTTCAAACGGATCGTGCATACGCACCTCTCGTGATGTCTGTGGGAGACGCGGTCAGAGTTGGTCTGGTCACATGGCTTCCCTCAGACCCAGCGCAAACGTCGGAACAACCACCACTGCCCCAGTGCCACCGAGACCATCATCAGGCAGGCGATCAGAAAACCGTAGGGGCTGGCAGAGAAAGGAATTCCACCGACATTGATCCCCAACAGCCCGGTCAGAAAACTCATCGGCAAAAAGATCCCGGTGATGATCCCGAAGCGGTACATCGTGCGGTTCATACGCACGTTCAAGCGACGGTCCTCAGCCTCCAGGACCAGCCCCACCCGCTCCCGGGTCAATTCCAGCTCTTCAAGATAACGAGTCAGGCTGTTGTTCAATTCGTTCCAGTAATCGCCATCGTCCTCGACGAACCAGGGCAACTTGATCCGCGTCAGTTGACCGAAAATATCCCGCTGCGGAGCAAGAAAGCGCTTCAACGCAGCCGCCCGGCGACGAATCTGCAAAACCGATCCGTGCTCAGGAGTATACCGTTCGTCGGCATCCAGCTTTTCTTCTTCCTCATCGACCACTTCCGAGAGACAGCTGACCAGATCCTGCACCTTGTTGGTGAGGTACTGCGCCATGCAAAGGATGAGTTCGGAGGCAGTTTTCGGCCCCTTGCCCTCGGACAGTTGCACCAACAACTCGTCAGTGGCACGCAACGGACGCAAACGCAGGGAAATGACACGCTGGGCAGAGCCGAAGATCCGCACCGACACCATATCTTCCGGCTCAGCACCGGGGTTCAGATTGACCCCGCGCAAAAATAGCAGCAGTTCGCTGTCGGAAAGCTGTAAAAGTCGCGGACGAGTGTTTTCTTCGAGTAACAGGTCACAGCTGAATTCGCTCAGACCGCTGGATTTGCGTAACCAGGTCCGGGTTTGCGGATGACTGCGATCCCAGTGCAGCCACAGGCTTTCATGGGCCTGCAGCTGCAAGTCATCGAGTTCAGTCCGGGCAATCGAACGCGCGCCGCCTTTACCGTCCAGCACCAGGGCATGCACCAGCCCCCATTGCGCGTTTTCTTCCTCGAACATCCGCACTCCTTTGGTCGACCAGCGCTTTATTCAGGCATTTGCAGCGGGCTGGGCGAGATGATCACGCCGTTGTTGTCCGCATAGATGTAATGGCCCGGGTGAAAAGTCACGCCGGCGAAGGTCACGGCAACGTTGAGATCGCCGAGCCCGCGCCTGTCGGATTTCCTCGGGTGGCTGGCGAGGGCCTGAACGCCCAGATCGGTCTGTGCGATGATATCGACGTCACGGATGCAACCGTAGATCACCAGCCCTTCCCAACCGTTTTTCGCGGCTTTCTCGGCCAGCATGTCACCCAGCAACGCATGACGCAGGGAACCGCCACCGTCTACCACCAGCACTTTGCCATTCCCCTTGAGCTCGACTTGCTCCTTGACCCGCGAGTTGTCTTCGAAGCACTTGATGGTCACGATTTCGCCACCAAAGGAATCACGGCCGCCGAAATTGCTGAACATCGGTTCCAGCACCTGCACCAGTTCCGGATAGGCATCGCACAGGTCAGGCGTGAGGTAATGGATCATCGAGAAACTCCTGTGAAGAGGAAGACAGCACGAACATCGGTGATGGCTCAGTCACGCATTGTGACCGGAACAGCTCAATGCGTCATATCTTAGCCGCAAGCCGACCGGAGCGAAATGCCCTTGTTAGAGCGTCAGGCTCAGATTGCCGCGGCCAAATCCTGTTGCGCGCCCGGCAAAGGTGTCTGCTGATCAGCCAACCAGCGCGTCACCAAAGGCCAGACTTCAGCCTGGGCTGCCTTGCTGACGAGCATTTCCACGTGACCGAAATTGTCGCCGAAGCCCTGCTCGCGCCCCAGGTTGATGAATTGCTTGTGCTCGGAGCCGAACTGCTCGAACAATTTGCGACACGCCCACGCCGGGTCCTGATGATCACCCGCGGCACTGACCGCCAGCACGGGCAACTTGACCTCGGCCAAGCCTGCCCACCAGTCCTTGTCGGCATCACCGAAGCGCCCGAACAGGCCAAACCAGCGCATGCTTTCCAAGGCCAGGCCGATAGGCTCGTCCTCCGGACCGCGCTTGAGCCTTGAGCCGGACAACTGGGCAAAGCGCTTGAGAATGAAGCGACCACTCCACTCCACCGGCGGAATCTTCAATGGCCAGTAAGTGCGGCTGACTTGTGTACCGAAAAACGCCGCCGAAGCCACGACCGGCTCACCGATGTACTCGCCACCCAGCGCTGCGGCCAGTGTAGTACCGCCCAGCGAGTGACCGATCCAGTGCGGCACCTGCCCGTTCTGTTCGCGCACGAACGCGCCAATGGCCGGCAGGTCATAGCGCGCGTAGTCGGCGACACGGTTCTTGCGGTAGTCGTGGTTACGCTGGGACAGGCCGTGACCGCGCATTTCCGGAATCCAGACGTCGAACCCCAGGCGAGCCAGGTAAGCGCCCAATCCCAGGCCCTTGGGAGAGAACCAGAACCGGCGATTGGAAAAGCTGCCATGCAGCAGGATCACCGGCACACCACGGGAGGACGACTCATCGGCCATGCCAAGGCGTGTCACAGCCAGTTCGACAGTGAAGTCGGGGCTGTTACCGGGTTTCAATCGATAGACATCTTCGCTCAGATCACCGCGCCGTTCGGCGCTGATCAGGGCGACAGGAAATAGGTTGCTGCTGCTTTGCATAATCTCTTGCACAAAAAAGGGCGGCATCTAGATGGAGCCCGCCCTGCTTGAATCTCAAAGGCAGCGTTCACCGACCACACTGCCAATCATTGCAGGAGCGAGCCTGCTCGCGATGGTCGCCAACGATAACGCGTTCATGCTGAAAAAACGCGCTGTTCTGCAGTCCATCGCGAGCAGGTCGGAACGCCGCACCGTCGCTCCTACAGGATCAAGCCTGCGCCTGACCCTCTGCCAGGAAGAACCAGGTTTCCAGTACGGAGTCCGGGTTCAACGATACGCTTTCAATGCCCTGCTCCATCAGCCACTTGGCCAGGTCCGGGTGGTCCGAAGGACCCTGACCGCAGATGCCGATGTATTTGCCGGCCTTGTTGCACGCGGCAATGGCATTGGCCAACAGCTTCTTCACCGCCGGATTACGCTCGTCGAACAGGTGGGCGATGATGCCGGAGTCACGGTCCAGGCCCAGGGTCAGCTGGGTCAGGTCGTTGGAACCGATGGAGAAACCGTCGAAGAACTCGAGGAACTCTTCAGCCAGGATGGCGTTGGACGGCAGTTCGCACATCATGATCACACGCAGGCCGTTCTGGCCACGGGCCAGACCGTTTTCCGCCAGCAGATCGACCACCTGGCTCGCTTCACCCAGGGTACGGACGAACGGCACCATGATTTCGACGTTGGTCAGGCCCATCTCGTTGCGCACACGCTTCAGAGCGCGGCATTCGAGCTCGAAGCAGTCGCGGAACGATTCGCTGATGTAACGCGAGGCGCCGCGGAAGCCCAGCATCGGGTTCTCTTCTTCCGGCTCGTACAGTTTGCCGCCGATCAGGTTGGCGTATTCGTTGGACTTGAAGTCCGACAGGCGCACGATGACCTTTTTCGGCCAGAACGCAGCCGCCAGGGTGCTGATGCCTTCAACCAGTTTCTCGACATAGAAGCCGACCGGATCGTCGTAACCGGCGATGCGCTTGTCGACGCTGTCCTTGATGTCCTGCGGCAGGCCGTCGTAGTTCAGCAATGCCTTGGGGTGCACGCCGATCATGCGGTTGATGATGAACTCCAGGCGGGCCAGGCCCACACCGGCGTTCGGCAGCTGCGCGAAGTCGAAGGCGCGGTCCGGGTTGCCGACGTTCATCATGATCTTGAACGGCAGCTCCGGCATGGCGTCCACGGAGTTCTTCTTGATGTCGAAGCCCAATTCGCCTTCGAAGATGAAACCGGTGTCGCCTTCAGCGCAGGAAACGGTCACGCCCTGGCCGTCTTTCAACAGCTGGGTGGCGTTGCCGCAACCCACTACCGCAGGAATACCCAGCTCACGGGCGATGATCGCCGCGTGGCAGGTACGGCCACCACGGTTGGTGACGATCGCGCTGGCGCGCTTCATGACCGGTTCCCAATCCGGGTCGGTCATGTCGGAAACCAGTACGTCGCCTGGCTGGACCTTGTCCATCTCGGACACGTCCTTGATGATGCGGACCTTGCCGGCGCCGATGCGCTGGCCAATGGCACGGCCTTCCACCAGCACGGTACCCGTCTCTTTCAACAGGTAGCGTTCCATGACGTTGGCCTGGGTGCGGCTCTTCACGGTTTCCGGACGGGCCTGCACGATGTACAGCTTGCCGTCGTCACCGTCCTTGGCCCACTCGATGTCCATCGGGCACTTGTAGTGCTTCTCGATGATCATCGCCTGCTTGGCCAACTCGCTGACTTCGGCGTCGGTCAGGCAGAAACGTGCGCGTTCAGCCTTGTCCACGTCGACGGTCTTGACCGAACGACCGGCCTTGGCCTCGTCGCCGTAGATCATCTTGATGGCCTTGCTGCCCAGGTTGCGGCGCAGGATGGCCGGACGACCGGCAGCCAGCGTGCCCTTGTGGACGTAGAACTCATCCGGGTTCACCGCGCCTTGTACGACGGTTTCACCCAGGCCGTAGGCGCCGGTGATGAACACCACGTCACGGAAGCCCGATTCGGTATCGAGGGTGAACATCACGCCGGCGGTGCCGGTTTCGGAGCGGACCATGCGCTGCACGCCAGCGGACAGGGCCACCAGCTTGTGGTCGAAGCCCTGATGCACGCGATAGGAAATGGCACGGTCGTTAAACAGCGAGGCGAACACCTCTTTGGCGGCGCGAATGACGTTTTCGACACCACGGATGTTCAGGAAGGTTTCCTGCTGGCCGGCAAAGGATGCGTCCGGCAAGTCTTCGGCGGTGGCGGAAGAACGCACGGCCACGGCCATCTCAGGGTTGCCGGCGGACAGCGTGGCGAACGCGGTACGGATTTCGGCATTCAATTTTTCAGGGAACTCGGCTTCCATGATCCATTTGCGGATCTGGGCACCGGTCTTGGCCAGGGCATTCACGTCATCGACGTCCAGGGCATCGAGCGCATCGTGAATCTGCTGATTCAGGCCGCTCAGTTCCAGGAAATCACGATAAGCCTGAGCGGTTGTGGCGAAGCCGCCGGGCACCGATACACCGGCACCTGCAAGGTTGCTGATCATCTCGCCCAGGGATGCGTTCTTGCCCCCCACATGCTCTACATCATGGACGCCGAGCTTATCGAGGGAAACTACGTACTCTACCAAGGTGATCTCTCCACTAACTGTGTTGGAAAAGCTCAGAAACCGGCTGCTTAAGTGAGCATTTGCCGGTTATATGGCCTGGACCTGGAAAATAAGTGAGAATGCGGGCCAATGGCGGCCGGCAAATCGCGCCTATCATATCCAAGATTCGTCACTAGCTTAAGGCCCAAGGTGCAAATGAAACGATCTGCTTTCTTTATCTCCGATGGTACCGGCATTACTGCCGAAACCCTGGGTCAAAGCCTTCTGGCGCAGTTCGAAAACATTACCTTCAGCAAAGTCACGCGGCCGTACATCGACAACGTGGACAAAGCGCGGGCCATGGTACAACAAATCAACAAAGCCGCCGAAACCGACGGCTTCCGTCCGATTATCTTCGACACCATCGTCAATCAGGACATTCGTGAGATTCTCGCAACCTCGAATGGTTTCATGATCGACATTTTCTCGACGTTCCTGGCGCCGCTTGAACAGGAACTGACCGAGCATTCTTCCTACACCGTGGGCAAGTCCCACTCCATCGGCGCCAACACCAATTACATGGAGCGTATCGAGGCCGTTAACTTCGCCCTCGATAACGACGACGGCGCCCGCACGCACTATTACGATAAGGCCGACCTGATACTAGTGGGCGTGTCGCGATGCGGTAAGACGCCGACGTGCCTGTACATGGCGATGCAGTTCGGCATCCGCGCAGCCAACTACCCGCTGACCGAAGACGACATGGAACGCCTGCAACTGCCTTCCGCCCTGCGCGCCCACCAGCACAAGCTGTTCGGCCTGACCATCGACCCCGACCGCCTCACCGCGATCCGCAACGAGCGCAAGCCCAACAGCCGCTATTCGAGCTACGCCCAGTGCGAGTTCGAAGTGCGTGAGGTCGAGAACCTGTTCCGCCGCGCAAACATCCCGCACATCAACTCCACGCATTTTTCCGTGGAAGAAATCTCCGCGAAGATTCTCGTGGAGAAAGGTGTGGAGCGGCGGTTCAAGTAGCTCTCCGGCGCCTGATCTACTGCTTTCGCGAGCAAGCCCGCTCCCACATTGGATTTCTGTCATACACAAATTTTGTGTTCACAGCAGATCCCCTGTGGGAGCGGGCTTGCTCGCGAAGAACGATAACGCGGTCTCCTAGATCACAAACAAATCCACAAACCGGTTCACCGCTGTCGCTTCAAGCCTCTGCTGATCCTTGCACAGCGCGAAAATCTCCTCGCTGCGCTGCCCCGCGAATCGTGTCAGCAAGTTCGCCCTGAATTTCTCCTCCAGCAACGGAATACCTTCAGCCCGACGCCGACGATGCCCAATCGGGTATTCCACGACGACGTTTTCCGTGCTCGAACCGTCCTTGAAAAACACCTGCACCGCGTTGGCAATGGAGCGTTTATCGGGCTCCAGATACTCACGGGTGAACCGCGACTCCTCAACAATCACCATTTTGTCGCGCAGCACATCGATGATCGGATGCGCCTTGTGAAAATCATCTTCGTAGTACTCGGCAACCAGATTGCCGAAAGCCAGCGGTACAGCAGTCATGTACTGGATGCAGTGATCGCGATCAGCAGCATTGGCCAGTGGGCCGACCTTGGAAATAATGCGAATCGCTGACTCGTGAGTGGTGATGACGATCCTGTCGATTTCATGCAGGCGATTGCGCACCTGCGGGTGCAGGATCACCGCCGCCTCACAGGCCGTTTGTGCATGGAACTCGGCCGGAAAACTGATCTTGAACAACACGTTTTCCATCACATAACTGCCGTACGGTCGCGAGAAACTGAACGCACGTTTGTCTTCAGGCTTGAGCGCCAGATCATTGTTGTTGTGGCTGAACAATACGTCGTAAAACCCCCACTGCCTGGCACTCAACACACCGGGTATACCCATTTCGCCGCGCATCGCCATGTCCGCCAAACGCACGCCACGACTGGACGCATCCCCCGCCGCCCAGGATTTACGCGAACCGGCATTCGGTGCATGCCGATACGTGCGCAATGCCTGACCGTCAGCAAAGGCGTGAGACAACGCCGACAACAACTGCTCGCGATTGGCCCCCATCAGCTTGGCGGTGACTGCGGCCGAGGCCACTTTCACCAGAATGACGTGATCGAGGCCGACACGGTTGAACGAGTTTTCCAGGGCAATCACGCCTTGAATCTCGTGGGCCATGATCATCGCTTCAAGCACTGTACGCATGGTCAGCGGTGCTACGCCATTCGCCAGGTGCTTTTGTGATAAATGGTCGGCTACCGCGAGAATACCGCCGAGGTTGTCCGACGGATGCCCCCACTCCGCCGCGAGCCATGTGTCGTTGTAGTCGAGCCAGCGCACGATGCAGCCGATGTCCCACGCCGCCTTCACCGGATCGAGTCGATAACTGGTCCCAGGCACCCGGGCGCCAAACGGCACGACAGTGCCTTCTACCACTGGCCCCAAATGCTTGGTGCACTCGGGAAAACGCAGGGCCAGCAGGCCGCAACCCAAGGTATCGATCAGGCAGTTGCGCGCGGTATCCAGCGCCTCAATTGACTCGATCCTGTAGTTGAGGACGTAATCGGCAATGTCCTGCAGGACCTTGTCGTAGTCGGGGCGGTTGTTCAGGTCGACGTTGGCACTCATGTTCGATTCACTCTATGAAGTGGGTCGTTGATGGGACCTCGGCTCAGGAATCTCGGTGTATCACTGCTTTCTTGTTTTGAAATCAGATCAACTGTAGGAGCTGCCGAAGGCTGCGATCTTTTGACTTTGTTTTTTAGAATCAAGATCAAAAGATCGCAGCCTTCGGCAGCTCCTACAGGGTTTGTGTTGGTTAGAAAGAATCACCCGGTACACGAACGTACCCTTCCATCAACACCCGCGCACTGCGGCTCATGATCGCCTTGTTCACGGTCCATTCGCCATTGACCTGGCTGGCCTCGGCGCCGACGCGCAAAGTGCCGGACGGATGGCCGAAGCGCACCGCGTTGCGTTCGATACCGCCTGCCGCGAGGTTAACCAGCGTGCCGGTGATCGCTGCCGCCGTGCCGATTGCCACCGCCGCAGTCCCCATCATCGCGTGGTGCAACTTGCCCATCGACAGCGCACGCACCAGCAGGTCGACATCACCCGCCGCAATGGCTTTGCCACTGGACGATACGTAATCCGCTGGTTTGGCGACGAAGGCCACCTTCGGCGTGTGCTGCCGCTTGGCCGCTTCGTCGACGTTCGAGATCAGGCCCATGCGCAGCGCGCCGTAAGCGCGGATGGTTTCGAACATCAGCAGGGCTTTCGGATCGCCGTTGATGGCGCCTTGCAGCTCAGTGCCTTTGTAGCCGATGTCTTCGGCATTGACGAAAATCGTCGGGATGCCGGCGTTGATCAGGGTCGCCTTGAAGGTGCCGACGCCAGGTACTTCGAGGTCATCCACGAGGTTGCCGGTCGGGAACATCGAACCGCCACCGCCCTCTTCATCCGCTGCCGGATCGAGGAATTCAACCTGTACTTCGGCGGCCGGAAAGGTTACGCCGTCGAGTTCGAAGTCACCGGTTTCCTGCACTTCGCCGTTGGTGATCGGCACGTGGGCGATGATGGTCTTGCTGATGTTGGCCTGCCACACGCGAACCACGGCCACGCCGTTGTGCGGGATGCGGCTGGCATCGACCAGACCGTTGCTGACGGCGAACGAACCGACTGCCGCGGTCAGGTTGCCGCAGTTGCCACTCCAGTCCACGAAAGGCTTGTCGATGGAAACCTGGCCGAACAGGTAATCGACGTCGTGATCAGCCTGGGTGCTTTTCGACAGGATCACGGTTTTGCTGGTGCTGGAGGTCGCGCCGCCCATGCCGTCGATTTGCTTGTCGTACGGATCGGGGCTGCCGATCACGCGCAGCAACAAGGCATCGCGGGCCGGGCCTGGAACCTGGGCCGCTTCAGGCAAATCCTTGAGACTGAAAAACACGCCTTTGCTGGTGCCGCCGCGCATGTAGGTGGCGGGAATTTTGATCTGCGGTGCGTGAGCCATGGTGCTCGTTACTCCTAATCCAGAAACAGACATGGGACTCAAAGTCCCATGCCTGTGCAGCGTTTTAGACGGCAACCGCCGATTCTTCGAGGAAGTCCTGGGCGAAGCGTTGCAACACGCCGCCGGCCTCGTAGATCGACACTTCTTCGGCGGTGTCGAGGCGGCAGGTCACCGGCACATCGACGCGCTCGCCGTTCTTGCGATGGATCACCAGCGTCAGCTCGGCACGCGGGGTGCGCTCACCGATGACGTCGTAGGTTTCACTGCCATCAATCGCCAGGGTATGGCGGTTGGTGCCTGGTTTGAACTCCAGCGGCAACACGCCCATGCCCACCAGGTTGGTGCGGTGAATGCGCTCGAAGCCTTCGGCGGCAATCGCTTCGACACCGGCCAGACGCACGCCTTTTGCTGCCCAGTCGCGGGACGAACCCTGACCGTAGTCGGCACCGGCAATGATGATCAGCGGCTGCTTGCGATCCATGTAGGTCTCGATGGCTTCCCACATGCGCATCACTTTGCCTTCCGGCTCGACGCGGGCCAGCGAACCTTGCTTGACCTTGCCGTCTTCCTGAACCATTTCGTTGAACAGTTTCGGGTTGGCGAAGGTCGCACGCTGCGCGGTCAGGTGGTCACCACGGTGAGTCGCGTAAGAGTTGAAGTCCTCTTCCGGCAGGCCCATTTTCGCCAGGTATTCGCCGGCGGCGCTGTCG
The DNA here is from genome assembly GCF_949767825.1 of Pseudomonas sp. IT-P258. Classification (NCBI taxonomy): domain Bacteria; kingdom Pseudomonadati; phylum Pseudomonadota; class Gammaproteobacteria; order Pseudomonadales; family Pseudomonadaceae; genus Pseudomonas; species Pseudomonas sp. IT-P258. The sequence goes on along the minus strand of NZ_CATKPU010000076.1, from coordinate 50,463 downwards.
AGCATGATGGCGTTGGATGGCGACAGGTGATCGGTGGTGATGTTGTCCGGCAGTACCGCCAGCGGGCGCATGCCCTTGAGCGGACGAGCGCCGGCCAGCGCGCCTTCCCAGTACGGCGGACGGCGGATGTAGGTGCTCATTTCACGCCAGTCGTACAGCGGCGCGACTTTCGGGCCGGTGTCTTCGTGGATGGCGAACATCGGGATGTAGACCTGGCGGAACTGCTCAGGTTTGACCGAGGCCTTCACCACCGAGTCGATTTCTTCGTCGCTCGGCCAGATGTCTTTCAGGCGGATTTCCTTGCCGTCGACCACGCCCAGCACGTCTTTTTCGATGTCGAAACGGATGGTGCCGGCGATGGCGTAAGCGACCACCAGTGGCGGCGAAGCGAGGAACGCTTGCTTGGCGTACGGATGAATCCGGCCGTCGAAGTTACGGTTGCCGGACAACACGGCAGTGGCGTACAGGTCGCGGTCGATGATCTCTTGCTGGATCACCGGGTCCAGTGCGCCGGACATGCCGTTGCAGGTGGTGCAGGCAAAGGCCACGACGCCGAAGCCGAGCTTGTCCAGCTCATCGGTCAGGCCGGCTTCGTCGAGGTACAGCGCGACGGTTTTCGAACCCGGTGCCAGGGACGATTTGACCCATGGCTTGCGGGTCAGGCCGAGCTTGTTGGCGTTGCGCGCCAGCAGGCCGGCGGCGATCACGTTGCGCGGGTTGCTGGTGTTGGTGCAGCTGGTGATGGCGGCAATGATCACCGCGCCATCCGGCATCTGGCCAGGCACGTCTTCCCATTGGCCGGAGATGCCTTTGGCCGCCAGATCCGAAACCGCGACACGGGCGTGCGGGTTGCTTGGGCCAGCCATGTTGCGCACCACCGAGGACAGGTCGAAGGTCAGGCCGCGCTCGTATTGCGCGCCCTTCAGGCTGTCGGCCCACAGGCCTGTGGTCTTGGCGTAGTTCTCGACCAACTGCACCTGCTCGTCTTCACGGCCGGTGAGCTTGAGGTAGTCGATGGTCTGCTGGTCGATGTAGAACATCGCCGCGGTGGCGCCGTATTCCGGAGCCATGTTGGAGATGGTCGCGCGGTCGCCAAGGGTCAACCTTGACGCGCCTTCGCCGAAGAACTCCAGCCATGCGCCAACCACTTTTTGCTTGCGCAGGAATTCGGTCAACGCCAGCACCATGTCGGTGGCGGTGATGCCCGGTTGCAGCTTGCCGGTCAGCTCGACGCCAACGCTTTCTGGCAGACGCATCCACGAGGCGCGGCCGAGCATCACGCTTTCGGCTTCCAGGCCACCGACACCAATGGCGATCACGCCCAGCGCATCGACGTGCGGGGTGTGGCTGTCGGTGCCGACGCAGGTGTCAGGGAACGCCACGCCGTCGCGCACCTGGATCACCGGAGACATTTTCTCCAGGTTGATCTGGTGCATGATGCCGTTGCCTGGCGGGATCACGTCGACGTTCTTGAACGCCTTCTTGGTCCAGTTGATGAAGTGGAAACGGTCTTCGTTTCGACGGTCTTCGATGGCGCGGTTCTTCTCGAACGCTTCCGGATCGAAGCCACCGCGCTCGACGGCCAGGGAGTGGTCGACGATCAGTTGGGTCGGCACCACCGGGTTGACTTGCGCAGGATCGCCGCCTTGCAGGGCGATGGCGTCACGCAGGCCGGCAAGGTCGACCAAAGCGGTCTGGCCGAGAATGTCGTGGCACACCACGCGGGCCGGGAACCACGGGAAGTCGAGGTCGCGCTTGCGCTCGATGAATTGCTTCAGGGATTCGGTGAGCGTGGCCGGGTCGCAGCGACGCACAAGGTTTTCCGCCAGCACACGGGAGGTGTACGGCAGGGTGTCGTAGGCGCCAGGCTGGATCGCCTCGACTGCCGCGCGGACGTCGAAGTAATCCAGGTGGCTGCCGGGCAGCGATTTGCGGAATTCAGTGTTCATCGGTCAGGACTCGGGTCACGGTAGTTTCAAAAGGTGGGCCTGGCACAGTTCCTGAGCTGACTTCGATCGCCTGTAGGAGCTGCCGCAGGCTGCGATCTTTTGATCTTCAAAAAGCAATATCAAAAGATCGCAGCCTGCGGCAGCTCCTACAGGGTCACCGGTTCATTCAGTGACCTGTGCAGGCATTCCCACCATTCAGCGTTGTTCGATTGGTACGAACTTGCGCTGTTCAACGCCGGTGTACTCGGCGCTTGGACGGATGATGCGGTTGTTGGCTCGTTGTTCGTACACGTGTGCGGCCCAGCCGGTCAGGCGCGAGCAGACGAAGATCGGTGTGAACAACTTGGTCGGGATGCCCATGAAGTGGTACGCCGAGGCATGGTAGAAGTCGGCGTTCGGGAACAGTTTCTTCTGCTCCCACATGGTCTTGTCGATGGCCTCGGACACCGGGAACAACACCTTGTCGCCCACTTCGTCAGCGAGTTTTTTCGACCAGCCCTTGATCACTTCGTTGCGCGGATCGTTGTCCTTATAGATCGCGTGGCCGAAGCCCATGATCTTGTCCTTGCGCTCGAGCATGCCGAGGGTGCCCTTGATCGCGTCTTCCGGCGACGAGAAGCGCTCGATCATTTCCATCGCCGCTTCGTTGGCGCCGCCGTGCAGCGGACCGCGCAGCGAGCCGATGGCCGCGGTGATGCAAGAGTAAAGATCGGACAGGGTCGATGCGCAAACACGCGCGGTGAAGGTCGACGCGTTGAATTCGTGCTCTGCGTAGAGGATCAGTGAAACGTTCATCACCTTGACGTGCAGTTCACTCGGCTTCTTGCCGTGCAGCAGGTGCAGGAAGTGGCCGCCGATGGACTGCTCGTCGCTCACGCAATCGATGCGCTTGCCTTCGTGGCTGAAGCGGTACCAGTAGGTCATGATCGCCGGGAACGCGGCCAGCAGGCGGTCAGTCTTGTCGTGTTGCTCGGAGAAGTCGTTCTCCGGCTCCAGGTTGCCCAGGAACGAGCAACCGGTGCGCATCACGTCCATCGGGTGGGCGTCGGCGGGGATGCGCTCCAGCACTTCCTTGAGCGCCTGCGGCAGGTCACGCAGCTTGCTCAGCTTGGTGATGTAGGCGTTCAGTTGCGCCTTGCTCGGCAGTTCGCCGTACAGCAGCAGGTAGGCCACTTCTTCGAACTGTGCGTCAGCCGCCAGTTCACGAACGTCATAACCACGATAGGTCAGACCGGCACCCGACTGGCCCACGGTGGACAGTGCGGTTTGCCCGGCAACCTGGCCACGGAGCCCGGCGCCACTGAGTACTTTTGCTTCGGCCATTTCTGCCTCCAGTTTCTTGAATTTATTAGGGAGTTATTCGACTTACTTCTTCGCGGCGAACAACGCATCGAGCTTCTGCTCGAAGGTGTGGTAATCGATGCGATCGTAAAGCTCCATGCGCGTCTGCATGGTGTCGATGACATTCGCCTGCGTGCCATCGCGGCGCAGCGCGGTGTAGACGTTTTCCGCGGCCTTGTTCATGGCGCGGAAGGCCGACAGCGGGTACAGCACCAGCGACACGTCGACAGCGGCGAGTTGCTCAGTGGTGTACAGCGGCGTCGCGCCGAATTCGGTGATGTTGGCCAGGATTGGCGCTTTCACGCGGCTGGCGAACAGCTTGTACATGTCCAGTTCGGTGATGGCTTCCGGGAAAATCATGTCGGCGCCGGCTTCGATGCAGGCAGCGGCGCGATCCAGGGCAGATTCCAGGCCTTCCACCGCCAGGGCGTCGGTACGGGCCATGATCACGAAGCTGTCGTCGGTACGGGCATCGACCGCCGCCTTGATGCGATCGACCATTTCCTGCTGGGTCACGATCTCTTTATTAGGACGGTGGCCGCAACGCTTGGCGCCGACCTGGTCCTCGATGTGAATCGCCGCCGCGCCGAACTTGATCATCGACTTCACGGTACGGGCCACGTTGAAGGCCGAGGAACCGAAACCGGTGTCCACGTCCACCAGCAGCGGCAGGTCGCAGACGTCGGTGATGCGGCGCACGTCGGTCAGCACGTCATCCAGACCGGTGATGCCCAGGTCCGGCAGGCCGAGGGAGCCGGCAGCCACCCCGCCACCCGACAGGTAGATCGCCTTGAAACCGGCGCGCTTGGCCAGCAGCGCGTGGTTGGCGTTGATCGCGCCGACCACTTGCAATGGATGCTCGCTGGCGACCGCATCGCGGAAACGCTGGCCTGGAGTGCTCTTGTTCAAACTCATGACTCACCTCGTTTGGCTGTCGGGTTGGCGCCGTCCTGGTAATGACGGGCGATGTTGCGTTTGGAGGCGCCGATGTGACGGCGCATCAACAACTCGGCCAGTTCACCGTCACGGTCGGCGATGGCGTCGAGAATTCGGTGGTGCTCGGCGAACGCCTGGTGTGGGCGATTGGGCGTGCTGGAAAACTTCATGCGGTACATACGCACCAGTTGATACAGTTCGCCGCAGAGCATTTGCGTCAGGGTGCGGTTACCGCTGCCCTGGATAATCCGGTAGTGGAAGTCGAAATCGCCTTCCTGCTGGTAGTAGCCTCTCCCGGCCTGAAACGCCTCATCGCGCTCGTGGGTTTCCAGGACCCGACGCAGTTCGTCGATTTCTTCGAGACTCATGCGCTCGGCGGCCAGGCGGCAGGCCATGCCTTCCAGGGATTCGCGGATTTCGTATAGCTCAATCAGTTCGGCGTGGTTGAGCGACACCACCCGTGCGCCGACATGCGGCACGCGAACCAGCAGGCGCTGGCCTTCCAGACGGTGGATGGCCTCGCGCAACGGGCCACGGCTGATGCCGTAGGTACGCGCCAGTTCCGGTTCGGAAATTTTGCTGCCCGGCGCGATATCGCCTTTGACGATAGCCGCCTGAATGCGTCGGAAGACGTTCTCGGAAAGCGTCTCCGTATCGTCTTGCGTAGAAACCGGGGGATCGAGTTGATCCAGCATATTGTCGACACCTTGAAAGCCAATGCCGTAAAAACTAACGAATACAGGCGAATCAGTCAAAGGATAAATAGATATTGTCGACAATCTTCTGATAACCGGTTGCACCACAACGAAGCAACCCGTCTATTTATAGCCACCGGCCAGCGCTGGCGCCACCAAACCACCGTGCTAGAATGCCGCCCGCATTTGTTTGTCACATCTGCACTGCCTGTCATAAAACCCTGCCAGGCATACGAGGGAGCTTGCGCAGCGATGCCAGGGCCTTGAATCAAGTCGGACCGCTGCGCACCAGGATTTATGAGACTCAAGCCCTTCCCAAGCTTCCTTTATTTACTTTGCCTGCCCGGCTTCGCAATGGGCGGGGAAAAGACCGTGTATGGCCTCAATGAGTACGCATCGCTCAATGGCATCGACCTGGAAGTGGCGGCCAAACTCGACACCGGGGCGAAAACCGCTTCCCTGAGCGCCCGGGACATCAAACGTTTCAAACGCAATGGCGAATCATGGGTGCGCTTTTACCTGGCCATCGACGCCGCCCATTCGCACCCGATCGAACGCCCGCTGGCCCGTGTCAGCAAGATCAAGCGCCGGGCCGGCGACTACGACCCGGAGGAAGGCAAGAAGTACACCGCCCGCCCGGTGATCGAACTGGATATCTGCATGGGCTCGGCCCTGCGCAGCATCGAAGTGAACCTGACCGACCGCAGCGCTTTCCAATACCCGCTACTGATTGGCTCCGAAGCGCTCAAGCGCTTCGATGCACTGGTCGACCCCAGCCTTAAATATGCTGCCGGCAAACCTGCCTGCACCACCGACGCTCATACCGCCGAGTAATTCAAATGCGCTCTCTTACCCTTCACCTGAAACTGCTGATCGCCATCCTGGTGGTGCTGGGCATTTCAGTTACGGCCTATCAGATCTTCGTGCTGGGCATCCCGGTGACCGAAGACGCCACCGACGACCTGTGGAACATCGACGCCAAGGTCGAGTTCGTCGCCAGCGCCAAGGACCCGGTCAAGATCCAGATGTTCGTGCCTCCGCTGAGCCGCGACTTCGTGAGCCTCAACGAGAGCTTCATCTCCAACAACTACGGCGTGGCGGTGAACCGGGTCGATGGCAACCGCAAGGTCACCTGGTCGGCACGCCGGGCCAAAGGCAACCAGACGCTGTATTACCGCCTGGTGCTGACCAAGCGTTATTCCGGTGAAAAAGCCAAGATCAAAGGCCCGACCTTTCGCGACAGCATGACCATCGAAGGCCCGGAAAAAATCGCCGCCGAAGCCCTGCTCGCACCGATTCGCCAGCACTCGGCCGACGTCGAAACCTTCGTCGGCGAAGCCATCAAGCGCGTCAACAACCCCAACGACGACAACGTGAAACTGCTGCTGGCCGGTGATCCTTCCGCTGCGCACAAGGCAAAAATCGTCGAGTTGCTGCTGTCCATCGCCCACGTGCCAATCGAGAAGGTCCACACCATCCGCCTGGTGGCCGACCAGCCGCAAATGCCGGAACTGTGGCTGCGCAGCTTCAACGGCACCGACTGGCTGTACTTCAACCCGGAAACCGGTGAACAGGGCCTGCCGACCGACCGCCTGCTGTGGTGGAGCGGCGACGAAAACCTGATCACCGTCGATGGCGGCAAGAAAGCCAACGTGACCTTCAGCCTGAACAACAGCGAAATGAACGCCATTCGCCTGGCCAAGCTGACCGACGAAAACACCGACGCCAACTTCCTCGAGTACTCGCTGTACGGCCTGCCACTGCAAACCCAGCAGACCTTCATGATCATGGTGATGATCCCGATCGGCGTGCTGGTGATCCTGATCCTGCGCAACCTGATCGGCATCCAGACCCTGGGCACCTTCACCCCGGTGCTGATCGCCCTGGCCTTCCGCGAAACCCAGCTCGGCTTCGGTATCATGCTGTTTACCATCATCACGGCGCTGGGCCTGTCGCTGCGCTCCTACCTCGAACACCTGAAACTGCAAATGCTGCCCAGGTTGTCGGTGGTGCTGACGTTCGTGGTGGTGCTGATTGCGGCCATCAGCCTGTTCAGCCATAAACTCGGCCTGGAACGCGGCTTGTCGGTGGCGCTGTTCCCGATGGTGATCCTGACCATGACCATCGAACGCCTGTCGATCACCTGGGAAGAACGCGGCGGTGGCCATGCCATGAAAGTGGCGATCGGCACCCTGTTCGCCGCATCCCTGGCGCACCTGATCATGACCGTGCCGGAACTGGTGTACTTCGTGTTCACTTTCCCGGCGATCCTGCTGATCCTGGTGGGCTTCATGCTGGCCATGGGTCGTTATCGCGGTTATCGCCTGACTGAACTCGTGCGTTTCAAGGCCTTCCTGAAAAAGGCTGACGCCTGATGTTCGGCCTCTGGAAGACCTGGAAGGCCCTGGAAGCCCGGGGCATCATGGGGATCAATCGGCGCAACGCAGACTACGTGCTCAAGTACAACAAGCGCAGCCTGTACCCGATCGTCGATGACAAGATCATCACCAAGGAACGCGCCATCGCCGCCGGCATTCATGTGCCGGAACTCTATGGGGTGATTTCCACCGAGAAGGAAATCGACAATCTCGAAGAGATCATCGGCGCACGCAGTGACTTCGTGATCAAGCCGGCCCAGGGCGCTGGCGGTGATGGCATCCTGGTGATCGCCGACCGCTTTGAAGGGCGTTATCGCACGGTGTCCGGCCGGATCATCAGCCATGAGGAAATCGAGCACCAGGTTTCCAGCATCCTGACCGGCCTGTACTCCCTGGGCGGTCACCGCGACCGGGCGCTGATCGAATACCGGGTGATTCCGGATCAGATCTTCAAGAGCATCAGCTATGAAGGCGTGCCGGACATCCGCATCATTGTGTTGATGGGCTACCCGGTGATGGCCATGTTGCGCCTGCCGACGCGCCAGTCCAACGGCAAGGCCAACCTGCACCAGGGCGCCATCGGTGTCGGCGTGGACCTGGCCACCGGCCTGACCCTGCGCGGCACCTGGCTGAACAACATCATCAACAAACACCCGGACACCACGAACGCAGTAGATGGCGTGCAACTGCCCTACTGGGACGGTTTCATGAAACTCGCCGCTGGCTGCCATGAGTTGTGCGGCCTGGGCTACATCGGTGTCGACATGGTCCTGGACCAGGAAAAAGGCCCGCTGATTCTGGAGCTCAACGCCCGGCCGGGGCTGAATATCCAGATTGCCAATGACTGCGGCCTGACGCTGCGTACGCATGCGGTCGAGGCGCGGCTGGAAGACCTGAAGGCCCGTGGCGTGACCGAAACGGTCGAAGAACGCGTGGCGTTTGTGCAGGAGATGTTTGGGCATATTCCCGCGGTCGAAGGCTGATCCCTGTGGCGAGGGAGCAAGCTCCCTCGCCACAGAGTTACATTTCGGCCGTTACCAATATGCCTCTTTCCGACATCCCTCTAGGACCAAATCCTACAGAGGTCTACAATCGCCACCCCGCCTCGATGGCTGACTTCCCCCGCCCATGTTGACCTGCTCCGTACACCCGCTGCCCTATCGCGCCAACCCCGCCGAATATTTCGCGGCGATTCGCCATGCCCCTGGCGCCGTCCTGCTCGACAGTGGCCGCCCCAGCGCCGACCGCGGTCGCTATGACCTGCTCAGCGCCTGGCCACTGGAACAACTGACGGTATCGCCCGACGAAAGTGGCGACGCTTTCCTGCAACGCCTGCGCGATAACCTGACACGCCTGGGCGAAGCCACTCTGCCAGCACCTTACGAGTTGCCGTTTGCCGGTGGATTGATCGGCTACCTGAGTTACGACTTCGGCCGACATCTGGAGCGCCTGCCGAGCCAGGCCCGTGACGACCTGCAACTGCCTGACGCGCGTTTCGGTTTGTACGGCTGGGCATTGATCAGCGACCACCTGTCGCTGACCAGTCAATTGGTGTTCCACCCGACCCTGCCCGACAGCGAGTGTCAGCGCCTGATCGAGCTGTTCAACCAGCCTGCACCGCAAGAGGTCGCGCCCTTCAAACTGCTCACCCCGATGACTGCCGACTTGAGCGCCGATGAGTATCAACAGGCCATCGAGCACATCCAGCAGTACATTCAGGCCGGCGACTGTTACCAGGTCAATTTCGCCCAACGGTTTCGCGCACCCTGCCAGGGTGATTCGTGGGCCGCTTACTGCGCGCTGCGCGCTGCTTGCCCGACGCCGTTTTCCGGCTTCCAGAGCTTGCCTGATGGCAATGCCGTACTCAGCCTGTCGCCGGAGCGCTTCGTCAAAATCAGCCAGGGCCACGTGGAAACCCGCCCGATCAAGGGCACTCGCCCGCGGGGCCTGACGCCCGGGCAAGATGCCGCGAACGCCGCCGAATTGCTGGCCAGCCCCAAGGACCGCGCGGAAAACCTGATGATTGTCGATCTGCTGCGCAATGACCTCGGTCGCACCTGCCGCACCGGCTCGGTACGGGTGCCGGAACTGTTCAGCCTGGAAAGCTATCCGAACGTGCATCACCTGGTGAGCAGCGTCACCGGTGAACTGGCGGATGAGCGCGACGCTCTGGACCTGATCGCCGGCAGCTTCCCTGGCGGCTCGATTACCGGCGCGCCAAAGATTCGCGCCATGCAGATCATCGACGAACTTGAGCCGACCCGGCGCGGACTGTATTGCGGTTCGTTGTTGTATCTCGATGTGCGCGGCGAGATGGACAGCTCCATCGCCATCCGCAGTTTGCTGGTCAAGGACGGGCAGGTGTGTTGCTGGGGCGGTGGCGGGATTGTCGCGGACTCAGAGTGGCAGGCTGAGTATCAGGAGTCGATCACCAAGGTGAAGGTGTTGCTCGAAACTCTGCAGAACCTCTGAAACCCTACCCCTGTAGGAGCTGTCGAGTGAAACGAGGCTGCGATCTTTCGATTTTTTAAGATCAAGATCAAAAGATCGCAGCCTGCGGCAGCTCCTACAAGCGATTCGAAGCCTTGATGAACTCCTGCTTCAGCGCTTCGAACGTATGCACCGCCGGGAACTGCGGGAACTGTGCAATCACGTTGTCCGGCGCATGGAACAGAATCCCGGCATCGGCCTCGCCCAGCATGGTGGTGTCGTTGTAGGAATCCCCCGCCGCGATAACCCGGTAGTAGAGGCTCTTGAAGGCCAGGACCGACTGACGCTTGGGATCTTTTTGACGCAGTTGATAGTCAGTGACTCGCCCGGTGTCGTCAGTAATCAGGCGATGGCAGAGCAAGGTCGGGAAGCCCAGTTGGCGCATCAGCGGCTGGGAGAACTCATAGAAGGTGTCCGACAGGATCACCACCTGGAAGCGCTCGCGCAGCCAGTCGACGAACTCGATGGCGCCGTCCAGCGGCTTGAGCGTGGCGATCACTTCCTGGATGTCGGAGAGCTTCAGACCGTGCTCGTCGAGAATCCGCAGGCGCTGCTTCATCAGCACGTCGTAGTCGGGAATGTCCCGGGTGGTGGCCCTGAGGGATTCGATCCCGGTTTTTTCGGCGAAGGCGATCCAGATTTCCGGAACCAGCACACCTTCAAGATCCAGACAGGCAATTTCCACAAGACACTCCCATTTGTATTGATTATTGAGTCGAGCGAGCAAAAAGATTGCCGAACTCTAGCGACTCGGGCCTGCCTGCGCAACGCAGAGGATGCCCCGGCCCGCGCAGCTTTTTGTTACCATCGACCCCATATAGAGCGCCCAGCGCCACTGACCTGTAGGAAGCCGCCCTGATGAGCCCAACGTTCGACGTCGTGGAACTCGCCACGACCTATGCCAACAAGTCCGCCCAGGACATTCTGAAACTCGCATTTGCCGAGTTCGGCGATGACCTGTGGATATCTTTCAGCGGCGCCGAGGATGTGGTGCTGGTGGACATGGCCTGGAAGCTGAACAAGAACGTCAAGGTGTTCAGCCTCGACACCGGCCGCCTGCACCCCGAGACCTACCGCTTCATCGATCAGGTGCGCGAGCACTACAAGATCGACATCGAACTGGTGTCGCCGGACTACACGAAACTTGAACCCTTCGTGAAGGAGAAAGGCCTGTTCAGTTTCTATAAGGATGGCCATGGTGAATGCTGCGGCATCCGCAAGATCGAACCGCTGCGCCGCAAGCTGTCCGGCGTGACGGCCTGGGCCACCGGCCAGCGTCGGGATCAGAGCCCCGGTACTCGCAGCGCCGTCGCGGTGATGGAAATCGACACCGCGTTCTCCACACCGGAACGCACCCTGTACAAGTTCAACCCGCTGGCACAAATGACCAGCGAAGAGATCTGGGGCTACATCCGCATGCTGGAACTGCCGTACAACAGCCTGCACGAACGCGGTTTCATCAGCATCGGCTGCGAACCCTGCACCCGCCCGGTACTGCCGAACCAGCATGAGCGCGAAGGCCGCTGGTGGTGGGAGGAAGCGACGCAGAAGGAATGCGGGCTGCATGCGGGGAATATCATCAGCAAGTCAAAAGCCTGATCCCAAGCCTTGTGAAATCCCCCTCTGTGGGAGCGAGCCTGCTCGCGATGGCCGCTCCCCGGTTTCAAGACTGGCTCAAACAGCACTAAACCTCTGCCCCAACCCCCGCTCGGCAAACTGCTCAATGACGAATTCGACAAACGCCCGGGTCTTGCCGGGCAGCAGTTTGTGTTCGGCGTAATAGATGGAGGTGTAGCCGTCGTCGATGTACCAGTCCGGCAACACCCGCTGCAACCTGCCCGACTCCAGATAGCCCGCGGCAAACGGCATGCTCACCAGCGCAATGCCCAGACCCTGCGCGGCCGTGGCGCAGGCGGCCTCGGAATCGCTCATGGTCATCCGCGCCTTGAGCGTCAACGGACTGTGTTGCTGATTGCGATGGGTCAACTGCCAGGAGCGCACTCGACCGGTTTGCGGCGAACGAATCAGAATCCCGTCATGGTGCTTGAGGTCATCTGGCTCGCTGATCGCCGCATGTGTCGCCAGGTAGTCCTGCGTAGCCACCAACACCCGATGCGCCGGACTCAGTCGGCGTGCAACCACGCCCTGGGGTAATTCGAAGCCACCGCCGATTGCCGCGTCGAAACCCTGCCCGATCAGATCGACCTGGCGATTGTCGAAGTGCCAGTCCGGGTTGATCGCCGGGAATCGTCGCAGAAACTCGCCGAGCATCGGCACAATGTACAGGCAGCCGAATACCGTCCCCATGCTGACTTTCAGGGTGCCCGCCGGCTGCCCTCCGGCGCTGGCGAGATTGGCCACGGCATTCTGGATCGTGTGCAGGCTGCCGCTGACTTCACCAAGAAACAACTGACCGGCTTCCGTCAGGGTCAGGCTGCGAGTACTGCGCTGGAACAATCTGACACCCAGGCGCGCCTCGAGTTTGGCAACGCTCTTGCCCACCGCCGCCGGTGTCAGGCTCAAGCGACGCGCCGCTTCAGCAAAGCTGCCGACCTCGGCACTGCGCACAAAGCATTCGATACTGCTGAAGGTTTCCATAGGCGCCACTATAAACTTTTGGTTTATACAGACTATCGCAATTATGGTCTACACAGCAGGTAATCCTGAATCGATACTAGGCTCCATCAACCGGGACATCTCGCCTCGGGATTTGGAGATCGACATGACTACTCAGAACCTCAGCGGCAAAGTGGCATTGATTCAAGGTGGTTCCCGCGGTATCGGCGCCGCCATCGTCAAGCGCCTGGCCGCTGAAGGCGCGACCGTTGCCTTCACTTATGTCAGTTCCACGGCCAAGGCCGAAGAACTGCAAGACAGCATCACCACCAAGGGCGGCAAGGCCCTGGCCATCAAGGCCGACAGCGCCGACGCCGACGCCATCCGCGGTGCCGTGTCCGCCACGGTAGAAGCCTTCGGTCGCCTGGATATCCTGGTCAACAATGCCGGCGTACTGGCGGTAGCACCACTGGCCGAGTTCAAACTCGAAGACTTCGACCAGACCCTGGCCATCAACGTGCGCAGCGTGTTCATCGCCACCCAGGCCGCCGCCCGGCACATGACCGAGGGTGGTCGCATCATCAACATCGGCAGCACCAACGCCGACCGCATGCCCTTCGCCGGTGGCGGCCCGTACGCCATGAGCAAATCGGCACTGGTCGGCCTGACCAAAGGCCTGGCCCGTGATCTCGGCCCGCAAGGTATCACCATCAATAACGTCCAACCGGGCCCGGTCGACACCGACATGAACCCGGCCGAGGGTGACTTTGCGGAAAGCCTGATCCCGTTGATGGCCGTGGGCCGTTACGGCAAGGCCGAAGAGATTGCCAGCTTCGTCGCCTACCTCGTCAGCCCTGAAGCCGGTTACATCACCGGGGCCAGCCTGACCATCGACGGTGGTTTCGGCGCCTGAAGCGTTAAACGCAAACCCAATGTGGGAGCGGCGGTGCGGCGATCCGACTTGCTCGCGAAAGCGGTGAATCAGACGACATCAATATTGCCTGGCACACCGCCTTCGCGAGCAAGCCCGCTCCCACATTTGCCAGTGTCGACCCGTCTTTTTTTAGCTAGGCCCATTCAAGCGCCGGCAAACCAAATGCATCCGGCACAAACGCCTTCAGCGTACGAAGAATGCCATCGGCATGTGCGTACCTGACGTCGGCCATTGCCGCATCCGGAATCGCAATCGCCGTCATCCCCGCCGCTTTCGCCGCAGTGACACCAAAGGGCGAATCCTCGAATACCAGGCAATCTTGCGGTGCAACACCCAGGCGCCGCGCCGCCGTCAGGAAAATATCCGGTGCCGGTTTGGCCGCGCCTACCTCGGGGTCATCGGCGGTGACAATGAAGTCGAACAAGGCGAACCAGTCGCGATGCAAGGTAGTTTTCTGGCCAAACGACTGGCTCGAGGAACTGGTGCCCACGGCAATGGGAATATTGTTGGCTTTCAAATGCCGTACCAGCTCCTGTGCGCCGGGCATTGCCTGTGCTGTAGGAAAACGCTCGCGCATCAGCGGCTCGCGCATCACCAGGAACTCTTGCGCCGTGATCGGCAAGTCCAGCGCTTGAACCACATAGCGCGCCAGATCGCCCGCGCCCCGGCCAATGATGTTCTGTTTGATGCTCCAGTCGAACGTCCGGCCGTAACGCGCGGCAATGATGGACGTGACTTCGGTGTAGATGCCCTCTGTATCCAGCAACAGACCGTCCATATCGAAAATCACGGCCCTGATCGGGCCGAATGCTTTCAGTGGTGCATTCATCGCATCTGATCCGTTTTCTAAGGCATCCGGGGCAGCTCAGGTACGGCCGATGCCCTATGGATTAAAGGATTCAGCAGCATAGCGAGCGCCGCCGGTCCAGGGCAATGATCAAATCCCGTTCGACGCCCAATGGTCCTCCGCGATTAAGCGAATCGCCCTACAGCAAGCGCCACCTTTCCCGACTTCTTTCCTTGCCGATCCCCCGCAGAGTTTCGCGCTCCACACTCCGCCAAGCGAAAGACAGCAGATGTTCGATCCCCAAGAGGTATTGGCATGCCCCGCCAGCGGCTCCCTGACACTTGGCTCCGGCAGGCATGAACGCCACGAGGACGCCTCCAGACAGGCGAAAAACCCCAACGGCGACAGCGCCGACACCATCGAGCGCACTGCCACCCACAACGGCACAGTGTCGATGGTTACCGGCGAAGGACTGCTGCCCCTGACCGACGGCACCCTCGACGGGATCCTACCCTTCGATTTCACCCGCCTCTACCGCACCAGTGCCGTCGAAATCGACAACGGCCTCGGTTTTGGCTGGAGCAATTCGCTGTCCCAGCACCTGGAACTCCACGGCGAGCAAGTGCTGTGGATCGACCCCGAAAACCGTCGCACGCCGTTTCCACGACCAACGACGGTGCGCCCGGTGATCCACAACAGCCTGTCGCGGGCGACGATTTACCTCGGGGGGAAGCCGGACGAACTGATCCTCGCCCTGGCCGGCGACCGCGCGCGGTTCTACCACTTTCATGACGGCCGGCTCAGCGCGATCAGCGACGCCTACGGCAACCGCCTGACGGTGCAACGGGACCGCTGTGACCGGATCCAGCGCCTGGACAACGGCGCCGACCGCGCCTTATTGCTGCGTTACGACCTCAAGCACCTGGTGGCCGTCGACTACCAGGTGCTTCAGCGCGGCGACCCCGAGGTGAACACCTGGCGCACCGAACAGACCCTGGTCAGTTACCGCTACGACGCCCGCCAGCGCTTGATCGAGGCAACCAACGCCGCAGGTGAAAGCGAACGCTATGACTACGACGAACGGCACGTCATCCTGCAACGGCAACTGGCCGGCGGTGCGAGCTTCTTCTGGGCGTGGGAACGCTCCGGCAAAGCAGTCCGCTGCATCCATCATTGGGCCTCGTTTATGCAGATGGAGGCGCGTTACGCCTGGGACGATCAAGGCGGCGTGACGGTGAACAACGCCGACGGCAGCGAAGAGATTTACGTTCATGACGATCGCGCACGGTTGGTGCGCCAGGTCGGGCCCGACGGCGCAGAGCTGCACAAGGCCTACGACGATCAGGGCCACCTGATCGCCGAGCAGGACGCCCTCGGTGCCGTCACCGAATACCAGTATGACGAAGTCGGCCGGTTGGTCGCGCAGCTTGCGCCCGATGAGACGCCCATGTCCTGTGACTATCGCCACGGTTTCCTGCGCACACTCACCCGTGGTCAGGCGACGTGGACCTGTCAGCGCAATGCCCGGGGTGACATCACTGCCGTCTCCGATCCCGACGGGCAGATCACTCGCTATATCTACGACCCGCAGGGGCGCTTGCTGACAATTCGATTCCCCGACCAGAGCGGTCACCGGTTTGTCTGGAACGCCTTGGGGCAACTGTTGGAGGAGATCTTGCCGGACGGTGCCCTGCGATCCTTTTCCTACGATGTGCTGGGCCGGCGGATTACCCGGCAGGACGAACACGGTACCGTCACCGGCTATGAGTCAGACGCCGCGGGACGACTGATCAGGACCACGCTGCCCACCGGTGCCTGCCGAGCCTATCGCTACAACGCCTATGGCCAGGTCACCGCCGAAACCGACGAACTGGGACGGGTAACCCGTTACGAATACGCCGACGACCTGCACTTGGTCAGCCGTCGGATCAATCCCGACGGCAGCGCACTGAAGTACGGCTACGACCATGCGCAACTGTTGCTCACCGAGATCGAAAACGAGGTCGGCGACACCTATCGGCTGGACTACACGCCCGGCGGATTGATCCGACAGGAAACCGGCTTCGATGGCCGTCGTACCGCGTATGCGTATGACGGTAATGGCCGGTTGCTGGAAAAAACCGAGTTCGGCGACGACGGTTCGCAACTCGTCACACAGTACCAACGTGACAGCACCGGGCGCTTATTGCTAAAGACCCTGCCCGACGGGATCAAGGTCGAGTACCACCACGACAACTGTGGGCGACTGGTTGGCGTCGATGACGGTCAGGACCATCCGCTGGCGTTCGAGTACGACCGCCAGGGCCGGCTGATCACCGAGCATCAGGGTTGGGGCACCCTGCATTACGGCTACGATGCCTGCGGCCGGCTCAAGCGGCTGCGCCTGCCGGACGACTGTGTCCTTGTTTACCACCACGCCAAGGGGGGCGTCCTCACTGCCATCGATCTCAATGGCACGCGCCTGACCAGCCACCGCTTTGTCCGCGGGCGCGAACAGCAACGCCAACAGGGTCTGCTGCTCAGCGATTACGCCTACGACGAGCAGGGCCGCTTGCAGGTCCATACGGTCAGCCAAAAGCAACGACCGCTGTACCACCGCGAGTATGCCTACAGCGCCAAGGGTAATCTGCTGCAGATTGCCGACAGCCGTCAGGGCCAGCGCCACTATCAATACGATTCGCTCGACCGCCTGACCGGCGTACGCCACGCCCGCGACCAGTTCGCCGAGAATTTCACCCATGACCCGGCCGGCAACCTGCTGATCCACGGCCGTCCGGGCCCGTTCGTGCTCCAGGGCAACCGCCTGCACCGCCATTGCGACAGCCACTACGTCTACGACGTCTTCGGCAACCTGATCCGTGAACGCCGCGGTATGCCGCCCCAGGTCACCCAATACACCTACGACAGCCAGCACCGCCTGATTGGCGTCAACACCCCGGACGGTAAAAGTGTCAGCTACCGCTACGACGCCTTCGGTCGGCGCATCCGCAAAACCGTCGACGGCCAGACCACGCAACTCTTCTGGCAAGGCGACCAGCTCATCGCCGAAAGCGCTCCCTGGCACTACCGCAGCTACGTTTACGAACCCGGCAGCTTCCGCCCGCTGGCGCTGCTCGACGGCAAGGGCCGGGCAGACGTCCGCCCGTTCTACTACCAACTCGACCATCTCGGCACCCCGCAGGAACTGACCAGCTACGATGGCGCCATCGTCTGGTCGACGAAATACACCGCCCACGGCAAACTCCGCGAAGTGAGCGACGGCGAGCGACTCGAACAACCGCTACGGTTCCAGGGGCAATACTTCGACGCAGAGAGCGGCCTGCACTACAACCGCCATCGCTACTACCATCCCGACATCGGTCGCTATCTGACGCAGGATCCGGTCAAGCTGGCCGGTGGGTTGAACCCCTATCGGTACACCCGGAACCCGACGGGGTGGTTGGATCCACTGGGGCTGGGCGGGAATTGTCCGTGGGCGTACAAGCCAGGATGCTCGGCGCCGTATGAGGAAGGAGGGGTAAAAGTTGATGAGGGAGAGCCTGATGCGCCCTCTCCAGAACGATCAAATAAATACGTGCTTCACGGAGACTCACGGGAGCTCCGGGAAATGTTTTCAACCGGGTTTGAATCCCTCGGACCGACGCCTTAACGAAGCAATCGGCCCCGGGCTGGCTCACTGTCGCTTCGTAATGGCTGGCTCACCCGCGCCATCGTCCCGTTCTTCTGGGTCGGCCTCTATATCATCGTCATCATCGTCGCTCGGAACCTGCTCCACACCTGCATCATCATCGTCCGGCGGTCGTTGGTCGCGGCTCAAGGAGTCGGTAGGCGACGGCAGCGGATACTCCGGTGTTTCATCAACGTCGGGGACTTTTCGATCAGTCTTCATAGCTCACCTCTCGTGTGACCTGAAATGCAGGCCACGACTTGGCGAGGAACGGGCGACGGACGTGTTCGTTCAGCTGGACAACCGGTTAATCAGCCAGCACGGCTCGATCAATCTTCGTCTTCTTCCTCATCGTCAAACTCGATATTTCCCACATCGCCCAAATCATCAGCATCGTTAAGCGGCACCGTCGCATCATCCATCAGCGACCCCGGATCTTCATTGCCGGGATCGTTGATAGACGGCAGTCCGCTCGGGCCCTTTTCTTCCTTGCCTTCGCTTTTCGCAGTCATGGGATGCCTCGCTTAACTAGTGATGCTTTTTGTGGTGCTTGTTCGAGTGTTTATAACCGTTACCGGAATGGGAATGACCGCTGTCACTCCCCAGATCATTGCCGACCGCACCACCGGCTGCACCACCGAGGCCTGCGCCGATGGCCGATCCGGTCGAGCCGCCAAGACTGTTGCCGACCACCGATCCACCCGCCGCGCCCAAACCACCGCCTACCGCCGCTTCGGTGCGACTGCGTTTGGGCGCGGCAATCGCACTGCCGGCCGCTCCGCCGACACCTGCACCAATCGCTGCACCCGTACTGCCGCCCACCTGGCCACCGACAACGTTGCCCAACACCCCACCAAGACCACCGCCTACCGCGGCATCTCCATTACCTCCCGCCAGCGCCACCTGAGAGACCAGCAATCCAAAAACAATCGCAGGCACCATCAATAGCCGAGCATTCAGGCTTCCGTTTTTTTTGCCGTTGGTTTCCGGGTTCATGGCAAGCCTCGCATTCTTCCAGGGTATGGAAGATTTGAGTTGCTGCTGCGAGAAACGTTCATAAAAGAAAAAGCCCGGCATCAAGCCGGGCTCTTTTCAAATCCGTATCAGGATCAGTGGCGCTTGTGACCATTGGCCAGGTTGCTGCCTACGCCGCCGCCCAATGCACCGCCCAGGCCTGCACCGATGGTGGCACCGGACTTGCCGCCAAGGCTATTGCCGATCACCGAACCACCGGCCGCGCCGACACCGCCACCGATGGCAGCGCTGGTGCGATGGCCTTTTTTGGCGGCAACTGCGCTGCCCGCCGCACCAGCGACACCCGCACCAATCGCAGCGCCAGTGCTGCCGCCCATCTTCTGGCCGACCACATTACCCAATGCGCCGCCCAAGCCGCCGCCCAGCGCGGCAGTGCCGTCGCCAGCCATTGCACCTTGAGCAACCAGAAGCCCCAGAACCAGAGCGGGCAGTGTTAAACGCATGACATAAACCTCAAAAAATAGGGGTATACAAAAAGGGGGGCGAGATTGAATGCTTTTGCGCGGATAAAGTCCAGCACGCCGGTCCAACTTCGCGATTGGCGACGGTTGGACAGCGTTTACCGAAAAGGTTTTATCGCGGACAAAAAAAAGCCCGCTGGGGAAACGGGCCAAGTGTTGCTTTCTAACGGATGAGTCGAGATTAAGGAGGGCACTGTGAAAAGTTTGTGAAAAATCACCCCCTTCAAAAAAATGTCATAAAACTTTTCAGGCATGAAAAACCCCGCTCTTTGACGGGGTCTGACTCACGCTCGATTACTTCCGGACCGGTGCTGTCACCTTGGGTAAAAATTTGCCCTTCAGTACCCGGCACGCCCTGGTCTTGATTTTGTCGATCTCAGTCTGGTCCTCGCCGAAACTGGCCACATACTGGGTCTGACCACACCGCACGGAGTTGTTGATCGGAAATTCTGCGCCATCGTCCTCGATATATGGATCAGCCATCTCTTCACCCCTTTCAAAACGCGCGATCGACACCGGCAAGCCGTTTGCCTGAAAGAATATCAATCGCCAAGGTTTTTCAGACTAGCCGGTCACTAACAGACCTGCCGTTCTGATTTTCCCGTGACCGACGAATGGCTTCTGACCTTTCACCGCAACTTGACCGCCGTCCCGGTCACAAACACCACGACCATCCCGCCCTTGCCGGCCGGCATGCTGATCTCATAATCAAGCCCGACCACCGCGTCCGCCTGAATCGCCAGCGCCCGCTCCTTGATCTCGTCGGTGGCCTGAATGCGTGCTTCTTTCAATGCTCGCTCCAGTGTCTGGGAGCGCCCGCCGAAAAAGTCGCGCATCCCGGCAAACACGTCACGGACAACGTTGATCCCTTGCACCGACTCGGCGCTGACAATGTCCAGGTAGGCGGTAATTTGCCGGCCTTCGATGGCGTGGGTCGTGGTGATGATCATTGATGCTCCTTCCTGTTCAGATATTCAGCCAACGCATCAAACGCCGGCAAGGTAACGGGATCGTTGGCCGAGTTGCTGGCCACCGGGTGGGATGCGTAGCGGACGATGACCCCTCTCGGCCTTCGGGTCGACGTAGATGCGCTGTCCATGGACACCACGCGCCATGAACACCCCGCCCTCCTCTGAACTTTCAGTTGGATTTCGCCGGTACATCGCTGAAGTCATAGATGCCCTTAAAAAGATTCACGTGGATCCTGGAACAGGTATCCGGGTTTTTTCGGATGTAGACAACGTCATTTTCCACTGGCCCGCAGGTCGTGACCTTGGACGCGTCAGCGAGAACCGCATACCGGATTAAAGGATCAACTTGTGATGAAGCGAGCATGCCGGCTCCCATCAGGGTCCCGATGAAGAAGATCTTCAACCCTGGAACGCGTTCTTCGGCAGACGCGCCAATCGGCACACCAAACAACGCCTTCATCTGCCAACAGACGAGCATGCAAATGCTGATCAACAGCAGTGAAATGGGTACAGATAAAATGACACCACCGATTGTCGAGGCGTACCTGATATTTTCGACTTCAATTCCAGTGGTAGCGTTGATGGTTTTCTCCGCTACGATTTTACAAATGTAAAAAACGATTGCTGTGTAGGCCAGGGAGCTTGGCCATTTCTTTGCAAAAGCACTGATATTCTTGCGGTTGCAAAAAGCAAAATACCCACCACATGAAAATACAGTCGTAAAAATTAAAGCCGTCAGAGTCTCGTGCTCGAGAAATTGCGCAAGCCACACCGCAAAAATCAACACGGCAGCCTTGATCATGCTCTTTATTTCAATGCTCATTCTTGCGCAAAACCCTATTCAAAAACTGTGTCATGCATAGGAAGCAGCATATCGAGGCGCCCTCGCTCTGGCTGTAGGAGAGCTCCGTGAGTTGCGAAGGACCTTACGCTTGCTTCGTTTTGGCTTGGATATCGGCGCGATGATGTATTTGGGGCCGGATTGCGGAGTAGATGGGGCATACGAACGGGAACATGATCCGGCAGCATTTCCCTATCGCTCTTTTTCAGACGCCAAAAACCACAAACCCCCGACTTTCTCCAGGAAAGTCGGGGGTTTGTGTTTACAGAATTTGGCGGTGAAGGAGAGATTCGAACTCTCGATACAGTTTCCTGTATACACACTTTCCAGGCGTGCTCCTTAAGCCACTCGGACACTTCACCGTATCTCTTCAAACAAGTTCTGTCTGTCGAGGCGCGCTAATGTAGTCGAAAGCATTTCCGATGGCAAACATTTTTTTCAGAATTTTCATGCGGTTAACGCGATTCAGCGTTTCCGGTCGTTCCGGGCCATGGCAAACCGGCCAATCTCCGGCTTCGTGCCCTCTTCTATATAGAGGGGAATGCGCAGCAGGCACGGCGGGCTACGCCTGGCGGGCGGGCAAAGGGTGACTGGCGGGTCAGTCACGGCGCTTTACCTGGCCTGCGGCGGTGGGTAACGTCTGCCCAACTTAATTGAAAGGAATAGCGTCATGAGTGAGTTGATTTCCTACCATCTCGAAGACGGTATCGCGACCCTGACCCTGAGCAATGGCAAGGTCAATGCCATCTCCCCGGATGTGATTGCCGAGTTCAACGCTGCGCTGGATCGGGCCGTGACCGATCGTGCGGTGGTGATCATTACCGGCCAGCCGGGCATTCTCTCTGGCGGCTATGACCTGAAGGTGATGACGGCCGGCCCCAGGGAAGCCGTGGCACTGGTGACCGCCGGCTCGACCCTGGCCCGCCGCCTGCTGTCGCACCCCTTCCCGGTGATCGTGGCGTGCCCGGGGCATGCGGTGGCCAAGGGCGCGTTCCTGCTGTTGTCGGCCGACTATCGCATCGGCGTAGAAGGCGCGTTCAGCATTGGCCTGAACGAAGTGCAGATTGGCATGACCATGCACCACGCGGGCATCGAGATTGCCCGTGACCGCCTGAACAAAGTGGCGTTGCAGCGCTCGGTGGTCAACGGCGAGATGTTCAATCCACAAGGCGCCGTGGCGGCCGGTTTCCTTGATGTCGTGGTTTCGCCTGAAGAACTGCAAGGCGCGGCATTGGCGGCGGCTCGTCAGTTGAAGAAGATCAACATGACTGCGCACAAGAACACCAAACTGAAAGTGCGCAAAGCGCTTCTGGAGGCCCTGGACAACGCGATCATCCAGGACCAGGAACATTTGGGTTAAGCCCGGATCTGCTGCAACGAAAAACCCGACCGTCGTGTCGGGCTTTTTCATACATGTCCGTGTTAAACGTCTGTAAACGCTCTAGACCGCATCTGACCAAATAGTCGGAAACATCAGCTCAAACATCGGCCACCTCCCACCTCCCTGGGAGCAATTGCCGAATACAGTGCACATCCGTACACTGCGCCACCTTTTGTCCCGGTGGGGCCTGTAGATGCTGTTTTTGTTCCGTATGTTATTGATGGGCCTGCACTTTATCGTGGCGGGCGTGCTGGGAGTGATTCTCGGCCTGTGTCGACCATTCAATCCGGATAACAGCCGCCTGTGCGCACGCCTGTACGCATGGCCGGCCATGTGTATTTTGCGTTTGCGGGTGAAGGCCGAAGTCGGGCCGTTGATGGATAAACCCGACAGTTGCGTGATCATCGCCAATCACCAGTCCAACTATGACCTGTTTGTGTTCGGCAACGTGGTGCCGCGCCGTACCGTGTGCATCGGCAAAAAGAGCCTGAAGTGGGTACCGTTGTTCGGGCAGTTGTTCTGGCTGGCCGGCAATGTACTGATCGACCGTGGCAATGCGCACAAGGCGCGCCAGTCGATGCTGACCACCACCCACACCCTGCAAAACAAAGACACCTCGATCTGGGTTTTCCCGGAAGGCACGCGCAACCTGGGTGAGGACTTGCTGCCCTTCAAGAAAGGCGCCTTTCAGATGGCCATTGCCGCCGGGGTGCCGATTGTCCCGGTGTGTGTCAGCAGTTACGTCAAACACATGCAATTGAACCGCTGGCGCAGCGGGAAAATCCTGATTCGCTCGTTGCCGGCGATCCCCACCGCCGGTTTGAGCCTGGACGACATGCCCCTGCTGATCGCCCAGTGCCGCGAGCAGATGCGTGAATGCATCGAATCGATGGACCGGCAACTGCAAGCCGCCTGAAAAACAAAACCCGCCTGGTGCGGGTTTTCTTTTGCCTGCGCATCTTTGCCCAGAACTCGGCAGATTTAACTGACTCTCAAACACTGCGAGGCTAAGCTGATCCACACTGCCATTGCATTTGCTGCCAATTGAAAGCTGCCATAAGAAGTGAACCACCATCATGGGTAGAGTTGTTGCTGCTGCGGTTTATAGCGCCGGTAAGAGAGTTACCAATATCACCCTTGACGAAGGCGCCGCCTGGGCGGCAAAGCCCGGGCATTTTGTCTGGATCGGCCTTGAGGAGCCGAACGCCGAGGAACTCTACAACCTGCAACGCCAGTTCAACCTGCACGAACTGGCGATTGAAGACGCCCTGGAAAAACACAGCCGACCGAAACTGGAAACCTTCGGCGATGCGCTGTTCATCGTGACGTATTCGCCCATCCGGGATGAAGGCAAACTCAAGTTCATCGAGACGCATATCTTTGCCGGCAATGGCTACATCATTACTGCGCGCAACGGTCACTCGGCATCCTACGCCCATGTCCGTCAACGCTGTGAGGCGCGTCCGCTATTGCTTGAGCACGGGGAAGATTTCGTACTCTATGCCATCCTCGATTTCGTGATCGAAAACTACCAGCCGATGGGCGAAGCCATTCACGCGGAGATCGATGAGCTGGAAGGCAATGTGTTGTGCGGCTCGCTGAATGACTACGACATCCAGAGGCTGCATGGCCTGCGCCGCGATGTGTTGCGCTTGCGTCGTTATGTGGCCCCGATGATCGAGATAGGAGAGGAACTTCAGAGACTGAGCTTCCCGTTCATCGACAAGAACATGCGCCCGTATTTTCGCGATGTGCAGATTCATGTAACGCGGCAGATGGAAGACCTGACGACGCTGGCGGATATTGCCAGCCAGACGATTGAAATCGGGGTGCTGCTGGAAGCCTCGCGCCAGAGCGTGGTGCAACGCAAGTTTGCGGCCTGGGCGGCGATCCTGGCCTTCCCGACGGCGGTGGCGGGGATCTACGGGATGAACTTCCAGAACATGCCGGAGTTGACCTGGCACTACGGGTATTTCGGGGTGCTGGGGTTCATTACGGTGGGTTGTCTGGGGTTGTGGGCGAGTTTCAAGAAATCGGGGTGGCTGTAGGGCTGTGTGTCTACATTGAAAACCGGGGGACCCATTCGCGAGCAAGCCCGCTCCCACATTGGATCTCTGCAACACCAAAGAACCACTGTGGGAGCGGGCTTGCTCGCGAAGCTTTTAGCTTTTATAACGCTTTGGCTGCTGGCTTGTGCGCGACAAACCGCATCATCCACTCGGCAACCGTGGTGCCATGGTGTTCCTGTTCCAGGCTCGCGATACCTTTGGAATAGACCTGCTCACCCAGTGCCTGCTGGCGAATTTCAAGCAGGGCGCGGGAGTAGTCGTGGATGAACTCCGGATGCCCCTGGAAGCACAGCACCTGGTCGTTGATGTGGTAGGCGGCAAACGGGCAGAAATCGCTGGAAGCGATGACCGTGGCGTTCTCCGGCAACGACGTGACCTGGTCCTGGTGGCTGATCAGCAGCGTCAGCTCTTCGCGCACAGGGCTCATCCATGGCGCCTTGGCGGCCAACTTGTAGTTGTGGGTACCGACGCCCCAGCCTTGGGTCGCACGCTCGCTCTTGCCGCCGAGCAGCAACGCCAGCAACTGGTGACCGAAGCAGACGCCCAGCAACTTGTCGCCGCGCTCGTAGCGGGTCAGCAGATATTTCTTGAGGGTTTCGATCCACGGATCGGTGCCGAAGGAGTCGGCCTTGCTGCCCGTCACCAGGTAGGCGTCGAACGTCAGGTCGTCGCTTGGGTATTCACCCTGCACCACGTTGTAGACGGTGAACTCGGCGGCAATCGGTTGCTGCGAAAACAGGTGTTTGAACATCTGCCCGTAGCCCTGATATTGGTCAACCAATTCCGGACGCAGGTGGTCGGTTTCCAGAATGCAGATGCGTAACGACATAAAAAATACCTGACACGTGATGGGAATAATGCACACCCCAGAGCCTGCCTTGAAACGCTGTGACAAGGCAAGCCCAGAAATGCATCATCTCCCCCTTAGAACGCCTCCCCTTTGGCAGCCTTCTCCAGCAGCAAGGCGGGTGGCGCGAACCGCTCGCCATACTGCGTGGCCAGATACTGGGCGCGGGCCACAAAGTCCTGCACGCCGTACTGGTTGATGAACTGCAGCGCACCGCCGGTCCAGGCGGCGAAACCGATGCCGAAGATCGAGCCAACGTTGGCATCCGCCGTCGAGGTCAACACCCCCTCCTCCACACAGCGCACGGTTTCGATGGCTTGCACGAACAGCAGGCGATCACGCACGTCCTTGGGCGAAATCTGCCCGTCGGCTTTCTCGAAGCGGGTTTTCAATTCAGGCCACAGGTGTTTCTGGCCGCCCGCCGGATACTCGTAGAAACCTCCGCCGCCAGCCTTGCCCGGACGCTTGAATTCATTGAGCAGCAAGTCAATCACGGAAAATGCCGGGTGTTCTGTCAGCGGTTTGCCTTCTGCTTGCAGGTCCTTGGCGGTTTGCAGGCGGATATGGTTCATCAGGCTGAGGGACACTTCGTCAGAGATCGCCAGCGGCCCTACCGGCATGCCGGCCTTGCGCGCTTCAGTCTCGATCATCGCCGCGCTCACGCCCTCGCCCAGCATGGCGATGCCTTCATTGGTGAAGGTGCCGAACACCCTTGAGGTGAAGAAACCGCGGCTGTCGTTGACCACAATCGGGGTTTTCCTGATTTGCAGGACGTAATCGAAGCCGCGTGCCAGGGTTTCGTCGCTGGTATTGGCGCCCTTGATGATTTCCACCAGCGGCATTTTTTCCACGGGGCTGAAAAAATGCAGGCCGATAAACTTGCTCTGGTCGGGCACGGCACACGCCAGGCCGCTGATCGGCAAGGTCGAGGTATTGGAGGCGATCACCGCGTCCGCGCCGACGACCTTCTGCGCGGCCAACGAGACCTTGGCTTTCAAATCTCGATCCTCGAACACGGCCTCGATGATCAGGTCGCAACCGGCCAGGTCGGCATCGCTTTCGCTGGTTTGAATGCGTGACAGAACGGTGTCGCGTTGCTCGATGCTCATTTGTCCGCGAGCGACCT
The DNA here is from genome assembly GCF_949767825.1 of Pseudomonas sp. IT-P258. Classification (NCBI taxonomy): domain Bacteria; kingdom Pseudomonadati; phylum Pseudomonadota; class Gammaproteobacteria; order Pseudomonadales; family Pseudomonadaceae; genus Pseudomonas; species Pseudomonas sp. IT-P258. Next base: position 23,999 of record NZ_CATKPU010000076.1, on the reverse strand, counting down.
TCTTGTCCAGCAGCGCCGCCGAATGCGCCTTGCCCTTCTCAGCCGCCGCGAGGCTGATGTCCTTGAGTACCACCTCGATCCCCGCCGATGCACTGACAAACGCGATACCGGCGCCCATCATCCCGGCACCGAGCACGCCGACCTTGCGGGTGACATAAGGCGCAAAACCTTGAGGTCGCGAGCCGCCAGCATTGATTTCGTTGAGCTGGAACCAGAATGTGCCGATCAGGTTCTTCGAGACCTGGCCGGTGGTCAGTTCGGTGAAGTAGCGGGTTTCGATCAGGTGCGCCGTATCGAAATCCACCTGGGCGCCCTCGACCGCCGCGCAGAGGATTTTCTCTGGCGCGGGCATCGTGCCCTGGGTTTTGCTGCGCAGGATCGAGGGTGCAATCGCCAGCATCTGTGCGACTTTCGGGTTTGACGGTGTGCCGCCCGGAATCTGGTAGCCCTTCACGTCCCAGCGCTGCACTGCCGCCGGATTGGCCAGAATCCATTCCCGCGCCTTGGCCAACAGGTCTTCGTGATCGCTTGCCAGCGCATCGATCAACCCCGCCTGCAATGCCTGTTGTGGCCGCACCTTCTTGCCTTCCAGCAGATAAGGCAGGGCTTTTTCCAGGCCGAGCATGCGCACCATGCGCACCACGCCTCCGCCGCCCGGCAGCAGACCGAGGGTGACTTCCGGCAGGCCGAGTTGCACCGACGGGTTGTCCAGCGCCACACGGTGATGACAGGCCAGGCAGATTTCCCAGCCGCCGCCCAATGCAGCGCCATTGATCGCGGCGACCACGGGCTTGCCTAGGGTTTCCAAGGTGCGCAACTGGCCCTTGAGGTTCAGCACCATGTCGTAGAAGGCCTTGGCCTGGGGTTTGCCGACCTTGATCAGTTCGTTGAGGTCGCCGCCAGCGAAAAACGTCTTCTTGGCCGAGGTGATGATCACACCGGCGATGCTGTCTTTGTCGGCCACCAGGCGCGCAACGCAGTCCGCCATGGCCTCGCGGTACACCGCGTTCATGGTATTGGCGCTCTGGCCCGGCATGTCGATGGTCAGGACGACGATCTGGTCCTGGCCTTTTTCGTAACGAATAGCTTCGTTCATAACTGGATTCCTTGAAGTCCGGGCTCAGAGGCGTTCAATGATGGTGGCAATGCCCATGCCGCCGCCGACACACAGGGTCGCGAGGCCATAGCGCAGGCGTCGGGCTTCCAGTTCATCGAGCAGCGTGCCGAGAATGGCGCAACCGGTGGCGCCCAGCGGGTGGCCCATGGCGATTGAACCGCCATTGACATTGACCTTGTCCGGATCGACGGCCATGTCCTTGATGAATTTCAACACCACCGACGCGAACGCCTCGTTGACCTCGAACAGATCGATGTCTTCGACCCGCAGCCCGGCCTTGGCCAACGCCTTGCGGGTCGCTGGCGCGGGGCCGGTAAGCATGATGGTCGGATCGGTGCTGGTGACTGCCGTGGCGACAATCCGCGCCCGGGGCTGCAAGCCCAGAGCCCGCCCCTTGGCTTCGGAGCCGATGAGCATCAGCGCCGCACCATCGACAATCCCGGAGCTGTTGCCGGGGGTGTGAACATGGTTGATCCGCTCGACATGGCTGTAGACCCGCAGCGCGGTGGCATCGAAGCCCATCTGCCCCATCATCTCGAAACTCGGCTTGAGCTTGCCCAGGCCTTCCAGGGTCGAATCGGCGCGGATGAACTCATCGTGATCGAGCAGGATGATGCCGTTCTGGTCCTGCACCGGCACCAGCGATTTGTTGAACGAACCGTCGGCTCGCGCCCGCGCGGCCTTCTGCTGGGAATGCAGCGCATAGGCATCGACATCCTGACGGCTGAAGCCTTCAAGGGTGGCGATCAGGTCGGCACCCACGCCCTGTGGCGTGAAGTGACTGTGCAGGTTGGTCGCCGGGTCCAGAGCCCAGGCCCCGCCATCGCTGCCCATCGGCACCCGGGACATCGACTCGACACCACCGACCACCACCAGGTCTTCGAAGCCTGAACGCACTTTCATCGCGCCGAGGTTCACGGCCTCCAGCCCCGAAGCACAGAACCGGTTGATCTGTACCCCCGCCACGCTGACATCCCAATCGGCCACTTGAGCGGCGGTCTTGGCGATGTCGGAACCTTGATCGCCAACCGGTGTCACGCAGCCGAGCACCACGTCATCGACCTGACTGGTGTCCAGTGCCGTGCGCTGCTGCAGTGCGGTGAGCAAACCGGCCGCCAGGTTCACCGGTTTGACGCTGTGCAAGGCGCCATCAGCCTTGCCTTTGCCACGGGGCGTGCGTAACGCGTCGAAAATCAATGCTTGGGTCATGACGTCCTCGAACCGCAGTGCAGGTGGGTAAATACCGAGTGCCCACTCTTGGCCCGAGCCGCGTTTGATTCAATGACCGCAGCGCTCACAGACGTTGACGCTCACGCTCAGACGAACGGTAGTCAGCTACCATTCAGGACACCAAGCTGTCTAGCCAACGGGCGCCAAAGAAGCTGGCAATATGCCTCATGCCTTTTTAAAAGCGAATCGCAAGAACACCATACGAAATGGATCTAAGCCAAGCTTAACGCGGGCTCTAAGGTGAACTTGTACGAAGTTGTCGTCGGGTTTTGCCGAGGCGCTCGTCACTACAGGAAGTGCAACGCGCTGCCATCATGGAGCTATGCGGGCAGGCATCAGGAAATAACAAAAAAGGCGGTCAAGCCATGTTCAAACAATCGAAAGTTCGTCAAGCCGGGCTCATCCTTTTCGCCACCACGCTGTTGTTGATATTGCCGAACCTGACCAAGGTCATCGGCTAGTCGCGTCTAAAAGATACGGCGTCACAGTTTTTGAATTGCCACTCTCAAAATGTGACTGGCCCGCTACCCGGGCCAGCGTGGCTGTGCCAATCTTTGCGGCACCTGCACGACATGGACGGCGATCACTTGAAAATGCTCATTCTGCTTGGGGCCACGCTGTTCGGCTCGCCCCTGTATGCCGCACAACTGAACCTGGAGCTGGGCGCGAACAGTCGCACCTGGCAGACCGAGCAATTGCTCAAGCATCCTCAGGTCCAAACCATCAACATCAGCAACGACGTTTCCTACAAGCGGGACATGAGTTACCGCGCCGTGCCGCTGTCCGCACTGCTGGACGGCATCAAGCCTGAAGACCACCTGCAGGCCGTGGCGCTGGATGGCTTTGCCGCCGAAATGACAGCCGCGCCGTTGCTCAAAACCCAGGGTGCACAGGCGTGGCTGGCGATTGAAGACCCAGCCAAACCCTGGCCACCGCTATCGGAAGGCAAGCCGGGCGCCGGACCGTTCTATCTGGTCTGGAGCAATCCGCAGGCAGGCAATATCAGCCCCGAACAATGGCCGTTCCAGGTGGCAAGCATCAAACGCCTGGCGCCCGTGACCGAGCGCTTCCCTGCCCTGCTGCCCGATCCGGCATTGAAGGCGGATGATCCGGTGAACAAGGGCTTTGCGTTGTTCCAGAAGAACTGCCTGGCCTGCCATCGACTCAATGGCGCCGGGGATGCGCAATTCGGGCCGGACCTGAATATTCCGTACAACCCGACCGAGTACTTCGGCGCGGACTTCCTCAAGCGCTACATTCGCGATCCACAAAGTTTGCGTCAGTGGCCGCAGGCGAAGATGCCCGGGTTCCCGGCCGAGGTGTTGCCGGATGGGGATCTGGGGATGCTGGTGGGGTATTTGCAGCATATGGTTGGGCGCAAGGTTAAGCCCTGACACACGTCCTCGTAGGAGCTGCCGCAGGCTGCGATCTTTTGATCTTTATTATGAAAATCAAAAGATCGCAGCCTGCGGCAGCTCCTACAAGGGTGATCCATCAGATTATTGCTGCTGCACAGAAATCACCGGCACCGGCGTCGGTGAAACCAGCACCTTGGCGTGCATCTGCTCACACCCGCCGCCCCGGCGCATCCCGCGCACCGGGCAGGCATCCAGGTAATCCAGGCCCACCGCCAGTTTCAGGTGCCGCTCCGGTCGGGCCAGTTCGTTGGTCACATCGAAGCTGTACCAGGCATCATCCAGCCAGGCTTCCGCCCAGGCGTGACTGGCCAGATGTTCGCTGTTTTCGCTGTACAGGTAGCCCGACACATACCGCGCAGGAATGCCCAGGCTGCGGGTGCAGGCGAGAAACGCGTGGGTGTGGTCCTGACACACGCCGGAGCCTCCGGCAAAGGCCTGGGCCGCGCTGGTATCCACTTCCGTGGAGCCCGGCGTGTAGGTCATATGCTGGTTGAGGCCGTGCATCAGATCGATCAGCGCCGTGCGGTCGCGGCGTTGCTTGCATTCCTTCTCGGCAAACGCCCGCAGGGCGGCGTCGGCTTCGGTCAAACGGGTAAAGCGCAGAAACGGCAGTGCCGACTGGCTCTCGTGTTCGGCCTCACGCCATTCGTCGATATCGACCTGGCCACGGGCGCCGATGATGATCGCCTCGTGGGGCTCGTCCATGGTCAGCACATGCAGGATGTTGCCGAACGGATCGAGCTGCGCCCGCACCGGACGCGGCAGGTCGAGCTGCCAGCTGAGCACGTGCTGGCGCTCGCTGTCGTGGGGAGTCAGGCGCAGATACTGGATGCTCGCCCGCACCTTGTCTTCGTAGTGATAGGTGGTCTCGTGGCTAATGGAAAGTCTCATGCGGCCTCCAGATAAGAACTGTGAATCGCGTTACCCAACTGGCGCACCAGCGGGATGAACTCGGTCAGCCAGGCGTGCAGGCCTTCTTCGAGAATTTCATGGATGCCGGTGTAGCGCAGGCGTGCGTCCATTTCCGCCGCCAGGCGTTGTGCGGGACGACCGTTGGCCCCCGGCAATTGCGCGAGGATCTGGTCGATTTCTTCGGTGCAGGCGCGCAGGGATCGCGGTACATCGGCCCGCAGCAACAGCAATTCGGCAACATGCCGGGCGCCGGGGGCGTCGCGGTAGATTTCCGTGTAGGCCTCAAACGACGACAACGCCCGCAACAACGCGCTCCATTGGTAATACGCGTGAGCGGTGCCATCGCTGACTGCTTCGGCCTGGTCGCCGGCCATTTCGTAGCGGGCATCGAGCAGGCGCAAGGTGTTGTCCGCCCGTTCGATAAAGGTCCCCAGACGAATGAAGCGAAACGCATCGTTACGCATGATGGTGCCGTAGGACGCGCCCCGGAACAGGTGGGAACGTTCCTTGATCCACTCGCAGAAACGGCTCATGCCGTAGCGACTTAGGCCTTGTTCGGCGATGCCGCGAATTTCCAGCCAGGTGGCGTTGATGTTTTCCCACATGTCGGCGGTGATGCGCCCACGTACCGCATGGGCGCTGGCCCGTGCGGCACCAAGGCAGCTGTAGATACTCGCCGGGTTGGCCGCATCCAGGGCAAAGAAATGCAGCAGTCGTTCGGCATGCAGCTCGCCATGGCGCTCCAGGTAATCGTCCAGGGTGCCGGTGATCAACAGCGGCATGGCCAGTTCGTGCAAACCGTCGCCGCGACCGTCCTGCGGCATCAGCGACAGCGAATAGCTGATATCGAGCATCCGGGCGAGGTTTTCCGCCCGCTCCAGATAACGTGACATCCAATACAGATCCGAGGCAGTTCTACTTAACATGACAGGCTTCCTTTAATCCTCGACCACCCAGGTGTCCTTGGTTCCGCCACCCTGAGAGGAGTTGACCACCAGGGAGCCTTCGCGCAAGGCGACACGGGTCAAGCCGCCGGGAACGACCCGGGTTTCACGACCCGACAGGACAAACGGCCGCAAGTCGATATGGCGTGGCGCAATGCCGTTTTCGACAAAGGTCGGACAGGTCGACAGCGACAGCGTCGGTTGCGCGATATATGCATGGGGCTTGGCGATGATCCGCGCGCGGAAAGCTTCGATTTCCGCCGCCGTCGCCGCCGGCCCCACCAACATTCCGTACCCGCCGGAGCCTTGGGTTTCCTTGACCACCAACTCTGGAAGGTTGGCCAGCACGTGGGAAAGCTCAGAGGGATTACGGCATTGCCACGTAGGAACGTTCTTCAGGATCGGCTCTTCATCGAGATAGAAACGGATCATGTCGGTAACGAACGGGTACACCGACTTGTCGTCCGCCACCCCCGTGCCGATGGCATTAGCCAGCACCACGTTGCCGGAACGGTAGGACGACAGCAGCCCCGGCACGCCGAGCATCGATTCCGGGTTGAATGCCAGCGGGTCGAGGAACGCATCGTCGAGGCGACGGTAGATCACGTCGACGGCTTTCGGCCCGTCGGTGGTTCGCATGTAGACCTTGTCGTCACGCACGAACAGGTCCGCGCCTTCCACCAGCTCCACGCCCATTTCCCGCGCCAGGAACGCATGCTCGAAGAACGCACTGTTGAAGCGCCCCGGCGTCAGCACCACCACGCTCGGGTTATCGATCGGGCTTGAGCTTTTCAGGGTATCGAGCAGCAGGTTCGGGTAGTGGTCGATGGGGGCAATGCGTTGCGCCGCGAACAGCTCGGGGAACAGGCGCATCATCATCTTGCGGTCTTCGAGCATGTAGCTGACGCCGCTCGGTGTTCGCAGATTGTCTTCAAGAACGTAGTAGGTGCCGTCGCCGTCGCGTACCAGGTCGACGCCGGAGATGTGCGAATAGATATCGCGGTGCAGATCCAGCCCTTGCATCGCCAACTGGTACTGCTCGTTGGCCAGCACCTGCTCGGCCGGAATGATGCCGGCCCTGATGATGCGCTGCTCGTGATAAAGGTCGGCGAGGAACATGTTCAACGCCTTGACCCGCTGGATGCACCCGCGCTCGACTATCCGCCATTCGCTGGCGGGGATACTGCGGGGGATGGTGTCGAAGGGAATCAGGCGCTCTGTCCCTTGCTCATCACCGTAGAGCGTGAAAGTAATCCCGGCGCGATGAAACAGCAGATCGGCCTCGCGTCGCCGTTGTGCCAGAAGCTCGTCAGGCGTCTCGGCCAGCCAACGGGCAAACTCCCGATAATGCGGGCGGACCTGGCCGCCGGCATCGTACATCTCATCAAAATAGGTGCGGATCATGCCGTACTCCTTGTCACTCGGACGTCCAGACCTTCGCAAGGCCCGTGCCATCGGCATAAACGCTTAAATTTCAATCAGTTGGGTAATCAACGCGCACGCGCCGCACCAATCCTGTGCGGTAAATGCCCCAACCTGATCGCCCCCGCTTCATTGCAAGGCGTGGTGGTCGCCTATCACCAGCATAGCCAGAGTTGATTTCACTGCCCGGCAACGGATGCGGATAATCCAGGCATTCGCTGAAAAGCTCACCGAACTTCCCTTTTAGCCGCCTGCCCTGGCGGCTTTTTTTTGGTGTCCAACGCCCACAAATGAAAACGGCCAACCCGAAGGTCAGCCGTCATTGCTGGTTGTCACTGTTCATAAGGTTATGCGAGTCGCCCTCGTACCTCCTGTTTCACACCCCAGCCTTCGATAATGCCGCCCAGAGGCTCGACCACTGCTTCGAAACCCTGTTCGAAGTCGCCGATATCGTCGTAGGTGGCATACATGACCTTGCACAGTTCCAGCGCCCAGGCGCCGTCGTCGCGCACACTGACTTGCGCATCCAGGGATTCACCACGGTGGAAATGACCTGCCGCCCTGCGTGCCCGCTCCTCGTCCGGGAAAATGGCGTAGAACTCGATGGGATGAAACCGGGAAAAGTCAAAACCGCCTTCTTTCATGCGGCGCAGCACACTGCTGCTGATGTCTTCTTGATAGGCTGTGCTCATGAAACGTCCTCCTCAAAACGATGGATAGACTTTCCGTACTCCCTCACCCGCAACCGAACAGCGCGAGCGACGGCAAACGATGTGCCGGCGGGAAACAAGCATGGAGCTGACAAGACCAGACCTTAGCGATTCATTCGCTGATCTCGCTTGCAGAGTAGCCTCAAGATAGAGCCTCTGCCAAGGCCTGGATGTGAATGCGACAGGTATCGTTCAGATTGGAGTAATGTCGAGGATTTGAATGCTGTTCTGCGACTTGAGCTCTTTGACGCTCGCGTCATTGGTCCGCCCTTCCAGATCGTTCAGATCCAGTTCGGCGGCGACAGGAAGAAGCCGGGCCTTGATGAGCTTGGCAGCACGCTCGTAGTCCGGGCGCTCGGTGCACTCAAAGACTTCGTCGATGGTTTCGCCATGATCATCCACGAAAGTGACTTTCCACTTTTGCATTGGTGCCTCCTCGATAAAACCCATGGATGGGCTTACCTCTATCTCGACCTTGTTAGCTGACTAATTGTTCCGCCGAGTCAAACACGTCGACGGATGTGAAAATCACTCTCAACACCCTTTGTAACCCGCCAAGCGCAAACCATGTGGGAGCGGGCTTGCTCGCGAAAGCGGTGTGTCAGCCAGCTTGATTTCAGCTGACCGTCCCTCTTCGCGAGCAAGTCGGATCGCCGCACCGCCGCTCCCACAGGTTTTGTGTTTCAGCCTATCAGTCGTTGCTTGGCTTGTTCACCGCCTGCAGCACGTACTGAGGCAAGGCGAAGGCGCCGATGTGGATTTCAGGATTGTAGTAGCGGGTGACTATGCCGCTGCCCGTGAAGCGCTGTTGCAGGGTTTCGCGGGACAACTTGCGATAAGCGGTATTGGTGGCGCCCCAGGCGAAGGTCATCGAGCCACCGATGTAGGTCGGCACGGCGGCCTGATAGAAGTGCCAGTCCGGGAACAGGCTGCGCAGGCGACCGGCGGTGGTCTTCACTTCTTCGATCTGCATGAATGGCGTGCCGTTCTGGGTCACCAGGATGCCGCCTTCGTTCAGGCAGCGGTGGCAGGCCTGGTAGAAGTTTTCCGAGAACAGTACTTCACCCGGGCCGATCGGGTCGGTGGAGTCGGAAATGATCACGTCGAACTTTTCAGTGGTGGTGGCGACGAAACGCATGCCGTCGTCGATCACCAGGTTCAGGCGTGGATCATCGAACGCGCCCTTGGAGTGATTCGGCAGGAATTCCTTGCACATGTCGACCACGGTGCCGTCGATCTCGACCATGGTGATGTGCTCGACGCTGCGGTGCTTGGCCACTTCACGCAACATGCCGCCGTCACCGCCGCCGATGATCAGCACGCGCTTGGCCGCACCGTGCGCCAGGATCGGCACGTGGGTCAGCATTTCGTGGTAGATGAATTCGTCGGCTTCGGTGGTCTGGATCACGCCGTCCAGCGCCATCACGCGGCCCATGCGCGGATTTTCGAAGATCACCAGGTGCTGGTGCTCGGTGCGCACTTCGTGCAGCAGTTTTTCCATGCGAAAACGCTGGCCGTAGCCTTCGTAGAGGGTTTCCAGGTAGTCGCTGGTCGGGGTGTTGCTCATGGGAAGTGCTCCGATGAATGCGGGTGGCAACGGACGGTTACCCGCCCATGATGGCCAATCGAGTGTCTCGATTGACCGGGAAAGGCGCGCATTCTACGTCGCGGAACATGACAGGTCGAACCCCACTTGTTCGACTTGCCACAATCCTGTGGGAGCGGGCTTGCTCGCGAAGCAGGCAACTCGGTTTGTCGGCGAACCGCGTAATCGTTCTTCGCGAGCAGGCTCGCTCCCACAGGTTCAGTGTCGCCTGCTCAGAGTTTGACGTTGCCCCGCGGCCCGGCGATGGCCCAGATGATCAGTCCCAGTACCGGCAACAGCGCGATCAGCAGTACCCAGAGGATTTTCATCCCGGTCTCGGCACTGCTTTTGAAGACGTTGATGATGGCCCAGATGTCCAGGACAAAAATGATCAAGGCAACCAGGCTGTTGAACGTGGAACCCATGGTGACGCTCCCAAAGAGTGATATGCCCCCTCAGGATAGACGCTCGTCGCGAGGATTCCTTTTTATTGACAGTGTCTGGGTCAGACGTGGATCGCCACTTTCAGGGCTTCCAGGGATGGCGCGACTGCGATGCCCGCTTCTGCGCACAATTCCAGCACCCGTGGCACGTCATTGCCGTAGACCAGGACCACCTGCAATTCGTCATCGAGCAACTGGCTGAAATTCATCAGCGTGTAGCCACCATTTTCCTTGTTCATGCTACTCATCTGCACCTGGATGCGGTTGAGCGCGGTCAGGGCTTCGGTCTTGGCCAGTTGCTTGGGCTTGAGATTGAACTCCACCCCTGGGCCGAATGAGGCGACGATCTGGGCGAACAGGTCCATGTAGGTGTCAGCCTGGAACAGTACCGTTTCCGGTAGGCTGCCAACCACCACCCATTCACCCAGCGGGATCGGGAAGGTTTCGTCGTAGTTGATGTCCGGATTGGCGCTCAGAAAAGCATCCTGATCGGCGTATGCCTGGGCCGCTTCGTCCGCAACCTTGAGGATTTCGTCTTCGCCCATGCACCCGGAGCTGATTTTGCTGATGAGTTCGACGAGTGCGGCTTTCATGGGGAGGATCCTGTAGCGAGGTGAATTTTGAGGGCGCGAAGGATACCGCAAGGATAGATTCGAATGCCCAAAAAAGATCGCAGCCTTCGGCAGCTCCTACATTGAGTGGCGTACACCCGTAGGAGCTGCCGAAGGCTGCGATCTTTTAAAGCAATCAGCCAATCAGCTTCTCAAGCTGCGCAACGGTATCGGAAGCGCCCATGGTTTTAGCCGCCTCCAGCGCGGTGATGCCATTGGCGTCCTTGGCTTTCGGGTCGGCGCCCTTGCTGATCAGGTAGTCGACCACTTCGACGCGGTTGAACATTGCCGCCATCATCAGCGCCGTGCGGCCATCGAAGGACGAGCCTTCCACCTGGGCGCCGCCGTCGACCAAGGCCTTGATCACCGCCAGGTCGCCCTTGAAGGCGGCGCCGGCAATCGGGCTCTGGCCGTTGTCGTTGCGGATCTCCGGGTCGGCCTTGTGCTCCAGCAGGACTTTTACCGTGTCCACGTGACCGTGATACGCGGCCAGCATCAGCAAGGTATCGCCCTTGTGGTTACGCAGGTTCGGCGGTAAACCCTTGGTCAGCAGCGCGGCCATCATCGCCGCATCGCCCTCCCGTGCCTTGTTGAATACCTGTTCGGTGAATTCGGCGGCTTCTTCGGGGGTCATCTGGCGGCTTTTGTCTGACATTGGGCACTCCCTTTTCTGTCATTCGTAAAAGCCGACAGTTTCCCGAGCGCCCCCGGCACTGTCACTTGTTTTTTCTCATGGGCCGCCATAGCCAGATTCAATAGCGGTACTTGCCGTCGTGAATGTCGGACAACAACTGCTCCGTGACCTGCACGTAAGTCTGCGTCCCCGGCAGCCAGGCATAGATCGGATCATCGCCGGTTTTACCCGGGTCGAAGGCCTCGTCCTTGAGTCGGGTCTTCTGATATTTGAACGTCCCGGTGGTTTCCATTTTCACTTTCACCCGCAGGAACAACGGCACCGCATAGGCCGGCATTTGCTCGCGGGCGAAGGCCAGCAGCTCGCTGAAATCCAGGGTTGCCAGGGATTCGGCCGGGGTAATCGCCGCCATCCCGGCCCGGCCATTGGTGTTGCGGATTTCCACGCCATAGGCCACGGCTTCGGAAATAAGCGGGTGTTGCAGGAGGATGTTTTCGACCTCCGTCGTCGAGACGTTTTCGCCCTTCCAGCGGTAGGTGTCGCCCAGGCGGTCGACAAACTGCGCATGCCCAAAGCCGATGTTGCGCAACAGGTCGCCGGTGTTGAAGTAGCGGTCGCCCTTTTCGAACACATCCTCAAGCACAACCTTGGCGGTTTTCTGCGGATCGGTGTAGCCGTCCAGGGGTGCCTTGTCGTCGATTTTTGCCAGCAACAACCCCTGCTCGCCCTTGGCGACCTTGCGCATCAGGCCATTGGCCTGACGAATCGGCGCGCCGCTGTCGTGGTCGTACGCAACCAGCTCCCAGGACATCAGGGAAAAACCGATGGTGTTGTCGAAATTGAGAATATTGGTGAAACCGATGTTGCCGTCGCTGGCGGCGTACAGCTCGCAGATGTGATTGACCGCAAAGCGGGTCTTGAACTCGTTCCAGGCGCCGGGCCGCAAGCCGTTGCCGATCATTTTCTTCACATCGTGCCGGCTGTCGTCGGCGCTGGACGGTTGATCGACCAGGTAGCGGCACAATTCACCGACATAACCGATGGTGGTCGCCCGGTACTTGCGCGCATCGTTCCAGAACTGACTGGCGCTGAATTTGCGGCGGATGGCGAACCCGCTGGCACCACTGACGGCCGAACCCCAGCACACGCAAAGGCCCGTGGCGTGGTACAGCGGCAAAGTGCAATAGACGACATCGTCGGGGCGCATGTCCAGGGCGATCATGCCGAAGCTCGCCGAACTGCGCATCCAGCGTCCGTGCTTGAACACGCCCGCCTTGGGCAACCCCGTGGTGCCCGAGGTGTAAATATAAAAGCAGGGATCATCAAAGAAAATCTGCCGGCTGCTGGCCGGGTTGTCGCTGCCATCGTCGAGACTGACGGTCATCAGGTTGATGAAACCTTCAGGCGCGATACCCGGTTGGCGCGAGGTGTCCTGATCGGCGACGAACCAGGTTCGGTCAGCCTTGATCGACACCCGGTCACGCACTCCGAGGTACGCCGGGACCAACTCCTCACCGACAATGATCGCCGCCGGCGCCACCAGATTCACACTGTGCACCAGGGTGTCGCGGGTCTGGGAGGTATTGAGCAGCGCACTGATTGCGCCGACCTTGGCCACCGCCAGTATGGTCACCAGCAGTTCCGGGCGGTTCTCGATGAAGACCGCCACCACATCCCCCTTGCCGATGCCTTGGCCGATCAGGTGATGGGCGATGCGATTGGCCCATTGGTTGACCTCGGAGTAACTGAGCGTTACGTCGCCTTGCAACAGCGCCGGGCCATCCGGGTTACGCAACGTGGCTTGCTCGAAACTCCAGCCCAAACCACACGCTTGGGTCGGGTCCTTGACGTTGGCGGCCTTCATGCCCTTCACCACCCGGGGGATGGCCTTGGCAATGGAAGGCAGCTTGCGGAGCATCATGCCCCAGGTAATCGTGTCGTTCGACGTGCGACTCATGTTGCTCCCGTTCGATCTTTTTATTGTCGGGCTGCGATGACTGAGCCCGAAAATACGTCAACGGTTCTTGAGCTGTACACGCGGTTTTTGAAATGTTTTGTATCCGCGATCTTGATCCGCGATCTTGATCTGCGATCTTGATCCGCGGTTGATACAGGGCCAATCGTGAACCCTCGCACACGCAATGGTTCCATCGAATCGCCGAGCGACCGCGCAAAATGCAGGATGCACGATAGCCGTTCATGCAGAATGCACGAAAGCAAAAATCACCAACGATACTAACTTGTTGTTTTATATATTAATTTATAGAAAACCAAGGCTGGCACAATCACTGCAATCCTCTCCGTATGCTTGCCATTCAAGAGCTAACGGAGCTGAAAGACATGAACCTGATTCAGGAAAAATTTTCGTCCCTGTTCTCCAACTTCGACGTCACCACCCAGGCCCGCCCTGACGGTGGGATCCTGCTGACCCTCAGCGGCGGCGAAGGCAAAGTGTTCAAGCGTTCGATTTCCTACCAGCAGTTGCACAATGGCGACCAACTGACGTGGGTCATCAGTGCGATTCGCCGCGACCTCGCCGAACAAGCCAGTGAACTGCCGCAGATTTCCATGCTGCAGAGCCAGCAACGGTTTGCGCTGCCGACCTATCACTCACTGTAAAAAAAATGTGGGAGCGGGCTTGCTCGCTCCCACAGGTTTTGTGGTGTTTAGAAATTAGCAGGATCGATCCGCGCAAAGCTGTCCACGGTGACATGCCCTGCCAGTTCTCCGCCCTCACGGGCCAGCCCGCATGTGGCCATCCCCGCCGTGCGCGCCGCGTCGAGTTCTTCGACGATGTCCGACAGAAACAGGATCTGCCCCGCCTCAAGGTTGATCGCCTGGCTGATGTTGGCGTAGGACTGCGCCTCGCGCTTGGGGCCCGAAGTGGTATCGAAATAGCCGCTGAACAGCGGCGTCAGATCCCCTGCCTCCGAGCAGCCGAAGATCAACCGCTGGGCCTGGATCGAGCCGGACGAGTAAACAAACAGTTGAAAGCCGTCCCGATGCCAGCGCTTGAGCGCGTCAACGGCGTCCGGGTACACATGCCCCTTCAACTGCCCGGCCTGATAGCCCTGTTCCCAGACCATGCCCTGCAACGCCTTCAACGGCGTGGCCTTGCGGTCTTCAGCGATCCAGCCCAACAGGATCTCGATGACCCGCTCGACGTCGGCGTTCGGTTCGTTGCCGTCGCGGCGCACGGCAGCCAGTTGCTCTGCCACATCGGCGCGTTCGGCGTGCTGACGGACAAATGCCGGCAAGTGTTTGGCAGCGTAGGGAAACAGCACGTCGAACACAAAACTCACCGCGCTGGTGGTGCCTTCGATGTCGGTGAGAATCGCTTTGATCGGCATCGACTCAGTCCTCCAGGCGCGGGAATTGGCTGGCGATGTCTTCGCCGGTGAAATTGGCTACCCAACCTTCCGGGTTGTTGAACAGACGGATCGCGACGAAATGCGGATGCTCGCCCATGTCGAACCAGTGCTTGGTTCCGGCTGGCACCGAGATCAGGTCGTTTTTCTCACACAGCACCGCGTAGACGTAATCGTCGATGTGCAGGGTAAACAGGCCACGGCCAGCGACGAAAAATCGTACTTCATCTTCGCCATGGCGATGTTCGTCGAGGAACTTGGCACGCAGTTCGGCTTTTTGCGGGTGATCGCTGTTGAGGCTGATCACGTCGACAGTGACGTAACCGTGCTCGGTCATCAGCTTGTCGATCTGCTCCTGGTAGGCGGCGATCACTTCTTCCTGGCTGGCGCCCGGCTGGATCTTCGCCGCCGCTTGCCAGCGGTCGAAACGAACGCCCTGCTCGGCCAGGGTCGAGGCGATGTCTTCGAAATGGGTCAGCACCTTGTTGGGGATTTCAGGACTGGAAACGTGATAGACGGACAGGCTGCTCATCTGGGCAACTCCTTAACGGTTCATGCTTTAAAGAGCGAGCGCATCTTCAACTCGCACTCGAACAAAAATTCAAAGGCCTCGATCTGCCGCAGGGCATCGCTCATGCGCGCGCCCCAGGTGTACAGGCCATGGCCGCGAATCAGGTAACCGACGCAATCGGGATGGGCGTCGAGCCAAGGCTGCACCTTGGCGGCCAGGCGCGCAATGTCCTGGTCGTTGTCGAAAATCGGCACGTGCACCCGGGATTCGTGGGTCGTCACACCGCTGAAGGCCTTTTGCAGTTCGTAGTCTTCGAACTCGATGAAGTCTTGCGACGTCAGGCGCGACAGCACGGTGGCGTTCACCGAGTGGGTGTGCAGCACCGCACCGATCTCCGGGCGCCAGCTGTAGAGTTGGGTGTGCAGCAGGGTTTCGGCGGACGGTTTCTTGCCCGGCTCCAGGCTGTTGCCCGACAGGTCGGTGGCCAGCACATCGTCCATGCCCAGTTGCCCCTTGTGCTTGCCGGAGACGGTCAGCAAGGCTTCGGTCGGCGACAGGCGGGTCGAGTAATTGCTGCTGGTGGCCGGCGACCAGCCGCGGCCATACAGAAAACGCCCGGCGTCGATGATTTCCTGGGCGAGTTGTTCACGGGTAAGGCTCATGGCCTGTCCTCTTGCATACGTGTGGCAATGATAACGGCAGCCGCGACGGCTGCGAGACTGGCAATACTAAAGGTCCATGCCGCGCCGAGGGCATTCCAGCTGTAGCCGGAATACAAAGCGCCCAACGCACCGCCGGTGCCGGCCAACGCGGCATACAGCGCCTGGCCCTGGCCTTGCTGGCGCGCGCCGAAGCTACGTTGCACGAATGAAATGGCAGCGGCGTGAAAGCTGCCGAATGTCGCCGCGTGCAGTACCTGGGCAAACAGCAGCACCCAAAGGAATTCGGCCAACGACCCGAGCAGCAACCAGCGTAACGCCGCCAGCAGAAAACTCGCCATCAGCACCCGGCGCAAGGAAAACCGCGCGAGGATCTTGCTCATGGCCAAGAACATCAAAACTTCAGCGACGACGCCAACCGCCCAGAGCATACCGATCACGCCCCGGCTGTAACCCAGGTGCTCAAGATGCAGCGTCAAGAACGTGTAATAAGGCCCGTGGCTCATCTGCATCAGCGCCACGCAGCCGTAAAACGCCAACACACCGGGGTTGCGCAGTTGCTGGAGGAATCCCTCCCCGGTCAACCGTTCACCCTGAATCGGTTGCGCGTTAGGCACCCACAGACTGCTGACCACGATGCCGACCAGGATCAGCACCAGCGCCGCCGGGTAGATGTCCAGGCTCAGCCATTCGAACAAACGGCCCAGCGCGACCACGGTGATGATGAAACCGATCGAGCCCCACAGGCGAATCTGGCTGTAGCGCGAGGTCTGGCCCTGCAAGTGCGCCAGGGTGATGACTTCGAACTGCGGCAACACCGCGTGCCAGAAGAACGCATGCAAGGCCATGACCATCGCCAGCCAGGCGTAGGTCTTGCTGACGAAAATCAGCGAAAAGGTCAGCAGCGTGCACACCGCGCCGAAGCGCACGATGGCCAGCCGCTGACCGGTGTAGTCGCCCAGCCAGCCCCAGATGTTCGGCGCCACGCAGCGCATCAGCATCGGTATCGCCACCAGCTCGCCGATGCGCGCGGCGCTGAACCCCAGGTGATCGAAGTACAGCGCCAGAAACGGCGCTGTCGAACCGAGCAAGGCAAAATAGAACAGATAGAAACTGGAGAGCCGCCAGTACGGGAGCGCCGCAGTCGCCATCAGACGGCTGCGACCATGATGTCAGCCATTTACAGCTGACCCAGCACCGGCGTGCTCACACGCACATCGGCGTTCTGCCCACGGTGGCGCAGCAGGTGATCCATCAGCACGATGGCCATCATCGCCTCGGCAATCGGCGTGGCGCGGATACCCACGCACGGATCGTGACGGCCCTTGGTGATCACTTCCACCGGGTTGCCATGGATGTCGATGGAACGGCCCGGTGTGGTGATGCTCGATGTCGGCTTCAGCGCCAGGTGCGCAACGATGGGCTGACCGGAGGAAATACCGCCGAGAATGCCGCCCGCATTGTTGCTGAGGAAACCTTCCGGGGTCATTTCATCGCGGTGCTCGGTGCCACGCTGGGCGACACTGGCGAAACCGGCGCCGATTTCCACGCCCTTGACCGCGTTGATGCTCATCAGCGCATGGGCCAGTTCGGCGTCGAGACGGTCGAAGATCGGCTCGCCCAGGCCCGGCATCACGCCTTCGGCGACCACTGTAATCTTCGCGCCGACCGAGTCCTGGTCCCGGCGCAACTGGTCCATGTAGGCTTCCAGTTCCGGCACCTTGTCCGGGTCCGGGCTGAAGAAGGCGTTCTGCTCGACCGATTCCCAGGTCTTGAACGGGATTTCAATCGGCCCCAGCTGGCTCATGTAGCCGCGAATGACGATGCCCTGGCTGGCCAGGTATTTTTTCGCAATCGCACCGGCCGCGACGCGCATCGCGGTTTCGCGGGCCGAACTGCGGCCGCCGCCGCGATAATCACGCTCGCCGTACTTGTGGTGGTAGGTGTAGTCGGCATGGGCCGGGCGGAACAGATCCTTGATCGCCGAGTAGTCCTTGGACTTCTGGTCGGTGTTGCGGATCAACAGGCCGATGGCGCAACCGGTGGTGCGGCCTTCGAACACGCCGGAGAGGATTTCGACTTCGTCGGCTTCCTGGCGCTGGGTCGTGTGGCGGCTGGTGCCGGGCTTGCGGCGGTCCAGGTCACGCTGCAGATCCTCAAGGGATATCTCCAGCCCCGGCGGGCAGCCATCGACAATGGCGACCAACGCCGGGCCATGGCTTTCGCCCGCGGTGGTGACAGTGAACAGCTTGCCGTAGGTATTGCCGGACATGCAGGACGCTCCGTGAAATGAACCTGAATACGTAATGCGCGCCAGTATACGCAGGCTACCCAAGTAGTTCATCCTCGAACCTTATGGGTGCCTGTGAGTCCAACCGGCATCTTCTGGATGATGGCGCGATGATGCTGCGAGTTCTAGCCTTGAGCCTTACAATGATTTCCGGCTTCGCCCAGGCGACTGTCCTGCAACGACCGATCACCCTGGATACCGGCACCGGCGAGCTTTTCGGCTCGCTGTTACTGCCAAAATCCGACAATCGAGTGCCGGTTGTGCTGATCATTTCCGGTTCCGGCCCTACGGACCGTGACGGAAACAACACCGACGGCGGGCGCAATGACAGCCTCAAGCGTCTGGCCTGGGTGCTGGCCAAACACAACATCGCCAGCGTGCGCTACGACAAGCGCGGCGTGGCCGCAAGCCTGGCGGCAACCCCGGATGAACGCAATCTGACGGTGGACGCCTATGTGGCCGACGCTCAGGCCTGGGGCCGCAAGCTCAAGACCGATCCGCGTTTCGGCCAGTTGATCGTGCTGGGTCACAGCGAAGGCGCCTTGATCGCCAGCCTCGCTGCGCCGGACATCGATGCCGACGCGGTGATTTCTGTCTCGGGCAGCGCAAGGCCAGTGGATCAGGTCATTCGCGAGCAACTGGGCAATCGCCTGCCACCACCGTTGATGCTGCGCAGCAATGAATTGCTCGACAGCCTCAAGGCCGGGAAACCCGACGACAATGTGCCGCCACCCTTGCAGGCGATTTTCCGCCCGAGCGTGCAGCCTTACCTGATTTCCCTGTTCCGCCAGGACCCGGCCACGGCATTTGCCAAGCTGAAGATGCCAGCACTGATCATCCAGGGCAGCAACGACATCCAGGTCGGCGTCAATGACGCAAGGCTGCTCAAGGCAGCCAAACCGGACGCCGAACTGGCGCTGATCGAGGGCATGAACCACGTCATGCGCATCGTGCCCAACGACGTCAAACGCCAGATGGCCTCCTATAAAGACCCGCAGTTACCCCTGGCGGCGGAACTGGGCACGCGAATCCTCGGTTTTATTGACGGACTTCGCGCCAGTTAACCTCCAGTCTTGAAAAAAACGGCCGATAAGCCTTTGTCGCCAACACATTGGTTGGCGACAAGCTGAGCTTGGACAGGATCTCGCCGTTATGACTGACACCCAGACTTCACCCGACACCAGCGCTGAAAAAGACGCACCGCCAGCGGTCGAGCTACCCTGGGCGGACGTCCACGTCGAGCACCACAAGATGCTCCGTCTGGCGCCGCTGCAGACTGACCGCAACACTGGCGGGCGCCCATTGCGCTTTGTCGAATTAGGCTATGCCGAGCGCAACGACAAGGCGCACAGCCTTATGCGCATGAGCATCACCCTGCCCGGCCAGCGCGTACGCAAGGAGCAGAATCATCTGGACGTGTGGGTCGATCACGCCGAAAAACGCGTGCATTTCGGACCGGAAAGCGGATTGCAGATTGAACCGCTGAACCGTGGCATTGGCCGCTACATGGCGGCCCAGGGCATCAACTGGGCAAAGAAGCGCTGGCCGACCTACACCGTCGACGGCTTTGACCTGAACAACAAGGATGCACTGAACGAAGACACCCGCTTGCGTCGCGATCATTTTTTGCGCGTGCATGGGTTCGACGTGGTGTATGCCGATGCCCAGCATTTGAAAGGCAGCGTCAAGGCGGTCAAGGTCGGCGACCTCTCTGGCGAGTGGAACAGCGAAAAACTGCAGGTCGTGGAAATTCTCGAGGCGGCGCAGATGCTCCAGCAAGCCGAGCAGAACCTGGCCGAGCAGGAAGTCAAACTCAAGAAACACGAAGAGAAAGTCAGCAAGTACAAACGCGAAGACGCCGGGCTGCGATTCACCATCACCTGCCTGGTGGCGTTTGCGGTGTTTCAGGCGGGGCTGCTGATCTGGATTGCTACGCACCGTTGAATCAAAAGATCGCAGCCTGCGGCAGCTCCTACAGGAATACGCATTCCATGTAGGAGCTGCCGCAGGCTGCGATCTTTTGCTTTTTAAATGCGGGAAACGAACAACGCCTGATGCTCCCGGCACTGCTGCGCGCTGAGCATGAACACACCATGGCCGCCACGCTCGAACTCCAGCCAGGCGAAGTCCACTTCCGGGTACAGCGCCTCGACGTGCACCTGGCTGTTGCCCACTTCGACAATCAGCAAGCCCTTCTCGGTCAGATGATCCGCCGCCTCGGCGAGCATGCGTCGCACCAGGTTCAAACCGTCATCACCGCAGGCCAGGCCCAGCTCCGGTTCGTGCTGGTATTCGTCCGGCATGTCGGCGAAATCTTCTGCGTCGACGTAGGGCGGGTTCGACACGATCAGGTCGAAACGCTGACCCGGCAAGCCTTCGAAGCCGTCGCCCTGCACCGTGTACACACGCTCATCGACGCCATGGCGCTCGATGTTCTGGTTGGCCACTTCCAGCGCTTCGAACGACAGGTCGGCCAGCACCACTTCGGCATGCTGGAACTCGTAGGCGCAAGCGATGCCGATGCAGCCGGAGCCGGTGCACAGGTCGAGAATTCGCGCCGGCTCGTTGGCCAGCCACGGGGTAAAACGATTTTCAATCAGCTCGCCAATGGGTGAACGCGGGATCAGCACGCGCTCATCGACGATGAACGACATGCCGCAGAACCAGGCCTCACCCAGCAGGTAAGCGGTCGGCACCCGATCTTCGATGCGGCGCTTGAGCAAAAGCTGCAGGTGAACCACTTCGTCTTCTTCCAGATTGCAGTCGAGGTAGCTATCGGCGATTTCCCACGGCAGGTGCAGCGCGCCCAACACCAATTGCCGGGCTTCGTCCCAGGCATTGTCGGTACCGTGGCCGAAAAACAGATCCTCCCCATGGAAGCGGCTGACGGCCCAACGGATATGGTCACGCAGGGTGCGAAGGCGGGAAGTGATCACGACGGCAAACTCCAGAAAAATCGACGGGGGATTCTACCAGTCAAACGACGTCACGACGACGCGGGAAACCACCGATTCAAATGTAGGAGTTATCCATTTTTTCGCCAGGCTATTGAACAAAACGCGACTATTGACAAGGCTACAGGCCAGCAACGACGGCACCTGTGATCGTAGCCATTCACAGAACCGCTCAGCCAGAGGACAATGGCGCAAAAGCCCCACTCCAAGGAGCCCCAGAATGTCTGTTCCAAAAACGATGTTTCAACTCAGTGGCCGCGGTTATGCAGCGGCCAATCTGAGCCATGCCACGCTGGTCATCATCGATGCCCAGAAAGAATACCTCAGCGGTCCCCTGGCCCTGAGCGGCATGGATGAAGCTGTCGCGAACATCAAGCAATTGCTTGCCGCTGCCCGCGCCGCCGGCCGGCCGATCGTGCATGTCCGCCACCTCGGTACGCTCGGCGGGTTGTTCAACCCCCAGGGCGTAGGTGGTGAGTTCATTCCGGGCCTGGAGCCACAGAGCGATGAAACCGTCATCGGCAAATTGCTGCCAAGCGCGTTTCACGGCACCGAACTGGCACAACGCCTGGAAGACCTCGGCGCCCTTGACCTGATCGTCTGCGGCTTCATGAGCCACTCCAGCGTCAGCACCACGGTGCGTGCCGCCAAGAACCTGGGCTTTCGCTGCACCCTGGTGGAAGACGCCTGCGCCACCCGCGACCTGCCTTACAAGGGCGGCGTGCTCAGTGCCGCACACGTTCATCAGACGGAAATGGCGATCATGGGCGACAACTTCGCCACCCTCGCGCTGACCCGTGAACTGATCTGATCGACGCTCAATGAGCGGCATGGAACGCCGCTCATCCGCAAAAGCCTCCCATTTGCCGTAATTGTCTTAGCCTCAGGAACATCCCGGTCAACTCCCGGTCGAAGGGCCGATACCCATTGAGGAAGGTCGGAATGAAGTTATCCGATGGTTTTGACGCTCGCCGCTTGCGGCCCAAAGGCCAAAGCAACTGGCGATTTCGAATCGGCGCGACGTTCGCAGCGTTGCTGGCGATGTGTGGCGTATTGCTCGCCATGGCCGGTGCCGCCAGCCTGCTCGGCCACGCACCCGCCTTGGGTGAATTGAACACCAGCCGCACCGGTGCCGCCGTGATCCTGGCGATCGGCCTGTTCGTGCTGTACCTCGGTGTCTGGTTATGGCGCCGTTGCCGTCGTCGCTCGCGGCAGTCGCGGGAACTGGCCATGTCCCCGCACCTGATGAAAAAACACGACTGAGCCTGGCGTCGCGCGCGTTTTTGTCGCGCCCGATTCGCTTCGAGTTGGGTAAACTGGCCGCCCTTCGCGGAGGCTGACATGCAAGACGACGATTTTTCCCTGTTCAAAAGCGCGATCCAAGGCGTCAAGCCGATCAAGCACGATCGCGCCGAAACCGGCAAACCCAAGGCTGACCGCGCGCAGATTGCCAAGCTGCGTCAAGCGGCGACCGTACGCACCGAATCCACCACCGTCGACGGGCTGTCCGATCAGTTCGTCATCGACGTCGGCCCTGAAGACGAGCTGATGTGGGCCCGCGATGGCGTGCAGGAAAGCCAGATGCGCAAGCTCAAGGTCGGGCAGATTCCGTTCGAAGGCAGCCTCGATCTGCACGGCATGAGCGTGGAAAAGGCCCGGGAAACCCTCTGGGCGTTCCTGGCCGAAGCCACCAGATTCGAAATCCGCTGCGTGCGCGTCACCCATGGCAAGGCCGTGCGACTGGACGGCAAGCGGCCGATGATCAAAAGCCACGTCAACACCTGGCTGCGCCAGCATCCACAGGTGCTCGGCTTCACCTCGTGCCAGGCCAAACACGGTGGTGCCGGCGCGGTTTATGTGATGCTCAAACGTACCATGATGGAAGGTCGCGACGAGTAAAGCTGACGCGTCACGCTTGCAGCGTCGTGCCCGTCACCGTACCCTTGCCCTTTGCGTAAAATCCCACAGGTAGTTTCATGTCCCTGGAACAGAATTACACGGCGATCCTCGGCCAGCTCGGCGAGGACGTTTCCCGCGAAGGCCTGCTCGACACGCCAAAACGTGCCGCCAAAGCCATGCAGTACCTCTGCCGCGGCTATGAACAGACACTGGAAGAGGTCACCAACGGTGCCCTGTTCAGCTCCGACAACAGTGAAATGGTGCTGGTCAAGGACATCGAGTTGTACTCGTTGTGCGAACACCACCTGCTGCCGTTCATCGGCAAGGCTCACGTCGCCTACATCCCGAGCGGCAAGGTCCTGGGCCTGTCGAAAGTGGCGCGGATCGTCGACATGTACGCCCGTCGCCTGCAGATCCAGGAAAACCTCAGCCGCCAGATCGCCGACGCGGTCCAGCAGGTCACCGGTGCCTTGGGCGTCGCGGTGGTGATCGAGGCCAAGCACATGTGCATGATGATGCGCGGTGTGGAAAAGCAGAATTCGACGATGATCACCTCGGTGATGCTCGGAGAGTTCCGTGAAAACGCCGCCACTCGCAGCGAATTCCTCAGCCTCATCAAGTAATTCGCGGCACGAAGAAAACCGGCATTCATCGCCGGTTTTTTTTCGCCTGCAAAAAATCAGGTAAGCTGCGCGCCCTTCTTCATTCGCACCGTGAGGCTTTCAACGTGTTCGTAAAAGCGCTTCGTGTCGGCCTTGGCCAACTGATCATCTTCATCGACTTCATCACCCGCCCAGGCAAGAAGCAGCGTCCGGCGGAAGTTCAGGCACAGGTCAACTCGGCTGCCAAGGGCCTGACGCTGTATCAATTCCACGCCTGCCCGTTCTGCGTGAAGACCCGCCGCACCTTGCGCCGCCTGAATGTGCCGGTGGCACTGCGTGATGCGAAGAACAACGAACAGGATCGCCAGACCCTGCTCGAGCAAGGCGGCAAGATCAAGGTGCCGTGCCTGCGCATTGAAGATAATGGCCAGACCACCTGGATGTATGAGTCCAAGGTGATCATTGATTATCTGGACAAGCGTTTCGCGGCGGCCTGATGTTTTTGTGGTGATCTGACTGACGCCTTCGGGCGGCGTTCCGACGAAGAGGCCCGCACAGGCACCGCAAATCCCGGACAAAAATAAGGTTCTTCACGGATTACCGGGAAAGACGCTCTTGATCTTCATGAAAAAGAATTCGCTGTCCCGGTAACCGTACGCCATCCGCTTAATGACCTTTATTCGATTGTTT